>JBAQJF010000030.1:0-7850 GCA_049300195.1 Terriglobales bacterium | reverse complement strand
GGTGTTACGCGTAATTTCATGCCTCATCTGTGGATGTTTCTGCTGCAGGCGCTGACGCCGCCGGGACATGAAGTGCTGCTGATCGATGGCAACGCTTCTCCCATGGACGAAGCGGGTATCGCGCAATACGTGCGCGACAACAAGATTGGATTGGTCGGCATTGGCGCGATGACGCGAATGGTCGCGAAGGCGTATCGCATGGCGGATGCGGTCCGGGCCACGGGAGTTCCGGTGGTGATGGGTGGGCCCCACGTCACTGAGATGGCCGATGAGGCGCTGGGGCGCGATGGAGGTCCGCAGCACGCTGACGCGGTTGCGCTGGGCGAGGCCGATGCTACGTGGCCTCGGATTGTTGAGGATGCGGCTCGGGGTCAGCTCAAGGCTATTTATGCTCCGGTGGATGCGTTTGGGCAGGAGAGCAAGCCGTCGCTCAAGGACTATCCCGTCATACCGTGGCAGTCGATTGATCTGAAACAGTTCAACCTGGTGCCGAAGTCGGCGATGCCGCTGCTGGAGAAGATTGGGGAAGGCTGGGGATCGTTTCGCATTATCCCGGTTGAATCCGGGCGGGGCTGCCCGTATGGGTGCGAGTTCTGCACCGTGACTGGGTTTTTCGGCGACTCGATTCGCTTTCGCACTAATGAAAGCGTGGTGAATGAACTGCTTTTGTTGAAGGCGCGCGCCCGCAAGGAAAAGGGGCAGATGGCAGTCTTCTTTATTGACGATAATTTTGCCATCAACATTAAGCGGACGAAGTCTCTGCTGCGCGACATTATTGCGGCGGGGGCGCAGGTGCATTGGGTGGCGCAGATCAGCGCGAATTTGTTGCGCGACGAAGAACTGGTGGACCTGATCTCGGCTTCGGGAGGGAAGTGGGTTTTCATCGGGATGGAGTCGATCGATCCGACAAATCTGAAAGATGTGAACAAAGGATTCAACAAGCCGGGCGAGTATGCGGCGGTGCTGGAGCGGCTGGCGGCGCGGAATGTGTATGCCATTACGTCGTTTATTTTTGGCATGGACAACGACACGGTTGGAGTTGCGGATCGGACGCTGGGCGAGGTCAAGACGTGGCCGCCGGGGCTGCCGATTTTTGGATTGCTGACTCCGCTGCCGGCTACTCCTTTATATAAGCGGCTGGAAAAGGCTGGGCGGCTGACCCGGCCCAAGCACTGGCAGGAGTTTATTCCCTTTGCCATGGCGCACACGCCGTTAAAGATGACGATCGACGAAGCGCATGCCGAAGTGAATCGCGGGTGGGCGGAGGCTTATAGTCCTCAGGCGCTGGCGGCGGCGGTCGATTCGTTGAAAGATCAGCCGCTGGGGTATCGGGTCAATATCTTTCTGGCGCGGCTTTGCTTCCGCGGGATTTACTTCCCGATGATGGGGAAGATGGCTTGGGTTAAGGTGATTGCGCAGAATCGGCGGACGATTTTCAGGCTGGTGCGAGACGGATTCAAGCCGGGAGCGTGGCGTGGTGCGCCGGCGCGGATTGTGGCGGGGGCAGCGTCGCAGGCAGAAACGGCTGAAGTGCTGGCGCAGGGCGCGGGCGGGTAGGGTAGCGAGGAAATTCGTGGGAATCAGCGGAAGTTGAGGATCCCTCCTGAGGAGTGGCACCCGGTAACGTTTTTCACGGCACGTGGGGCAAAAATTCCTGCTACAATTTTTCCATAGGTTCTGTTACCCTGCCGAGTTCTAGGAGCACTGAAGAAATGGCATACATAATTGCCGAGCCCTGCATCGGTACCAAAGACACTGCTTGCGTTGACGCTTGCCCGGTGGACTGCATTCACCCCAAGAAGGATTCCGAGAAGTACGCGACCGAAGAGATGCTGTACATCGATCCGGTCGAGTGCATCGACTGCGGCGCTTGTGTTCCGGTTTGCCCGGTATCGGCGATATTCGCCCTTGATGACCTACCGGAAAAGTGGAACGCGTTTACTGAGCGCAACGCGAAATACTTCGGACGATAGCTGTTAGCCGTCAGCCATCAGCCGTCAGGTAGAGCAACCCCCTTTGGCGCACGCCTTATCAGGCTTGCGCCTTTGTGTTTTCTGGCGCGGTCAACTTTGCTTCGTCACACAAAAAAGATTTTCCTGATGGCTGACGGCTGATGGCTGACAGCTTGCCCCATCCATTACAATCGAACTTTAACCTTGGCCCATGGCGCTGAAGGAGTCGGAAGCGATCGTTCTGCGCACGTATCCGCTGCGCGAGTCGGATCTGTTGGTTACGCTGTTTACTCGCCTCGAAGGCAAGGTGAAGGGCGTGGCGCGGGCGGCGAAGAAGTCGAAACGCCGCTTTGGTGGCGCGCTTGAGCCGCTGACGTATGTGCGGGCGGTTTACGACGAACGCGAACGGCAGGAGTTGGTGCGGCTTGATTCGTGCGAGGTGATCGAGTCGCCGATGTCCGGCGAAGTGACGTTTGCGCGGGCCACAGCGCTGGCGCACGTGGCGGAGTTGCTGGATCAGTTAATGCCGGATCGCGAGGCTAGCGATGCCGTGTTTCGGCTGACGCTGGCGGTGATTGCGGAGTTGCGCGGTTCGGCATTATGGATGCCGGTCACTTATTTCGAGCTTTGGATGACGCGGCTGATGGGCTTTTTGCCGGAGTTTGCGGAGTGCGCGGTGTGCGGGCGCCCGCTGAATGGAACGCGGGCTTATTGGCACGCTTTGGCTGACGGGCTGGTTTGCGGGGACGATAAGAGGATTGCGTCGTCGGAGATGTCGACGGAGTCGCGCAAGATTGCGGCGCAGATGCTGAAGTCGCGGGCATCGGAGTTTGCGGGGATTGAGTGGCCGAAGGTGCTGGGCGCGGATTTGCGGAAGTTTTTGATCCAGATTCTGGAACGGCATATTGAGAAGAAGCTGGTGACGGCGGGGATGCTGGAGAAGATGAGCCAGTAGTACTGGATACTTCTTCCTACACGGTCGTTGCTAGCGGCTTTTGCAGACGATGCTGTTCACGCATCAGAAGACCCGGCGCGATTCTGCTGGCGTGATCTTCGAGAGAGGATGGCTTATGTGGTCACGCGGAATATATCTCCGACTTGGGACGATCCTCCTATTGGTGGCACAGAGCTGGGCGACTTCCACTCCCGCACCGCTGACCCCGACCATTGTGCAGGCGACTTTGACGGGTCCGGGGAGTCGGCCGTTTCACCTCAAAGCAGAAATCACAGAGCGGGGTGATCCGGATTCGAAGACCGACGTCGAGATTTTCTGGATGGCTCCTGACAAATGGCGGCGCACGATCCGATCGAAAACGGAATTCTCGCAGACATTGATTGTGAATGGCGACCAGGTATTTGAGCAGGACTCTGATGATTATTTTCCGCTGTGGTCGCGGACACTGGTGACAGCGATGGTCGATCCCAAGGTGGTGCTCGATGCGGTCAGGCCGGGTGATCGGCTGCAAACCAAGGCAAATGGGATGGCGGACGAATCTGGCCGATTGTGCTTCGGCGTCAATCACGCGATGTGCATGACCAGCCGTTTTGGATTGCAGGAGAGCATTGGGGCAGCGGGACATTCAGTGGATTTCACAGACTATCGCGATTTTCACGGCAATCGAGTGGCGCGCATTCTCGTTTATCACGTAGACCACGGCGATAGTTACGAGTCCGAAGTCACGGAACTGCGCGACCTTAAGAAGCCGGATCCGGCGCTCTTTAACATTGAGAAAGGGACGCCGAGATCGCAGCGTATTGGCGTGTTGCCGTTGCCCGAAGTTGAACTGCGAAGCATGGCTCTGCAACCTCTCAAGATTATCTGGCCTCAGGTGCTGGATGGAGCCACCAGCGGGACGACGAGTTACTATGTGTCCATTGACCGGCTGGGAACGGTAGAAGAGGTACTGCCATTGAGCATCTCGGCCGAGCGGGCAGATGATGTGGCGCGCCGGCAGATTAAGAAGTGGAAGTTCAAACCGACCTTGCAAGATGGCGTCGCCGTGCAGGCCGAGGGAGTTTTGAACTTCGATTTCAACACTCGAGCCTATGGTCCGGCTGAACCTCTGACGGACGAGGAAATCCGTAAGCTGGCTACCCATGTCGTTGAGCCGGTGTTTCCTTCCGGACTGGCTTCCGGCTCCAGCCACATATTCTGGGTGGCAGTGGATGAGGAAGGAAACGTAATCGAGACGATTAGTGGTGAAGGCCCGAGTGATCTTTCGTCGCCCGGAATGCAAGCGATTGGGAAGTGGCGGTTCGGCCGCCTAGTGTTGGATGGGAAACCTGTGCCGTATCGGGCGCAGATTGTCTTCCGAGTTCCATAGATCGCTGGAGAATGTTCCCTCCCAGCTAGCTGACGGCTTCGAGTTGCCTCCATTACAATTAATGAATCAAGTTTCGCTTCCGAATAGACCTGTGACTCCACAAAAATCCAATTCGCTGACGTTTCAAGAGTTGATTCTTAAGCTCCAGGCGTTCTACGCCGCGCGCGGAGCGGTGATTCAGCAGCCTTATGACGTGGAAGTAGGCGCGGGCACCATGGCTCCCGAGACGTTTCTGAGGGTGCTTGGGCCGAACCCTTATAAGGTTGCTTATGTGCAGCCTTCGCGGCGGCCGGCGGATGGACGGTATGGGGAGAATCCGAATCGGTTGTTCAAGCATATGCAACTGCAGGTGATTTTGAAGCCTCCGCCGGAGAATGTGCAGGAACTTTATTTGGAGTCGCTCGGGGCGATTGGGATTGATTTGCGGCAGCATGACATCAAGTTTGAGGAAGACAACTGGGAGTCGCCGACGCTGGGGGCGTGGGGAATCGGGTGGCAGGTGATGCTGGACGGGCTCGAGGTCACGCAGTTTACTTATTTCCAGCAGTGCGGCGGGGTGGATCTCGATCCGATTTCGGCTGAGCTTACTTATGGGTTGGAGCGGTTGTGCGCGTTTTTGCAGGATGTGGATTCCATCTATGACATTGTCTGGGCGCGTGATCCGGAGACGAGTAGGGAAGTGAAGTATGGGGATGTGCGGCTGGCGGATGAGCAGCAGTTTTCGACTTACAACTTCGAGGATGCCGATGTGGCCAGCGCGTGGAAGCATTTTGAGTTGTGCGAGGCGGAGTGCAAGGCGCTGCTGGATCGCTATGCTGCTTTGACCAAGGATAAGATCGAAGGTGATGGGATTGCGCGTGAGAAGGCTCGCTTTCCGCTGCTGGGGGCTTACGATCTCTGCCTGAAGTGCTCGCACTATTTCAATATTTTGGACGCGCGTGGAGCGATTTCCGTGACTGAGCGCGTCGGCGTGATCGCTCGCGTGCGCGCGCTGGCGGTTGGGATTGCGAAGGCCTGGATTGATCAGCAATACGGTTTGGAAAAAAAAAGTGAGCGGCTGGCGAAGCCGGTTCGCGAGAAGAAGGGTGCGCTTGCTCCGGTGCTTACGTAGCCACCGACGGGTTGAGTGCGCGGGGAGAATTCCCTTACGCCGTAGTGGTAGATGCCGATGTGCTGGGGTTCTTCGGCTTCGCGGCTGCAGCGCTTCGCTCGCAGGCGCTGCGCTCAGGATGACAGAGCGTTTTAGCGAACGATAATTAGCGAACGACAAAAGATATGCCAGATTTTTTACTTGAAATCGGGTGCGAAGAAATTCCCGCGCGCATGATTGACGGCGCGATGGTCGAGCTGCGCGAGCGTGTGGGTGCGTTGCTGGAGCGCGAGCGGCTTGTGGCAGGCGAAGCAATTACGTGGCTTGATACTCCTCGGCGATTGGCGGTGATAGCTCCGGGCGTTCCACTTGCCCAGCCGGATATTACCGAGCAGGTTACGGGGCCTTCGGCGCAGGTTGCGTTCAAAGATGGTCAGCCGACTCCGGCGGCGCATGCGTTTGCGAAGAAAGTCGGAGTCGACGTTGGTGCGCTTGAATGCGTGACCACCCCCAAAGGTGAATATCTGGGCGCGACGGTAAGACGCAAGGGACGACCCGCGGCGGAGATTTTGGCGGAGGCGCTGCCGAAGGAGATTGCCTCGCTTTACTGGCCGAAGAACATGTATTGGCGGAAGCGCGGCGAGGTGTTTGTGCGGCCGGTGAGGTGGCTGGTGGCGCTGCTTGACGAGGATGTTGTTGCGATGGAGGTGTTCGGGGTTGGGGCGGGAAGAACCTCGCGCGGGCATCGGATGCTGGCGCGCGAAGGTGCGACGATTGCCCGGCCTGCGACTTATGTGGAGACGCTGCGTGCTGCGAAGGTGCTGGGCGCTCCTGAGCGGGAGCAGGTGATTCGCAAGGCGCTCGATGCCGCCACCCGAACGATTCCCGGTGCGCGCTGGCGTGAAGATAAGCCGCTGGTGGCGACTGTCGTTAATCTCACGGAGTTCCCGTCGGTGATTTTAGGCAACTTCGATGCGGAGTTTTTGGCGCTGCCTGATGAAGTGCTTGTAACCGTCATGCGCGATCACCAGAAGTATTTCGCGATCGAAGATGCGAACGGCCGACTCCTGCCGCATTTTCTGGCGGTGCTTAACACGGACGGTGATTCCGACGGGCTGATTCGGCATGGCAATGAACGAGTGCTGCGGGCTCGATTCAACGACGCGCGATTTTTCTGGCAGACCGATCAGAAACAAAACCTGCGGGAGCGGGTTGAGCTACTGAAGCACGTTACATTTCAGAAAGACCTGGGTAGCTATTACGAAAAGACGCTGCGGGTGCAGCGTCTGGCTAGCTGGCTGTCGGAAACGGTCAAGCAGAGTGGAATGGCGATTCGGCCGGGTGTGGTGCACAAAGCCGCGCTTCTCGCGAAGACTGATCTTACGACCGAGCTGGTGAAGGAATTTACCGAGCTTCAGGGAATTGTCGGGGGGCTGTATGCGCGCGTGCAAACGCTGGACGATGATATTCGTCCCGAGGTGCAGGCTGAGGTCGCGACTGCGATCTACGATCACTACAAACCGGAGTCGATGGAAGACGAGGTGCCGCGGACGATTGAGGGCGCGGTGCTTTCGATTGCCGACAAAGCGGACTCGATTGCTGGGATGTTTGCGCTCGGGCTGGTGCCGAGTGGATCGAAAGATCCGTTTGCGTTGCGCCGGCAGGCGAATGGGATTGTCAGAACCATTGCCGAGCGTACCCTACCGCTGCGGCTGCTCGAGATCATGTCCGATGCCCGGCAACAGTATCGCGGAGCCGCGGCCGAAAAGAAATTTGCGAATGCCGATTACGCGGGATCGATTCGGGCATTTTTTCGCGAGCGGCTGGAATTTTATTTGAAGGAAGCGCGGGGACATGCATATGACGTGGTGAATGCCGTGCTCGCGGCCGATGCGGACGATGTGATGGATGCTGTCGCGCGGGCGGAGGCGGTGAGCAAGGTGCGCGGATCTGCGGACTTTGAATCGATTTCGATCGCGTTCAAGCGTATGAAGAATATTCTGCGGCAGGCGGCGGAGAATGATCGGCGGATCGCGGAGCGTCTGGAGGAGGAGGCGCTGGTGGAAGATTCGGAGAAGGAACTGGCGGCGATGATTCCAAAGACTGCGCAGGCGGTTGAGGAGTTGCGTGCATCCCGTAACTACGAACAGGCGCTGTGGGAGATCGCACGGCTGCGTCCGGCGATTGACAAGTTCTTCGATAAAGTGATGGTGATGGTCGACGACGACAATCTGCGGGCCAACCGGCTGGCATTGCTTCAGACGTTGCTGAAGGAATTCTCGACGATTGCGGATTTCTCCGAGATGGTGACGGAAGGGGCGAAGTAGGCGCGTTATGAGGTTGGTGAGCACTGACCACCAGCGGCTAAAGCCACCATCAAATGCGGATTCTATCGGCACGGCTGGAAGCCGTGCCCTTCCCAAGACCTACGCAAGTCAATCAACCCGCGCAAGTCAAACGGCCTGCGCAAGGCAACTTTAGAGG
>JBAQJF010000029.1:0-2450 GCA_049300195.1 Terriglobales bacterium | reverse complement strand
CGGTAAACGTGCCGCCGATGTCGAGGCCAAGCCGGATTGAGGAGGAGGAAGTCACGCCCGCAGATTCATGTCGTTGTCTCAGTCCCTCCATTGGCAGACGGCGAGGACGGGCGCAAATCACCAAGTCGGCTCTTTGGCCCACCCTGCCCGCGTCCGCGGCACGGACCGAGGCGCGATAGAGACAGCTACCGCGGACTTGCCGCACAATCCGCAAACAAGGAACTTGTGTTCTCGAATACCGTTGGGGTTCAGAGCAGTTTCAAGTTAGGAGCACTGAATGATCTATAATCCAGGGGGCCAGTTGGGCAAAAAAGTACAGGGCGGCGGTCAACGCCCCGCAAAGCAGCCGGGCGGACCATTTTTAGGGAAAGCCGCAAAAAGTACAAAAGAAGAAAATGACAAAACCCGTGCGCCATCGCCAGCGAGGCGGCCAAGGGGGAAATAACCAACACACCCCGCAAACTCAAAAGCTATAACGCAAGCCGCCGATACAGCGGCGGCTCGTGCGGTAACTATGGGGCTGTGTGGGCTACGAACTATCGGCTCGGCAATTCTTACGCGCGAAACCAGGCGCGGGTCATAGGGGTCGATGCGTCCGACCCAGGAGCCAGCCGATACCGAGGGCGACCACGGCGGTGGTGTAAGGTTGTTGTTCGATCGTGTGCCGGAGCCATCCCTCGAACGAAGACGCTGTGTCGCGAGCGGTCCCCGCCATGTCGGACGCTGCATCGCGCACTTGTCCGTAAAGGTCCTGAGCACTCCCCTTCACCTGATTGACCCTCCCTTCAGCTTGCGTCGCAGTGTCACCGGTGGCGCGCCCGAGGCCTTCTTCGACCTTTCCACCTAAATTCTTTGCCGTCCCGGCAATACGATTTTCGTCCATAGCGGCAACAATCCTTGTCCTTGGTGCTCGACGGTTGAGAAACGTCATCAGGCCTGACAAAGTTCCAAGGGTCCCGCGACGGCTTGATGCGATCGGCCTCGTCCGACCGATTTTCGTTGAATATGAATAAATCAACTTAGCGGCCGAAAAGGAAATTATCCGAGAATTATGTGAATGCTTCAATCGCCATAGCACCTTGCTTTAGAGGCCCGAAGGCAGGCAGCGGAGGGTGTTTGCACACAGACGTGTGGAGGACCCAGAATGTCCGGCGGCCCACTCAAAGCTCGGAGCTATCGCCGAATCTTGGTGACGAGCGAGGTCAGGCGGCAGCGGCTTGAGCTTGCGATCTGACGATCTCGATACCGTCGTTGAACTTTACACCAAGGATAACTTTCGGCAACTGGTCGTGACCGCGGAGACGATTCCAACTTTTCTCGGCGGCTTGTGCGAGCTTGAAGATCATGGCTAGCGCGGTCTTGTTCGAGAGGCAACCTCTCGATCGGATTGTTCGATGCCGGACGGTCGCGAACGTGCTCTCGATCGGGTTGGTCGTGCGTAGATGTTTCCAATGCTCGGCGGGGAAGTCGTAGAAGGCGAGCAGCGCCTCGCGGTCTTTCGTCAGGCACTCGACGGCCTTCTCGTGCTTGATGCCATAGGTTTTGATGAACGCATCGAGCGCAGCCTCGGCGGCCTTCCTGGTGTCCGCCATGCAGATGTCCTGCAATGCCCGCTTGGCCTTAGCCTGCAGGCTTTTTGGCAGCTTGTTCAAGACATTCGCGGTTTTGTGCACCCAGCAGCGTTGCGCTCGGGTCTTCGGCCACACCTCGTCGATCGCCTTCCAGAAGCCGAGTGCCCCGTCGGCAACAGCGAGCTGCGGGTCGATCGTCAGGCCGCGCCGGTTGAGATCGAGCAGCAGTTCCTTCCAGGATTGCGCGCTCTCGCGGATGCCGTCGGCAAGCCCAACCAGTTCCTTCTTGCCTTCAGCGGTGGCGCCGATGATCCCGAGCAGACACTGCGCATCGTCTTCGAGCCGGGCCTGAACGTAGATGCCATCGGCCCAGACGTAGACATACCGCTTGGCGGACAGGTCGCGATCGAGCCAGCGGGCGTGCTCGTCGATCCAGGCCTCCTTCAGCCGCGCGATGGTCGAGGCCGACAGCCCGCCGGCGTCCTTGCCGAGCAACGCGCCGAGCGCCTCCTCGAAGTCGCCGGTGGAGATGCCCTTCAAGTAGAGGATCGGGATCAGCACTTCGAGGCTCTTCGTGCGCCGGGCGTACGGCGGCAGAATGGTCGGACTGAACCGAATCCGCTCGCCGCCGACGCCCTCCCGGTCGCGCACGCGCGGCTGGCGCACGGCCACCGGCCCGATGCCGGTCATGATCTCGCGCTCCGGCAGATGCCCGTGACGCACCACGCGCTGGTGGCCCGCCGCGGTCTTGAGATCGGCATACCGCCCCAGGAAGTCAGCGACTTCCGTCTCAATGGCCTGCGTGAGCAGGGCACGCGCTCCGTTGCGCAAAATCTCGGTGAGCGAATCGGTGAAAGTCCCTGGCTGAGCCAGCTTGAT
>JBAQJF010000028.1:0-32860 GCA_049300195.1 Terriglobales bacterium | reverse complement strand
TCGTTCGGGTGGTTCGGGTTGAGTTCGTTTGTGCGGATCAGGAAGAGGTAGGAGGTTGGAGGTATGAAGTCTGAGGGTGACCGGTCACGGGTCACAGGTGACAGCCAAAATCGACAGGGAGGTTTTCGGCGGTGGCCTGTGACCTCTGACATGAGGTTTCTATGAGGGATCCAACTAAGACGATCGACGCTCCTGCGCAACCGAAGCGGCCGGTGGCGGAGCAACGGACTTCGTCTCACATTCCTGTTCAACCGCTTTACACGCCCGCCGATCTTGCCGACTTTGATTACGACCGCGATCTCAGTTATCCCGGCGAATTTCCCTACACGCGCGGCGTGCAGGCGACCATGTATCGCGGACGGCTGTGGACCATGCGGCAGTATGCCGGCATGGGCGATGCGGAAGAGTCGAATAAACGTTACAAGTATTTGCTGGCGAATGGGACTACGGGCTTATCGGTGGCCTTCGATTTGCCTACGCAGATCGGGCTCGACTCCGACAACCCGCTTGCTTTGGGCGAGGTCGGCAAGGTTGGGGTGGCGATCGATTCCATTGAAGACATGCAGCGGCTGTTTGATGGCATCGATCTGACTTCGATTTCTACCTCGATGACCATCAATGCTACGGCTTCGATTCTGCTGGCGCTTTACGTCGCGGTGGCGCGGCGGGAGGGGCGAGATATTCGGAAGCTCTCAGGGACGGTGCAGAACGATGTGCTCAAGGAATACATCGCGCGCGGCACTTATATTTATCCGCCGCAGCAGGCGATGCGCATTATTACCGACTTATTTGCCTGGACAAATGAGAACGTGCCGGACTGGAATACGATTTCGATCTCCGGCTACCACATGCGCGAGGCTGGGTCGACTGCGGTGCAGGAGGTTGCGTTTACTCTCGGCAACGGGATTGCCTATGTTGAAGCCGCGATTCGCGCCGGGCTCGACGTTGACAAGTTTGCGCCGCGGCTTTCTTTCTTTTTTAATGCGCACAGCAATTTTCTGGAAGAAGTCGCCAAATTCCGCGCGGCGCGGCGGATGTGGGCGAAGATCATGCGCGGGCGTTTTCAGGCGAGGAGTCCGAAATCCTGGATGCTGCGCTTCCACACGCAGACGGCGGGCTCGACTTTGACCGCGCAGCAACCCGAGAACAACATTGTCCGCACCGCGATTCAGGCCATGGCGGCGGTGCTGGGGGGGACGCAGTCTCTGCACACGAATTCGTTTGACGAGGCGCTGGCCCTGCCCACCGAGGCGTCTGCACGAATCGCATTGCGCACGCAACAGATCATTGCTTATGAATCGGGCGCACCGCAAACGGTCGATCCGCTGGCCGGGTCGTATTTCATCGAGTCCCTGACGAACGAAATCGAAAAACGCGCGGACGGATATCTTGAGAAGATTGAGGCCATGGGCGGGATGCTAAAGGCCATTGAGCGCGGGTATGTGCAGCAGGAAATTCAGAACGCGGCTTATGAATATCAGCAGGCAGTGGACCGCGAACAGGCAGTTGTCGTGGGCGTGAATCGCTTTCAGATTGAGCAAGAGCGCGCGGTGCCGATTCAGAGCATCGATCCGGCGCTGGAGCCGAGGCAGGTCGAGCGGGTTCGCGCCGTGCGGGCCAAACGCGATCCCGAGACTTGGCGGGCGGCGTTACGCGCGGTCGAAGATACGGCGCGCTCGGGGGAAAATCTTATGCCGCGGATTCTGGCTGCGGTCGAGGCTTATGCGACGGTCGGGGAGATTTCCGATGCAATGAGGAAAGTTTATGGGGAGTATCGGGAGGCGGTGGTGATTTAGCCGGCTTCCCTATTCTGGCGCGATGCGCGCCTCATAGTGTTCGGATTTGGCGTCGTAACGCGACAGCAATGCATGCGCTTTAGGATGAAGCACCGCATCCTCGTAGTTCTTTCCTGCGAAACGGCGGACGGCGTCGAGCGATTCAAAAAGCGTGATGGTCACGAACTCGACTTCGCTTTCTCCGCTGCGCCGTAAGAGGTAGGCGCCTTTCGAACCTTCAACCTGGCGGATGGCCGGGAACATATCGTCTCGCAAGAGGGTTTCGTAGGCGCCGGCATTCTCCGGGGTTGTCCAGCCATGCCACATGCGCGCAATCATTTGCGGTTTCCTTCTGCTGCCGATCCGTTCCGTTTAGCGCAAGGCGCTATTTCTCTCTAGCCTCCAGCGCCTTTTTTGAAACTGCCGGGGCGATAGCGTTCATCTTCGTTGAGCGGCAATTCGCGCGGCAGGATTTCCCGCAGAGCCCAGTCGATGCGATCGACGCCGTCGGAGATGATGCGGATGAGTTGCTGGTTTTCAATCGCGTCCACCGAAAGGGAGATCGGGGCCAAAGCGTTGCGGATGTGATGATTCATCTCGGCAATGACCTGCATTCTCGCGACGGTGGCACGCTGATGTTGTCGGGCCATGTGGGCTAGCTTTGCGATCAGGCAACTCACGATGAGGGCTGACAGGGCTTCGGCCAGCAATCTTTCGCGATTGCGTCCCAGATCCGGCACCAGCCAGTAGTGCATGAGTTCGGTGGCAAGAAACGACACCAGGCCGACGCCGAGCGCCGCGCCGATCACGAATCGCCACGAAGTTATTTCCATTGGCCGTCCGCGACTTGATGGAATCGGCGGGTAGCGGGTGGGTGAAGGTGGACGAATCGGGACGGTGGAACCTTTAGTCAGCATTGGGCCCCCCAGATCGACTTGTCCTCTCCCGCCGCCTCAGCCAAGCCATGATGCATTCGCTCTTCACGTTCCAGGAGGTCGTTGAGTTCCCGTACGATGTTGAGGAGTTCCTCGGTGCTCTTTGTTTCCGAAGCTGCCTTGCATAATTCCTGCCAATTAAGATCGTGTCCATCTGCCATGACTTATTTCTCCTTGGATTCTTGGGCCTGAAAAGGGAGATCGCGCAGTTGCCTGGCGCGTCCGCAAATTGTCGTTGCGCACTGCCAATGCAAACTGGAGGTGGCGCCGGGGAATGCCGAAGCGTCAACTGGCCGGGGGAGGACGGTCGCAATGCCAGGAATCGGTGACGATTCCGAGGCCAGGCACGACAGCGACAAGCTGATTAGGCTCAGCGGCCGCCGGTGGAGCGCCCAACGTCACAGGAGACGAACTCATCCATTGAGAATCGTTGTGATCGAAACAGGGTCGATGGCTGTGGTTCCCAAAAGTATGACCGGCCCGGCTATGTGCGCCATGCAGTAGGCCGACCGGCAGCCCGCGGCCCAACAAGATGGTCACCGTGACAATACACAGGATCGGCGCGCAATGCGCCACCAATCCGCGGCAATTTTTCCATTGGAAGGGGATCAGCGACATGCATAAACCCCACAATATTAAGAGATGACGAGGGGGCCGTTTTGGTTAGCCGCAAAATTTTTTTGGCGCACCTTCGGAATCGGGGTCA
This sequence comes from Terriglobales bacterium, assembly GCA_049300195.1. Lineage (GTDB taxonomy): Bacteria > Acidobacteriota > Terriglobia > Terriglobales > Acidobacteriaceae > Acidiflorens. The sequence goes on along the minus strand of JBAQJF010000028.1, from coordinate 29,444 downwards.
CAAAGACACATCGACGGAGTCTCTGCGCTCGGCGGGGACGTACTTTACCGCGGCTGTGCGATCCAACTTGTCCCAGGCAAAAGGACGTCCGGTTATGGCTCGCTTTAAGGTGCGAAACAGGACGATTGAAAACACCTGGCGGTAGGCGAAGCGCTGGAGCCAGACCTGGCTCAGCAGCCAGATGTCTTCGCGGCTCTCGGGTTGGCGGCGCTCCAGGGCGAAGGCTATGGCCGACGCGATGAAGTCGATTACCAGAAATGCAATGAAAAAAATCAGCAGCCGCTGGAAGTCGGCGGGATCGGTGGAGTCGGGGTGATAGTACTTTCTGGTGAAGTACCAGATCGTGCCGACGGCGAACATGATATCGATGAAGGGCGACACTAGCGGGAGCAGGATCTGGAAGATGAGAATGTTCGGAAGAGCGACTAATCCCAAAACACCTTTGCGGGCGAAGACATCCCCGTGTTTCCAAATGGACTGAAGAATTCCAAAGGACCAGCGGAAGCGTTGGCGCATTAGAGCGTTGGCGGTGGTGGGGGCTTCGGTGAAGGCTAAAGCTTGATCTTCGTATTCGACGCGATGGCCGTTGCGCAGGAGGGCCATTGTGAGGTCGGCATCTTCGGCAACCGTGTCGATGTGAAAGGCACCGGCTTCATGAACGGCGGAGACGCGCCAGGCACCGATGGCTCCGGGGACTACGCTGACTGCGCCGAGCGTGTTGAGGGCACGGCGCTCGAAATTCTGGCTGGTGATGTATTCGAGGGCTTGCCAGCGGGTCCAGAGATTAACGCGGTTGCCAACTTTGGCGTTGCCGGCGATGGCTCCTACCCTGGGATCCAGGAAGTGCGGGACCATGCGACTGATGGCGTCGGGGGCGATGATGGTGTCGGCGTCGATGCCGACGAAAAGTTCGGCATTGCCGATGTGATCGAGTCCATAGTTGAGCGCTTCGGCTTTGCCGCCGTTGGGCTTGGTCAGGATGAGAATTTTGCCAGCGGCCTGTTCAGGCGCGAAGGCGCGGCGGACGACTTCGAGGGTGCGATCCCTGGAGCCGTCGTCGATGACGATGACACGAAGGTTGGGATAGTCGGAGTCGAGCGCGCCCTGAACGGTGCGCTCGATCACTTTTTCTTCGTTGTAGGCGGGGATGAGAACCGCGACTTTGGGCTTGTAGGCGGCGATTTCGGCGGGCGTGCCGTAAATGTGCGAACGGACACGGTCATAGACGGCAAGCACGCCGATCGAAACCAGGCGGCCGGTCATGAGAATGTCGCCGAGGAAAAAGATCAGCGTGATGCCGCCGATGGTGGCGGTGAAGAGTCCCCAGCTGATCGCGTTGAGGCGCGCGGCCCAGACCTGGTTGGGCGGAAGCGGAGGCATGACGTCGGCTTTGGTCTTGCCCATCAACTGATGGAGCGATACGAATTCGAAGCCGCGGGCGCGTGCGCCGTCGATAATGAGAGGGAGGGCGAGGACGGTGCGCTCGCGGTTGCCGCCACCGTCGTGCATCAGAACGATGTTGCCGCAATGCTGCGTATCATTCGGCCGGCAGGGCGGAAGGTGGTCGAGGACCTCGTCGGCGATTTGTTGGGGCGAGAGCGGCGGGTCGGGCTCCCAATCTTTGGTATCCAGCTTGTTGCCAATGGTGAGGTAGCCCATGCTCTGGGTTAGTTCCAGCGGGCGCACTTGATCCTCGGTGTCGGGCTCGGCGTCGACCGAATAGGGCGGGCGAAAGAGGATGGTGCGAATGCCTAATTCGCTGGCGAAAAGTTGCTCGGTCAAATTGAGTTCGAGCTGCATGTAGCGGGTGCCGATGGCGCTGATGTCGGGATGGGTGAAGGTGTGGTTGCCAATTTCATTGCCTTCGCGGTAGATGCGTTGGGCGACACTGCCGAACTTTTCGGCCTGAATTCCGATCAGGAAAAATGCGGCGGGCGCATGCTCGCGCTTGAGAACGTCGAGAATTTTCGGAGTCCAGTCGGGGTCGGGGCCGTCGTCGAAGGTGAGAGCCAGTTCGTTCTTGCTGGCGCCGTAGCGTGCTACGCGGTAGGGCTGGGGCAGCGTCTTGAAGTTTTCATCGTCGATCAGGCCGGTGTCTTTGTCGATGCTGATCTCGCGCTCGCCGTCGGCGGGCTTGGCCTCAATGCGCAGTATCTCGCCGTCGCCTTCCATGTCGACATCCTGGCCCGGGGGTACATCTCGCAGGTGATCGGGGGCATTGGGGTCGCCGGGAACATCCCACACCCGCCAGAGCGTTCGGTCTTCCGAGCCTAATCGCCAAAGCGCGAAGGTCTGGATGCCGAGCATCTGCGCCGCGCGCATTTCGTTGAGGGCGGTGACGGCATCGAGGAACCATACATAGTGATGGCGGTTATCGTCGTCGAGATAGCTGTAGTGCGGGTTGAGGGCATCGCCGTCGTAGTCAATATCTTCATCGGCATCGCTGGACCCGATCCAGGCTTCCTGGACGGAGACGCTGCGGTCGATCATGCCGGGCGGAAGCTTGCCTTTTTTATCGCGTTCGACCCAATCGTATCCGTAGTTGCCGATGGCACAGATTAGTTTGTTCTTGGGAATGTCTTTGACGGCGGCTTTGAGGTTATTCGAAAACCAGTCTTGCGAGGCGACTGGGCCGGGCGTTCCGCCGGGATAGTGTTCGTCGTAATTCATGATGACCACGCCGTCGACGGCGGCGGAGATGGCGGGATAGTTGTAATCGGAGTTACGCACTTGCACGCTGACGTAGAGCTTCATTCCTTTGGCGTGCAGGTCGGAGCCGAGTTCCCGAAGGAGAGAAAGATAGCCAGGCTGGCCTTTTTTGGGGAACGATTCGAAATCAATCATCAGGCCGCGGTAGTGGTCGGAGGCCAGGTAGAGAGCAATCTCTCGGCGAAAACGGGCGCGGGCCGCGGGATTGTTGAGGAAGTCGGCGACGGCGGGAGAAAAATCGTTGGCGTCGTTGTCAAAATTCTGAACGACGGGGAAGACTTCCATGTTGGTGTTTTCCGCGTCCAGGAACTGCATAACCTCAGGATCGATGGGATGAACGGCTTTGCCGTGGATGACGTTGAAAAGCTTGTTGGTCTGCGGATCGACCGCTTGCAGATGGCCGTCAGGCGTAAGGACTTGCAGCCAGGTAGGAAAGAGGAGGTCGATCTGGCGCGCGTACTCGCGAAGGGAGGAGAAGCTGGCGGCATCCCAAGAGACGTAAAAAGCGGCGCGCACGCCTTCTTCGGAGTTGAGAACGATTTGGGAGGGTGGTTTGTGAGACTTGCGGTGGCGCCCTATGCGGGCGAGCGCGTCGCGGCGGCGCTTCTCGCGGGCTTTTGTTTTTTCGCCTTCCTTGAGGGCGTGGTAGGGACGTTTTTCGACGCGCAGGGAAAGATCGGGGAGCGGCTCGCTGCGCACGGCGCTGTACAGGAAGAATACGATGAGCAACGTAAAGGCGAGGGCAGCCACGTCGAATACGCGGCGAATGCGCTTCCAGCGCGCCTGTTGCGGGTCGTGAAAGATCTGCTTGGACATCAGGTTGCTGTAATTCATCCTAAGGGGCGCGGGGCGGGGGGTCAAACTCCGATTGCAGAAGTCAGAGGTTAGATTGCAGAAGTAAAACCGACGATCCCGACAGCGCTGCTGCCGGAAACTGCCGCTTTTACTTCTGCAATCTAACCCCTAACTTCTGCAATGCTTGTATATTTCCAACGTGCTGGGGATGCTGCGGGAACATCGGCGGTTTTTTCTTTGGATCGGGCTGGCTGGGCTCGCGCTGCGGCTGTTTTTCTTTATTTATTTTGCGGCAACGACCGATGATTCGCACGTTTACATCGATCTTGCGAGCAATTGGCTACAGCACGGCATTTATGGTCAAACCGAGGATGGGCGGATTGTGCCTTCGGATACGCGGCTGCCGGGCTATCCGGCATTTTTGGCTGCGATGTTCTGGGTGTTTGGACTGGGAAGCACCCACGCTGTATTAGTGGCGCAGATTCTGTTTGACCTGGGCACTGCCCTCCTGATCGCTGATTTGGCGCGGCGGATGGTCGCGGGGCGGTGGGCTGGGAGAGTTGCGTTTCTTCTGGCGGCTCTGTGTCCATTTTTCGCGAATTATGCGGCGGCGGTTCTGACGGAGACGCTGGAAGTGTTTTTTACGGTGCTGGCATTGGATTGCGCGGTGGCGGCGCTGGATCGGACGCGGGCATCGCAAAAGGATCCGCTGGAAGCTTCGGCCGGAATTCCTTGGCCCTTGTGGGCGGCGACCGGAGCTGCGATTGGGGCGTCCATTTTGTTGCGACCCGACGGGGGAATTCTGCTTGCGGCGACGCTGCTTTATGTGGCGGTCGGTTTGCGGGCGGGTTCGGCATTAGTAAAGCGGCGCCCCGGTACAAATCTTGAGACGCAACGAGCTGCCCCCGGCGCACCCATTCCCGGCAAGAGAGTTCATTTTTTTCGAACTTTGTTAGTCGCTGAAATCATCGTAATTATTATTGCGCTGGCGCCGCTGGCTCCGTGGACGGTTCGCAATTGGACTACGCTGCATCAGTTTCAGCCGCTGGCTCCGCGCTATGCGACCGAGTCGGAGGAAGTTGTTCCGGTGGGATTTAATCGCTGGGTGCGAACCTGGATGGCGGATTATGTATCGGTGGAGGAGATTTATTGGAATGTTCCCGGCGACAAGATCGATGTGGAGAAACTGCCCGCGCGGGCGCTTGATTCGGCGAAGGACGCGACACTGGCTTTGATTGCGGACTACAACGTGGACCAGCGGCTTACGCCGCAAATCGATGCGCGCTTTGACCAGGTGGCCGAGCAGCGGATTCGGGCGCATCCGTTTCGGTACTATGTTGAGCTGCCGTCGGCGCGCATCGCCGACATGTGGCTGCGTCCGCGAACCGAGTTGCTGCCTTCGGACCCGCGCTGGTGGGAGTTCAATGACGATCCGAAGTGGTCGGCGGCCGCGGTCGCCTTTGGAGTGATCAACTTAGTTTTTGTGGTGGCGGCTGGACTGGGGCTGATTTTCAGGCGCGCGGATGTCCGGTATATCGGCTTGCTGGTTTGCTTTGTGGTATTGCGCTCTGCGTTCCTGGGGTCGCTTGAGAATCCGGAGACGCGTTATACGCTGGAGTGCTATCCGGCGATTATTGTGCTGGGTTCGGCGTGGATTTCCGGGTGGATTGAGCGGAGAGCGCAGGCGGCAATTATCGCTCGCGCGGGATGAATGCTAGCTGAGTGGCGAATCGGTCATGCGGAAGCGCGTGCGGACATGCTCGCTCAGCAGTTCGACGGCTCCGCGATTGGCCACTGGATCGGTTTGCGCGAGGTATCGCATCGCTTCGACCAGGATTTTTTGGCCATCTACGTAGCGGGGATCGGCGGTGCGCTCGCGCTTTTTGCGGGAGAGATCGGGAGGGACGGGGATGGTGAAGACCTTGGCCATTCTTGCTCGATTCTCTCTTCTTTCTAAAGGCTTTTGTGCAGTATATCGTCACGGCGCGAGATTTTCAGCTTGTTTCTGATGGTTCGGATTCTGCGGCGTTTTTGAGAAAATTGCGGGCTTTCGGCGGCTGTTACCCGGTTTACGCTAGCTTTGCGGCGAAACGAACTTGGTTTTGCCGGTGGTTTTGAGTTTGAAAGCGTTGTCTGGCAGCTTCTGGTTGATTTGAATGTCGGAATATTTGGTCAGACGGTAATCGCCTCCCGGGAAGAATAGCTGCATTTGCACCGCGACGGCTTTCGCTGGATCGATCCACAGCAGGATCTTGGAAATGTTGTTTTGCAGTTGCTGGGACTTTGGCGTGAGCTCGAGTTTCGCAGCATTGATACCGCCGACGTTTTCCGATCCCAGATACTTAACGTCATAAGTCGAAAGCAGCGCGTGGCCGCCGCCTCCGAAGCCGAGGAGCAGGAACGCTTCGATCTGGGCGCGGCTCTTGCCGGGCTGATATTCGTTCACTTGATCAATTTTTGGGTTGTACACCTGGGCTTTGCCGTTTGCGTAGATGGCGTATTGCCTGTCGGGCTCGGTGATGTCGGCGGCCATGTTGACTTCTTTGCCGACGCGCTCGTAATAGACTTTGCCCTTTTGCGTATCCGTTTCATCGACCAGCTTGGTGTATTGCTCGGCGGTGAGGTTGGCTTGTGCCGTGTGGAAGGTCCTGGCGGCGTTGTCCATTTGCGTCAGGACGTGGTCGAGGCCGGCGGAGTCGGATTGGTAGAAAAACCTGGCCGCGTGCCAGCCGATGCCCATCACCTGCGTTTGGGCCGCGGTTGCGAGAAGCAGACATAGGACCAAGACGCTGGAGCTTGTTGTGCCGCACTGGCGTTGAGATGAACGCATCATTCTTTGCTGACCCAGACTTTATAGCTTTGGGTGTGGCCGGTCAGGTCTTTGACTGGCTCATATTTTGAGATGGCGACTGCACCTGCGATTGGCTCTATGATTCTTTCGAGCTGGCCACGGATGTCCGCGCCCTTCGCGGAATTCACGGCAGAAGCGGGGATTTGGTAGATGAAGCCGCCTTGCTTGTCGGGTATTACCATCACGCCGGCGGCGTACGGATTGTGCTCGACGGGCTTGTCCTTGAAGTTGATGAAGCGCGGCGAGAGAAAAATAAATAGCAGGATGAGCGTGACCATGATGTCGTAATGCAGAGTGCCGCGCTCGTAGGACCAGAGAATGTAGCCGCGGATTGTGCGCCAGATCGTGCCCATTGGGGGTTTGGGGACTTTCGGGATCGTAAGGGCTGAGTCGGATTGCAAGTGTATGTTGGAATTCATGGCATGGCAAATCGGCCGCCCGATACGGTCCGGGGCGCGCGCTTGTCAAGTCTATCCCCCATCGGACCGCGTTCATAGAGCTGCCGTTCACAGTTCACAGTCATAGTTCATTTCTCTCGCGCTGTGATGCGGTCCGTGCCCATGTAGGGTTGCAAGGCTTGCGGAATTAACACGCTGCCATCGGCTTGCTGGTAGTTCTCTACGATCGCGACCCAGGTGCGTCCAACGGCCAGACCGCTGCCGTTCAGCGTATGCACGAGTTCGGTCTTGTTCTTCCCTTCCGGGCGGTAGCGGATGTTGGCGCGGCGGGCCTGAAAGCTTTCAAAATTCGAGCAGGAAGAAATTTCGCGGAAGAGATTTTGGCCGGGGAGCCAGACTTCGATGTCGTAGGTTTTGGCGGCGGAAAAGCCGATGTCAGCGGTGCAGAGCGTCATGACGCGATAATGCAGGCCGAGTTTCTGGAGGACGGTTTCGGCGTTGTTGGTTAACTTTTCGAGTTCGTCGTAGGACGTTTCCGGGCGGGCGAATTTGACCAGCTCGACTTTTTGGAACTGATGCTGGCGGATTATGCCGCGGACGTCTTTGCCGTAGGAACCGGCCTCGCTGCGGAAGCACGGAGTGTAGGCCGTGAGACTGATCGGGAGCTTGGCGGCGTCGAGAGTTTCGTCACGATAGAGATTAGTGAGTGGGACTTCGGCGGTGGGAATGAGCCAGAGATCTTTTTCTCCGTGCGGAACGCGGAATAAATCTTGCGCGAATTTGGGCAACTGGCCGGTGCCGTACATGGATTCGGAATTGACCAGATAGGGCGGGAGAACTTCGGTGTAACCGTGCTCGCGAGTGTGAAGATCGAGCATGAAGTTGGCGAGAGCGCGTTCCAGGCGCGCGCCCAGCGCCCAATAGACGGCGAAACGGGCGCCGGAGATTTTGGCGGCGCGGGCCAGATCGAGCACGCCTAGATGTTCGCCCAGTTCCCAATGCGGCTTGGGAGTGAAGTCGAACTTGGGCGGTGCCCCCCAGCGTCGGGCTTCGACGTTGTCGGCTTCGCTCTTGCCTACTGGTACGCTGGCGTTGGGGAGATTGGGCAGGGCCATCAGAAGTTCGCGCAGGCGCGCGTCGGCTTCGGTGGACTTTTTTTCCAGCTCCTGAATTTGCTCCCGCATTTCCTTGGTGGCTTCGATTTGCGCGGCTGCGTCTTCTTTATTTTTCTTGAGGCGGGCGATTTCTTCGGAGGCCTGATTGCGCTTGGCTTTGAGCTGCTCCGTCTGAGTGATGGCCTGACGGCGGTCGGCGTCGATGGCCTGAAAATCTTTCAATACTTCGGAGGGATTCATTCCGCGTTGGCGGAGTTTTTCTTCTACTTGCGGGAGGTTGTCGCGGACGAAGTTTAGATCCAGCATTCCTTTTAACTTTAGCTGAAAAGCGGGATTTCGTGCAGGCTTGCGACCCAAATCTTAAACCGCCGAGGCGCGGGGGAAACGCCGAGAACGCGGAGAAAAGCTGCGCTTCTCCTGTAAACTAAACCGCAATGACACTCCCCCGTTCTTGCCCGGTGCCGGCGTTGCTGGCTTCCCTGCTGGTCTTTTCTCTGCTTGCTCCACCTCTGCTGATCCAGCGCGCTTTTGGTTCCGCTTATGATGCTCATCCGAAGCTCGTGGTGGTCATCGTGATCGACCAGTTCCGCGGCGATTATCTGGAGCGATACCGAGATCAGTTTGTTGCCGGCGGCTTTCGGGTTTTCATGGATCGCGGGGCGTACTTCACGGATTGTAATTACGATTATGCCAATACGCGGACCGCTCCGGGGCACGCTACGCTCTTTACCGGCAGTTATACGAGCGGACATGGGATCGTCGCGAATGAGTGGTGGGATCCGGAGAAAAAGAAGCTCGTTACTTCGGTTGAGGACGATGCTACCAAGCTGGTTGGTATTGAAGGCAGCGGATCCGGGGCTTCACCTCACAATCTTTTGAGCGATACGCTGGGCGATGAATTGAAGCTCGCTACTGGCGGCAAGGCGCGCGTGTTTGCGATTTCGCTCAAGGATCGCGCAGCTGTGCTGCCGGGCGGATTCTCCGCCGACGGCGCTTACTGGATCGATCCGAAGAGCGGAGCCTGGATTACTTCGACTTTTTATCGCTCTGAGCTTCCGGAGTGGGTGAGTAATTTTAATACCGGGCATCGGGCGGAAAAATTCTGGAACCTCGAATGGAAGGATGAGACCGGCAAGGTTCTGGGATCGACTGCGCCGCGCACCGGCCACGACGGAAAGCCGGCGGGATTTTATGAGGTGGTTGGATCGACTCCGTTTGCGAATCAGTATGAGTTTGATTTCGCGAAGGAGCTTGTGCTGTACGAGAAGCTCGGCACCGGGCCGGCCACGGATTTGCTTGCCATCAGCCTTTCGGCGAACGACATTCTGGGACATCAGGTAGGGCCTGACTCGCCTCAAATGCGGGGCATGGCACTCGCACTCGACCGGCAACTGGCCGAGTTCATCGACTTTCTGGGACATCAGGTGGGGATGGCGAATGTCTGGATGGCGCTTTCGGCCGATCACGGCGTCGCGCCTCTGCCGGAGTATGCGAAGACTTTGCGGTTGCCGGCGGCCGGGTTCGATGGGAAGGAGATGCGCGAACGGATCAATTCCCTGCTCGCGCAGAAGTATGGAAAGAAGGCGGAGTATATCGATCTGGATTATCCGATGGCGTGGCTGAATGAAGAGGCATTCGCGGGCGCGGGCCGCAAGGAGGCGGATGCCGAGGCCGATGCGGGCGAGAGCATGAAGGAAGCTGGGCTGGAGGGATATTTCACGAAGTGGCAACTGGCGCATGCGGCCGCGATCCCCAACACCGAGCTTGGCCGGCGCTATGCGCACAGCTATTCTCCCGAGGGCGGATGGTATGTGATGGGCGTTCCGAAAATGTTTGAGGTCGGAGGCTTGCACGGGACGAATCACGCGACTCCGTTTAGTTATGACACGCATGTGCCGCTGGCATTTTATGGGCTGGCGTTTCAGCCGGGCGTTTACCGCACTCATGCGGAGCCGGTGGATTTGGCGGTAACGCTGGCGTCGCTACTGGGGATCAACGCTCCGGCGCAGGCTACGGGGCGGGTGTTGACGGAGGCGCTGGCGCCGCGCCGGGGTTCTCCTTCGACCGCAGGTGAGCACACCGGCGCGGTTGCCGGGGGTGCGCGATGAGTCCGTCGTCTCCTGGCACTCCTTCCGGCGCACCCGATCTGCGCGTCCGCATCGGCGAGATTGAGCTGAAGAATCCGATCATTGCTGCCTCTGGGACGTTCGGGTATGGGATCGAGTTTGAGGACATCGTTCATCTCGATCGGCTGGGCGGGCTAGTCGTCAAAGGGCTTTCGGTTGAGCCGATGACGGGGAATCCGCCGCCTCGGCTGTATGAGACGGCTGCGGGAATGCTGAATGCAATCGGGCTCCAGAATATTGGGGCGCGGGCATTTCTGGAAGAGAAATTGCCGGCCTTGCGCGCCAAGAAAAATGTGGCCGTATTCGCAAATATTTTTGGGTATACGCGGCAGGATTACGAGCACACCATTGAAATTTTGAATCAGGGCGAGGGGATTGCGGCTTATGAGCTGAATGTGTCGTGTCCGAATACGGCGTCAGGAGGGATTTCATTTGGCAGCGATCCGCAGTTGCTGGATGAAGTTGTGCGGACGGCGAAGCGGGTATCGGCAAGGCCGCTGATTGTTAAGCTTTCGCCGAATGTGACTTCGATTGCGCTGATGGCACACGTGGCCGAGGAAGCCGGGGCGGATGCGATTTCGCTGGTGAATACGTTTTTGGCGATGGCGATTGATGCGGAGACGCGCAAGCCACGGATTGCGAATGTGACGGCCGGGCTGTCGGGGCCGGCGATCAAGCCGATTGCGCTGCGCATGGTGTACGAGGCGGCGCGGGCGGTAAAGATTCCGGTGATAGGCATGGGCGGGATTACGACTGCGGTGGATGTAGTGGAGTTCATGCTGGCGGGCGCGAGCGCGGTGCAGGTGGGGACGGCTAGTTATTTCGATCCGGTCGCGACTGAGACACTGGTGGAGGAGTTGGCGGCGTATTGCCGCGAGCGGCGGATTGCGCGGGTTAGCGAGCTGACGGGCGGGTTGGTGACGGAGTGAAAGGCCAACGGCAGCATGGTTGCTATTTATTCGGCTAGAAGGCGACGATGCGCGCCGTGAATTGGACCTGACGGGCTCCGCCGAAGTTATTCGTGTTGGGAGCGAAGAGAGGTTGACCTGCCGTGAACACTGGCGCGGCGGCGGTGCCATAAAAGCTGACGGCTTCCGGCCCGAAGTTCATATTTTGCGCGCCGGTGAGGTTGAAGATGTCGAGAAACAAGTCGAGGTGGTGCCCTTCGCCGCGTAGCGTGATGTCTTTTACGAAGCGGATATCGAGATTGGCGAAGCTCGGCTGGCGAGCGCTGTTTCTCGTGACCATTGCGCCATTCAAAATCGCGCGATCGTTGAAGTCGTTGGCGTCATTCTGAAGATCGAAACCCACAATCGGAGTGTAGGGCAGTCCGGAGCGCGCAATCAGCGCGGGATTCACCTTGAACCCGAGCGGCAGGTTCACGATGGCGCTCAAGTTGAAGGTGTGGCGAATGTCGAATGACGAGTACGCACGCTCGGCTGCGAGGTCAAAGGGATCGACGGCGGAGTCGATGCTGAATGGGCCCAGATTCGAATCGTCGTCGCGCGCCCTGGCGAGCGTGTAGTTCGCCATCACCTGGGTGCGGCGCGACACCTGAAAATTCGACGTCAGCAGAAAGCCGTCGTAGGAAGAGTGCGCGGTGGATTGGTTGATCAGCAGGCGGCCGATCGCCGGATTCGGGCGCGTCGGACCGAAAATCGGCAGGCCATCAATTCCGCTGACGGGCGGAAATAGATTTTCATCCACCCGGCGCTGCAAATCCCACGTGCTGTCGTGGAGGTAGCCTGCCGATACATTCAATTTCGAGTTGATTTGCTGCTCGATGCTTCCTGCGAGTTGAAGGGAGCGCGGATTGCGAAAGTTTGGATCGATGCCGACTACCTGCGCGGCCGGAACCAGGAGCGCTGGAGGCGCGGTCAGGGAATGTAATCCTCCGGTGGTAACGAGCGGCAGGATTTCGGGATCGAAATAACTGTCGGCGTAAATGATGTTGGCGCCGTTGTCGGTGAACACTCTGTGAAAGATGGTGGCCGGAGTGGGCGCATCGTAAAGCCCCGACGAGATGCGGACGACGGTGGTCGCGCGCGGATTCCAGGCCAGGCCGAGACGAGGCTGCCATTGCGCCAGATCGTTCGGAATGCGCGCGGTTTGGGGAATCGCACGGTTGGGACTACTCGGCTGCGGATTCCATTCTCCGTCCCAGCGCAAGCCGGCGGTCACGGTTAAGTGCTTGGCGATCGCGAATCTGGCGGTCGCGTAGAGTCCGAGTTCGCGGAGGGCCGCGCTGTAGCTCGCGTCGCCGGAGACGAATGTTTGCCGATAGCGGCGCGGATTCAATGCCAGGAAGTCGTTGAGCGAATCGAAATCGAAGCGGCCGTTGAGATTCGGTTCCTGCGTTTCGGTGGCTGGATCATAGGCGAAGCTGGCGCCGAAGTGCACAATGGCCGATCCCCGGCTGAAGGCAACGTCGTCGGTAGTTTGGAGTTGGCCGGAGGTGAAGTCATGCGGCGCGAGGCTGTTCCCTCCTAATTCTCCAAAGCCGTTGATGAACATCTCTGGCGCTTTGGAATTGGGAATGTAGTCGCGGCGGTCGCGCGACCATCCCAGCAAAAACTGATTGACGAGATTGTTGCGCAGGACGGTGCTGAGGCTTCCGCGCGCCCACTCGCTGTTTCCGGTCAGTGAGTTCACGTGCGAAGAAGCGGCGTCGATCCGGGTTGAGCCGTCGCCAACATCGGCAGCATTCAGCCGATTGAAATTGAAGGCGAGATTCAGCGTGTTTTTTGCGTCGAGCAGAAAATCTGTTCGGCCAAAGAGCGCGGTCGGGCTATTTCTCTCCACGATTTGTTGCTGAAGACTGGCTAGAGAATCCGGCACGATGACACCGGCGGCTTGCTGCTGAAACTCCGTCCAGTAGGGCGTGTGGAGGAAATCTTGCTCGAAGCCCGCGTAGAAAAACGAATGGTTCTTGCGAATCGGGCCGCCGAGCGAACCGCCAAACTCATTCTGTTCATTGTCGAGCGAGTGATTGAACGCATCGCGGGAGCTGAGCGCGCTGGGACGGCCGATGTAAAATCCCTCGCCGTGCGGTTTGTTGCTGCCTTGTTTCGTGACGATGTTGACGAAGCCGGCGTTGGTGCCTCCGACGTCGGCCTCCGCCCCCGCGTGCAAGACCTGGAATTCACGAACGACCGTTTGCGGGAAGAACATCGCGTTATCGCTCGAGCCGCGCATTCCGCCCTGGAGCGGATCGTCGAAGCTGGAGCCGTCAATCTCGGTTTGTGACGCTGTGGGCCGCTGGCCTGCAACTACGAGGCCGGTGCCCACACCACTGTTCACTCCTGCGCTCAATTGCCCGAACTCGCTGAAGTCGCGGTCACGATTGGGAAGATACGTAACCGTCAGGCCTGCGAAGAAATTCGCTGATTCGGGCTCATCTTTATTCATGGATGGAGCGACGGTGTTGCCCTCGACCGTGCCGCGACGGCCGGTCACGGTTACGGATTGCGAGACGTTCGCGAGATCCAGTTGGAAAGTGAGGCGAACGCTGCTGCCCACGCTTAGTGAAACTCGATTGGCTTTTTTTGGCTTGAATCCTTTGGCCGTCGCCTGAACGGAATAGGTTCCGGATGGCAGCGAGATAGCAACGAAGTTGCCGGCTGCGTCGGTCGTGAGCGTTCGTTCTGAGGTGAAGTCGGTGTTGCGGATGGTGATGGTAGCGCCGGGAACGACCCGGTGATCGGGATCGACCACGGTGCCGCTGATGGTGCCGCCCGCGGTGGATTGCGCGCGGCACACAGGGACAAAGTTTACCGCCGTGAAAATCAGCGCCGTGAAAATCAGCGAGACCGCAGAGAACAGACTGCGGCGACGGGAGCAAGACGATCGCATTCCAGACAACCTAATGCCCCCGATTCTAGAAGGTCAACTTTACCTGAAACTGGAGCGACCGCGCCGGAAGCTGATTGGTGATGCCCGTCGCTGGAGCACCGAAGCCCGCAGGCTCAGTCGCGCCATTGCCCCAGGTTCCGAAATAGCCCACAAAGTTCGGGTGATTGAAGACGTTGAACGCTTCCATCCGGAGATTCAGTCTCACGCGTTCCGCGACCAAGGGGAACTCGCGCTCAATAAATGGCGAAACGTCATAGATCGGCCGGCCGTGGCCGGCATTACGTCCTATGACGGCGCCGTTGATGACCGGACGATCCGTGGTGGCGCCCGTGTCACCGCTGTTGGTCGTTCCGGTGACGATGTTGTACGGCAGACCGGAGCCGAACGTTCCGACGCCGCCGATGTTGATCTTTAGCGGCGCTACGTAGACGCCGCTCAGCACGAAGCGGTGGCGCTGATCGAAGATTGCATTGCCTAATTCTGGGTTACCGGGAAAGCGGGGATCGTTCGGATTCTGGCCCGGTATATCGGGATCGACGTTGTCAATCGCATGGGACCAGACGTAGCTGGCCAGCATTTGAAGGTTCCGGGAAAACCGGTGGTTCAGGTTGACGTCAAGCGCGTTGTAAAACAGAAACCCGTCATTAACGTCCGCCTGGATCACGGAATAGGCAGGAATTGGGACTGAGGTGGGTTTGCCCTGATTGCTCGAGGTGTCACAGGTCAACTCATTCTGCTGATAGAAATAAATCCAGAGCGGCCGCTGGCAATTGGCCTGTTGGGCGGTCTGAGATTGTCCGGGCGCATTGCGAAAGAGGGACGCGGGCGGATCAACATCGAGGGGACGGTTGATTTTCAAGCTGTGCGACCCAACGTAATCGAGGCTCAGCACCCAATTGCGCGCGAGCTGATTCTCCATGCCAAATGTCCACTGCTCGGTATAGGGGCTCCAAAGTCCGCTCTGGTAGCCGATGAGCGTGGAGACCGGAAAAAACTGATTGTAGTAATCCGTGTCGCCGGGGCGAATGTACAGGCTGCGGAGTGGCACGGTCGCTCCGGCGGGAAATTGCGGCAGCGGGGCGTCCTCGATGCTGTCGGGGAAGCCGATCTGGCCCGGTTGCGCGGTGTAATTGAACACGCCTGTCGGTCCCGTCAGCGCGTAGTTCGCTTCCGAGTTGTCGACGACCTGCGAGTAGTAAATTCCAAATCCTCCACGAAATACCATGCGTCCATCGCTGCGCGGATCCCACACAAAGCCGACGCGGGGACCGAAATTCTTATTGGAATCAGTAAAGGTCTGCTGCTCGTAGCGCAGGCCCAGATTCAGGGTCAGGTTCTGGCGAACGTGGATATCATCCTGTACAAATAACGCCCAGAGGGTGTCGCCCACCACATAGTCGGCGTTGCCGTAGCTCTGGGTATAGCTGGCGACGTGGGTGATGTCGTCGAGGTAAGCCTGGCTTTCGCAGACGTCTATCGTGTCCATGCAGGTGTTGTAGTTGAAGCGGCCGAGGTAGATGGGACCACCGAATTCCTTGCTGTTCCCGCCGGTGCGCGAGTGGATCACTTGAGCGCCGAAGCGTAAGTTGTGTCGGCCAAAGGTCGCGGCGACCGTGTCGTTAAATTCATATTGATGGTTCAGCAGCAACGCAGATTGCGATGTGCCGGTAGTAAAGGTCGCGGCACCGGCGATGGGCACTACGAATTGCGTGCCGAAAATCACCGGATTGAACTGCGTGATCGGAGATGCGAGCTCGAACTCAGCGCGGACGTTATTGAGCCAGTTCGGTGAAATCGCGGCGGTCTCACCGAGTTCGACGGTGTAGGTATTGCGACGGAAAACTCGATCCACGCTGGGAAGGCTTCCTCCTCCGACTGTGCCGTTTGGATTGGTATCGACGTAATGATCCGCGTTGAGGCGCAGGAAAAGATTATTGCCGTTGTTGATCTGATGGTCGATTCGTGCCAGGCCCATCCAATCGCGGTATTTGCCTTCGAATCCGCCCGCATCGAGCACATTGGTAATCGGCGAAACTTTGTTCTCCCAGCTATATTCGCCCGCCGTAAAAAAGTGAGTGCGGCCGCTATTGCCGATCGGCCCGCCGAAGGAGAATGCCGGCTGGTAGAGTTCGTCGCTGGTCAACTGATTGCCGCTGGTCGCAGTGCCCGCGGTAAAGCCCCACAGGTCGGCAGACGTCGCCGCCGGCCGGAAGTTGCCGAGCAGGCTTCCGTGGTACTGATTGCCTCCGCTACGCGTGATGATATTGATGGCGCTGCCCGCGCTTGATCCATATTCGGCGGAGAATGGGCTGGTCAAAACATTCATCTCATCCACCGCATCGAGCGGCAGGTTGGTGAAGATCGTCTGGCGTCCCCAGAGGTCGACGGAGTTGCCGCCGTCAACTTCGAACCACGCCTGGCGGCGGCCGGTGCCGTTGGTGGTAAACAAATTCTGGTTCATGAAAACGTCGCCCTGGTTGATGGCCGGACGATTCGCGGCGTTGAGCATGGGCAGATACGTGATGCGGCGATTCAGGAGCGGCGTCTCTTCAATCTGCTGCGTGCCCAGCCGGTCGCCAATTTGCGGCAAGTCAGTGCGTACTTCGCCGACCGCGCCGGTGACCGTGATTTCCGTCTTCTCCGCGGCGGGGGACAGTTGAAAATTCAACTCTGCCGTGGCTCCGCCGATCACGGTTACGTTCGAGGTCGCCAGGGCGAAACCCTGCTTCTGCGCGCTGATCTGGTATTCGCCTTCGATTGGGAGGCCCGAGACGGAGAACTTGCCGGAAGCGTCGGTCTGAGCGGTTCGCTTCAGGCCGGTGCGCTGGTTGGTGATGGTGATGTCGGCGCCGGCTACGACGGCATGCGTCTGGTCAACCACCAAACCCCGGACGACGGCTGTATCCGGCGTTTGCGCACCGAGGTAGAGAGAGAAAAAACAAAAAATGAAGAGTAAGAAACAAGGCAGAAAACCCGAGCGAATTGGCATGTTCGATAGACTAGCCAACCATCCATGTCAACTACCACGGCTAGTATTCTTGAGAATCGTATTGGTGAAGGCTCACCACGAACTTTAGGCAAACTTCTTCAGTAAAGATGCATGCTTTGGCGACGTTTTCGAAGCGCTGGCCAGAATCGTTCAAGAGTTTGTTCTGCTCTATTCTCACCAAATGAATTTCAATCCGAATTGAACCTGCCGCGAAGTGGTCGAAGTGCTGGTGATTGCGCCGGCGGTGCCTGAAACTCCGGAAGGAGTAAAGGTAATCAGATTCGGCGTGTTGAAATTGGCCCGGTTCAGCAGATTGAAAATCTCGGCGCGAAATTGCAAGCGCAGGCGTTCGCCCAGCGCCGTCTGCTTGAAGGTGGAAAAGTCCCAGGTGGCGAGACCTGGACCAATCAGCGTGTCCCTTCCGAGATTGCCGTAGAAGCCGGCGTTGGCCGTCGAGGTTCCGGGAGCCAGAAATGCGTTGGGATTGAACCACTGTGTGGGCGTGCCAAGAATTACCGGGCCGGTGAATTCTGGGTTCACGAAGGGCCGGACCGGGTTCCGCGTATCGCCGTTGTTGGACGGGTTGTAGCTGAGTTGGGGCGTGAAGGGGAATCCGGCCTGGGCGGTAACAATGCTGTTTACAGACCACCCACTGGCAAGAACATCAGCCCAGCCTTCCAAATTGTTGGCGAGCGCCTGGCCTTTTCCGAAGGGCAGAGTGTAGACGGCATTGATCACGCCGACATTCCGGGCGTCGTAGGTGGCTGGACCGTAGTCGGCGCGGAGGTCGAACGGGTTCGAGGCGAGAGCCGGCGCGTTGCCGGCGGCGGTGGCGTTGAGCGAATCGCCATCATCGAGCGCCTTTGACCAGGTGTAAATGCCGCGGATTGAAAAGCCGTGGCTGAAGCGGCGGTTCACGTCAACTTGAAGGGCGTGATAGTTGCTGGTGCCGAGGCTGAACCAGGTCCAGGTGTTCGCAAGAGTGGGATTGGCCCGCACCGTGGTGGGAACATAGTAGGAGCCCGCCGGAACCGGAGTGCCTGCCAATGGCGCCGGGAAGCCCGAGGGATAAGTGGCCGGGCAGGGCGACGCCGGACAGATGACGGGGAATGGTTCATTCGCGTCGATACCGATCATTTCGTGGTAGCCGTGGCTTCCCACGTAGCCGATGGTGAGCGAGGTGTTGGGCGAGATTTCCTGCTGGGCGCGGAGCGACCATGAGATTAAAGTTGGTGTCTTCATGTCCGGCTGAACGCCGCCCGGAACGAGAGGCGATCCGGATGGCGGAGGAACGGTGGGATCGATGGGAAGCTGGGAGACGGTGAGCGCCTTGAGGCTGTAGGTCGGATTGAAGGGCGCGTTTTGGTCGGTACGATAGCCGAGGGCATCCTGAAGGTCGTTGTACATTCCGAAACCGGCGCGGAACACCGTCTTGCTGGTGAAGGGGCTGAAGGCCAGGCCGATGCGCGGCTGTGGAAGAAATTTCGCATTGTTGGTGGTGAAAAGGGAGTGTCCGATGTTCGGTGTGTTCGAGATAATTCCGCCGGGGTAGGTGTAATTAGCAGCACGGTCATGAGCTTCGTTCCACCCCGTGGTGAACTCATTGCGGAAGCCAAGCGAGAGCGTGAGGCGCGGGGTTACCCGAATCACATCTTCTGCGTACCAGGCGCCGAGAAACGAACGCCAGTTCATCTCGGTGGGCGTCGGATCCCACAGGAAACTTGAAGTTGTCCCCGTCAGAAACGTGGACAGGCTGGTAAACGTGGCCTGGCCGTACTGGCTGAGGGCAAGAGTCTCATTCGACTGGAAGGGCTGGAGCCATACGCCGGCCGTGAATTGATGCCGTCCGTGAATCAGCGTGACTCGGTCTTCAAAGGTGAAGAGATTTCGGGCGATGGTGAGATTGCTACCATTATTGCTGCCGGCGAGGCCGATCGACGCCTGCGGATTGGAGGCTGCACTTCCACCTACCACTACCGCACCAACCGGATGCCCTAACAGAAAACCGGGAACGCTGGTGGCGGGCGTGCCAGGAGTCGGTTCACCGGTAAAGAAATAGGCGGCGCGCGAATAGCCTACGCGCGCGACATTAAGGACGGAGGGCGAGAAGGTATGGGTTTCCTCGAGGCTGAACACCTGTTCACGCAATTTGAGGATATCGGCGCTGTAGGGATCGGAGATGGTTGCGGTGAAATCGTCTCCGTCGTCGATGGTGTAGGCGGCGGCAAGCGCGTCTCGCGTGGAAATATTGTGGTCCAGGCGGACGGTGCCGAAATCTTCACGAATGGTTTGGAGCGGGCTGCTGAAAGCCTCGGCGATTCCACAGGCGGGGTTGCAAGCCTCGGTGGGCGATTCAGGCCACAAGTTCAACAGGGGCTGGACACTGGCGGCCGCGGCCGCCCGCGAGGCATCATCGGGAACGAATGCCACCGAGGTTTGATGGAGATGCTGGCGCAGCCCTTCATAGTTGGCGAAGAGGAAAGTCTTGTTGATGCGAATCGGTCCGCCCAGGGCCGCACCGAACTGGTTGCGTTCGAAAGGCGGAGCCGAACCCTGGTCGAAGAAATTCGGGGCGTCGAGCGCGTTGTTCCGCAGGAATTCGTAGACGCTGCCGTGGAGTTGATTGCTTCCGGACTGGGTCACGATGCTGACTTGTCCGCCGGGGCGTTTGCCGTACTCGGCGCCGTAGGAATCGCGCTGCACATTGAATTCGCGCACCGCCTCGACGCCCAGGAGTTCTCCGCTGGCGCCGCCGGGTTGCATGTTGTTCTCGGCCGCGCCTGTGAATTCAACGCCATTCAGCAGAAACAGATTTTGCTGGGGACGGTTTCCCGAGACCGCGAAATTATTCCCGGTCGTGGAGTTCGAGACGCCGGTTCCGCCGGTCTTTTCCCAGGTAAAATTGACGATTCCGGGATTCAAGGTGAGGAGCAGGTCGAAGCTGCGCCCGTTGAGTGGGAGATCCTTTACCTGTTGCTCTCCGACCAGTCCGGAAATGTCCTGCGTGGTGAGGTTCACGACCGGCGCATCCTCGGTGACCTTAACCTGCTGGCTCACTTGGCCAACGCGAAGGCTCAGGTCGACACTTGCCTCTTGTCCCACCACGAGACGGATGCCGGAGCGGATACCTTCCGCGAAGCCGCTCTTCGTAACGCAGACTTCGTAGAGGCCTACTGGGAGGGCAAGTAATTCGTATCGGCCGGATTGGCCGGTCGGCACGGTCCGCGACATTCCAGTATCGACGTCGATTGCTGTTACAGTTGCGCCCGATATGGCTGCGCCCGACTGGTCGGTGACCGAGCCGGACAGGCTTGCCGATACCTGGGCGGATAGGGGCGCGCAGAGGCAACAGAAAACGCCCAGCCCAAAGAAGAAGATAAGCGCGGTTGCGCGGACGGCTTTATGGACAGTCTTGCTGACAATAGCGCGAACCGCCCCGGCTTCAGGCGCGTGGTGAATGTGACGCATTGTTTTTGCCCCTGGTAAAGAGTTCGACAAGAATTCAGAAGTGTATATTACAGACGGTTATACTGTCTAATGTAATACGGAACTGGACGACTAACAGCACAATCGCGTCACGCTAAAAATGAGGCTCGACATAGGCGGGCCCGGCTTTATTGACCGGGTGGCAGGTTCCAGATAGGATTCCGTTGCCAGTGGCTAGAGAACCCAAATCGCCGCGCGGGAAGAGCACAGAAGATGAATTGCTGAAGCCGCGCGATGCGGCCCTGGAGTTGCGCGTCAGCTTCCCAACCATCAAGCAATGGATTTATCAGAAGAAGATTCGCAGCGTTCAAACGGCGGGAGGTCATCACCGGATTCCGCAGAGTGAAGTGGACCGGTTTTTGTTCCGGACGAGAGCCAAGACATCACCGGAGCGAAATCTGGTCATTCGTCGCGTAAGCGGACGAAATCAGCTAGTGGGCCGGGTGGAGAGCGTTCGCATTAGTGGGCTGATGGCGGAGGTGGTTCTTTCGATCGGCGAACAACAGATCACGTCCATCATCACCGCCAACTCGGCGCGCGAAATGAATCTTAAGGCTGGGCAAACCGCGGCCGCGCTTATCAAAGCCACCGAGGTAATGATTCTCAGGGTGTGAGCCTCTTCCAGTCGACTTCAAAACGCGACAAGCGTTGCAGACCCATGGCGTCTGCGGCTTTTAGGTGAACTATGGATCCTTTACACCTTGATCCGAAGAAAACCGCGCTGGTGCTGATCGATCTTCAGAATGGAATCGTCGCGAGGACGACGTCTCCTTACTCGAGCGCGGAGGTTGTGCAAAAAGGCAGCCGCTTGGCTCAGGCATTTCGAGCGAAAGGGGCAACCGTCGTCTACGTGCGTGTGGACATGGGGAATTTCCTGGCGCTGCCGGTGGATGAGCCGTCACGAGCGCCGGGTGCGCCTGCGCCGCCGGCGACGGCGTCGGAGTTGGCGCCTGATGCCGGCTTCGAACCCGGCGACCTGCTCATTACGAAGCGGCATTGGGGAGCGTTTGCGGGCACGGAGTTGGAGCAGGCGCTCAGGCAGCGCGGGATTGACACGGTTGTGCTTGGAGGCATCTCGACAAATATAGGAGTGGAGTCGACGGCGCGGCAGGGCACCGGCTTGGGCTTTGCGTTTGTCATCGTGGAGGATGCTTGCGCTACCGGCATGGGCGAGGCCGAGCATCGGTTCGCGTTTGAGAAGATCTTTCCGCGACTGGCGCGGGTGAGGAAGGCGGATGAGGTGATCGCGGCGTTGGGATGAAGCGCACGCGAGTCATTGACCCATGGTTGTCGACTGGAAAGCAGCCGCCGCTATCGCGACTCGCGGCCCATGATTCTTGCGCTGTAGCAGGAAAACAACGGCCCCAAGTGAACTCACAATTAGGAGCAGACAAAGCCGTATGCCGCAAAAACGACATTAGCGTTGGGCTTTGTGTTTGACATCGTTACACCTTCCATTTGTTCTCAATTTTCGGCGCATGTTGTAAGGTTTGCATCACCACGCAATACTGTTCTGTCTTTGCCTGCAAAGCGCTTAGCTGCTCCGCCGTTGCCTCGGGTGCGCGGACATCGAAGATTACTCTGATGCTTTGAAATCCGACAGGGGCATCTTTCGATATTCCCAGCGTTCCCTGCAAGTCGAGATCGCCTTCGACCGTGACATCGATACCCTCGGTCGGCACGCCCATGGCAGCAGCAACCATTTGGCAAGTGATTTGCGCGCACGCGGCTAATGCACCCAGCAACAGGTCTCCCGAGCAAGCGCCTGTACCGGCTCCGCCGACGCCCTGGTGCGCTTGTGCATCGTAGATTGCACGTCCCAAGTCGACCGAGCAGGCAATGGGCGCGCCACTCTGGCTGCCGCGTGCTGTCAGCGTGATGCGGGAACTTGCCGGGTCCTCGCGGTATCGGTCCTTCAGCGGCCGCTGCATCGACCGAATATCCATCCGTGGTCTCCTGAAATCTGGGGTATTATAAACGCCATCCGGGGGCGCTGCCTCGAAAGCCGCGGTCGCGGCGAATCCAAAAGCCAGATTGCGCAGCGGCGAGCAGTCCATATTGGCGCCCGATAGCCGCGACAAGCCAGACCCATGCACCAGCCGCTTAATCCAGATTCATCTCCGTTCACCTTGTTGCCGGGCGCGCGCTTCGGCGATTACGAGATTCTTGAGCAACTCGGCGCCGGCGGCATGGGAGAGGTTTATCGCGCCCGGGACACTCGCCTTGACCGCGAGGTCGCGATCAAGACGCTGTCTCTGGAGCGTTGTTCTGAACCGGACGCGCTAGCGCGCTTCGAGCAGGAAGCCCGTTCGGCCTGCGCGCTCAATCATCCAAACATTGTCACGATTTATGAACTTGGGCAAGTAAACGGCACGCGCTACATCGCCATGGAACTGGTGAATGGGGAGACGGTGCGTGAACTGCTGGCGTCCGGTCCTGTCCCACTCCGCAAGGCGGTTTCGATTGCGGCCCAGATTGCCGACGCGCTTGCCAAAGCGCACGAGATTGGTCTCGTTCATCGCGATTTGAAGCCGGAGAACCTGATGGTTGCCGGCGACGCGACCGCCAAGATTCTGGATTTCGGCCTGGCAAAACTGCGGGCGGTCGACCCCCATCGGGGTTCGGATTCCTCGAGCACTGTGATTACCGAGCGGGGCGTGGTGATGGGCACGATCGGCTACATGTCGCCGGAACAGGTTACCGGCGGCGAAACCGATTTTCGCTCCGATCAGTTTTCGTTCGGATCCGTGCTCTACGAAATGGTTGCCGGCGCTTCTGCGTTCCGGAAAAAGACCTATGCGGAAACTACGGCCGCGATCCTTCGCGATGAACCGGAGCGTTCCAGAATGCTGCAAGCAGCTCCCCCTTTTCTTTGGATCGTGGAACGCTGCCTTGCCAAGGATCCAAAGCAGCGATATGCCTCCACCCGTGATTTGGCTCGCGATCTGGCGGCGGTGCGGGATCGGCTCGCCGACTCCCCTGTCCGCCATGTGGAACCTCGCCCCAACAACCTGCCCGTGCAACGCACTGCGCTCATTGGACGGGAACGCGAAGCGGCTACCCTCCGTGAGCTTTTGAGCCGCGTGGATGTACGGCTCGTGACACTCACCGGTCCGGGCGGCATCGGGAAGACGAGACTTGCCGTGCAGGTGGCGGCCGAAGTTGCCGGCGAGTTTCCAGCGGGGGTTTGTTTCGTCCCTCTTTCGGGAGTTGGGGAGCGCGGGCTGATCGCCTCCACCATTGCGCAAGCCATGGGGCTCGGCGAGTCCGGCAATCAATCGCCGCAGGAAAGCTTGCGAGAGTATATGGGCGGGCTGGCGCAGCCGATGCTTCTGCTGCTCGACAACTTCGAGCATCTCGTCGCAGCCGCGCCGGGGGTGGCACAGTTGCTGACTACCGGTCCCAAACTCAAGGTGTTGGTCACGAGCCAGGCGCCGCTTCACGTCTACGGCGAACATGAATTTCCGGTGCCACCGCTGACGCTGCCCGACCTCAAGGCCGTTCCGCCCACGGAAGTGCTCGCGCGTCTTCCAGCAGTCGTTTTGTTTGTGGAACGGGCGAAGGCGGTGAAGCACGAATTCGCGTTGACCAAGGAAAACGGCCCCGCCGTGGCAGCCATTTGCGCCCGACTTGACGGCCTGCCTCTGGCCATCGAGCTGGCGGCGGCGAGGATCAAGCTGCTTTCGCCATCCGCCATGTTGGCGCGACTCGAAAGCCGTCTGAACCTGCTGGTCGGCGGCGCCCGCGATCTACCCACCCGGCAACAAACTCTTCGCAGCACGGTGGACTGGAGCTATGGGCTCCTCAATACAGCGGAGCAAACCCTCTTCCGCAGGCTTTCGGTTTTCACCGGCGGCTGCACCTTGGAAGGTGTGGAAGCGGTGTGTGACACACGGGGCGATCTAGGCCTCGACATTCTCGACGCCATGGCGTCCATGGTGGACAAGAGCCTGGTCCAGCAGATGGAGCAGGCGGATGCGGAAACGCGTTTTCATCTGCTCTCCACCATCCGCGAGTATGCTCTCGAACGCCTGGCTGAAAGCGACGATGAATCCGCGACTCGCCGAGCCCATGCCGCTTACTACCTCGTGCTTGCCGAGGAAGGCGCGGAGGATGTGGTCGTTCATCCCGAATGGCTTGACCGTTTTGAGGTCGAGCACGAAAACTTCCGCATGGCCCTCGATTATCTGATCAAAACCGGCGATTCCGAGTGGGGCCTGCGCCTGGGCGCCGCCCTGTTTCGTTTCTGGGAGACACGTGAGCATCTTACGGAGGGACGGGATGCGATTTCGCGGCTCCTTGCTTTGGAAGGAACCGCGGCGCACCCGAAACTCCGCGCACGCCTGCTTTTCGCCGCAGCCGTTCTGGCGGGCGAGCAGGGCGATTACGGTTCTGCGAAGCAACTGTTTGAGGACAGTCTCGAGTCCTGTATCAAGCTCGATGATAAGCACGGAGTTGCCGTTGCCCTGAACGCTTTGGCCGTCAACGCTCGTGATCGCGGCGAACTCGCCCGCGCGTCATTGCTCTTTGAGCGGTGTATCGCGATATGGAAGGACCTGGGAAACCCCGCCGACATCGCACGCGCTCTTAGCAATCTCGCCAGCGTAATGAAGTTGCAAGGCAACTATGCTCGCGCCTCCTCGCTTTTTGACGAGTGCCAGACGATGTTCCGGACAGCGGGAGATGATGCGGGTGTGGCCTGGACGCTCAATTATCTGGGCGACGTCGCTCGGGAGAAAGCGGACTTTGTGGCGGCGCGTTCTTTTTGCGAACAGAGTCTGGAGGCGTTTCGACAACTGCGGGATGGCTGGGGAATCGCGAGCACCCTGTCCGACCTGGCCAGTCTCAGCTGCGATCAGGGTAATAATGCCGAGGCCCTCCGCCTGTATGGGGAAAGCATCAGAATGTTCCAGGCGCTGGGTCACAAACGAGGCATTGCGAGAGCGCTCGAGTATCTTGCGGCCAATGCCGCGGCGCAATCGAAAGCCGAGCAAGCTCTGCACCTGGCGGGAGCCGCCGCCGCGCTCCGTCAACGATTGGGCGCGCCGCTCGCTCCCGCCGAGCAACCCAGGCTCGAGAAGGCCCTGGAATTTGCCCGCCGAACTCTGGGTAACGCCGCAGGCCTGAGAGCGTGGATGGAAGGCTGGGCGATGCCGGTCGAAGAGGCCATACAGGAGGCCCTGAACTAACGCTGAATTAACGGTTGAACTAACGCTGACTAAGGACGAAGAGCCGAGTCCCGATTGAAGGTCTGTCGAGTCAACCTGCCAGGGTGGGATCCATCATGCGGCGTACGGCCGAGACGCGATTGGCCGGGAAACCTCCGCGGCGGGCGTGTTCGCGAATGGTTTCCTCGTCGGGCGCCAGGTACACGCAGTAGATTTTATCGCCGGTGACGTAACTGTGCAGCCACCGGATTTCCGGGCCCATATCCTTCAGCACGCCTACCGACTTTCTGGCGACTTCCTGGATCTCCGCGTCCGAGAGATTACCCGCACCGGGAATTTCACGCTCGATCACATATTGGGGCATGGCCACCTCATTGAACGGAAATGGTAGCAGATTTCTCACCCGAGTGAGAGCATCTCCTATGTTACGCGGCGCCGTGTAGAAGACCCGGACCAGCCCAGTGACGGGCGATTGAAGGCCACTTCGGGGCAATTACTATAAACCCTCTCAAAACGGATGCGGGCGACCATTGGACTGGTCGCCCGCCTTTGACCGCATTTTAATCTGCTCTTCTCTTCCTTATGCTTTACTGTTGCCCGCTGCCGCCTTGGCTGTCAGCGTCTTGCTTGGCCTGCTGCTCGGCCTGGTCAGCCTGCGTCTGTTGATCGGACAGTTCTTTCGAGGCGTCCTTATCGGGCTCAGGAGCCGGAATATCCGAGGACACCGTGCCCGCATCCGGAGCCTTCGGCATTCCGTTTGTTCCCTGCTTTTCCGAGAGCGCCTTCAAGCCGTTGTTCAGTTGCTCCTCGAAGTGATTGTGCATCTCCATCAAGTCGTCAACTGAGACGGCGATCTGCTGGCCGGCGGCGCATTCACCTTTTTTGCTGGCCGAAACGCTGGCGTTGACGTTGCCGTCGCCGTCGGGCGTGTCGGTGAGGCGGGTGATGACATCGCCGCCGGTAAGTTCGCAGTCCTGGCCGTTGCTGGTGACGGTGATGCTGTTGTCGACGACGAAGGTGCGCCGTGCCGGATCAAGTGCTGGAGGCACTTGATTGTCGTCGGTGCTGTTGGCCGGTGCCGGGCCCTGATCCGCCGCGCCGCCTTGATTGGGCGCCTGCTGTTGCTGCTCGGCGAGTTGGGCTTTTACTTCTTCGGCGATCGCTTCTTTCACCTCCGGACTCAGCGTGACCTGAGCATTTGCGCCGTTATCCGAATAATTAGAGCCGCTTTGATTGGACGGCGGATAGGGCGCGCTTTGATCGGCGTCCGCAGCCGTGTCGTATTGCGATGTGTAGGCCGATTGCAGTTCAGCCGCAATCAGATAATCCGTGAGCCAGAAGGCCGGGCCGGCGTAAACCGGATAGGGGTTCCACCAACCACCGTAGTAGCCCCACCAGGGCGATCCTCCCCAACCCCAGCCGCCAACACCGATGCCCCATGCCAGAGGCGAGCCCCAGGGATGCCAGGCCCATCCGTAGAAGCCGGGATGGAACCAGAAGCCGGGGTAATAACCGTAGTAGTGGGCGCCATGGAAGTAGTAACCGCGATAGAGTCCGGTGCGGTAGACGCCGTGAGAGTAGTAGGTGCGCGAGTAAAAAGCGCGACCACCGCGCGTGACGTAGGGACGCTGGACGTACCCGCCTCGTCCGCGATTCACGATGCGGACGTTGTTACGCTCGGTGATAACAGTGCGTCCACCGCGGACGTTGTTCGTGATGCGCATGCCGTTCCGGTTGATGGAACGGACCTGGCCGTTGGCGCGAAAGGTAGCCGTGCCGCCGCCGCGTAGAGAGACGGTGCGAGTAGGAGCACGACCAGCGGTTCCGCGGCCTGCAGCGGTTCCGCGGCCTGCTGCGGCTCCGCCGCGAGCGCCACCCCGACCGGCCACTCCTCCGCGATTGCCGCCGGCGTTGCCGCGATTGCCTTCGGCGCGGTTTCCACCACGGTTGACTCCCCCGCGGTTTGCGCCCGCGTTGCCACGATTGCCTTCACCGCGATTGACTCCACGGTTTCCGGCGTTGCCGGGACGCGCGTTGCCGCCTTCGCGACCCTCGGCTCTTCCTGGGCGAGCGCCCTGGGCCCGTCCCTGGCCGCCGCGATTTTCATGACCGGCGCCGGCGCCATGGCCTGCGCCATTTCCGTGAGCCTGGCCGCCGCCATGCGCCTGGCCGCCGTGGCTCTCGTGCTTCGGTTCCGACTTGTGCTCGTCGGCTGCCAGCGCGGAAATCGGCATCAGCGCCAGTGCTAAAACTAAGGTGGATTTCACCACCAGATCTCGAGTGATACGAAAATTCATCACGCCCTCCGAATTTTGGATGCTTGCTTTTCGATTTTCACAAATAAAACTCTTCGAACTCGCCCCCATTGCTTTTCTCACTGCCCTCAGGGGGTTTTTCTTCTTGACTCTCGGCCACGCATGGCATGGCGCACGTGGAATATTCCGGCCTATTCCCGGATATCAATCTCTACTAACCCTGCAAACTGGATTTGGTTGTGCATTATATTGTGTTTTCGGGGCCCGACCCTCTGTATTTGTTTAGATATAGGCGTTTAGATGTTGGGACCTAATGACCGGTGACAAATCACTAGTTGCCGGCCGGTGACCTGAGCAGGTTCAGGCATCGCAGGCTAACGGCCGCTGGAGTGCCAGATGGAGCCTGGAGATTGGTAATTGAGACCTTCGCCCCACACAATGTGGGTGTCGCCATGGTTGTCGATGGCCATGCTGAAGTAGTCGCCGAAGGGGAAACGGAAACCGGCTGGTTTGATGTAAGAGTAGCCGGGCACATAGCGGGAGACGCGGGTTTCGTCGGACCAGGTTGCGCCGCCGTTCGAGGAGCTACGGTAATACGTGTTCCAGTAGGGCTTGTGGCGGGAGTCCATCCAGGCGATGCGCACGTCGCCGTTATTGCCGGCGGCGATTGCAGGGAACGCGTGCTCGACGCCGGCGGGCGCGGAGGAAACGCCGGCGCGCGGCAGCCAATCTTCTCCACCATCGGTGGAGGACGAAAAATAAATACGCTGCGCGCCCAGCGGTGTTCTGCCGGCGCTCCAGAGAGCGTAGAGAGTGCCATCGGCATCGGAGGTAAGCGCGATCTGCGCGCCCAGGTAGGCCTCGCCGCACTCTTCGTCCTTGCAATCGGGCGAGGCGGCTGACGTGTCGATCGTTTTCGCGGACCAGGTTTTGCCGGAATCGGCGGACTTGGCGACGAAGAGATTGACGGACCCGCGCGCCCCTCCCGCCTTGGAATACGACGCCCAGGCTAGATAGGCAGTCCCGGAGGGATCGACCGTGGCCGAGCCGAGCAGCGACCAGCCGGGGCGGCTATCGGCGTTGACGCGTGATGGCGTGAAGCTGCGGCCGCCGTCCTGCGAAGCGGCGACCCAGACTTGCTCTTCATAATTGAAAGCCACATAAACGCTCTGGCCGCGGACGGCGAGGGCGGGCTTATCCAGTTCCTCTTCGCTGCGGGCAGCGGTCGTGAAGGACCAGGTCGCGCCCGAATCGATGGACTTGGCGAGGATGACCTCGCGCTTTTTGTTTTCGAGCCAGGCGGCAAAGACGGTGTGGCGATCGGCGGGATCGACGGCAATTTGGGCGTCGAACTGTCCGGAGCCGGCGGCGAGCATTACGCGCGGAGCTTGCCAGGTTTTGCCATTGTCGTTGCTGGTGACGAGCAGCATGGTTGGAACCTGGCAGTCATCGCAGTCGGGGACGCGGCCATAGTGCGGATAGAGCGCATAGATGTGGCCCGAGGCATCGGCGGCGACGGCTGGTTCCCACTGGTCGCCGGTGGTCAGGCCGATTCGCTGTTGCGCCGAGAGCTGCGGGACGGCCCAGGCTGGAACGGCGAGAGCAAGCGTAATTAGCGCGAAGAATGTCGCGGCGAGTTTGGAGTGGACGGGACGCACTTTTATTTAGCCAGCTGTTAGCCAACGTGATCAGGGCTGGGG
>JBAQJF010000027.1:0-1805 GCA_049300195.1 Terriglobales bacterium | reverse complement strand
CCCACGTCTCGAAAATCCACGAGACATGGGGCACCCATAGTTGGGCAATGCCAGCAAGGAAGAGTGCGGCCTATGAAACCTGGGCCACTCGCCCGGGGGTTATCGCGATGGACGTTATCCTGAAGCGCTTCGAGCAGCCGGACGAGGTCCGAACGTTTGAAAAAGGAAAGTTCGAAATCGTTCGCATCGGCGGCATGACGATCGGACGCGCCACCTACCAGCCCGGATGGAAATGGTCTCTGCACGTCGGCCCCACCGTGGGCGCCGCGCGCTGCAACGTCGAGCACGTGGGACTCGTCGTCTCCGGCTGCGCTACGGCGGCGATGGAGGATGGAACGATCCACGAATTGCGCGCTGGAAATTTGTTCTATATCCCGCCCGGGCCTCCGGGGCACGATAGCTGGGTGGTCGGGGATGAGCCGTACGTTTCGTTGCACTTCTTGAGCGCGGAGCATTACGCGACCAGGTAGCCGCGCTGATTCCGGTTTCGTCACGGACTCGGGTTATGAAATTTTCTGAAATGCATGACTCTGGCGAAGTCACACAGAGGCGACGATGAACGAGGTCGAGATCCGGCCGGCGGAAGGGCGCGACCTGGCGCGGCTGACTGAGATTTACAACTACTACGTGATTAACACGCCGGTGACGTTCGACATTGAGCCTTATACGGTCGAGCGGCGGGAGGCGTGGTTTGCGCAGTTCAGCGCGACCGGTCGGCATCGGTTACTGGTCGCGGAGAGTGCGGATGGGGTGCTCGGATACGCCGGGACTACAAAGTTTCGTCCGAAGGCTGCGTATGAGACGACCGTCGAGACTACGATCTATTGCGCGCCGGAAGCGGTCGGGCAGGGGATTGGGCGGCGGCTTTACGGGGCGTTGTTTGAGGCGTTGCGCGGCGAGGATATTCATCGCTTTGTCGCGGGCTACGTAGTGCCGAACGCGGCGACGGCGGCGATTCATGAGCGGTTTGGGTTTAAGGTGGTGGGCGTGTTCCGAGAGAATGGGCGGAAGTTCGGCAAATATTGGGATGTGTGCTGGACGGAGCGGGCGGCGTGAGTTAGGTCGGGGGGACAGGCGCGAAACGTTTTCCGGTCAAGCGGCAAGAAGGCGCGCCTCCCCTCGTTTTGAGAAGCGCTAACACCTTTGTTTGGAGTAAGTTGTTTGGAGCGATGAAGCTTTTAGGCCAGCAAAATCCGGCCGGAGACAGCCTCCATGATCGCAAGATTTCGGGGCTTCGCCATTTGGGAGGGAGAGGTTAAAATAAGGGATTCGCCATGTGCCTCGCGGGCCGCTTGTGCCGCTACTGAAGCCTGAGGCGCAGAAAATAGCCGGAATCCCGATTTCGTGGAACCACTCGCCAATTTCGCACGCGCAGGACAAATTACGCCGGTCGACGGGAATGCCTCGTCCGAAAGCGCATTGTCGTCTACCGCTGACTCGGGGGCCACGCCGTCCGGTTCTACAACTACTGCTTCTTCTTCAGAGGCACGTCCGCGGCCGTCTTCCCCGGTGTACTGGCGCGTGGAAGGAAGCCTGCTGGAGCTGACGACCATCCGGCCGATCGCGTTTTTTACCTGGAACAGCCAGACATTTATTGCGCGCTTTGTGCGGCGCAGCCTGGTGCTGGTGATGGCCCTGCTGCGGCCGTTTTTGTATGCGACCAACCGGAAGGCGGCGACTCGGATTGTGCATGCGGTGCTGCGCGGAATTACGCGCGACCGGCTCGATTCGCTGGGCGAAGAAGAATTCGAGTACAAGCTGAGGCCGCTTCTGAAAGAAGAAGGAGTGCGGCATTTGAAGGCGCT
>JBAQJF010000026.1:0-2498 GCA_049300195.1 Terriglobales bacterium | reverse complement strand
GGGATTTCATGGGGAAGAGGCCGCGAAGGAAGCGGCGGACGAATTCCGGCTGGTGTATCGCGACCGGAAGGCGCCGACGGACATGCCGGAAATGAAATTGGCGTGGGGGAAACGACCGCTTTATTCGGTGATGACGGAGACGGGGATGGCTTCTTCGCGGAGCGAGGCGGAACGATTGATCAAGCAGGGGGCGGTGGAAGTGAACGGGGTGATCGAGAAAGATGTGAAGAGAACTATCGTTTTGAATCCGGGGGAGATGCTGCCTTTGCGGGTGGGGAAGAAGAAATTTTTGCGGGTGGTGGGAGTTTAGGGGATACGCATCGGAGAGATTTACCGCAGAGACGCAGAGGCCGCAGAGAAAGACCCGGCTCGTGGAGATGCTACTTTGCGGGGCGTTCGGCGAAGCGTTTTAGGCGCTCGAGCCAGGATTGATCGCGCAGTTTGACGGCGCGTTGAGTGACGAAGCGGTCAAAGATTCTGCCGAATGTGGTGGGCATTGTGTACTCGTCGCGCATGGTTATTGTGGTTTCGCCTGCTCTCGGCTGCAAATCCCACCGTTGCATTCCGCGCACACCGTAGGAATCCTGAAATTGCCATTCCAGGTGATGTTCCCATGCGTAGGCGGTGACAACCACGGTGAGCACCACCTCGTAGTTTTGCAATGTTCCGCTGATGCGAACTTTTTGGCCGACCGCGAAATCTGGGGCGCCGGATTGGACTTCGAAGTGGGCGTTCATTTCGGTGCCGTACCAGAGGGGCATGCGTTGGGGGACGAAGAAGACGAAAATTTCGTTGGGGGTGGTGGAGATTTCTTGGACTAGTTCGATGCGGGCCATTTTGCGGGAACGTTATCTCATAATTTGTGCGGTCGCGGAGAATTTCTGAGTGGCGAGGGAATGGCAAAAGCTTCAACACAGAGTCCACAGAGAAAAGCGGAGAACACAGTGGAAGGCACCGGCGACTCGGGGATGAGGCTGACACCGTGGCAAGCTGGGGCGCAGCAAGCGGCGCCCCTACCGCCCGATTAGCGTGCTGGGCGATGATCGATGGAGGTCTGAAGACCGCCGCTACAAATTCATAAGCCAAAGAGCCGGCGGGACGCCGGCGCTACGCGTGCGGATTTAGACTTCGACAAGGACCAGGGAGACGTCGTCAGTAGGAGGGCCTTCGCGCCATTCGGCTACGCTGTCCAGGATGCCTTTCTTCATTTCGTTGAAGGGGAGGCGGGAAGTTTCGCGAACGATTTTCTGCACGCCTTCGACGCCGAGCATTTCGCCGCGGGAATTGAAGACGTCGGTGATGCCGTCAGTGTAGAGCACCACGCGGTCGCCGGATTCGAGATCCACGTCGAGGGTGGCTTCGGCATCCACCGCATCGGGCAGAGCGCCTAGAACCATGCTGCGAGATTCGAGCAGACGAGGCTCGGCACCATCGCGCGCGATCATGCCGGGCGGATGACCGGCGCCGGCGAAAATCATGCGGCGCCCGGGACGGTCAATGCGCGCAGCAGCGACGGTGAAAAAGAAAACCGAGCTGCCGATATTGTGCATGACGAAGCGGTTGAGCTGGGCCAGCATGGTGTCCAGCGCGGAGCCGGCGCGCAGTTGCGTCATCATTTCGGTGTAAATGCGGTTAGCGACCAGTGCCGAGCCGATGCCGTGGCCGGAAACGTCGCAGACCAGCAGATTTAGATAGTGATCATCGAGCGAACTGACCAGGCCGAAATCGCCGCCGATGGTGCGCACCGGATGATAGAAGGTTTCAACGCGCACGCCGCCCCACACCAGCGATTTCGGCGCCAAGCTTTGTTGCACGCGCGCAGCAAGCTTGAGGTCTTCCTGAATTTCCTGATGGCGCTCTTCGAGCTGGTTGTTGACCTCGCGCAATTCCTGTTCGGCCCGCTTCAGTTCGGAAATGTCCGTGAAGGTGACGATGGAAAACTGGCGGCCGTCGGGATCTTCGATCACGCGAGCGCTGATAATTACGGGCATGCGCGAACCGTCTTTTCTGGGCAGAACGAATTCGAAGCGGTTTTTACCGGCCTGCAGGCCTTGGTCTCTTTTCTTGGTGATGAAATCGGCTTCGGCTTTGTTGTAAAGCCTGTGAATGTCCGGACCGACGATTTCAGATTGCGGCAAGCCGGTCATTTGTTCGAGGTTGGAATTCACGAAAATAATATTCTGGCAGTCGTCGGAGATGAGGACGCCTTCGTTGAGGCTTTCGAGAACGCCTTCGATTTGTTGCAGCCAATCCGGCTGTTCGACTTCCACTGACAATCCCCTTTACACGAAAACTGCCCGTCCGCGTAGTTTACCCAATTCGGGAGAAAACCGCTAAAGGGCGGACCGCATCTTGAGTAAGTAAGAACTACCGCATTTGATGCAATGAATTAGCGGCAGGGAGCGTGATAATAAGGGGAGAGAGTGCGGGCAATTTTTCCGCCGACAGAGTGTGCACAGGACCATGACCGTGACTACTGCATCTACCGCCGCATCCGT
>JBAQJF010000025.1:0-2387 GCA_049300195.1 Terriglobales bacterium | reverse complement strand
ATATTTGACATACCGTTCGTGGTAGGCTGAAAAAGCAACGCGGGCGGTTCGTGGCCGCCCGCATTAAATTTGGATCACGGTCACGGCTGCAACCGTATTTGCATTTTGAGGGTAGCACGTGGTCGTCGATCAAGCCGAGAGTATGTATGGGCGGGAGCTACGCGCGATGGCGCGGTCTCGACACCATTGCAAGTGGCTATCGATGCTTGAAGTCTACCTGGATGACAGTGGCACGCACGGCGGCCCCTATTGTTTCATCGCTGGCTACTTGGCTCACGTGGATCAATGGGCCGCGTTCGCGGATCGGTGGCACGTACTACTCGGAAAGTACCTCAATGGGCGGCCTCTGCACATGGCGCAAGCCAACCGGGTCAAAGATCGAGGGTTTGTTCCAGTCGAAGGCCTCGTGGAATTTGCGCACTGCATCATCGATCATGTTCAATTTGAAATATGGTCCGTGCTGCCCGAGTATTACGCGCGTCAGATCCTAGACCGATACGGCGCTCGATTCGACAAGTACCGTACTTGCTATTTGGGTGTGCTCCAGGAATTCCTGAACGACTATCATGTCGGCAAGTTGACTGAGCCCGTTCGGTGGGTATTCGATCACCAGGGAGGGAGCGATCCCGCCATAGCGAGCGACCTCGAACTATCGTTGATCCGCTCTTTCAACGATGCGAAATCGGTCGTCTCGCCAGAGCAACGTCATCTTCTCTCCGGTATTGCATTCGAGGACGATGAAGTCGCTTCGCCACTTCAGGCGGCGGATTTTCTCGCGTGGCATAAACGACGTTTTCATGCCACCGGCATTGATGATCCTACTCACCCCGCATACGCAATATTGCGGGAGGCAAAAATAAAAAGAGTGGAAGCCATATGGTTCGATCACAAGCTAGAGGACTTGCTCGATAAATTAACGGCTCCCCGGCCCTCGTAGTTTGTGCAAACATGGAACCGATGAAACCGCACGCCGAAATGACGGAAGGCCGCGAAGCCGAAACGCGATTCCTGAGCGGGCTGAAAACCGTTCTGGCGGTTCCGAAGAGCGCTGTCCCTAATCCTTTTTCGAAGCCGAAGAAGAAACCGGCGAAGCCGAAGCGCTAGCCGCGCGTCGCCCGCGCCGTTGCCGCTTTAGGTGAGCGGGGACGCCGTGTCTCCCTCCAGATCCTTTCCGGTCAGGTGATGGTAGGTGAGGCGCTTGCCGCCGATCTGTGAGAGCGCCAACCGGAAGCGGTCGTAGTCGTTCATGTCGCGCCGATTGTTGTAGCGGAAGCTCTGCTCATCCAGGTACCGGAAAAGATGGAAGGGTTCCACCGAAACGTAGGTACCGCTCAAGCCGCGCTTGAGCAGCGACCAAAAGTTTTCGAGGCCGTTGGTGTGTACGCGGCCATCGACGTATTCGACCGCATGGTCTACCACCTGATGCGCGTACTCCCCGGCCAGCCCCTCGTAGGAAAGAAGGAAATCGGTGTAGAGCGCGCTGCCCGCTTCGACGTGCTTTCGCACTTCGGATTGGATCGCGGCCTTCTTGCGGTTGGGGATGACGGTGGTGCGTACTTTCCCGCCGCGCTGCAAGATGCCCATGACGGCGGTCTTGTCTTTTCCGCCAGTGCCGGTTACGCGAAGAGCGCGTTTGCCCGCGTGCATGTTGCGCGCCTTGCCGCCGATGAAAGTTTCGTCCGCTTCGACTTCGCCGGATAGGAGACCCGAGCCGCCGTCGGTGAGCGCGAATCGTAGACGATGAGCTATGAACCACGCGGTCTTTTGGGTTACGCCTAGATCGCGCGCGAGCTCGCACGAACTGATTCCGTTCTTGCAATTCACCACCAGCCAAAGCGCGGGGAGCCACTTATCGAGGCCGACGGGTGAATCCTCGAAAATGGTTCCGGTCTTGAGCGAGAACTTTGGCTTGGGGTGGCCGCTGTAGCATTTCCACACGCGATTCTTCGCGAGCCAAGTCACCTTTTCGGAGCCGCAATGGGGACACGCTATCTTGCCATCCGGCCAGCGGAGTTCGACCATGACGCGTTTGCAATTTTCGAAATCGGCGAAGTGTAGAATCGCCTGCTGTAGGGTCTTGAATCCGCTTTCCATGGTTCAAGAATACGGCATTTTGTCCGGTACGTCAAGTATATAATTACCCTCTTTAGCTTGGGTGCCCAGCCGACGCAGCAGCTCCCGCATTCCCGCTGAGGTATCTATGAGTTGACCGCCACCCCACCATAAGGACAGTTATGACAACCACTTCCAGCGATGCAAAGATGCTCAAACTCTGGCTGGATCGACAGCGCAGCCCGCACACCCAGGGCTGCTACCGGCGCGACTCCGCGCGGCTGCTGGCGCATGCTGGCAAACCATTGGCCCGCATCACGTTAGGCGACCTCCAA
>JBAQJF010000024.1:0-1604 GCA_049300195.1 Terriglobales bacterium | reverse complement strand
CCCGAGTACCGGGCCTCATGAGGGAAGTCGGAAAGAAGGTGTCCGGCGGTGTGGAGATTAAGCACCTATCCCATCGCGCTGGCCTCGGCATTCGCAAAATCATACAAATCTCGCCCCGTCAGCGAATCGACTCGCCATTTTGCCTGCACGCGATCGAAAAGCGCTCGGACATCACGCCTGCAGCGGTGCATGTCCGGGTCAGTGCCAACGACGTACGTGTTCCCGGCATCACCCTCCCACTTTTGCCACACTGGGCCAATGTCGACGAAGTAGATGTCATTCTCCTGCAAAATTGTTCCTGGCTCCGATGGTGCGCGGAACGCCTTCAGGGTGTTAGGTCCAAACCGAACCCGGATGCCATGCCAGCCGCGCAGCAGGCCCATAGCCTTGAGGATCTTGCGACCTTCAGCTACGGCATCCTCTTCTACCATTCCCGGTTTAACAGCTTGCGCGATCCGCTCCATCGCATCGAGCGTCATCTTGCGCACGCTCAGCATCTGCTCTCGGTCGTAATTAGTCCCGATGCGCTCCAAGTTCTCTTTCGAATCATTCGTCACTTCAAGTTCTCCATAAGGGCTGCCATTTCCGGCGATGCACAACCTTCCTGCCAAACCATCGTTTGCATCGACCTACGGCGGCATTCGCGATTGTGAGTCATTGAGCGGAAGCCAAAAATCTTTGCGAAACCTTGGAATTCTGCTTGCATCGTCTGCTTTGCCAGTTTGATCAGAGCATGCTCGGGTACCCATAATTCGTTGCGGGATTGAAGGTTTCCTTGACGGTACGTGGCGAAACCCATCGCACGAGGTTCCAAACAGACCCCGCTTTGTCATTGGTGCCGGAGGCTCTACCTCCGCCAAACGGTTGTTGTCCAACGACTGCACCCGTAGGCTTATCGTTGATATACAAGTTTCCTGCCGCATTCCGTAGGATGGTTGCCCCAGACTCGATGGCCGCCCGATCGGTCGAAAATATCGATCCGGTCAACCCATAGGAGCTCATTGTGTCTATCGCACGCAGAGTCTCTTCATAGGCCGAGTCTCTGTAGGTCGCTATTGCAACGACAGGCCCAAATATTTCCTCTTGCATCACCCGCGATTCCAAGTCGGACGTCAATACGATGGTGGGATCGACAAAGTAGCCCCGGCTCATATCCGCGGTTCCGCCGACAAGAATTGTTGAATTCGCCGCATGGCGAACCTCCTCAATTACCGCTACGTGGCGATTCCACGCTTTTTCGTCGATAACAGCGCCCATGAATGTTTTAAAGTCCGCGACGTCACCGACACGAATGCTGCGGACGTCGTCGCACAAACGTTCGCGAACCGCCGGCCAGATCGATTCCGGGATAAATACTCGGGACGCCGCAGAGCATTTCTGACCTTGATACTCGAATCCCCCACGCAATATCGCAGTGGCCAAGGCACCTACGTCCGCGCTAGAGTGGGCGACTACAAAATTCTTCCCACCGGTCTCTCCGACCACTCGAGGGTAGTTCCGATAGCGCCCGGCGCGCGCGCCAATTGCCGAGAGCATTCCGTTGAAGACCGCCGTTGATCCCGTGAAATTCACGCCGCCCAACCGCTCATCGGACAGTGCTATGT
>JBAQJF010000023.1:0-3276 GCA_049300195.1 Terriglobales bacterium | reverse complement strand
GGCGTCGATTCCGGCGACTGCCGCGCTTCTGGCGCTGTGGGCCCGGACTGGCGCGACGGCTGGACGGCGAATACGCCTAGGGCTCGGGTGGGTTCTGCTGATCGTTCAATTGAGCTGGTATGCGTATGTGTATTTCACGGGAGGTCTGCGGTTTCCCGACGGCTTGCCGCTGGAGCTTTGCGATTTCACGGTGTGGCTTACGGTTATCGCGGCGCTCGCGAGGACGCAGTGGTGCTTTGAATTTGCCTTTTTCAGCTCGATCTGCGGTAGTGGTATGGCGGTGGCGACCCCGGATCTTTGGGCGGCGCTGGTTTCGTTGGGAACGATTTATTTCTTTCTGGGTCATTGTCTGCCGATCGTGACCGTGCTGACTATGGTATGGGGCAAGTTGGCGCGGCCCCGTCCTAAATCGCCGTGGCTTGCGTTCGGTATTCTCAACGCGATTGCGGCACCCGTTGGAGCTTTCGACGCATGGTTCGGCACGAACTACATTTATCTCCGGGAGAAGCCTGAGAGTGTGTCCCTGCTCACGTATATGGGTCCGTGGCCGATCTACATTATCGTCGGCGAGGCCCTGGCGCTGGGATTGTTTCTGCTGCTGGGCCTGCCATTTCGGAAACCAAACCCGCATAATTAATGTTGTCTATGGCGACCCTTCGATTGCTTGCGATTTTGCAGACTGATTGTCCGACGTGCCGTCTGATCACTCCCTATCTGAATAAGCTTGCAAGTCATTCGGCTCCGGTCACCGCGATTTCTCAAGATGATGAAGAAGCCACTCGCGAATTCGTGCGTCAAATGGACGTCCGTTTCCCGGTGCAGCGCGATCCCGGATTTGAGCTCTCAAAGCGCTTCGATGTGGTCACCGTGCCAACGCTATACCTTCTCGATGAACTCGACTGCATTGTGCGGAAGGAGCCGGGATTCGACAAAAACGTGCTGAACGACGTAGCGGCCTTATTGGGACAACCGCCGGTTGCCAGTAACCACGACGGCGCGCCGGCGTCGAAGCCAGGATGCACATCCCGGCATCTTGAAGTCCAAACGGGTGACGCCGGCGCAGCGGCGCTCGATCTGTATTCGCCGCGAGGGAAGGCAGCATCGCGGGTGGACATTGAAGAAGGCGAGGACGAATTTGAATATTGCTATCGCGCTTTCGGAGATGGCCTGCCGGTGATACCTCCGACGGTGGATCGCGTAGACAGGATGCTAAGCGAAGTAACCGGTGATCCACGAGAAGTGATTGCGCGCATTCCGCCTTGTTACGGCGAAGCGACGATCGAAAAGATCGCGGCAAATGCAGTCATGGCCGGGTGCCAGCCTGCAATGATGCGAGTATTGATTCCGCTGACGCGAGCGGTTTCGGACGAACGCTTTAACGCGCACGGAATGCAGGCGACCACGCATTTCGCCGCGCCATTGATCGTCGTGAACGGACCCGTGCGCCAGGAATTGGGATTTCATTTCCGCCAGAACGTATTCAGTAACGTGGCTCGATCGAACAGCACGCTCGGGCGGGCGCTGCAATTGATCCTGTTGAATATCGGCGGAGCGCGGCCGACCGGCATCGATATGTCGGCGCTCGGAAACCCAGGCAAGTTTTCGTTCTGCATCGCCGAAAATGAGGAAGAGAATCCGTGGGAACCATGGCACGTCGATCAAGGGTTCGCTCGCGATCAGAGCGCGATTTCGCTGTTCGCCGCTGAAGCTCCCCACGGAGTGAGTGAGCATAAGTCGCGTACGGCGCGAGGTGTGTTGAAGGCCATCACTTACTCGCTTGCGACGGTCTGGAGCTATCGTTCCTGCATGGGGTCGGAGGCGGTTGTGATCCTTTGTCCGGAGCACGTACGAACGATTCATCGCGATGGGTTCACAAAGAAGGACGTGCGCGAGTTCCTTTTTGCAAATACCGGCGTCCCACTTCGTTGCTACGAGAACAGCGAACCCGGCGAAGGTACGGATCAGCGTACTATGTACAAAGAGATTATTATTGATGGCCAGCCATGTTATCAAAAGTTCCGTTCGCCGGAGTCGATTAAGGTGATTGTGGCCGGCGGAACGGCTGGAAAGTTCTCCGCAGTGCTTGGTAGCTGGGTTGCCGGGCCGAGGGGCAGCCAGATGGTGACTTATCCAATATAAAGGTAAATGTCGATGCGAATTGTAAATCCGTTGAATGAGACCGCCGTCCAGAATGTTACCGCCGCGCCCCGGCTTTCGAGACTGGAAGGCATGACCATTGCGCTGTTGGATATCAGTAAGCCCGGCGGAAGCATTTTTCTGGACCGGATCGAGCAACGGCTAAAGGCCGAGTATCACGTGGGCGCGGTGATCCGCGAAATGAAGCCGACATTCTCGAAACCCGCGCCACGAGAAGTTCTCGATAAGATTCGGCACGCGGATGCGGTGATCGAAGCCCTGGCTGATTGAGGGTCCTGTACAACGTGCAGTTTGCACGATACGTTAAAGCTGGAGAGCATGGGTATCGCCGCGGTGCCGGTGGCTACCGACGAGTTTATGACGGCCGCCCGCGCACAAGCCGCCGCTCTGGGACGGCCGGCATTCGACGCCGCCTACGTACCGCATCCAATTCAGGACCAGACTAAGGCCGAGATTGAAGTTAAGGCGGACGCAGTTATCAATGAGTTGGTCGCGCGGCTTACTCATGGAGCCGAAACTACCCATTTGAACAAAACCAACTAAGAATGTTACGATCCAGTCATGCAGATTGAACAGATCGTTGCTTTGCTAGTTGCTGAGCGGAACCGCATCGAGGCAGCCATCCATGCCTTGCGAGGACCCTCCAAGCCCGCAGTTAGTGCTCCGGCACAGGTAGCCGCCGCACCAGCACGCAAGAAGAAACGCACTTTGAGCGCAGCCGGCCGGAAGGCGATCGCGGATGCCGCTAAGAAGCGATGGGCGGCAGTGAAGGCCGCCAAGGCGGCTGCGCCGGTTGCAAAGGGGAAAGGAACCGCTGCCAAGAAGGGCTGATTTGCGAATGAGGAGTCATCCTTCGATTCCAGCTTAACTGGCACCTCGTCGCGTGAACTTGTCGCGGCGAAGCGCGAAAGGCCGATGAGGCTCTTGCGCAGGGCGCTCCGCAGCGCGATGCTCGGGTTTTTTCGGAAGTACGATTTGTTCCTGAGCCCGGGGCGCTAGGTCTATGACCGCCTGAAAAGATTCTCAGAAAATAATTTCAATTGAGAATGTTTTGGCGCATACTTAGGTATGGCCCGTGCCGCCCTGCGGATCGAAGTCACCAAGAAGGATCAGAAAGAG
>JBAQJF010000022.1:0-15114 GCA_049300195.1 Terriglobales bacterium | reverse complement strand
ATCTAGCGATGTTCTTGGTTGCCCTCGTCATCCGCGCCACCGTCACCCACTTCCTCTACCACGAATGGCTGGACCCGTTTGTCCTGGCCCACTGGGCCTTCGGACGCATCGGCCGTTCCCTGGCCCTTGGCCACGGCTTCGGCAACCCGATCGCCGAGACCGGACCCTCCGCCCTGCTCCCGCCCGTCTACCCCTACATCTTGGCTGCTATTTTCAAATTGTTTGGTGTATATACAAAATCGTCAATCATCGCCGCTCTGCTTCTCAATGGGATCATCTCTTCCGCGACCTGCATCCCCGTCTATTTCCTGGCCAGAAAATGCTTCGGCGATCGCACCGCCAAATGGGCCGGATGGGGCTGGGCGCTCTCGCCGTACGGCATCTACTACGGAGCCGACTGGGCCTGGTCGACGCCGTTAATCACTCTGCTCCTGAGTTGCTTGTTCCTGTGGGCTCTGAATCTCGAAGATGACGGCCGCGTAAAAAACTGGCTCGCCTTCGGCGCGCTAACCGGCGCGTCCATCCTCACCGAGCCCTCAATCCTGTCGGTGGTTCCGCTGCTGGTCCTTTACACCTGCTATCGCCGCTACCGCCAGCGCAGGCCGTGGTTGCTGCAAGCAACCGCCACCACGCTAGCCACCTTGATCGTCATCACCCCCTGGACCATCCGCAACTACGAACTCTTCCACAAATTGGTCCCGGTCCGCAGCGGTCTCGGCCTCGAGCTTTATATCGGTAACAATGGATACGATCTTTCCTGGGTCAACCGCGATCTCC
The DNA here is from genome assembly GCA_049300195.1 of Terriglobales bacterium. Taxonomy (GTDB): domain Bacteria; phylum Acidobacteriota; class Terriglobia; order Terriglobales; family Acidobacteriaceae; genus Acidiflorens. Next base: position 14,337 of record JBAQJF010000022.1, on the reverse strand, counting down.
ATCCCAACCACAACGCCGCCGAGCAATCCGAATACGAGCGCGATGGCGAAATAGCCTACATGAATCACAAACGCGACCAGGCAATGGATTACATCTGCAACCATCCAGCCTGGTACGCCAAGATGACCCTCCGCCGTTTTGTTTATCTCTGGACCGGTTATTGGAGCCTGAGCCGCGATTACCTGAAAGAAGAGCCACTCGATCCGCCCAACATATTCGTATGTACAACTCTGACCATACTAATGCTGATCGGCCTGATCAAAACCGCCCGTCAGAATCCGCGGCTCGCCATGCGATACGCGATAGCGTTCGCGTTCTATCCAGCGGTTTATTGTCTAACCCATCCCGAAACCTACTACATGCGCCCGTTAGACCCGCTAATCAACATCCTCGCGATGTACGCTGTCGTGACTTTTATCGAAGCCCGCAAAAAGAAGCCGTCCACCGCTGCAATCTGACCTCCGACGTCTGCAATCAAACCTCCCCTTGCCGCTCCCTCCGCCGCCAATTAACATCTAACCAACTGAATGCCCACCGCTGTCGCCACCGCCGCGCGCCCCAAACCTCAATTAGTCTTCGGAGAAATCTTCTCCTTCGCGTTCGACACCTTCCGGTCCAACAAAGTCCGCTTCCTCCTCACCGCCCTGGGCATGATGATCGGCACCGCCTCGCTGATCCTGGTTGCCACCATCAGCCTGACCGGCAAGCAATATGTTCTCAACCTGATTCAGGGGATCGGCACCAACATGGTCGAAGTCGAGTATCAGGCTGGCGAGCACTCCGCCGATTCTGTCCCGGACGATCTCACCATTGACGACATGCGCGCCGTGCAACTTCAAGTGACGGGCATAGCGGCGGCCTCGCCGGTGGTACCGCTGTATGAGCGCATCGCGCTTGGCAACGGCAAAGAGCGCGACATCCAGGCCCTGGGGGTAGAGCCCGCATACCTGCAGGTCCGAAATCTCGTCGTGCTGGATGGGCGATTCTTCGACGCCGAGGATTCACAGGCCCACAACAAAGTCGCGGTTATCACACAAAAATTGGCCGAAGATCTCTATGGCTCATGTCAAAACGCGTTGTCAAAAACCGTCAAGCTCAATGGCCTTCCCTTCAGCATCATTGGCTGCTTCCGTGAGCGCGTGGACACTTTTGGCCAATCCGAGGTCACGGACCGCACCATGCTGATCCCATATTCCGTGAGCCGCTACTTTCAGGAAAAACCCTCCGTCCGCCAAATCTATTTCTCGGCGACTGACGCCTCGGAAGTAATCCCCATCACCAACCAGATCCAGCGCGTAATCCAGTCCCGCCATCGCCCAAACTCCGTCTACCGCGTGCAAAATCTGACGCAACTCCTAACCGTAGCCGACAAAACCGCCAACGCCCTGACGGCAATTCTGCTGGCCGTATCATTCGTAGTGCTCTTAGTCAGTGGAATCGGAATCATGAACATCATGCTGGCTACGGTGAGCGCCCGCATCCGCGAAATCGGGATCCGCAAAGCTCTCGGCGCAACCAACCGCGAAATCCGTTTTCAATTCCTGTCCGAAGCGATCCTGATCTCGCTGATCGGCGGGGTAATCGGCATAGTAGTAGGCTTGGCGATCCCGTTTTCCATCCGCTTCCTGACCGAGTACCGAGTCCCAATCAGCGGCCTGAGCGCGATCATCGCGATCGTAGTGTCGTCTCTGGTAGGAATAATTTTCGGCACAATCCCCGCGACCAGAGCCGCCCAACTAGACCCGGTAGAAAGCCTTCGCTACGAATAGCGCCTGATTCCCCGCGTTTTCCGCGATTTCTCTGTGTTCTCTGCGGTTCAAGACTCTGATTTTGATTCTGCCCCACTTGGCCCAAGTTTGCCCTCCGCCCGCAGTCCCGCCACCACGAGGCGGATATCATTAAAGCTGATGTAAGCTGGCACGGCATCCTTAATCTCCCGCAACCCGGCCGCAGTTTTCCCCATGCAAGCCGCCTCAATCAAAGGTTGAGCCCCCGGCGAAATCCACGAAGGATCGAGCTTCACCCGCCCAGCCTCAACCCACCCAGCCACCGAGGCAATCACGGTAGAAATCTGCCGTCCGCGAATCCGCGCAATCTCTTCGAGCGTCTTTCCCTCGTTCAAAAACCGCAGAGTCTCCTCGGCAGGCGCATTCATGGGAAGAACAATCGCCGCTGCCCGCGCTCCCGCCCCAAAATCCCGCAAAGCCTGCAAAAGATCAGTTCCATACATCTCCGCCTTGCGCTCGCCAATCCCCGAAACCTGCATCAACTCTGCCACCGTTGTGGGCCGACGCCGGCAAAGCTCCTCCAGCGTCGAATCATGCAGCACAACAAATGCCGGCACTTTCTTCTCGCGAGCAATATCCCGCCGCCACTGTCGCAGATAATCCGCCAGCTCAGCGTCATCCGGATGAGCAACCTCCACATCCTCCTGCCCCGAATACAAGAAATCCCGAACCGCCCGCAAACTCGATCGCCGCCCAGCCCGGCCTTTTACATTCTTGTCATCCCGAGCGGCCAAGCGAGGGATCTCATTCTCAACCGAAGCGTCCCCCACCCACTCCGGCCGCACCCCGCAGTTGTCGCAAGCTTCGCACTTCACCCACTTCGGCGTCTCCCCAAAATGCAAACAAATCGCTCGATGCCGGCACCCTTTCGAATCCGCAAACCGGCTGATAATCCGCTTCCGCTCCCACGACCGCTCCCGCTCCGCATCGTCCTCGATCTTCCCAATGAAATATTCCAGCAGCACATGGTCGCGTTTCTGCCAGAGCAAAACGCAGTCCGCCGGACGCCCATCGCGCCCCGCCCGCCCAGCCTCCTGGTAATACTGCTCAATCGATTTCGGCAGCGACAAATGAATCACCGCCCGTACCGAAGGCTTATTAATCCCCAGCCCAAACGCAATCGTCCCCACCAGCACCCGCACCTCATCCGACATCCACCGTTCCTGATTCTCCCGCCGTGCCCCCGCCTCCATTTTCGCGTGATAAGGAACCGCCGTAATCCCGCATTCCTCCAGATACTCAACCGTCTCCTCCACCCGCTTGATAGTCGGCGAATAAACGATCACGTTGCCTTCCGAGTAATGCCGCAGCGCCCGCGCCAGCAGCGCAAGCTGCGTAAGCGGCTCGCTCTGGTGCACGACGTAATTCAAATTCCTCCGATAAAAGCTGGCGATATAAAGATGAGGCTCCCTCATCTGTAACTGCTTCAAAATGTCATGCCGAACCTGCCGCGTAGCGCTAGCCGTAAACGCCGCAATCGGGACGGAAGGGAACCGTGTCCGCAAGCGGCTCAGCTGCCGGTAATCCGGGCGAAACTCGTGTCCCCATTCTGAAATACAATGCGCCTCATCCACCGCAAAAATTCCCACCGGAACCCGCGCCAGCCACTCAAACGTGTTCTCCATCGCGAGTTTCTCCGGCGACAAGTAAAGCAAGCGGTAGTCCCCGTGACAAGCGCGCTCCATCACCCGCCGTCGCTCAGCCGAATCCAAAGAAGTATTCAGCGCGGCCGCCGGAATCCCCATCTGCGCCAGTTGAGCCGCCTGATCCTGCATCAGCGCAATTAACGGAGAGACAACAACCACAGTCTTCCCAGAAACCACCGCCGGCAACTGGTAGCAAAGCGACTTCCCTCCCCCAGTCGGCATCACGGCGCAAGAATCATGCCCCGCGAGCAAACTCCGAATAATGTCTTCCTGCTTGGGCCGAAACGAGGAATACCCCCAATACCGCCGCAACGGCGCAAGCAAATCCGAGCCAGAGTCGACAGGCGCCAAAGCGCCATCAGCCATCAGAATTGATTTCTCAGCAGGAGCGCGAAGAGGTTCAGCGGGCACACAATCAGTATATGAAACAATCGAAATCAAAACCGTGACGCAATCTCACCAAAACTGTGATGAAAACCGTTTCATTCTCTGACATGCTGAAAGCGCAAGCCCCTAAAATAACCTGTCATCCTGAGCGCAGCGGAGCGTGCGAAGCAAAGCTCCGCGAAGTCGAAGGACCCCTGCATCGTCGGCAGCGTAAAGATCGCCTCAGGGAGTTCCCCGTGCGTCGTCAGTCCATGATCGGCTGTGGTGAAATAACCCATGCTTCTCGGTCTGATCTCCGACACCCACGGTCTCCTCCGCCCGGAAGCCCTCGCCGCTCTCCAAGGCGTCGACCAAATCCTCCACGCCGGCGATATAGGATCCCCGGAAATCCTCGACAGGCTAACTGAAATCGCCCCGGTAACCGCAATCCGAGGCAACGTAGACACCCAGCCCTGGTCCCTCACCCTCCTGGAAACCGAAGTTGTCGAAGCCGAAGGCCTGACGATCTACATGCTCCATGATCGCGCCAAACTAGACCTAAAGCCCGAAGCCGCCGGAATATCCGCAGTAATCTACGGCCACAGCCACCAGCCCAAGATAGAAGAGAAAAACGGAGTGCTATACATCAATCCCGGAAGCGCCGGCCCGAGAAGATTCAACCTGCCGGTAAGCGTAGGAAATCTGGAAATCAAGAAAGGAAAACTAACCGCGGAACTAGTTGACCTGTCTCTGACCAGCAAGAAATAGGTTGCTCGAAACTCGAGGCTCGCGACTCGAAACTCTTTACCCTCCCGCAATCGCCCCAATCACAACAAACGGTTCTTTCCCCGCCGCGACCGCCTCCGGCAACAAATCATCCGGCGCCGCATGAGACCAATCCTCCGCGCAAGCAAAGAACCGCAAAAACGCCCGCCGCTCCTTAGTCACATGATCCCGAATCGTCCCCCGCAGCATCGGATACCGCTCCTCCAAAGCATCGAGCACCGACCGCTGTGTAACCGCGCCCGGCACGTCAAGCGTCACCTCGCTCCCAACCTGCGCTAGCGTTCGAAGATGAAATGGAAGCACCACGCGGATCGAAGCAGCCCCCGTCATGTCCAAGCCCGCATTCCTTCGTGCACAGTAGTGTCCTGACCAGTTAAAGCAATCCGCAGCAACCGAGAACGAGGTAGGTCTAACTGACGGCTGACGGCTGACGGCTGACGGCTGACGGCTGATAGCTGATAGCTGTCAAAGCGTCTGCACCTCCACACTCAGCACCGCCGGCAAATCCCGAACAATCGGATTCCACGACTCCCCCGCATCCGCCGAGCAATAAACCTGCCCGCCGGTCGTCCCAAAATAAATCCCGCACGAATCCAGCGAGTCCACCGCCATAGCATCGCGCAGCACGTTTACATAGCAATCCTTCTGCGGAAGCCCGTGCGTCAGCGCCTCCCATTCGTCACCGCCCGACTTGCTCCGATACACGCGCAGCTTCCCCTCATGCACGTAGTGCTCCGAGTCGCTCTTGATCGGCACCACGTACACCGTCTCTGGCTCATGCGCATGTACGTCGATGGCAAATCCAAAGTCGGTTGGAAGATTCCCACTAATCTCGCGCCACGAATCCCCAGCATCGTCCGAACGCATCACGTCCCAATGTTTCTGCATAAACATCACCCCAGGCCGCCCAGGGTTCATCGCCACATGATGTACGCAATGCCCAACCTCCGCTCGCGGATCGGGAATGTACTGCGAATAAAGCCCGCGATTGATCGGCTTCCAAGTCGCTCCTCCATCGTCCGTCCGAAAAGCCCCCGCCGATGAAATCGCAATCCACATCCTCTTCTCATTCCGAGGATCGAGAATCAGCGTATGCAAACACATCCCGCCCGCCCCCGGCTGCCACTTTGGACCCGTCCCATGTCCGCGCAATCCGGGCATCTCCGCCCAATTCTTCCCGCCATCTGTCGACTTGAACAAAGCCGCGTCCTCTACGCCCGCAAAAACCGTCTCCGCCTCCTTCAAAGAAGGCTCCAGATGCCAAACGCGCTTGAACTCCCAGGGATGCTGCGTCCCGTCATACCACTGATGGGTCGTCAACGGCGCGCTCGCAGCGTCATACACAAACTTGTTGCTCTCCGCCTTAGGAGGACCCGCCGCTGGCGCCTCTCCCGCCGGAGTCCCGGGCTGATGCCATGTCTTCCCGCCATCATCCGACCGCTGAATAATCTGTCCAAACCACCCGCTGGATTGCGAAGCATAAATCCGGTTCGGATCCACCGGCGATCCCTTCATGTGATAAATCTCCCAGCCCGCAAAGAAAGGTCCGCTAACATCCCACTTATCCCGCTTCCCGTCCGCCGTAAGTACAAAAGCACCCTTACGAGTCCCCACCAAAACTCGCACCGAACTCATCGTTCCTCCTCTAACCCGAACTTTGCTCTTACTCTGTTACCCTGACCGAAACGGAGCGTGCGAAGCAAAGCCCCGCGAAGTCGAAGGACCCCATGCCCGGCGGTGCCCATCCGCAGCACCGCAAGACATTCTCCCGAAAACTGGGAGCGAGGAGTTGGCTTCTGCAATCTGACCTCTAACCTCTAACCTCTGACCTCGATTACGCCGCCTTCGTTACCTGCCCGCGCATCTGCTTCATAAACTCCCGCATCCGCGCCAGGTGTCCCGGAGACGTCTTCTCCATCCAAGCCTCATACTTCTGCACCGCCTTCTCGATGTGCGCAAACATGTGCGGAGCCACAAATTGCTCCCGGAACCCCGTCACCATCGGTTTCAGCCGCTCCCACACCATGAAAAATTCTCCATTGGTTTCAAAAAAGAGCTGTTCGTGCAGCAGCCCATAATTGAGCATCGCCAACGCTTGCTCCCAGTAACTCGCCACCATCATGGCGTTCGTTCCCGCCTCCGTCCCCGGAGGCGCAAGTTTCATCGCTTCTTCAAACGATTCCACAAAATAATTCTTCTGGAACCAATCCCGGGCTTGGCGGAGCCGCGCCTCGCGCCGCATCTCAAAAAGTTCGAGTTGAAGTTGTGCCTGTTCGTGCGTAGGTTTCTCCATGATCGTCTCCTAAAATTGAATGCTGGTTGGTTGTACCGATTGTCTAAACTCCAGGAATTGCTCCGTGTACTCCGTGTCTTCTGTGGTTAAGAATTTCGCGGTGAGCGAATCGTAGTCGTCCCTGGCACACGTGCCCCAGGCTCGTCAAACCGAGGCAAGAACGGAGTCGAATCCCGTTCCCGCCAACGCCGCCTCACCTCCGTCAAAACGTATTCCCGATTCCTCTCCATCTCCGCAATCACCCCACAAGGCGCCCCAGTATTCTCATGCCGCGCCCCCCAGATCAGCAACTCCAGCATCACCGGAGCGAGATCGATCCCTTTCTCGGTCAGCCGATAATTTACCCGCCGCCCATCCGACTGCTCATCCTCAGCCGTCACGATCCCGGCTTTCTGAAGCCGTCGCAACCGATCGGCCAAAATATTAGTGGCGATCCCCTCGCCCGCTGCCTGAAACTCCTTGAACGTCTGATATCCCCGCACCATCAAGTCACGAATGACGAGCAGGGACCACCGATCCCCAAACCGCTCCAAAGAAATGCTGACCGGACACCCAGAACGCCGCTCTGGACTCAACCGCCGTTTCAGCTTCAATTTCCGCACGCTCGCAATCTAGCAAATCTAACTTGCGTAATGCAAGTAATTTGACGGTCTGGCCCCCGAACTGGTGAGCAACTCGGTGGAGGTAATCAAAATGCCAGTCCGCGTAGATATGACATGGAGTCCGCAGCAAGCCCGGCGGTTTTCGAAAGTTTATTGGGGGGGTAAGGATTCGGGGAGGCCGCAATAAACGCCCGAGTCAAATTCCCACTTGTTACAAGAGAGATTCCCCGAGGTGAAGCCGACGGGGGCGGGAACCCAGAAAGTAAACCTTCCCACTTTTTACTATTCAGATTCCCCAGTACTGGCGTACCAGGAAAGTCAAACCACCACAGTCCGTCTTCCCACAATTCCGCTGACTTGCGATCCCGGCGCGCAATCAACTCGCGGAATAAGGTGCCAAGTCGTGGCCCCATTCCCACTTGTTTCAAGAGGGGTTCGAACCTCCTACCTGCCCCGCAGCATTCCCACCACTCGCTCAAAATCATCAACCGAGTCGTACTGAATCGAAATTTTCCCCCGGCCCGCTCGATCCCGAATCCGCACCCGCATCCCCAGGATTTCTTCCAGCCCGCGCTGCGCTGCCCGAACATTCGGATCCTGCCACCGCGCGTTCCCCTCAGGCCGGGACTCGCCCGGTGGAATCGGCTTATCCTCGCCGAGCACCAGCGCCTCCAGCTTCAGCACCGACATCTTCTCTTCCATCACCCGCTTTGCCAGCGTCCACCGGTGCTCGGGATTCTGCACGATCAACAGCACGCGCGCGTGGCTGTAAGTCAATTTTCCGGTTTGCAGCGCGCCCACGATGCCGTCTCCCAGATTCAGCAATCGCATGTAGTTCGAAACCGTCTCCCGCGACAATCCGACCCGATCACCAATCTGCTGTTGCGTCAGATGAAACTGCGTGCTCAAGGTCGCGAAGGCGTCGGCCTGTTCAATGCAATTCAGTTCGCGCCGCTGGAGGTTCTCGACAATCGTCATCTCCGCGGCCTGCTGCTCGGATACCCGCTTCACGATCGCAGGAATCGTCTTCACGTCGGCAAATTGCGACGCCCGCAACCGCCGCTCGCCGAGGATCAGCGTGTACCGTCCCTTCTCCTTCCCCGGACGCACTACAATCGGCTGAAGCAGTCCCTGCGCCCGAATCGAATCCGCCAGCTCCGCAATTGCGTCCTCATCAAAAACCTTCCGTGTCTGGTAAGGGTTCGAATCGATCGACTCCAGGGCAATCGTGCAGACCATCTCCCCGTCAGCGCTTTTTTCCGAAGCTTGTAGGTCCCCAACGAATCCAGGCACAGGAGAAGAATTGACCTCACCCGCCGAAGACGACAAACCGGCAGCCGTCCCCATCAGCTCGCTTTCAACGCCGACAACCATCGGCGCGGAATCGGGCGTAGCCGCAACCCGAGCGGCCGGCGCCACCACGCGCGGCCCAGCCAGCAAAGAATCCAGCCCACGCCCAAGCGCCCGTCGTTTCTCAGCCACCTTCTCCGATCCAGTCTTCGCGCCAGGCTTGTCAGTCGCCGCCGCATTCGAAATATTCGTCATTTCAGCCTCTCCAAATGTTTGTCATCCTGAGCGAAGCGAAGGACCCATGCCTCTCGCTCGCGGCGAATCAATGTCAGCGCCTGCTGGAAGCTAGTAGCCAGAAGCTGGCAGCTATATATCGACATACATAAATATTCACATCCATCGATCTAAGCCGCCTCCCCAGGTTCCGGTGCCGAAGGCGTAGTCTCCTCTACCTCAGCTACCGTCCCCATTTGCCGATCCAAGATCTCCTTCGCGAGCCGTATATAACTCTCCGCTCCCCGCGACCGCACATCATAAGAGAGCGCCGGCTTCCCATAACTAGGAGCCTCCGCCAGTCGAATATTCCGCGGGATCGAGGTAGTGCAAAGCTTCTCTCCAAAATATTTCCGAAGCTCCTCCGCCACCTGCTGGGCAAGGTTGGTCCGTTCATCAAACATAGTCAGCACGACTCCATCGACGACCAGCCCAGGGTTTAGCACCGCCCGGATCCTCTCGATGGTATCGAGCAACTCAGACACACCCTCCAAAGCAAAGTATTCGGCCTGCATCGGAATCAAAACCCCATCGGCAGCAACGAGCGCGTTCAAAGTGAGCAAGTCCAGCGCCGGAGGACAGTCCAGCACAATGAACTGGAATCGCTCCCTCAAAGGCTCCAGCGCCTCCCGCAGCCGATATTCCCTCCGCTCCCCGCCCACCAGCTCCAGGTTTGCTCCGATCAGGTTCTTATGAGAAGGGATCAGCCAGAGCTGTTCAAGCTCAGTAAACTGGAGTGCCTCCTCAGCCGAAGCAGCCCCCATTAGCACGTCGTAGATGCTCACCCGCTCGGGGTCCTTCGCCAAGCCGAGGCCGCTGGTAGCATTCGATTGTGGGTCGCAATCAACAAGCAGAGTATTAACTTCAGCCGCCGCCAGAGAAGCGGCTAGGTTGATAGCGGTAGTGGTCTTTCCCACCCCACCCTTCTGATTAGCAACAGCAATCACACGTCCCATAAATCACTTCCTATGGAGGCTTTGAAACAAGCTCCGGTCCGGCCGGAAGATGTGTTCCACGTGGAACACTCGATTTTCCGTATGCTGGGTTGACCAAATCCTAAATCCATGTTCCACGTGGAACGTATATCCAAAGGTGTTCCACGTGGAACATAGATCTGAAGCTGAATCGTTCAAATTATGGGCTGGAACGCCAGAATATTCTCTTTCTGTCCCGAGAACAATACCTAGTCTCTGTGCATAACTGCTTATTCTTGTGCAAAGGCTAGGCCTGGAATTGAGATGTGTTCCACGTGGAACACATCTCAAGTGGGTGGCGATGGACGAGGTGAATCATGAGTATTTCCCACTTTGCTCCATTTAACCCGAAATTGTTAGCTTTCAATTACCACTTATTCGTCTGTGATAACATTATTTTGCCACTTCGTCGTTCCAATGGCCAGTACTCGATTATGTGACCTCGGGACACTCATGTGGTTCCATGTGATTGTGGAGATGGCTTGGAGTTGTTGCCGTTGGTCCAACGTTACTAGAACCGCCAGGCGGGCGTTTGGGGCCAAGAAGCTGGCTGCGGTTGGCAGGATCTGGGTGAATTTTTCTACGGCTCGGAAGGTTACTACGTCCGCCGGTTGAAATGGCTCTCTTGCTGCATCTTCGCCGACGGAGGGCTTAGACAAGCGCGTGGCTACTGACTCGGCGCGCTCCGGGAGAACATCGACGTTCGTCAATTTAAGTGCTCGAACTACTTCGCGCAGGAAGGCGGCCTTCTTGTGGTTGGATTCGATCATCGTCAAGTGAACGTGGGGAGCCCAGATTCTTATAGGGAGGGCGGGGAATCCGGCTCCCGAGCCGAGGTCTACGACGCGGGGTGGTTTCGAGCCTCGAGTCTCGAGTTGCGAGCGGTCTGCATCGTGCGCTGAATTCGCACTCATCGCAAAGGGCGCGATCGGCGGGGCATCTCCTGTTATTACGGGCGCACTGGGAAACAGGTGACGGGCCATGAATAATGATTCGCCGAAGTGGCGGGGAACGATCTGCTCCGGGTCGCGGATGGCGGTCAGGTTGATGCGGGCGTTCCAGCGGAGTAATAGATCGATGTACGTCGATATTTGATCGAGTTGGGTTGGGGAGAGGAAATCACCCACGTCTCGAACACCGCGAGACGTGGGGCACCGGTCGTTCAGAAAGGGTTCGAGGAGGGCGGCGATACGGGACGGGTCCATGGACATTGGCGATTGTAGAGGATTGGTGAGGTCTGAGGTTGGAGATCCGGCCCCGGATTGGAGAGATGTAACGTATATGTACAATATCGTATTTACACAATGACGTTAAAAATAAATATTTTCATGACTTTTTGAGAGCGAAAAGTTGAGGTGCTCGACCGAATGGAATCAGACGGTTAGTGAGATGTAACACGCGTGTTTCGCTGAGGGCATAGGTTGTCAAGTGCTCCTGATTCTAAAGACGTTAGGCGGAGGGCTGGTGGGCGCGGCGGCCGGGGCATAGAAAACGCGGGACTTGCGGGAGGGGGAAAATGGGTGAGTCGAGTTTCGTCCTCGGGATTGTTGTGTTTCTCGTGAGAGTCCCAAGACATTAGTAATGCGACAGTTCCTCTTTTGGAGACGCTACCTTTGTGGAATTGTGCGGGGTTGAGCCGTGAGGAACACTGGGTAACAGCAGAGCGCGTTTGGGGGACGTTGCCAGTGGGTACTGGACGCTATCTGCGAAATAGTCGAGTGGCCTTATCAGCCATTACGGTTCGACTCCGTCGTCCTCCGCACGGCGCTCGACGATTCTTAGCAGTGAGGAGAGGCAGGCGAATGCTATAATCGTTACATCTCGCAGATAGCGTACCGACTGGCAATTTGCCAAGCCCCGCCTGATTAGCGGGGCTTTTGGTTTTTTATAGGCATAGGCGGTATGTGGAATCAAAGTTGGGAAGCTGGGGGGCTGGCCTCGGGACTCTGGGAGTTAATGAGTTGCGGTAGGGAGTTAACGATTCTGACTGTTTCCAAGCTCACTGTTATTACCTGACCGATAAGGCGGAGGATGTATTCGGGATCGTCGTCGCGGTTGGGGTCGTTGACGATGCCGCTGCGCTTATCGGTTGAGATCTGATATTGATCGACGATCCATTCGAGGGCGGAACGATTGCCGAGGCGATATTCGTAGGTTTCGGGTGGGATGCCGCTCAGCGTCAGGAATTGGTTGTAGATGAGGGACGTTTTGTCTTTGCTCAATTTCATCTTGGTGACGCGGTAGTCGAGTTTTTCTCCGGCCTTTTCGGTTTTGGTGAGCGGGTATTCGGGTTGGGCTTCGTAGTGGACGTGGATTTCGGCTAGGCGCTGGCCGGCTTTTGCGAAGGCCCGGAAAACCCGGGCGTCGTCCTGGCTGGCGTAATGGAGCTCTCCTGCGTCTTGCTCTCGTTTCCACTCGGATAAGAATCTGTCTTTAGCTGCGTCGGACATTCTCTCGTAGCGGCGTTCGTCCGTGGTGGCTTCTGTCGTCTGCGGGCTGCGCTCCTCGGCTCCGGCCTTCGGCAGAGCGGAATTGTTTTCTTTTTTTTCGTTTACCCAGGGCTGAAGCCCTGCGCTACCATTGGCCGCCCCTCCGTGGCTGAGGCTTAGTGATTCCATTGTTCCGTGCATGCCCACGAAGGGGATGCGGGGGAGTTCGCGGCGGAGGTTGGCGGCGTAGCGCTCGCGGTACTCGGGGTGGTGCAGGACGGCGTAGATGTAGTGGAAGATGTCCCGTTTGGTGATGGAAGGGTCGTGATAGTGGGAACGGAATTGCTCGAGGGCCCAGTCGGTGATGTTCTCACGGCGGTGGGTGCCGTCTTCGGCGTAGGTGTAGAAGGGGAAGCATTGGGTATCGCCCGTCAGATGGATGTCGGGGATGTGCTGCGTCGCGAGACAGTGGAATGGCCTTGGGTTCCCGATCGCATTGGCGGAGATCACGACATTTTCGAGTTCCGACTTCAGGCTAGGGAAAATCGACACCAGTTGGTACCGCCTCTCGTTCAGCGATGCGTCGAAATACACAAAGTGTGCACAGAAGGGCCGATATATTGCCTGCCGAATCTTGGCTTCATCGAAAGCGAGGCGTTCCCCCGCCTGCAAATGTTGCTTTAGCGTTCCGGACCAGCTAATCCTGCTTTCATCGTTGATTAGCAGGTCGTCTGCTGTTGCTTTCTTATCGCTGCGGTTCGCCCATTTGAGGATTTCCTGGTTGTATGTTTCTATCGTTCGCCTGATATTGGATGCTAGGACTTTCCGATCAAAGTTGTAGGCCCAGCTATCGCGGTTAGTCTTTAGGCCGTTTGAATCGGATGAAAATAGGGTGGTAATGCTTGAGTAACGAGCAAAATCCCCAGACATTCCTTCTCGAAGCCAGTTTCCGCTTTCGTCTGGGATAATCGTCTTCCACTCCACATCGCCGACTCGTCCCGTTGCTTCAAGGTACCGGTATTTGTCTTCCTTTTTCCAAAGTTCGTCGACGCGTGCGTAATGGATAGTGTGGCGTCGACCTTGACCCGGCGGTCGCTTCACAAAGATGTTGATGCTGACACCCACCTGGATGCCGAAAACGTTGTGAGTCGTGCCGGAGAGCTTGGGGTTTTTTCGAACGTTACCGCCGAGGTCAAGAACGAAAATGTCGGCGAATTCATTTGTGAGATGCTTTCGCATCGCATCTGCAGCTATGGAGTCAAGAAAGCCGCTATTCGTCACAAACGCCAGAATGCCGGCGTCTCCAAGGCGATGTGTGCCCCAGCAAATCGCTTTGATGTACGGGTCGGCCAGGGCATTCCTGTTCGCAGCCTTTGAACCCTTCCCGTAGTCTTGTGCCACCCATTTGCTTACCTCCGAATATCGTCGGTTTCGGTTGTTGTCGTTCTCATTTACTTGCCACGCATTGTACGGAGGGTTGCCAATGACCACGAATATTGGGGACCGTTTCTGGCGCTCGACTCGTTGTGTATTTTCCTCTGTGAAGAGTGGCGACTGCCTCGATTCTGCCAGCTCAAACGTATCCACCAAGCAAATTCCCGGAAACGCGCTGTACTCTCCCGTCCTTTCGAAGTAGGCGTGCTCGATGTTCATGCTGGCAATGTAGTACGGCAGCAGCATGACTTCGTTGCAGTGCAGTTCGTTTTCGTATTTGTAGGGCAAGTCGGTGGCTTTGATCTTGTCCATGATGTTGACGATGAAGTTGCCGGTGCCAACGAAGGGGTCGAGGATGTGGACACCTTTGTCTCCGAGGGAGTGCCCGAATTCTTTTTGCAGAATTTCTTCCACGCTGCGCACCATGAAATTGACGATGGGCTGCGGGGTGTAGACG
>JBAQJF010000021.1:0-3999 GCA_049300195.1 Terriglobales bacterium | reverse complement strand
CGAATTCGATGTTTTTCGGAAGTTAATTTTTTTCACAAATTCCAGACGGAACTGTCCCCGAAAACAAGCCCACAAAACAGAGTCTTCCCCAGGCGTAGCTCGCGCGTGTCACCGTGCGCCAGAAAACTTGCCGCGTTGACGGAAGTTTCACCTGCTGTTCATGGAGCCTTCACATTCTGGGGTTAAGTTCGGACCTATTATCGCCGATCAGAGGTCTCTCCCTATGTCGTACGGCCGACACTGGTTGCGCGATGAAAAAGATCCAACCAGGAGAACGTTACATGGCCCGAAAAACGTCTCGAAATAAGCCTCAAATCAAATCCCGACATAAGTCTCGGCTCAACCGTCTGCGTCCGCTGGCCGGACTGCTGGCGGCGGGGATGTGCCTTCCGGGGCTTGCCGCTGCTCAGTCCAAGGAGTATCCGAAATACGTTGCCGGCCCGCAGAAGAATGGCTCGTGGGTGGTCAGCAGCGGGCAGGTCATCAACCCAGCCGGAACGCAGGTCAACCTCGGCATCCGGGTCCGGGCGAAGGCCATTGCGCTCAACCCCAACACGAAGACTCATACTGCCGCTGTCCTTACTATGGGCGCGTCGGAAGCGGTCGAGGTGTTCGACACGTACACCGGCGACGTTCTCCAGGACTACGTCGCGTTGGGCTCGGATTCGCACGGCAGCTTTAACGGCATCGCGTATTCGGCGGACGGCCAGTATCTGGTATTTAGCCAGGACAGCAGCAATGTCACGATCGCCAAAGTTGCCGCCGATGGCTTGCTGCAAGACGACGCGCAGATCAGCGTGCCGCCGAACAATTCCTTCATTAACTGTTTTCCGAACAGTCCTCCGGGGTCTTATGACATACCCTGCGGCACGTTCTACACGCCGAGCACTTCTTATCCGGGCGGCGTAGCGGTCTCAAAGGATGGCAAGAGCGCTTACGCTCTGCTGAACCAGAACGACACACTGACCCAACTCGACCTGGTCGGGAAGGCGCAGGGTCAACAGATCCGCGTCGGCAACGCGCCGCACAGCATCTTGATCAACAGCGCGGGCACGACCGCCTACATCAGCAACGAAGGTGGCCGGGCGGCAACGCAGTCGGACTTCCAGATCTACTCGGCCGGCACGGAAATCGTCGCCGACCCGGTGGTTGGGGCTGCGATTACCGGCACCGTCTCGGTGGTTGATCTGCCTTCGATGACGGTCACCGCTACCATCTCGACCGGGCTGCATCCGACCGGGATGGCGTTCTACGGAAAGTATCTGCTCGTCGCCAATACTTACAGCGACACCATCTCGGTGATCGACACGGCTACGAACACGGTGGCGCGGACGATTGGCCTTGGGCTGCCGATCTCGGTGCCCGGCCAAGGCCAGGCGGCTTATGGCGCGGCACCGAACTCGATTGCGGTCGATAACAAAAACAACATTGCCTACGTCGCACTTTACAACGCGAATGCGATCGGGGTGGTCAACCTTGCCAAGGGCGCGGTGAATCCGGTGATGGGCATGATTCCGGTAGCTTATGCGCCTAGCTCAGTTGTACTGGACTCGGCTACTAACTCGCTTATCGTTGCCAACGACAAGGGCATCGGCGCGCGGAACTCGTTCGAGTGCGACTACGGGGTCTGCGACTACAACACGCACCAGGACAACGGCACGGTCAGCATCGTTTCAGTGCCCGACAGTGCGACCTTGCAGACGATGACGAAGCAGGTGTTCCAGTTCAACCACTGGGATCTGACGAAAAATATCGAGTCCGCCTCCGGTGGCAACCCTCATGCGAAGCCGGTCGCTCTCCCGAAGAAAATCGGCGATCCGTCGCTCATCAAACACGTGTTCATGATCATTCGTGAAAACCGCACCTACGATCAGATTCTGGGCGACGTGGCCGCCGGCAATGGCGACGCCTCGTTGGCAGTGTTCGGCGGGAAGGACACGCCGAACGTGCACGCGCTGGTGACGCGCTTCCCGCTCTTCGACAATTTCTACGACCCAAGCCGCCAGTCTGCGGACGGTCACCAGTGGATCACCGAGGGAATGGCGCCATACGCCGACGACATCCAGTCGCCGGATTGGGTGCGCAGCTATCCGGGCGGAAACGCCGGCGACGCACTGGCTTATCAGAACAAGGGCTTCCTGTTCTCGGAAGCGGCGGCCGCCGGTCAGACGGTAAAGATGTACGGCGAGTACGTCGAGTACGACACTTTCCTACAGCCGAACGGGTCGACTAACGAGCCGAGTTGGAGCGACTTCTACAACGATGCGCTAAGCTTCGAGGCTGGAGGCGAGCCGACGCTGTATTACCAGAACACGGTGCAGGCGCACTCCTCTGTTCCGGCCGTGTATAACCACCTGATCAAAAACTTCCCTATATTCGATCTGGGTATTCCTGACCAGTTCCGGGTCGATCTGTGGGTGCAGGACTTTAATAATGACGTGGCGGCTGGCACGGTGCCGAATTTGAGCCTCCTGTGGATCATGGACGATCACACGGGCGGCCCGCCAACTCCGGATGCCGAACAGGCCGATAATGACCTGGCGGTTGGGCGGATCATCGACTACATCAGCCACAGCAACATATGGTCGTCGTCGGCGATCTTCATCGAGGAAGACGATGCGCAGAATGGCGTCGACCACGTTGACGGTCATCGCAGCCCCGGCTACATCGTAAGCCCTTACGTTGTGCAGGCCGGACCCACCGACCACACCTACTACACGCAAGTCAACATGACGCGGACGATCGAGCAAATCCTCGGCCTGCCGCCCATGAACCAATTTGACCTGGTGGCGTCGCCGATGGGGACAGCTTTCGTCAAGGGCACGCCGCCACAGCAAAACTTCCAGCCGTGGACGCACGTGCCGAACCAGGTCCCGCTCGATCAGGGAGTTGGACAGAACGGAGACCACTCAAAGGATAGCCGTAAGGTGCAGGAACTGAGGGCGGCCTGGATGAAGAAGAAGGCGGAGATCTTCGCTGGAAAACTGACTAAGCCCGACTCCGAGGACCCGGACACCGTGAACCACTTCAACTGGTACATGTCGACCGGGTTTACGCGGCCCTATCCGGGCGAGAAAACGGTTCGCCCGCCGAGCGAATTCAACAACCCGGCGCCCGCCGGCGAGGACGCGGACGACTAAAACTTGTTGCGGATGCAACGGCCCTCTCCCCGATTACGGGGGAGAGGGCTTTTTGTTTACTGTCCCAGTCCAAGGCGCAGCAACAAATTGCGAACCGCGAATCGCCGCGCAGCACGTCATAGGCGGGATTTACCTTCAACGAGGTGAGCGCGTTCGAGCGTTCCGCATAAGCTTTCTCCAGCCAGGCGAGGGCGTCTGGCTCATCGACACATCCAACCATGTCTGGCGGTTTGACTCGAGCAGCGAATCGTTTGTCGAGGTTTCGGGTGTTCTCAAGAGTATTGCCGGCGGATCTGGAACGGGCGTCTTTGGAGTCAATATCACGGGCTCCCTTCGACACGTCATCCGAATCGATTTCCGGGAGCCGAAGCTATTTCGGCCACGAATAAGGGACGAAGGGCGTAAGATAGAAGAAGACATGAAAACCACAAAGTTTGTCGTGAAAGTAAATCGCGGTGCTCTCGCCGTTCAGTACGTTCAGCGGATCGATCGAACTCCGATACAGACAACTACCAACCGCAGGCTGGCACTGATTATGGGAAGATTAACGGCCGAAGACGCTGCCAAGTCCATCCAAACTTCGCGCTGCACTCCGGAGTTAGTGTTGGTGCAGACTTCCGCTTAGGGGGGCGTCCGGTTCATGTGGCGTTGATTTGGTCTGGAAGTTTGTTGGTGCTCTCGCTCGAGTGCACAGAGTTGACTTGTTTGCCTTCAGCGGTTTTAAGTTTGGATTCCATAACAATAATGACGGCTCCCCGCCCGGGTAGCTGCATATAACCGGCAATCAGGGACTGGCGTGATCTCAAATATGGCGCCCTGATTGTTCCCGCCAGGAATGCGAGCATGAGAACAGAAAGAA
>JBAQJF010000020.1:0-11998 GCA_049300195.1 Terriglobales bacterium | reverse complement strand
GCGGCTGAGAAGTGAGTCAGGGTGAGGGTCACGGTTTTTTCCCCAGCGCGATGTGATGGGCGTCGGCGGCGGCGATGAAGTTCAGCAGGCCGGCTACGATGATGAATGTTTTGCCGTAATCAGCGGCGGCGTTAGCGGCCAGGGCGTTGCCCCAGTCCATGATGCGCGCCAGGAAATAGAGTCCGCCCGCGCCCACGTCTCCCACAAAGCCGAGAATGTCGAGAATGTCTCCGCCATTCGGTTTGTAGATGCGGCCGTTCATGGCCAAGCCGATGAAAAACATGGCGAAGATCGAGACCAGGAGCAGAAGTCCGCGCACGTAGCGCTTTAGATAAATGTGCCCCGCGCCGGGAATGATCCAGCCGAGAATCGGCGCGATGATCGCTTCGTTGGTAAGTGGATACTCGGGTGCTTGCGCCGTTTTTCCAGGCGCCGCTTTTCCGGGCATTGTTTTTCCGGACGCATTTTTTTCCGGCGTTGCTTTAGGCATTCAAGGTTACTTTCAGATGGTCACAATCTCTCTTTGAATTTTACCAGTGACCTCGGCGCTTGCGTCGCGGACAAGCACATCGACTTCCAGCCGCACGCCGAACTCCGCCAGGTAGATACCGGGCTCGATCGAGAAACAGGAGTTCGGGAGAATGCGGCGCTCGTCGTGGATTTCGAGGTCGTCCATGTTGGCGCCATTGGAATGAACTTCGGTGCCGATGGAATGGCCGGTTCTGTGGATGAAATAATTCCCGTATTTCGCGTTTGCGATCAGGCCGCGAACGGCATGATCGACCTGCCATCCGGCGATGGGCTGGCCGGCGGCGATGGCGTCCTGCACGGTTTTTACGCCTATATCGCGCGCGTCGCGCACAACTTTGAAAATTTCCTGCTGGCGATCCGAAGGCGGCTTGCCGACGCGCCCGACCCAGGTTATGTCGTAATAAACCGCGCCCGGCGTGTTCTTCTTGCCCCACACGTCGAGCAGCACGAAGTCGCCTTCGCGAATCGGGACAGGGCGATCGGCCCTCGGCTCGTAGTGCGGGTTGCCGCTGTTGGCGTTGACGGCGACGATGGGAGGATCGTCCGTAACCAGATTCTCGCGCGCGAAACCTTCCATGAAGAACTGCTGAATCTCGTGCTCGGTTGTGCCGCCGTTTCGCACGCGGCGTCCGATTTCCTTGAAAGCTTCGGCGGTGATGGCGTCGATCGCGTTGCGGGCTTCGAAATGTGTCTTGATCTGCTCGGCGCTCCAAGTGGCTTCGAACTGGGCAACCAAGTCAGCGGAGCTGATTATATTTTTCCCGAGGCCGCGGATCAGGTCGGCGGTGCCGGCGTCGACCATCGAGATCGTGAACACGATATTGTTGGGCGAGTACTGCATGGCGATGTCGCGATACCCGGTCAGCATGCGCTTGAGGCTGTCGAAGAGTTCCTGCCATCCGGCATATTGCGCCTTGCTGCCGGGAAGAGAATCGAGGTGGCCTGACTCGATCTTGTGCACGAGTTTAAGAGGCTCGCCTTGGGCGGGGATGAGGTAATACCAGCGGCGCGTGACCATGAGGCCTTGCGGAAGACCGAGGACGCGATAGGCGATTGGGTCGCGATGATGATGGTCGTAAAAGAGCCAGGCGTCGATGTTGCGCTCGCGCAGAGCTTGTTGGATGGCGGAGAGATCCATAGACAAGGGATTATTTTACATGATGAAGTGTGAGCTATGATCTACTGCCAACCAGCGGCTCGTCGAGCGTGCCTCGTCAGCTCACCTTGAAGGGATTGAAAATCCGAACGTCGAGTTGCGCAAAATCGCGCTCATTTCTGGTGGCCACCATCAGATCGTGGACGCGGGCGGTCGCGGCTATCATGGCGTCCTCGACGAGGGCTGCGGATTTGCGATCCATTAGGCGGCCCCACTCCCGAAAACACAAAATGTCCATCGGGAGGACTTGGTAGAGACTGGGAAGCCGCGCCAACCAATCTTCAATCTCCTGTGCTTTTGCGGGATCTCGACGCCTGGTGCGCGCGGCTCCGGCCTGGATTTCCCCAATCGTAACGGCCGAAATAAACAATTGCGCGCTCAATTGAGCCTCGAGCCAAGCGATGACCGCCCCGTGAGGACGGGTCCGGCGAAATTCGGAAACAACATTCGTATCAAGGAGAAATTTGTTCACTTGAAATTCAGTACGGGACGACGGCGAAGATGGCCCCGTTTCGGCACGAACAAATCGTCAAAGCGCGGTTCGGGACTAAGCAGCCAGTCCTTGAGATTGGGACGAGCGGCAGCTTGCAGGCGGTTCCACTCTTCAATTCGAACGACCACGGCTGTTTCGACTCCGCGGCGTGTGACGATCTGCGGCCCTTTCTTGACGGTTGCATCCAGGAGTTCGCTGAAACGCGCCTTTGCATCTTGGAGCTGCCATGAGGCCATAACGATCCTTCCGGGAAGTACGCCGCTATTATATGAACTAGTCAGATGACTAGTCAATCAAATTCAAGCAGACCGCGATAGCCGTCCTCGACTCTGGGACTCGGCTACCCGCATGGGCGATGGTTTGTGGTAAAAAATACTGTAATGCCAACGAACGCCTCTGGCAGTATCGACCCGCCACAACCCGGTGCCGCGTGCTGAGAGCCGCCTTCATTGCCCTCTCGGAGAGCAAGTCGCTGCGCGCGATTGCCGAGCGCTCGCGCTTTGGGCAGCGGACCTCGGCGCGCTTCGTTGCGGGCACGCAGGTCGCCGACGCCATTCGCGCGGCCGCGACCGTCAATCAGTTTGGGGCCGGCGTCTCAATCGACAATCTCGGAGAGAACGTCACCAACGTTGAAGAGGCTCGTACCAGCGCGCGTCTTTACCACGATCTGCTCGATGCGATCGCCGCTAACAATCTAAATGCGAACATCAGCCTGAAGCTGACCCACATGGGCCTCGATGTGGATGAGAAGATGGCTTTCGACATCGTGCGCAATCTGGTCGCGAAGGCGGCCAGCATGACACCGAAGAATTTTGTGCGCGTCGATATGGAAGGGTCGGCGTATACCCAACGAACGCTTGACTTCGTGCACGAACTACATCGCGTGCCCGGAAATGCGGGCAACGTCGGGACGGTCATTCAGTCCTACATGCGGAGCGCCGAGGCCGACGTCGAAAGACTTCTGGCCGACCGCATTCGTATACGGCTTTGCAAAGGCGCTTATAAAGAGCCGGAAAATATCGCGTTTCAGAAGAAGTCCGAGGTGGACGCCAACTATGTGAAGCTCATGAAGGTGCTGATGAAGAGCGGCATCTATCACGGGCTGGCGACGCACGACGAAGCCATTATTAACGAGGCGAAGGCGTTCGCGAAGGGTGACGGCGTCGCGGCCGACGCATTTGAATTTCAGATGCTGCACGGGATCCGGCGGGATTTGCAGCAGTCGCTGGTGAAAGAAGGATGGCGGGCGCGGGTTTATATTCCGTTCGGGACGGAGTGGTATCCATATTTTATGCGGCGACTGGCGGAGCGGCCGGCGAATGTCTTCTTTATCGCGAAAAATTTGCTGCGGAAGTGAAGGCGGAAGTGAAGAAGGTCACCGGTCGCGGTTGCGACTCGGCGGTCCGGAATCTGTGTCATGGCAGTTTTTTAGGCTATTGCAGTCCCCCCGGTGCCAAGGGTAAACGTGCCGCGCCGCTGAGCAGATTGCGCTCGAAGGGCGTGAACTGTCTGGCAAACTGATCCGAATTGATTAGGCGCTCGCGCTGTTCGGGGCTGAGACCACCCATGCCGCGAATCGCGTTGTTGATGGCACGACGCCGATCCGGCGGCAACTCCTTGAATTGCCGGTAGAGGGTGCGCGCCTGCTGCTTCTGCCCGGGGGTCAAATGCTCCCAGGTTTCCATGCGACCGAGCATGCGCTCCTGCTGCTGCGGAGGCAGGCTGGAGAAACGCTGGAGACGATTCCGCAACCGAAGTTGCTGCGGTGGCGGCAGGCGCCGAAATTGCGGGTCGCTTTCCAGAGCGCGGCGCTGCTGGGCGGGGGACATGTCTTTGTAGCGGCGAAGCCATGCGCCAGCGTGGCCCGGCTGATTGAGCGGATGAGATTCAGGCGTGCGGCGTGCTCGGGGCCGCGAGTCTCTGCCTTGCGGATTTCTCTGCTGCGATCGTGGGGTCGACGGACTTTGACTCGGCGACGTCTGGTAGCGCGACTGAGACCAGGCGGACGGAAGCAGCATCAACACTGCCGCCACGTACCCGGTGATTTGTCTCCTCCCCAACATCCTGCGTCTCTCCCAGGGCTTCCTATCCGGTCCTTGGTCCCTGCTTATCTGGCCGTTATGACCGGTTCACGCGCGCCTACGGATTGGCCGTCACGTCGTCCTGCACCTGCAAGTCATCGAGCATGTCGAAATTGGCGTACAAGTCATCATCTTTCTGGAGCGCCTCGAGATCGCCGACTGCCGTTCCTGGCTGCACTGGCAGCATCAGCGACGGGGGCTTGGTGGCAATCGTGTCAGTCTGCTCGAAGTATGACTTGTTGCCGAGGCCGAGCGCCGCCATAAAAATAAGGGCTGCCGCCGACGCGACCCAGGCCGGCCGCGCCCACAGGCCCGGCAAAAACCTCCGATACCACCCGCCCACCGGGCGCGCCATTTCCTCACGCAGGCGCGCCTGCAAGCGGGTATCGAAATAAGGTGACGGCTCGGGCGCCTGCCACTCATCGAGCAGCGCCATGGTTTTCTGAAACTCGTGGAGCTGGGCGGAACAGGCAGCGCAGGATGCGAGGTGCTTTTCAACCTCCAGCGTTGAAGCTTCCATGCCAGCGGCCAGGTCCGGCAAAAGTTCTTGAATTTGTTTGCAATCCATACTGCATCTCTCTCTCTTATTTCCCCGAAACGAATTCCTTCAACTGCTCGCGCAACGTTTCGTAGGCGCGGAACAGAAGCGACTTTGTTGCCGACTCGCTCAGTTTCATCACGGCGGCAATCTGTCGATAGTCCATTTGCTGGTACTTGTGCATCATCACGGCCAGGCGCTGCCTTTCGGGCAGGGCGCTGACCTTGTTGCGAATCGCCGCCAGCCGCTCGCGCTTCAGCAATTGCTCTTCGGCGCTCAGCGACTCATCCGCCAGATCTGGAGTCGTGCCGGTCTCCTGATCCGGCTCGTCCAGGCGCACCGTGTTTTCCGGGCGCTCGTGACGAGTGTCGCGCGCGTGATTCACCGCAAGGTTGGTCGCGATGCGATACAGCCATGTGCTGAACTTGGCGCTGGCCTCATAGCTGGTCCGCGACCGGTACACGCGCAAGAAAACTTCCTGAGCCAGCTCTTCCGCAGTCGCCGGATTATGGCACAGGCGATACATAAAGCCGACCAGCGGCCGCCGATACTTTTGCACCAGATAGCCAAAAGCCGATTCGTCCCCAACCTTAACCTGGAGCATCACGTCAGCATCCGGGTCGGAAGTGGCCGCCGAATTGGCGGCAGATCGCGGCTTAGACGAAGGCGCCGTTCCAGCAAAGCCCAGCAGACCGCGATCGATGGCCACGCTGCTCACACTATTGGAAACCCCATCCTGTTCAGAAAGTTGCGTGTCCGACGTATCCGATCGGGGCGAGGAAGTGCTTCGCGATGAATCAGTTACGGGATCGGGCCGGGGGGTGTCTGGGGCGGGCATGAAGGGCGTTAAGAATCAGGCTATCGGGCTCCGCCGGGCCGGTCAAGGGGGAAGCACAAACATCGCGTCTCAATCCGGAGCGTTCCCAAAGACGGATAATGCTTGACGGTAGAAACGCCGATCCAACGCCAGACGTCCGCAGCCCGCCAAGAGCGCCTTGCAACCGCCGCAAATTCAGCGACCTTCGAAGCCTCTCTTACGAGCCGGGCGGCTTGGCTGCATCTTCGTGGCAATTGTGAGCTTCAAAGTCAGCCCGCATACGCAGCAGAGCATCGTCCGTTCCTTCGTTCAGCCTGGCCTTGGCGGCGAATGGCCGATGGCAAACACCGCATCGCGCCTTTAGAGGCCGACCTTGCCCGATGGCCTCAAACTGTAAAATGCGGTCATGTCTTTTCATGCCGTCGGTTTCCCACGGCCCGATACTCTTGGCGATCACCTTCAGGATTGGCACTTCCTTGATCGGGACGGTGCGGAGATGAACTACGATCTTCTTGACGCTTGCCTTCTTTTTAGGCACGACTGAAGTGTTTCACACGGGGGACACCCGTGTCTGCTTGTGGAAAACCAAACTGCGCTACTCCCCGCTTTCGCACAGACTTGTTCCCGGGGAAGTGCTATGCTTCGCTCTGAAAATCGAACCGGCAATTCACTAGCTGGACCGCGGACCGGGACAAATACAGCGCAGGCTGCATTTCTATCCCTTCCTTCGGCGGCACGTCACCGAACCGCACGCCCGCTCCCAACCGCCAACCGAGAAAATTCGATGAACGGGGATTGGGAAGGACCATACCGGAAGGCATTCCAGGAACTCGACGCAGAAAAAGTGACCGAGCTTTGTGAGCGCGCGCGCACAGCCATTAATGGGCGGCTCACCGACCTCGCCGGCGAGACCATTGCCGGGGAGAAAGAACGCGAGCTACTTTTCGAAGCCTTGCGCACCCTCTTCCTCCATGAGCAGCACCGCCGCGCTCCCAACTGAGCCATTGGGGCCGGTCCCACCCCTGCCATCTCGCCGGTGACGAAGTACAATTGGCGAATGGTTCGCAGAACTGCGCTAATTTCAAAAATCAGGTTAAGGTCAGAATCATGAGACAGAAGTTGACTTTGTCCGGTATTTCGGTGTCCGCTATCGCCATCGTCATGGCGCTTATGCTGTCGTCTCCTGCCATTTTTCTTGGCAAGCCGGGGGGCTCTTCGCTGGGCGGCGGCTCCGACGACAGCGCGTGGCAGACGGAACTCGAGGCATGGCGAGCGCAGCGCGCAACGAATCTTCAAGCACCGGAGGGCTGGCTCTCGCTAATTGGCCTGGCATGGTTGAAGGACGGCGACAACACCTTCGGATCGGACGAGGACAACCGGATTCAGATCGAGGCAAGGATTCCGGCTCATGTTGGAGTCGTGCATCTTGCGAACGGTAAGCTGCGATTGTTGCCGGCGGCGGGCAGCTTTCCGAAAGGTTTTCAGGTGGATGGACATCCGGCAAAGGAACAGGATCTCGCCGCCGACGATTCCGAACAGCCTTCGAAACTTACCATCGGCACGATCACGATCATCGTAATTAACCGCGACGGCCGATTTGCGCTGCGCATCAAGGACCCGCACGCGGCGACCCGCACGGGGTTTCACGGTTTGCGCTGGTATGCGCCGAATCCTTCCTATCGCGTGACTGCCCGCTGGATTCCTTACAGCACGCCCAAGATGCTCGACATTCCGACCGTGCTCGGAACCACCACGCACCTGCCGGCGCCGGGCGCCGCCGAGTTCACCATCGAAGGCCAAACCGTGCGCCTCGAGCCGGTGCTGGAAGATCCCAAGGCGACCGAGATGTTCTTCATCATGCGCGACGCCACCAGCAAAACGAAAACCTATGGGGCGGGACGATTTCTGTATTCGAGTTTGCCGGACCACGGGGTAACGCAGCCGGGCGAAGTGGTGCTGGACTTCAACCGCTTGATCAATCCGCCCTGCGCCTTCACGCCTTATGCGACCTGCCCACTGCCTCCGCAGCAGAACCGGCTGAGCATCGCCATTCCGGCGGGCGAGCAGCGATATCACGATTAGGCTTGGACGACCACAGGTTCGACCTGCTTTCGCCCAGTTGCCGCAGTCGCTGAACCGGCGCAAAACGTCCCAGTCGCGAAACGTCTAAGCTAAGAACTCACGTCCTTGAAGTGAGTCGCTATATACCACTGGTTGCCGAAGGCATCCTTCACGCCGCCGCTGCGGTCACCATAAGGCTGATCCGTGGGTTCGGAGATTGAGGTTGCTCCCGCCGCCAGGGCACGCCGGTAAACCATGTCGCAGTCCGGCACGTAAAGGTAGAACATAGTGGGCATCGGCGGATATTTATCGTGCGCCTCGCCCATCTCCACGACCGAACTTCCCACCTGGACCTGGGCATGGTGCACGACGCCGTCGGGCGATGCGTACTTTGCAATCTCCCGCGCGCCGAATGCGCGCTTCAGGAAGCTGATGACCGGCTCGGCTCGAAGGGGATGCATGTACACATTGATGTTGTTGAGGCCCTTCGGAACATAGCTCTCGCCGATGTGGCTTGCAATGTACCAGTAGTTACCTGCCGGATCCTTCACGCTGGCCGAGCGCTCGCCGTACTCCTGGTCTCGGGGCTCGTCAATCGACGTCGCTCCCGCTGCCAGCGCTTTCCGGTAAACCAAGTCGGCATCTTCCACGTAGATGTGAAGCGCGTGCGTATTCGGCTTCGAGCGGAATTCGCGCCCAGGGATTCCGCCGCCCAACATCACCATGGAATCGCCGATGCGAGCTTCGGCGTGCAGTCCGCCCGCCCCTCCCACCGTGCGGAATATCTCTTCGGCGCCGAAGGCCTGCTTGGTAAACTCCAGGAGCGCCGGTCCGTCTTGCGCCACCAGGTACGGAGTTACGGTGCGATAGCCCTTGGGAACCGGCTCGACGGCAGGCTCTCTGGCCGCTCCTTCGCGCTGCGTGGCCTCGAGGCGGCGATGCATCTCGTCAACCGACATCTCCTCTTTGACGGTATAAACCCTCCAGCTGTAGCCGAAGGGATCGACGAATCCGCTGTCGCGACGGCCATAAAACTCGTCTCGCGGGGGCTTGGTCATCTTGAGCCCTGCGGCCACGGCGTGCTCCGCGAACGCATCCACGTCTTCCACCTCGAGCGCGATGCTGATCGGAGACTGTCCCAGCGTCTCCGCGCTGAAGCGGCCGCCCTCGGGCCACTCATCGGCCAGCACAATCGTTGAGTTCCCGATCATGATCTCGGCGTGCGGGATACCCTCCTGAACCTGAAAACGCATGGTTTCTCTTGCTCCCAGAGCATTCTTGTAGAACTCAATCGCCTTGGCCACATCGTTGAAGGTTAGGACGGGTGCCGCCGCGGTGCGAACGGCCGCAATGGGTTCTGCTACGGTTGTCATCGATTTTCTCCTTCTCGGTTGTGCTTTCAGATCTGCCTTGAGACGTGCTTTGAAGTCCGGCCGTGGCAGACTACGCAACTCGGCGGCGATGCGCGCCAGGGTGGAAAGCTCTGCCGGTGCCTTCGCCAACCGCGCGCGAGGATTTTCCAGGACCGCCTGCACCATCGCATCGAGTTGTTCGACCAGATCGCGCTTAACCATTTTTTCCACCAGTAGTCTTGCTTGCCTTTCTTTGCTTCTCCTGCGCCTTCCTCCCTGTCGTTCGTGATTTACCGTCTACACCTTCGAGCCGCAGCCTCAGGTTCTCCAGTGCCCGGAACTGCAATTGCTTCACCGCTCCTTCACTCCTTCTTAATTGGTGCGCCGCTTCGCGTATGCTCTTCTCCTCCGCAAAACGCATCACCACCACGTTTCTTTGATCTTGAGGAAGCTCATTCACCAGGCGGAACAGTCGCGCCAGGTCTTGGGCTTGCTCCATTCGCGGTTTCGCGCTGATTTCCGGCGGATCGTCAAAGCTCAACTCTTGCCGCCTGCGTTGCGCCTGATCGGTGATCGCATTGGCGGCAATCTTAAGCAGCCACGCCCCAAACGGAACTCCCCGCCATTCGAAGCGATGCAAGTTGGCCAATGCCTTGTGAAACACCTCCGACGTCAGATCTTCGGCCACCTCGCGGCTGCCAACCCGGCGCCAGACGAAGGCGTACACCCGTTCGAAGTGAAGCTCGTAGAGATCGCCGAAGCGAGCCGGATCTTTTTGGGCAGCCTCCACCAGCAGACGTTCTTCCGCCTGCGTGCCGCGCCCTATCGATTCCGGGACTCTGACGCCCATCGTTCCTCTAACTATATAAACTGGCGGGCCAGGAAAAGGTTACGGAGGAAAAGCGGATCGCGACCGGACGCGTAGGGCGGTCCTGCCGCGAAAACATTGTAGAGTAAGTGAGGATGCAAGCTTTCGCCGATCGCCCTGCCGACGATTCACGGCTCTCCGCACGCGCCGCATTTAACTACCCGGACTTCACCGCCTTTTCGATTGCCCGCTTCTGCATCGTGGCGGCACTCGAGATGCAGTCGGTCGCGGTCGCCTGGCAGGTTTATGAAATTACCAAACGTCCGCTCGATCTCGGCCTGATCGGATTGGCACAGTTTTTGCCGGGCATCGCTTTCTTTCTGCCCGCCGGCCATGTGGTCGATCGCCTCAACCGCCGGCGGTTGGTGATCTGGTGCTACTCGAGCTATGCGGTATGTTCGGCGCTGCTCTTCTTGTTCGCGCTGCGCAGGATTCCTTCCGTTTACCCGATTTATGGCGTCGTCGTTCTCCTCGGCACAATACGCTCTTTCAATTTTCCAGCGGCGCGCGCTCTGCTGCCGCAGCTCGTGCCGGAGATGCATTTTTCAAATGCCGTGGCCTGGAGCTCCAGCATTTTTCAGACGGCCACCATTCTCGGCCCAACTTTTGGAGGGTTGCTGTACGCAGTTTTTCGCGGCCCGCAGCTGGTTTATGCCGCGGCCATGCTCACATCGGTTGCAGCCGCGCTGGCCATGATCCGGGTGAAGGCGCGCGAGAAGCCGCGACCGCGCGAGCCGATCAATCTGCAAACCGTGCTGGCGGGATTCAGCTATATCTGGCATGAAAAACTGATTCTCGGTTCGATCTCGCTCGACCTTTTTGCCGTGCTGCTGGGCGGCGCGGTGGCCCTGTTGCCGGTTTATGCGCGGACGATTCTTCACACCGGCCCATGGGGACTCGGCCTCCTGCGCAGCGCTCCCGGAGTAGGCGCCGCGACCATGGCCGTTCTTCTGGCGCATCGCCCGCTGCAACGGCGTGCCGGACCGATCATGCTGGGCTGCGTGGCCGGCTTCGGCGTCTTCACCATTATTTTTGGCCTCTCGCGCAGCCTGATCCTTTCTCTGATCTCGCTGCTGCTGGTGGGCGCCTTCGACATGGTGAGCGTGGTAATTCGCGCTATCCTGGTGCAGCTCGGCACCCCCGACGCCATGCGCGGCCGCGTGAACGCGGTGGACATGATTTTCATCGGCGCGTCCAATCAGCTGGGCGAATTCGAGTCGGGCCTAACAGCGCATTGGTTCGGGACGGTTCCCGCGGTAGTTCTGGGAGGGGTGGGAACACTTGTTGTGATTGGGCTTTGGACGTGGATGTTTCCCGAGCTGCGGCGAACGGGAAGCGGGGATGTGGAGGCAGCAAAATTGCGATTCGACTGAATTACTATTATGCAAATATTGATATTGGTTAAATTTACCGGTTGATTAACATTTGGCAAGTGGATTCAACGTTGATCCTGGACTCGTGGCGTACATTGGCAGGCCGGATAATCTTTGCGTGGGACTAGGATAGTGAAAAGCAGCAAGTCAGTTTCATCGCCGGCTGCCCGGGGATGTGGCCCCGAACCGTCCCGGCTCGCCTGGCTTGCTGCTGCATTAACCATCATATATGGCCCGGAGTCGTACTACTATCCATAGTTTAGGGGATAACCTAGCGGTCGATATGGGACGAGTATTGCGAAGCTTTTGTATAATGAGGAGCTTACCGCAGTCAGTGGGCGCTTAACTCAGCGGTAGAGTGCCATCCTCACACGGTGGAAGTCGTAGGTTCAAATCCTACAGCGCCCACCATTCTTTTCATGTCCGTTCCGGAGACCTAGGTAACATCACCCTTCCGCGCGTGCCTGCTGCACCATCTCCACCAGCACCTTTCTAGTCTCTGCCGCATCGCTTACTTCCCGCAAGAACGCGATGCGAGCGCCCCGCATACCCTCAGGTGTCTTCAGCCGAACGTGAAAACCGAGGCGGTCGACGGCAGTCATCGTTCCTTCCTGCGCCTCCAGACCAGCAAATTTTCGAGCCAGCAAGACCAGCGCATCTTTGTGGTCGGCATTCATGTGCTGAATGATTTGAGCCATGGAGTCGGCCAGAGGATCGGGGCGGCTGCC
>JBAQJF010000019.1:0-57783 GCA_049300195.1 Terriglobales bacterium | reverse complement strand
CCCTCAGTGCAGGCGCACATCCGCGATTTGAAACCATCAATTCCGTGCTGCGCGCCATCGGCGTGAAGTTTGCGATCGTTGCTGAACACGAGAGCTAGATCCGGCTCCAGACCTTCCTAACTACTAGCGCCTTGCTGCGCTCTTAAACTTAAATCCTTGTGCCTGGGCGAAGTCATGGGCCTCTTCCTTTGCCCGATGAGTGAATATGATTTCCCCCGCCGTATTCCTGTCGGTCCGGTACTCGCCGTCGGGATGATGAATGGGCGTTCCCCTGACGTAAAGAAGTAATCCGCCGTGGCTGATCGGGCTTTTCTTGCGTCGCAGGATTGTGGGAGTGTTTCGATAGGTGCAGGCGAGAGTGTAGAGATCTGCATTGTCGCTGAAGAAGCTTCCTGAAAGACTAACCGAGCTTGATTCCGCAGAGAAAAGCCGCAGGTCAATCGTCGAGTGCGTCTGCCTCACGACGATGTAGACCTCGATCGGTGGTTTCCTCTGGCGAACGTCGGGGTCTTCGTAATTGCTGTCGAGTTGCCCCTTCCAAGTAGCCCGCAGGTCTTCGCCGGCGGGCAGGGGCATCGTCGCTCTCTTGAGGAAGGTCTTGTCGAGGCTCGGAATTCTTGAGTCGATTCGAGCGATTCGGAATTGTAAGGTGAGAGCGTGGTGCGCCTGGGGCAGGGGTGCCGGGGGAATGCCTTGCGTTGCCGGTGGTGGTGTCGAAGACCATGGGGTCCTTCGACTGCGCGGGGCTACGCTTCGCTTACCCCGCTCCGCTCAGGATGACAACTGTGGGAGGGGAATGAACCTTGGGGCAGACGAGAGGTCTCCTTAAGAGAAAGTTCACCAAGAAAGCTCAATGACGCGCACTCTGCGACGACTGGCTCCATCACGACGCGCAGAATGCGGTTGATGCGCGCTTGGTAGCCTTTGCCATGACGCTTGAGCCAAGCGAGCACGCCCTCATCCAGGCCATTGTCAATTGCTTCTTCGCCGGCGGCCAGCGCACATAGTTTCGAGATATGGGCTTCGAGCCATGGGCTTCGAGTTACGAGCTTCGAGTTACGCGCGAAACCACGATGCGCGCGGCCTGCTAACTTAGCTCGCGGCAGTTGTGGAACATGAGGTTCCTCGCTCCCTTGGGGGCGTTGCCGGTACATGCTTTTCGGTTGGTCGCTCGGAATGACAATGCGTTTAGAGGGACAGACGAGAGGCGGAAACCCCACGCTTTATGAATCTGTCACGAATTTCCGGAGGCCAGGATATGCGCCTAGCGTTTTTCTTTTGTAACTGCTTTCACGATCCGGGCCGTCATTTGTCGGGTTTCCTCGTGGCAATCGTGCGCGTCAAAGTCGGCACGCATTCTCAGCAGGACTTCCTCCGTCTGTTCTCCGGGCTTCGGTTCCGCGATGAACAGCCTGCTACAGACGCTACATGCGCCCTTGATCGGTTTCCCTTGCTCCACCGTTTCAAAAAACTGAAAGGTTCGGTTCTCGCTCATGCCACAGTCTTGCACACCCGGGGTCATTCCGAACGTTCTTCATCTTACGCAAAGGCATGACTGTGGAGAGAGCGATTGATGCGCATCTGGTAGCGCTTGCCATGACGCTTGCGCCAGGCGAGGACGTCCTCATGCGGATGAATCGTCAATCTCGGAATCTTTCAGGGCTCAATCTTCGAAGACGGCAACCACCAAGGCCACGGAGGTACACTAAGGAAGACCTTGAAACCCGGCGTGGACCTTGAAACGGGGCAGGCTCTCTACTTGACTCCCGCCATTGAGTCCTCCTCGAACTTGTGTTCTCATAAAGACCACGAAAGTCCCCGCGATCAGCGGGGTCGCCCCAGGCTTAAACTTCGAAACTACAAAAAGAAAGGACTCCCCCAATATGCTTTCTGCCGGCAATCATTTCCCGGACTTTTCGCTTCCCAATCAGGACGGCAAAATCACCAACCTCAGCGACTTCGCTGGCGACTGGCTGGTCGTGTATTTTTATCCGAAGGACGACACGCCCGGATGCACGACGCAAGGCAAAGCGCTGACCGCGACCAAGGCCGACTTCGATGCAGCCGGAATCAAGGTGGTTGGCGTGAGCGCCGACGACGTCGCTTCGCACAAGAACTTTCACCACAAATTCGCCTTTAAAATCGATCTGCTCTCCGACACCGATTCAAAGCTGATGAAGACCCTCGGCATCGGCCAGGCGGAATGGAAGGGAATGAAGTTCTGGGAGCGCACGACGTTCGTGATCGATCCGAAGGGCGTCGTTCGCAAAGTGTATGAGAAGGTGAATCCGGACGGACACGAAAAAGTCCTGCTGGACGACATCAAGATGATGCAGGAAAAAGCGGCCTGATGGGTTAGCGAGGCGAAGCAAACGTCTCGCTAATACAGGGTAGCGCCGGCGTCTCGCCGGTTGTCCCGGGCGCGTCTCACGCTTCGGCGCCTCAACGGGCAAAAATGCCTGCCCGCGAAAAACTACGCCCCTTATTGCGGCAAGGTGGAAGCGTTCAGGCCCTGGTAAATAAATAGACCCGCGATAACCAGAATCATCAGGCCCGAGAGCGCGCCGAGAACGCGGACGATGGGTGTGAGCTTCCGCATCTTCTCCAGCACTTCGGCCTGATCTTTCTGCATCTGCGATCCGGGATCATTGAGCATGATCGAATCGTCCTCGTGCATGGTGAGCGTGCTCTTGTAAATCAGGAGAACGATCAGGACCGTGGTCAGTGCACCCCAGGCAACCAGCAGCATGTACATGGGAGACATACCCCACCTCGACTTTGAAATCGGGCTATCCTAACCGTGCCCGCTCTGCGGCAGACTTCCCGGCGTAATGCGGTTCGGTAATGGGCCCCGTGCTGCGGAAGATTATAGACCTAATCGGACGAGGCGGCGTGACTCGTTTTTTAGGGGGGGCCAATTTGGAGGCATAAATCGATTCGGCGACCCGATTCAGCGACCTAATGACGGATGCCGACATCTAATAGCAGGATGGTGAATCGGTGTGCGTCCGCGCAAATCCGTGGAAAAGAAGTTGAAGGATAGACAGGCAGGTTCGCCAGGCTGAAAAAGCTTTGGGCTGCGGATTGCATCGTTTGTTATAATCGAATTTTGAAGGAGACCATAGAAATGGCAACCACCACCACGCCCGTTCAACCGACAACCGCTCAGCCCAAGACTGCGGGCCCAAACCTGACCGCTGGCGCGGTCGCCAAGGTGAAGGAAATCATGGCGCAGCAGAATCCGGTGCCGACGGGACTGCGGCTTTCCGTGGTTGGCGGCGGCTGCTCCGGCTTCTCGTATTCCATGGCCTTTGAAAATGGCGCGGGAATGATGGACAAGGTCTATGACTTCGACGGCCTGAAGGTCTACGTGGACGCGACCTCGCTGATGTATCTGGGCGGCGCGCGCGTCGATTATGTCGAGACGCTGGAAGGCGCCGGCTTCAAGTTCGAGAATCCGAACGTGAAGAGCACCTGCGGCTGCGGCTCGTCGTTTAGTGTGTAAGGCGGATTGTCTGGGGCGCTGATACGCCTGGAACCGGTTGGTAGATTTGTTGAATTTTTTGTAGAGGCCTCGCTCGAGCGAGGCCTTTTGCATTAGGAAACTTACTGCTGGTTGGGTGTGTCCTGGTTCTGGGGCGGTGACTGCGGCTGAGGAGTTTGCGATTGGCCGAAAGGCGTCCCCAAACTCTGCGGCTGCTGCGCTCCGGGCGTAAGCTGACTGGCAGGAGTCGCGCCCGGCAGCGTCGACACTTGCGGAACCTGCCACGGACCAACCAGCAGACCGCCGCGGTCCGAGGTCGGATCGTAGATGAACATCCAGTCGTTGTAATGATCCTTCTTGTTGTACACGCGGATCGTCTTCGCCTTGCTCGTGCTGGCGACGCCCAGAATCGGCCCGCCGCCGAATACTGTGCCGTTCAAACCCGTTCCGGTCGATGAAGCAGTGTTAAATCCCGAGGGTCCGCCCGGTCCGGTATTTGAACTCCCCTGCGGACTCGGAGACTCGTCATCGTCTTCATCTTTATTCTGCGCCGCCCCGGTCGCTGGGGATTGCTGTTGCAGCGCACCTAACGCTGCCTGCACGCCTCCGGCTCCGCCGAGGGCGCTCAGCGCATTCGCGTTTTGAGCTAGACCGGAATTTTGTGCCAGGCCCGCCGCCTGTCCGAGTCCCAGCGACTGGCCATTGCCGAGGTTCACATCCTGCATGTGCAGGAGCTTGAAGTCTTTCTCTTTCCCCTGCTGGTCATGGGTCAGCGGATCTTTATAGCGCTTGCGCAGGAAGCGGAGGTTATTGGTGTTCTCGAGTTCCTCGATGCGCGTCGGATAGCGTCCAAATTTCTTGTAGAAGTGCTGGATGGCCCGCATGTATTCGGTGCCGCGGTGGCACATCTCTTCTTCCTGATCGCGCTTGATCTGTTGCGCCATATCCGGCAGCACAGCCAGCAGCGCCAATGCGGCGAGCGCCATGAGCAGCGAGAGTGTGATCAGCAGGTAACCGCTTTGTCGATTGGGTAATCTGGTAATTGAGTAATTCCGCAATTGTGAACCGCGTCTCATAAACCCGCCACTTGCTTGCCTCAAATTACCAAATTACAAAATTACCCAATTACTCAATCGCCTTCATCCCTGGGTCAGGGGAATCATCTGGTGGTTGTTGTTGAGCACGTCTTCCATCTCCACCGCATTCGGCGCGATGCGCAGCACGCGGTAGCGCCGGTCCACGATCTCGCCTTCGCCGGCAATGAAGACGTCTTCGCCCTGCGAGAGAAATACCTTTTTAGGCTCGCCCGGCTCGTTCTCAAATCCAAAAAACTTCAGGGTGATGGGCGGCGGCGGCTGAATCGGCGGGTGCCGGAACAATTCAGCCTGCTGAGCGTGATCGGTTGTGCCCGTGCCCCTTGGTTTCTCGATGGTTGCCACCGACCCGGCGACAAATATATTTCTTCCATTCCCGCCGTAGTTGATGTCTTCGCTCCGCTTCAGCAAACTCAAGTCAAGCGTGGGATCGAGCCGGGGTTCGACAACTGTGACGATCTTCCCCGATTTTGTGCGCCGGGTGACTTTGGTCCCCGCCGCAGTCGAATTCGTCTGCGTGCTCACCCGCGTGCTGGTGGTCGACGACGGCCAATACTCGTGCAACAGCGCCAGCACCGCGATGGTTCCGAGCACCGCGAGGGCGACGACCTGCTTCTTATTTTCCGTTCCGAGCTTCACTCAAGCTCCTCGCAAATAGCTGTGCATGCCGATCTGGAGCCGCACCGATCCGGTGCCTTCGCCGGCGAGATCGACGCTATCGACCGTAAAGAACATCTTCGAACGCTCCAATGTATTGATGAAGCGGACGAGTTGCAGGTAGTCTCCGGAAAAACTTCCTTCAATCTCAATCGGCACGATGCCGGACGTCTCCGGGTCTTCTTCCTTGTATCTCGCCGCCTGGATGCGAATGCCGTTCTCCGCCGCCAGCTTGCCCAGTTCGGTGGTCAGCTCGGAATCCTTGGCCGCAAACCGTTCTTTGTAGAAGTCGCCAATCTGATCCTTGGCGAGCACCATCTTCTTGGGCATGTCGTGGAGCGGCGCCACTTCATGTGTTTTCTGCGCCAGTTCCACCGTCAGTTCTCTGATCTGCGTTCTCCGCGATTCCGACGATCCCACCAGCGGCGAGAACAATATCCCCGCTGCGACGACGTCGGCTAACACCATGGCGGCGATGGCGACCGTCAACTTTCGCCGAGTTTTTCCAAGATCAGGCATGAGCTTTTATTTCCCGCTCCCATTCGCTTCGTCGGGAACGTAGAGTGCAGTCACCGTCGCCGTCACGGCAGGGCCGGTGTCCGACGATGGCGCCTCCTGTACGAGTTGAGCGCCTTGAAAGTGTTTTGAGCCTTCCATGCGATGCACGAGGTCGACCGCCGCCAGGCGATTGTCGCCCGCCACTCTCATGTCGAGTTGCATCTCATTCTGCTCGTTAAATTCCGGCCGCAGAGAGACCACGTGCAGATTCGGCGGCATCACCTGCTCCAGATCCTCGAATATGCGCGTCCACGAAAACGATTTGCGCCGGATCAGCCCGTTCAGGAATTGCGACTGATCGCGCGTGCTGCGGTTCGAAACCATATCGAGAAACGCCTGCGCCTCGGCTCGCTCCTGATCGCGCCTGGCGATCTTGTCCTGCAGTTCATTAATGTAATGGCGGTCTCTTCCGGCATCGGTCCAGCTGCGCACCGTCCAGCCGATCAGCAGCAGCGTTACCAGTGCCAGAGCCCCGATACCCGTTCCCCAGCGCATCCAAAACTGGCGGGGATCCTGGTACGAGTGAGTCGCGAGATTGATGCCAAGACGCATAGTTATTAATCAGCTTTTAGCTTTTGCTTTTAGCTCTTGGCCGCCAGCTAAGAGCCAAGAGCCAACAGCTTCTTTACGAAATCAGGGCCCCGACCACGCCCGCCATCCGCCAGCGCGGGACCGTTCCGGTCGTCGATCCGATCTGCGAGGAGGTCACAAGTTCCTCGACCGTCGCGCCCGACTGGCTCTTCAGAGCCGCTGCCGCGGCGCTCATGTCGGCCAGGCCCGAAACATACACCCGCTCAATATTCAGGTTGTACGTATCCTGGAAAAAAACTACGGACGGATAAACTTCCTCCGCCAGTTGGTCGCCCGTGATCGTCACGCCACGCGTGTTCTCCAGCGTGCGGATCAGCAGCAGATGCTCCTGATCGAGAATTGCAATGCCAATCGTGCGCGCATCGACCTTGACGACCAGCGTGGGACGTTCCGCGTCCGCCGCACCCAGCGCGGCCAGCATCGAAGGCATCACGACGCCGGGGCTGTAGCCCGCGTCGCGAAATGCCGATTCGTACTCTTCCAGCACGGTCTTCAAAACCACCGCCGCCACCACTTGCGTCCCTTTGCCGGTCTGCGCGTGATAGGAAACCCGCGCTTCGTTAAGATCGAAGGGAAGCGATTTCTTCAGGCGGAAGCGGACCACCGCTTCAGCTTCCTCCGGCTTTGCCGGCAGCGTTTCAAAATCCAGCAGCACCACGCGCACTGCCGTGTCAGGCAGAATGGCGATCAGGTCACGCGACTTCGCGCCCACGCTTCCGAGCGCGCTCTCGATCGCCTGCCGAACCGCCACGCCATTGCGCAGGTTCGCCTCCGTCAAATCGGGCACCACGGTTCCCGGCGCCAGTTCGCGCGCCGCCGATGTTTCCACCATGCGCCCCCGATCGGCCGCGCGCCCCGCAAGCACGCGGTCAGCCGCGATTTCACAAGCCAGCACCGGTCGGCGTTCGTGGTTGGTAGATGCCATCATCGTTCTCGAATCGAAATCAGTTCAGCCTGCGTACTTCACCGTTAACCCCAATGATATCCCCCGCTTTGGAGACACAACAGTTACCTCGGCGGGTGCCCGGATTGTACTCACGTGCACCCGCCCGGTAACCCGTTACCGCATTGTCTCGATAAATGTGACTTTGTTGATTTCCTTCAGCGTGGTTGTCCCGGTGCGCACCTTGTCGAGCGCCGATTCGCGCAGGAAGCGCATCCCCTCTTCGCGCGCCGCCCGCCGGATCTCGGAAGTGGGCTTTTTGTCGAGAATCATCTCGCGGATGCGGTCGGTCAAATCCAGCAGTTCGTGAATCGCGGTCCGGCCCCGGAAGCCCGTGCCCGCGCACTCAATGCAGCCTTGCCCCTCATAGAGCGGAATCTGCGACCACTGCGCTGGATCAAGTCCGCTCGCCTCGAGTACCTCGGGAGGATAATGCACAGCCGTGCGGCAGGAATCGCAGATCAAACGCACCAGGCGCTGCGCCAGAATGCAGTTCAACGCCGAAACAAAGTTGTAGGGCTCGACGCCCATGTTCAGGAACCGTCCGAGCACGTCGACCACGTTGTTCGCGTGTACGGTCGTGAACACCAGGTGGCCGGTAAGCGCCGACTGAATGGCAATTTGGGCCGTTTCGTTGTCGCGGATTTCGCCCACCATGATCTTGTCCGGATCGTGGCGCAAAATCGAGCGCAATCCGCGGGCGAACGTCAGGCCCTTCTTTTCATTGACGGGAATCTGCGTGATGCCGCGCAACTGATACTCGACCGGATCTTCAATGGTGATGATCTTGTCTTCGTCGGTCTTGATCTCATTGACGGCAGCGTAGAGCGTAGTCGTCTTGCCGCTGCCGGTAGGTCCGGTCACGAGCACCATGCCGTAAGGCTCTTTGATGTAGCGCCGGAAGCGCCGCAAGTCGGTCTCGTCAAATCCCACCACGTCGAGCGTGAGCTTTTTGAACTTCTCGCTCATCGACTCTTTATCGAGCACGCGGAGCACAGC
This sequence comes from Terriglobales bacterium, assembly GCA_049300195.1. GTDB lineage: Bacteria > Acidobacteriota > Terriglobia > Terriglobales > Acidobacteriaceae > Acidiflorens. Next base: position 49,457 of record JBAQJF010000019.1, on the reverse strand, counting down.
GTCCTCGCCATGAATCGACGGCATGATGGAAACACGGAAGTCGATGGCGCGCCCGCTGTACTTCACGCGGAAGCGTCCGTCCTGGGGCACGCGCCGCTCGGAAATATCGAGTTCGCTCATCACCTTGATGCGCGAAATGATGGTCGAGTGGTGTTCCTTGCCGATGGGCGGCATGGCGTTCGTGAGCACGCCGTCAATACGAAACTTGATGACCACCGAGTCGTCCCGTGTCTCGATGTGAATATCGCTCGCCCGCCGCTGGAGCGCGGTAAACAGCGTCGTGTCCACGAGGCGGATGATCGGGCTCATGTCCGCGCCCGCCGTCGCCGTCAGCTTGTCGATCGAGATGGTCTCGTCGTTGCCGGCTTCGTCCTCGCGGATCACGTCGAGCGTAAAGCCCTCGCTCGCATCTTCCAGCACGCGCTTGGACTGCTCGGTCTTTTGCAGGATGTCGGAAATCTGCTTGAGCGTTGAAACCTTGGTGACGATGCGCTTGCCGAGCAGCAGGCTGATCTCGTCGATCATCATCAGCTGGCTGGGGTCGGCGATGGCAATCGCCAGCCGTCCGTCCGAAGTCTCATCGAGCGGCACAAACTTGTAACGGAACATCAGGTGTACAGGAATTTTTTCGAACAGATCGTGGTGCAACTGAAAGTCGCTGAGGTCGATAAATTCGCAACGATAGCGCCGCGCAATGTCGCGCGCGCGTTCCAGTTCATCGGGGATCGCCGCCGCCGCTGCCGGCACCAGCTTCCCGCCATTCACCAAAGCTGATTTCTTGTCTGCCATTGCCATGTCCAGTCTACAGCCTCACCACTAACTTTTTGTAGAGACGCCCGCTGCGTCTCTACCTCCGGGACGATCAATGCACATGCGCTCCCAGAGTAAAAATCGGCATATACAACGAAATTAAAACGCCGCCGACAAACACCGCCATCACAATCAAGATCAGCGGCTCGATCAGTGCCATTGCCGCGCCCAGCGCCGTCTGCACATCTTCTTCGTAGAATTCCGCCACCGAACTCAGCATGGCCGGCAGCGCGCCCGTCGATTCGCCGACTTCCAGCATCTCGACGGCGAGATCCGGAAACATCTTCTGCGACTCCAGGCTCTTTGCCAGTCCCTGACCCTCGCGCACCCGATTGGCGGCCGCGCTCACCCCAAGCAGCATCTGCCGGCTGCTCAAGGATGAGCCGGCGGTTTCCATGGCAGGAACCAGCGGCAACCCGCCTTGCAGGAGCGTCGCCAGAATGCGCGAGAAATTCGCCACCTGATACTTCAGCCGAATCTCGCCAATCAGCGGCAGCGAGAGCATGAACTTATCAATCGCCTGGGCCCCGCGGTCGCTGTGCTTCCAGCGCCACAGCAAAGTGCCCGCTACGGCCAGCACGATCACCACGACCCACGCATACTTCTGCGCGTTCAGACCGACTGCCAGCATGAACACGGTGATGGCCGGCAACTGCGCGCCCAGGTTGTTGAACAAATCGGCGAACCTCGGCACCACGAAGGTGATCAGGAAAATCAGCATCACCGTGACCATCGTGATCAGCAGCGCCGGATACACCAGCGATACCAGCAGCTTCTTGCGGAAGGTCTGCACCATCCGCTGATACTGGATGTAGCGGCTCAATACCTCTTCCATGTTGCCGCTCTTTTCACCCGCCATCAGCGTGGTCGTGTACATCTTGGGAAACGTACCCTGCGCGGCAAACGCGTCGGAGAGCAACTCGCCGCCCTTTACGCGTTCGCGGACGTTTTCGAGCAGGCTGAGCAGCGACTTGTCGCGCTGCCGCTTGATCAAGAGATCGAGCGCGGTCAGAATCGGCAATCCGGCCTTGATCAGCGTCAGGAACTGCTGATTGAAGATCAGAAACGTCGACTGCCGGAGCTGTCCCCGCTTTCCAAACTTGCCGCCGCCGCTGAAAAGCGTCCGTGGCTTGACCCAATAGACGAGGTAGCCCTGCTGCACGAAACGGTCGTGAACCTCCGCCTCGGAATAGCCGTGCTCGACCTGCTGCCGCAGGTGGCCCTGCTCGTCGGCTACTTTGACCAGGAATTCAGCCATGGTGAATGTTTGATCTCGGGGGTTTTACAAAGTGTAACATGCTGTCCCCAAAGCCCTTACCGCGAGCTATTGCGCCAAGTGGTACGGAAGTAATCCGCCCGGGTCGCATCCCGACCGTGCTTTACGAGCTTACGGTCCTAACGCCCCTTCTACCGTCTCCACTCCCGGGGGAGGCGTGAAATGAAAACGGCTGTCACTCAGTTCCACATTTTCCTTCCAATCCTTGAACCGGAAGTCCGTCGTCCCGCCGTCCGCTTCCATCAGAACAATCCTTACAATCCGATCAGACGGCGAAATCTCCAGCTGTACCTCGCTGAGCTGCCCGCCCATCGCCCTGGGCACGCCCCGCAAAAGCGTGTCGCCGGCTACCGCCGGAGCCTGATCGACCACCTTCGAAAGGCCCTGTAATTCATTCTCCAGTTTGGTTTTACCGAGCAAGAACGCAATCGGCGACCGCAAGTCATCCAGCCGTTTCAGGTCGGTCTTCCGCACCTGCCGCTCGGCGGGGACATAAAACCACACACTGTGGCCGTCGCTCACAAACAACTTCTCTTTGGGAGAACGGTATTCCCATCTCATCTTGCGCGGCTTTTTGAGCCACAGGGTGCCCGATTCCTCGCGCTGCGCCCCGTTGCCGCTGTAGTTTTCGGTGAACTCGCCCTCCAGAGTACGCAGGTGGTTGTAATGGTCGTCGACGGCGCGTGCGAGTTGGCGGACGCCGGGGACAAGTGCATCTTGCGGATGCGCTTCCTGGGAGGAGCCGAGGGACACCAGAGCCCCGATCAGCACGAAATAAAGCCAGCTATTTCTCACCGATGGAATCCCCTGACCTGATTTTACGCCTGTTCGACGGGAGGCTTTTGTGACGTGGAAAACGCCTAGGTGCGAGCAGGCGCGGGCCCGAGCGGTTTTGTATCGAAGCGGGCTAAAACCTTCGCGACCTCGGCGCCGAATTGCGGATCGGTCGGCCGAACCCGTGCCGCAACCTTGTCCAGTTCCGCAAAAAAGCGCTCAAAGCCTGCCGGATTTCCCGACCCAAGAAACCGCACCGGCTTCTTACCCATATTGCCCTGCGCATGGTGCATGCCGTGCGGCACCGCCGCCACCGTCCCAGGCTCCAGGTCGAGCCATTTGCCGTCGATATAAACCGAGAGCACGCCTTCCAGCACGAAAAACTGTTCGTCCTGCCGATAATGGAAGTGCAGCGCAGTCATAAAGCCCGGATCCTCCCGGAACTCACCCAGCCACCACGCCCCGCCCGAGCGTTCTCCATCGACCAGAATGCGGGCCTCGCCCAATCCCTGGCTGTAGACGCGGGCTTCATTTGGTTTCACGATCATGGCATTCGTTTTTTCCACCTTGTTCTCCATGACACGCCTTGGCAAAGGCTAATGTACATCAGCTCAGGATGTCGCGGAGCGCAAACGAAACACAGAATATCCTGGCTTGCCAACCTCTTTCACAAACATTGCCGATTGCCCGAACACGTCTTCGAGCAGCGGATTGTGATACACGATCCAAATCTGTCGGGGCGCGCGCTGCGAGGATTCCTCGAGAGTCCGAACCACCTGCCGCAAGCCCGCTTCCGGCAGGGGATTGAACAAGTACACCACCAGCGGCGTCTCGGGAAAAACAAACGTGCGCGCATCCAGGCACAGCGCGTCGATCGAAGCCACTTGCCGGGCCGGCGATTGCGCCCGCCAGACTGCAATGTTCTCCTCTGCCGCCGAATGCAACTCTCGAATCAACTCCACTCCTATAATCTTCCGGAACGGATACTGCGCCGCCAGCAGCAGTGCGCGTCCTTTGCCAGAGCCAATATCGATGAAAGTAAACTCGCGAAATTCGATGGGCAACGCCGCCATCATCTCGCGAAACAACGCGGGTTCAGTCGGTTGGTACGGAGAGTGCAACAGGCCGAGCAGCCGGGTCCGCCAGTCGAGCGCGCCGGCCGTCGTGTTGACGCGCTGCTCCCAGTCGTAATCCAAATCGCCATAGCGCGAGCGCCGCCGCCCCGGAGTCGAGTCGCGCACAAATCCCCACACTTCGCGCGTCAGCAGGGAAGCAGCGCCGACCGCCCCGCGAGCCCGTGCCTGTTCGCGCCACCAGTCGCGCAGTGACGACTTAAGTTGTGTGGAAAAATCCGAAGGCACGCCAAGATGCTAGCAAATGCCGAGAGCTGAGAGCTGATGACTGAGAGCTATTTCGCCCCGACCGGCTTCGGCATCGGCGACGCCATCCCCGGCGGCAGGCCCTTCGTGATGTAGAGAATGCTCCCCGGATCCTGTACTTCAACCCGCCCATCCGGCATCACCTTGTATGCGTGCCCATTCGGATCGAGCGGCGTACCATGAATAAAGCCCACGCGTTCCAGGTCGCCCATGCTCGCGGGAAAGCGTCCAGTCTGCTGCCGGTATTTCTTGACCAGCCCTTCAAGCTGAGTTACTTCGTCATCCACCTGCAAGGCCTTCAGATGATCGACCGCATTCTGGCGGATGGCTGGTTCCTTTGTGCTCTCGTAGGTCGAATACCACAGGATGCGCGCGGTTTCGAATTCGCCGCCCTGCTGCGCCATGTGCGCCGCGAGAATCGGCATGTACCCGTTGGTGATCGGAAGCTGCGCTCCCCGCTCAAATGCGACGGCCGCCTTCTTGTAATCTTTGAACTCGGTGAAGTACAAAAATCCCAGGTTGTAATAAAGCCGCCACTGATCGGGATTGTGCGCGATCCCGTATTTCAATAACACCAGCGCATCGCCCGGCAGGCCGGCGCCGTTCGGCGGCTGCGGTCCCAGAAAATTTGCCCCAAACTGATAGGGCGGAAGCATGTGCGGATCGAGTTCGACCGTCACCTGGAGGAGCGGCGCGAGGAGACGAAAATCGCCCGAGCCCTTGTGATGCTGCTCGCCGAAATACTGCACCGCGCGCGTCCAGTAAATGTCGGCCAGCAGGCCGGTATAGCCGAGGCTAAGGCGCCGGAGCGTTTTGGGCGACCGGATGTAGAGCGCCTGCTGCGACGGCTCGGTCACTTTCATGCGATCGATCCGGGTGAGCAGAGCCACGCCGCCGGCGGTCGACACAAGCAGCACGAGCGTCGCAACCAAGCTGACGCGCACGGTTCTGGTCATTTCAAGTTCCGGCGCTGGAAGATGAGCACCGCTCCCGAGATCGCCATCGCCGAATAGAGCAGCGCGTACGCCGTGTTATAGAGGATCAGCTGACGTGGCACTGCCGCCCCGTGCGCGGCCTGATTGATGATGTTGAAAGCGGAAAAATTAGGCACGAGATAAGCCAGCGCCGTGGCCAACACGCCGGCTGCGCCCTTCGTGAGCCGTGCAAAGCCGCGCAGGTCGTCCGCCAGGCTGCCGATTACGAACAGCGCAAATGTGAACACCGCCGACATGATGGGAGTCGAGAACGACGAGAAGAGCAACGACAGAGCGCACACGATCAGGAACTCGAGCACGATGAAATACAGAGCGAGCAACACCCAGACATCCGCCTTAGCGAATTTGTGGGACACATAAAGCAGCGCCAGAAAAACGCCGATCGCCATGAAGAACGTGTTCACGACGAGCGTTCCGGTGAGCCCAAAGAATTTGCCCACCACGAACTCCCATCGCCGCACCGGCCGTGAAAGCACGGTGTAGAGCGTCTTCTTCTCGATCTCTTTCGAGACCAGGCCTATGCCCGTGAAAATCGCAATCACCACGCCAAACAGCGATACCGCGGTCAGCCCAAGGTTCACCACCACCAGCCGCTCGATGTCGATCGAAATCTCACCCACCAGCACCGCCGCGGCCGAAAGCAGAAGCGCAAACGCGATCAGGTTATACAGGACGCGGTCACGCACCGCCTCGCGAAACGTGTTGAACGCAACATAGCCAATCCGGTTCATGCGCCCGCCCCTTTGCCGTTTTCGCGCGGACGCAATTTCTGCACGTAGTACTCTTCGAGCGAACTCCGCACCGGCGTCAGCGAAATCAGCCGAATCTGTTCGCGCCGCAGAATCTCGAGCGCCGCATCCTGCTTTTCTTCATCGAGCACAGCGTTCACCATATCGCCGCTCACCCGGGCTTCAACGCCCAGCGCCGTCAACTCCGCGGGCACGTGCGGTGAGCAAAAGATGATTTCCACGCGCCGTTGCGTCTGCGACATCAAGTGCGCCACCGCGCCCACCCCGCGCAGCTCTCCCTGATAAATGATCGCCACCCGATCGCACAGCGCTTCGGCGTCCGACAGAATATGGGTCGAGAAAAACACCGTTTTTCCTTCATTGCGCATCTGCTGGATCATCTCCCGCACTTCGCGGCGTCCCATCGGATCGAGCCCCGACATCGGCTCGTCCATGAACACAACCTTCGGGTCGTGCAAAATCGCCTGCGCCAGCCCGACGCGCTGGAGCATGCCTTTGGAATATTTGCGCAACTGCACCCGCGCGGAGTCCGTCAGCCCAAAGCGCGACAGCATTTCCGCCACGCGCTTTGACCGCCCTTTTGCCGGCACGCCCGACAGCTGCGCATAGTAGGTCAGCAGCTCCTGCGCGGTCAGATAATCGTAAAAATAAGGCTGCTCAGGCAAGAATCCAATTTGCGCCTTCACCCGGGGATCATCGGATTCCATCCCCAATATCCGCGCACTTCCCGCCGTCGGAGAAACCAGCCCCATCAGGAGCTTGAGCGTTGTGGTCTTGCCGGCGCCGTTCGGACCAAGGAAGCCAAAGACCTCTCCCTGCTCGATCGTCAGCCGCAGCGGACGAAGCGCCAGCTTCGGACGCTTGCGCCAGAAGCCGACATGATAGGTTTTTTCCAGATCCAGGATTTCAATCGCAGCCATGGTTATGCGCGCAGGACCACGCCATTGAAGTAGAAGTTCATGCACAAATTATATGCAATGCGCGCCGAGGCTGCGGTCGAAGCGCGCGCCAGTGATTACGAAGGTAAAGGCGCTGGATTTCGAGGTAGGACTCAAATCTTTCCAAAAGCCAAAGGCGCGGCTTTCGGCCGCGCCCTTTGGCGTTCAAACCAACTCCAAATTATGCCCCGAGTGCTCTGAGCACTAATTCAGTGTAGAGACCGAAGCGTCGCACGTCGAAATCACGGTCAAGCTATAACGCAACACCGCATCCTGGAACGAACAAAAATACCGGATGCCGGAAACATCCCACAAAACAGGAGTCGCGATCAACTGATAACTCGCGTTCGGGGTGCCCGACGCGCCGCTCATGCTGAAGGTGTAGCCGCTTTTCAATCCCCCGGCCAGCACCGTATCGATCAGGCAACCACTGGTCGAACTAGGAGGACTGCAACTCGTTCCGCCGAGCGCCGACAGTGACCCCGCATACCCCACCGTGGGATACGACGAATTGTAGGTGATCTCCGCCGTGTTCACAGTTCGCAACGAGCCTACTGCCGACGACTCGTTCGCCTCAATGCGAGCATGTAAATAGCTCGGTACCGCGATCGCGGCGATGATCAGAATAATGGCCACCACGATCAGCAATTCGATGAGAGAAAATCCTCGTACCCGCCCCATTCCCGCCTCCGAATCCCGTTGCACAAGTCCTCCAAAGCTTCACTTTCCGTCATGCATTTTGATTGCCGGAGACAGCCAGCCAGCGGCGTCCGTAACCCCTTCTGAATACGAGGCAAACTCACAGAGCCGCGTGCCCTTTTTGCTTTTTGCCATTCCGACGCGCCGGAAGTGACATTTTTTGTCAGAAGGATCCGGGCCGGGCACTTACCTCTTCGGCCCGCCGCCAGGGATCATTAGAGGACACCAGCAAAAGGCGGAGAAATGAGAAGCAGAGGATTGCTCCTCCGCTTCAAAATTATTGGTTGAGTGGACTCGTGCTGTAATTGCATGTCGTTAGCGATGCGGTCCCAACGCGAACCACTGCATCGGCAAATGTACAGAAATAACGCACGCCAGTCTGATTCGGGGTAAGCGGATCGGCCCGAAACTGGTAGCTGGAGTTCGGGGTTCCCGAGGTTCCGGATTCGACGAACGAATAGCCGCTCTTCTTGCCGCTTGCGAGCTGGGTATCGATGATGCAGGCCGAGGTCGTTCCCGGGGGGGCGCAATTGGTTCCCGCCAGCGAACTCAGCGCCGTCGCAAACCCGACCGTCGGAAAACTGGAGCTGTAGGAAATCTGCGCGGTGTTCAGCGTGCGTAGCGAGCTGACCGCCGACGCCTCGTTGGCCGCAATTCGCGCCCGCAACAGGCTCGGAATCGCGATGGCAGCGATAATGAGAATAATCGCCACCACGATGAGCAATTCAATCAGTGAAAATCCCTTTTGTTTTCGCATTTCTCCTTAAGTCTCTTTCCCGAGGGGTAGGTACGGCTTAACGATGGCACTTCAGAGGCCAGGCCTTTTGCATTATTACGAAGGTAAGGGCGCTCTCTTTAATGTCCGCTATTTCGGAAGAAGAGGTCCCAGACGGAAGGCAACGGTCCTGGGTTTCGCGCTCCGCGAGCCGGCTTGACTGACAGAATTTGTCAGAGCGCGCCACGATGCGCCGCAATTTGTCACTCGAAGGTGAAGCGCGGAGACTTCTCTCTCACATGGCGGGGGCGAACGGCGGTCCAACGCGAAACAGGAATGTCCGCGCTATTATCGCGAAAGAAGCAGTATCCCAAAAACAAAAAAAGCAGGGGATTTCTCCCCTGCTTCTTTTTAGGCTTGTACCCTCCCCCAGGTACTTTGCCAAATCAAACTTACTGGTTCAACGGGGTCACGGTGTAATCGCAAGTCGTGATCGCCGCTGTCGGGTTCACGCGAATCACTGCGTCCGCGAAGGAGCAGAAGTAACGCACGCCGCTCTGGTTGGGCTGCAACGGCGAAGCGATCATCTGATAGGTCGAGTTCGGGGTGCCGGACGCACCGCTGATGGCGAACGAATAGCCGCTCTTGCTGCCAGCAGCCAGCTGGGTGTCGATCAGGCAAGCGCTCGATGAATTGGGCGGTGCGCAGCTCGTGCCACCAAGCGCTGACAACGCGGACGCGAAGCCCACGGTGGAATAGCTTGAGTTATAGGTGATCTGCGCCGTGTTAACCGTACGAACAGACGACACCGCGGACGATTCATTCGCCGCAATGCGCGCGCGCAGCAAGTTCGGGATTGCGATCGCCGCGATGATAAGAATAATCGCGACCACGATCAGCAGTTCGATCAGTGAGAAGCCCTTTTGTTTCCGCATCGATATTTTCCTCGTCTCCGTTTGACTGTGGTTGGATGACCAACTCGCTGCTACTATCGCACTCTTGTTGCCAGAGCCCCAAGTGACCGAAGTCAGATGTCCTGTCGTTCCAAATGCCTTTTCTTTCAATGTACTTCCGCCGGATAGTCACCACCGCCGATGGCCGTTTCTTTCCGGTATGACACTTTGGGGACCCCGGATTGACAAAATTTGCCACTTCCGCCCGTCCCGCCAAAGCGCCCGCTGGGAGCCGAAAGTGGCCTGGACCGGGGTATCCAATCAATGAACGTCCATTCTACGCGTTCCTTGCATCCTCTTTCGCCTCGAATGTTGCAATCACGTAAAATTCCATGACCGAGCGAGCGAATTCGGCTGAAGGATCACGAAGTCGCCTGACCCGAGATCTAAGACGGCAAACCGAAGTCCGAAGACGCGAGACCTGCTCTAGTTCCTCTTCAGCAGCAGGCAAGTGATATCGTCGTGCTGCGGCGCATTGCCCACAAATAGATCCACATCCGTCAGCAGGCTTCGCAAAAGCTCGGCGGGCGCCGCTCCGGCTCCCCGGTCGATGATCCGGACGAGCCGCGGCTCGTCGTACTCTTCGCCTGCCGCGTTCTCGGCCTCTACCACCCCGTCCGTAAAAATAACCAGCCAGTCTCCCGGGTCCAGGCGGGTGGTCCCCACCTGGTAGGCCGCGTCCTGCAAAACGCCGATCGGGATCCCGCCTAGGTCCGGCCGCTCGATCAATCCCGACTTCCTGCGCAAAATCGGCACGTTATGCCCCGCGTTGACGTACGCAATCTCACCCGTCGCCGCATTGAGTTCTGCCAGAAAAGCGGTTGTAAAGCGCCGTCCTTCCTGGCTATTCGAACAGGCATAGCGATTGATTGCTTCGGTCAGTTTTTCGAGCGGTAGTGGGCTGCTGGCCAGTGTCCGCAGGCTGGCCTGGAAGGTCGCCATCAGCATCGCGGCCGGAATGCTCTTTCCCGCCACGTCGGCCACGGCGAACAAGATTCGCCCATCCTCGGGCGTGGCTCCGGGCCGCAAAATTACGTCGTAGTAATCGCCCGCCACCGTATTCGCCGGCCGCGTCGCGTAAGCAACTCCGTATCCAGGAATCAGGAGCGGGGCCCCAGGCAAAAGCCAACTCTGAATATCCTTCGCTATCTCCAGGTCGTGCTTCATGACCACGCGGTCGGCCAGCTCCAGCAGCAGCACCAGCAGAATCACCAGCCCGCCCCAAACGTGCGTGTCGAAGTTAAAAAACTCGATGTGACCCTGGCTGTTGGTATATTGGCCCTCGCTGGTTGGCAGAAACAACAGGACGAGTCCGATCAGCAGCAGCACGCGCCGCGCTGGAGAAAGTTTCTCGATCACTGCCCAGAACAACGCCTTCGCGATGTACCAGAAGCGCTGCCAGCGCGTCTGTCCCGCCTGCTTCTCCGTAAGCCCCGCGGAGTACAGACGGTAGCTCGAGCGCGCGTCCTTTTCAAACTGCGACCAGAGCTGGTGCATCGCCAGCCCGTCGCTCACGCGCTGCCAAAAACGATCGGCCTTTACCTTCATGCCCGGCGGAGGAGGAGTCTGCTGCGCAGTTGCCATGGTGAGCGACCATTATAAAGCGCCCCAAACGAGAACTCTGGCTATGCGGGGTCCGGAGCGTGATGCGAGCAAGACGCGGGAGTTCGCGCCAACGGTTCGGGCTCCTCAGCATGACGATGACAGGGTTTTGCGGCGTAGCTGAGTTCGCGGCTTACCTACCGTCACTTGGCGATGATCGGTTGCAACCACTCTTCGATGGCCGCCCGCATTTCTTTTAATCTTCCTTCGAAAAAATGATCTCCCGCTTCTATGCGAACTACTTTCTTTGGTTCGACGAAGGTCTCGACCAGGGCTTCGAGCGTTCCGGGCGGGGCGAAGTTATCGCGTGCTCCGCTGATGAAGAGCTTGGGCTTTGTGCTGGCGCGAAGACATTCGAAATCGTAGGTGCGGGATTCGCCGGCGTTCGTTGGAATGGGAACAACGGGTAGGCCGAGGCCGATCAGCGCGCGGACGTGGTCGTGGTCGCAGGCGACCCGCAGGCCTACGGCGGCTCCGAAGGAAAATCCGGCGAAGATTATAGGGAGCGGAAACTCGCGCTCCAGCCAGGCGAGCGCGGCGCGGACGTCTTCGACTTCGCCGACGCCGCTGGCATGCTCGCCTTCGCTCAGGCCGGTGCCGCGGAAGTTGAAACGCAGCACGGGGAATCCGAAGCTGTTCAGCGCCTTCATGGCGTGGAAGACGACTTTGTTATGCAGCGTTCCGCCAAAGAGGGGATGTGGATGACAGACTAATGCCGCGTGCGTTGCGGTTGGAGTGCCGGCGTTGAGCAGGGCTTCGAGGCGTCCGACGGGGCCTTCGAGGAAAAGGGATCGGATAGTGGCATGGTCGGAGATCACAACACGTCAGCTTATCTTAAATCGTGGTAGAGACGCGGCCAGCCGCGTCTCTACGCGAGTGCGTTTCCGCGAGAGTGCATTCCCGCTGGTAAGCTTACTGCCATGGATTTGTTCGCGCTGACGCGACAGTTGGTGGACATTGAATCGATCACCCCGAACGAGGGCGGGGTTGGGGAGTTTCTTTACGCGGAGCTGGCGCGGCGCGGATTCGATGCGCGGAAGATACAGGTTGAGGGCGCGCGCAACAATGTGCTCGCAACCTGGCCCGAGCGCTCGCGGCCCGACGTAGTCTTCTCGACGCACATGGATACGGTGCCTCCGTTTATTCCTTCGTCGGAAGACGATGCGCGGATTTACGGGCGCGGATCGTGCGACGCCAAGGGAATTATCGCTGCGCAGATCGTGGCGGCCGAAAAGCTGCGCGTGTCCGGCGTTTTCGTCGGGCTGCTTTTTCTGGTGGGCGAGGAGACGAATTCGGCCGGCGCGATTGAGGCGAATCGGAATCCCATGGGCGCGCACTTCATGATCAATGGCGAACCGACCGATAACCGGCTGGCGCTGGCCAGCAAGGGTTCGCTGCATGTGGTGCTGACGGCGCGCGGGAAGATGGCGCATTCGGCTTATCCGGAGCTGGGCGAGTCGGCAATCGACAAGCTGGTGGAAGCCCTGCACCGGCTGCATACGATGGAGCTGCCGGAGGATCCGGAGGTGGGCGCCTGCACGAAGAATGTCGGGATGATTGAGGGCGGGCGGGCGCGGAATATTATCTCCGATTTCGCGCGGGCGGAACTTTTTTACCGGCTGGTCGGACCGGGGGAGGAAGTGCGGCGCGGAATTGTCGAGGCGGTTGGGGATTTGGCGGAGGTTGAGTTCACGCGCGAAGCGCCGTTTATGCGGATGCATACGATTGATGGATTGCCGACCATGATCGCGGCGTTTACCACCGACGTTCCTTCGCTGACGAATTGGGGCAAGCCGCTGCTGGTGGGGCCGGGATCGATCCACGTGGCCCATACCGAAGGTGAGTTCATTGAGAAGACGCAGCTGAGCGAGGCGGTGGGATTGTATTGCACGATTGCGAACCGGCTGACTTCCTAGCGCCGGTTGTTCAACTTCGGGTCCACGGATTTGCGCGGATTCTCGCGGATCTTTTTTCTTTTCGACTATCTCCGCCAATCCGGGGAAGCGAAGTCGAACTGCGCCACATGACTTAGGGCATCGACGAATGCGACCTACGCTGGTCGATTCGCGGGCGCGTGCTATAGTTTCGAAATGAGGGCCTCCCCGCCGGAAATCATGATTTCTACTGTCAATTTGTGTTCGCGTGCGCCGCTTGGCGCCGCTGCCGGGGAGTAGCGGCGATGGGTTCGTTCCAAGGTCCAATTGCTGGGCGTGCGCTTCTGGCGCTGACCTGCCGTATGCGCGGCGCCGACATACTCGGAACACTCAAACGGTTGGAGCCGGCTCCGTTCCGTTCTCGCGAAGAAATTCGCGATCGGCAGTTTCGCGATGTGCTTGCCTTGCTCGCTCATGCCGAAAAGCTCGTTCCGTACTATCGGACTTTGTTTCGTAATCTCGGAATTCGCAGTCAGGACATTCGCGACTGGGACGATTTTTCCCGGCTGCCGATTTTGACCAAGGACATTATTCGCGAGGAGGAGCACGCTCTGATTCGCGAAGATGTGCCGGTTGAAAAACTCCAGAAACATTTCAGCGGCGGCTCGACGGGCGTGCCCTTGAAGTTTTTTCGCAGCCGCGAATATATGGTCAACAGTGACGCCGGAACTTACCGCAACCTCGAGCAGTGCGGCTGGCGTCCGGGCGAGATGGTCGCGTTTTTCTGGGGCGGCAGCGACAAGCTTTACGCCATGTCGGGCGTGGAATTCAGGGTGCGGCAGTTTATCCGCCGCATGTATCAGTTCGATCCGTTTTTTGCCGGCGAGAAGGATATGGAGAAGTGGGCCGAGATCTTCGCCCGCATTCGGCCGCGCGTGATTCTGGGATATGCATCGACCATTGCGCTCTTCGCTTCTTATCTCGAACGTCGCGGTCAGAAGATTGGCGGAATCAAGGGCGCTTTTACTACCGCGGAAAAATTGTATAAACCGCAGCGCGAGGTGATCGCGCTCGTTTTTGGGTGCAAGGTTTTCGATAGCTACGGGTCGAGCGAGGTGCAGAACATTGCCGCCGAATGCACCGAAGGCAAAATGCACATCAATTCCGATTTCGTAGTGCTGGAAGAAGATCGCGCGGAGGGCGATGAACCCCGGCCTTTCCTGGTGACTTCGCTGCAAAATTATTCCATGCCCTTCATTCGCTATCGCAATGAGGATTGCGGATATCTTTCGTCCGAGACTTGTACCTGCGGCAATCATTTTCCGCTGATGCGGCTCGAGATCGCGCGCACCAGCGACAATTTTATTTTTCCGGGTGGACGCGTCGTGCATGGCGAATTTTTCACGCATCTTATGTATGGCAGTTCGGGCATTGTGACCTTTCAGTTTCACCAGACGGCGGTGGACGAAATTATTTTGTCGATTGTGCCGGGACCGGGCGATGCTGCGTCTCGCGCAGAAAAAATTAAAGACGCGATCCGGCAGATTCATGCGGTTACTCCAGATCATCCCGTGCGGGTTCAGGTGCGGGAGGTGGAGTCGATTCCGCTGTCGAAGGCAGGGAAGTATCGCTTCACGCGCTCCGACGTGAGCGCAAACGCGACGCCGATGGAGGGCGAGACAATCTCGCGCACGAACTCCTGATCATGCCGGACAATTCCTTATCGAGCGCTGCTTTCGTCCCCGATGTGGCAATCGCTCGCCTGCCGTCCGCTTCTTATCCCGTGTTCCATGACACCGCGGCGAATGGAAACGGCGACCCAGTTTCGCAGGCGCTCGCCCGGCTGGCCAACTCGCTCGGCTGGTCGGATGAGAGCGGGCCGTTCGGCAAAGTAATTCCCGCGGGCGCGCGCGTGCTCATCAAGCCGAATATGGTTCTGCATGAGAATGACGATCCTCGCCACAAAAACCAGGCCGGACTTGATTGCCTGGTGACCCATGCCTCGGTGATTCGCGCGGCGACGGAGGCGGCGCTGCTTACGGGCGCGGCGGAGGTTCTGGTGGGCGATGCCCCGATTCAGGGGTGCGACTTCGAGGCGCTGATGCAGGCGACCGGGCTCGATAAGTGGTCGCACGAGTTGCGGACGCGCGATCCGCGCTTCAAGGGCGTGCGCGATTTTCGGCGGACGACCTGCGTCATCGTTCATGGCGTGCGCGTCGCGGCGGAGAATTTGCAGTCCGAAGATCACTTCACGCTTTTCGACCTGGGCCGCGAAAGTTTGCTCGAGCCGATCAGCGGCGACGATCATCGCTTTCGCGTCGCATGGTATGACCATCGGCTGATGGCTAAGACCCATCATCCCGGGAAACATCAATATCTAGTTGCTCGCGAAGTGATGGACGCCGATGTCATCATCAATCTGCCCAAGCTCAAAACGCACAAAAAAGCGGGCGTGACTTGCGCGCTCAAGAATTTGATTGGGATCAACGGGAATAAAGAGTATCTGCCGCATCATCGCCTGGGCGGGCCGAAGACCGGGGGCGATAACTATCCCGATGATGGCATCGTGAAACGCGCGCTTGAGTATGTCAGCGACCGGCAGAATGTGACCACCTCGTACGCGGGCGGAATGTTGTGGCATCTTTTCTTTGCGCTGCTGGTGCGCACCTCGCGCGCGCGCGGAGACCGCGTGGGGATGGATGGATCGTGGTCGGGCAATGACACGATCTGGCGGACATGCCTTGATCTCAATCGCATCCTTCTTTTTGGCCGCGCGGATGGCACGACGGGCGAAGGCGCGAAGGGCGGGGGAAAGATGAGTGAAGAAATGCAGCGGCGCGTGATTCACATCGCCGACGCGATTGTCGCCGGGCAGGGAAATGGGCCGCTGGCTCCGGAGCCTCTGGAACTTGGGCTCATGCTCGGCAGCAATAATCCCGCCGCCATGGATTGGGTCGGCGCGCAGGTGCTGGCTTACGATCCCGAGAAAATCTCGCTGGTGCGGCATGCGTTTGATTCGTTTCACTGGCCGATTGCTAATTTCTCCAGCGATGCCGTGCGGGTGGTGGGGGATTTGGGCGCGGGTTCTCCTGAGAAACTTCTTAGTGCGGTGCGACGGTGCGTGACGCATCCGGTTGGGTGGCGCGATGCGGCCATAAAGGTGACTGATCAATGCGGCGGCGATGACAAGGATCTGGTTGCTTCGGTGGATCCTACCGACGCTTAGTTGCACGGAGTCAAGTGAGAATGCCTTGCCAGGATGACGATGCGTGCTGGCTGGTATGGGGTCCTTCGACTGCGCGGGGCTGCGCTTCGCTCAGGATGACAATTGGGCCAGGTTTGTTTTTTTGGACTTATTTTAGGGAGTACTTGGCCAGACAATAGAGGGCCCTCACGCCGTCTTTCCAGCCGATCTTTTTTCCTTCTTCATAGGTCCGCCCGCTATAGCTGATGCCCACCTCGTAAATTCGCAGCTTGCGCCGCGCAACCTTTACTGTGATCTCGGGCTCAAAGCCAAAACGGTTTTCTTCGATCGGGATCGACTGGATGATTTCACGTCGGAAGGCTTTGTAGCACGTTTCCATGTCGGTGAGGTTGATGTTGGTTAGCGCGTTCGAAAGCAGCGTCAGAAATGCGTTGCCGACCGAGTGCCAATAATAAAGAACGCGGTGCGCGCCGGAACCCATGAAGCGCGAGCCATAGACTACGTCGGCTTTGCCGTCGACCAGCGGCTGAAGCACAACCGGATATTCGGCGGGATCGTATTCGAGATCGGCGTCCTGAATGATGACAAAGTCGCCGGTGGCCTCCTGAATGCCGCGGCGGAGGGCTGCTCCTTTGCCCATGTTTTGCGGCTGGAGGAAGACGCGCATCTGCGGATGCTGCTGGGCCATGTCCGCGAGAATTTCGCGGGAGCCGTCTTTGGAACCGTCGTCCACGCAGAGGAGTTCGATGTCGAGCGGGACGGAGAGAACTTTTGCGATCACCTCCCGCAGCGTGTTGCGCTCGTTGTAGACCGGCATAACGACGGAGAGCTTCATGGAAATGTAGCGTTCATCGTAACAATCGGGCGGCAGCGCGCACAATGATGCGTACGGCACGTGTGCCTCAGTTTGCGAAACCGCTAACCACTTAGATCACGAAGGTCCACGAAGGAAAATCTGCCTGCGGCGCGGCTTGGCAGACGGGAGATATACTCGCGAATATGAAAATCGTCAGCGCGGAGGAGATGCGGGCGATCGATCGCGCATCCTCGGAGAAATTCGGCGTTCCTTCTCTTACGTTGATGGAGAATGCCGGGTCGGCGGTGGCGCGCTTTGTGCTCGGCGACTATCCAAAAGCGGAGCGCATTGGGGTGGTGTGCGGCAAGGGCAACAATGCCGGCGATGGCTTTGTAGCGGCTCGCAAGCTGGCCGAGGCGGGACGGGCGGTGCGGGTTTTGCTGCTGGCGGATCCGGCGGAGTTGCGTGGGGACGCCGCGGCGATGTTTGCGCGGATGGTGGAGAGAACGTCTGAGCGAGCGGGGAACCATCCTCTCGTCGTGCGCTCGATTGGCGAGCTTGACTCTGCCGCCGCGAGCGAAATTTTTGCCTCGGACTTAATTGTGGATGCGCTCCTCGGAACCGGGTTTCACCCGCCGGTCAGCGATCTGTATGCGGCGGCGTTTCGGAAGATGAATGCTTCCGCCGCGCCGATTGTGGCGGTTGACATTCCTTCGGGGGCGGACGCCGACGCAATGTCGGCGCCGGACGCCGGCGAGGGCCCCTTCGACTCTCGCTCAGGGCAGGTTCGCGCCACACGGGCTCGCGCGGATGCCGTCGTTACGTTTACTGCGCCTCGTCCCGCACATGTTTTTGCGGAGTTGACTCTGGGGCCTACGCAGATTGCGCCCATAGGGTCGCCAGCCGAGGCGATCTCATCGTCGCTTGGACTGAATCTCAGCACCCCCGCTGATTTTGCTTCGCTACTTGCGCCGCGGGTGCTTGAGGCTAATAAGGGCAGCTATGGGCATGTGCTGGTGGTCGGCGGATCGGTGGGCAAGGCCGGGGCGGCGGCCATGGCGGGATTCGCCGCGCTACAAGCGGGCGCTGGGCTTTCGAGCGTTGCTACGGCGAAGTCGGCGCTTCCAACTGTCGCGGGATTTCATCCGGAGTTGATGACGGAGCCTTTGCCCGAGACCGGCGACGGGACGATTGGTTTGCGCGCGCTGGAGTCGGGACTTCATGAATTACTTGATCGCAAGACGGTGATCGCGATTGGGCCGGGAATTTCCCGGCACCCGGATACATCGGTGTTTGTGCGGTCGTTGGTCCGCGCGTTGGTCGGAACGTCGGTCGGAACGTCGATCGGGACGTCGGTTGGGAAGTTGATCGGGACTCCGGCTGCGGAAGAGTTTCGAGAGAGGCAGGCGGGGACCGTAGCGGACGATCCCGCCATCGTGGCGGACGCCGACGCGCTGAATGCTTTCAGCGGCGAGGCGGCGAAGGAATTGAATGGGCGCGGGCGGACTTTCGTTATTACGCCGCATCCGGGGGAGATGTCTCGCTTGACGGGATTGTCGATTGCCGAGATTCAGGCGAAGCGGCTGGAAGTCGCGCGGCAATTTGCGCGGGAGCATGAGTTGATTGTCGTGCTCAAAGGACATCGCACGCTGATTGCTGCGCCGGATGGCGAGGTATGGGTGAATTCCACGGGCAATCCGGGGATGGCGACTGGCGGCACGGGCGATGTTTTGACTGGCATCGTGGCTGGGTTGATTGCGCAGCATCCTCGGCAGGCGCGGCTGGCGACCGCGCTGGCTGTCTATCTGCACGGACTGGCTGGGGATTTGGCGCGCGATGCGGTGGGCGAGAGTTCGCTGGTGGCTACGGATCTGGTGCGGTTTTTACCGGCGGCTTTTGCGGAGGCGCAAGTGAAGAGAGATGCGTTCCGGATGCACGCCTAAGGATTTGCAATTGGTAATTTGTCCGCCGATCGGGAACAAAGCTTTGGGAACAAAGCTGATGATGGACGTGATCTTAAATTCGCAGTTACAAATTGCCAATTACAAATCCCTTAGCGAGGGATGTACTTGCCTAGTATTTGCAGAATGGGATCGCCGAGTTGCATGACCCGGGCTTGGGCGGCGGCGGCGGATTCTCCGTCGTACATTGGAGTCATTAAGCGGATGAGCGCGCCGTCGCTGCGATGCAGACGAATGGAATTGGCGACCAGGTAGTACTTCAGCTTGTATTCATTGGCTACTTCGCGGCCCTGGGCTGTAAACCAATAGAGCACCAACTGCCGGACTCCTGCCTGTTCGATCACATAACGGTTTACCGGGAATGAGTGTCCGTCCGGGCGCTTCAAAGTGGTGACCTGCTGCTGGGTCACAACCCAACCGGCACCTGGCAGGCAGTGAGCCGGAGTGTGCGGAGTTTCACCGGCCTTTTGCGTTGCGTAGTAGGCGATGAAGAGATCGATGTCGGGTTGCCGGGCATTGGGGTCTTTGTAATCGCGCAGCAAGTACTCCGGATTGCCCAGAATATCGAGCGTCTGCTGATCCAGGGTGCTGTCGACTCCGTTCCAACCGTCGATTTGCATGGGCAGGGAACTGAGCGGTTGGCGAGCCGGAATGATCTCATCCTGCGAACGTGCCCAGAGATAGCCCGCGGTTGCCAGCATTAGTAACGCTGTCACGAGGAAGCGTGGCGACCAGCCAGCCGCCGGCGCAGAGGACGGTTTGGCCACTTCTCCGCGGTCTTTAGAAGGATCGAGGGAACGATCAAGGGAGCGATCCAGGGCGGGATGCGTCGCACGCTCGGGTGCGTTGCTCCGGGTATTTTTCCAGATCAAGTTGATCAGGCTGTGGAGCGCGAAGAGCAGGATCAGAGAGACGACAAAGACTACCCACCCTTCAAATTCGTGATAGAAGCCTTCGGCTTTGTCCGGATCCCAGTACTGCACGATCATGCCGGTGCCGAAGATGCGAAAGCTGTTGGCGAGAACCGCGATTGGGACGGCTGCGAAGGCGAGAACAACGCGCACCCAGTTGCGCTTCTCCATCAAATACCCGTAAACAATGGCGAGGGTGACCAGCGAATAAAGGGAGCGGATGCCGCTGCATGCCTGGGCGACCTCCAGTTGCTTTTTGGCGAGGGTGATCAAGTTCCCCTCGCGCAGCACTGGAACGCCGACCGTCTCGAGCATTCCGGTGGCGAGCTTTGAGGCGAGTAACTGAAGCGGAAACGTGAATTTTTGCTGGATAAGGTTGGGCAGCGGGATCATCAGGATGAGGAATGCGAGGGGAAAAAGGATCGCCCGGAAGAACTTCCATCCCCGAAAGACAACGACCAGTCCTGCCAACAGGACTAGCATCGATACGCGGGCGGTAAAGATCTCAACTCCGAGAACTCCCAGCACAAGCATGACAAGTCCAGCTAGAACGAGTGGGAGACCGGCCCAGGATGGCGCTACCTCGATGGCCTTAAGTCGTTTGCGGTCTTGCCAGAGGACGTAAAAGCTAAAGGCAGGTACGAGCCAGCCATGAGTGAAGTTGGGATCATGAGTCCACTGGAGGGCGAGGTTATAAAGGATGGAATGGTAAAGCCAGGCGAGCAGGACGAGGAGCGCCGCGCCCTGAAAACGGACCCAACCAGACAATAAATGACCTTCTCCCGCCGGAGCGAGCGGGGCAATCTCGACTGAATTCCCCATAATACTTAGTGTACTTGCTGGAATTTCAGGATACGCGAAGGTGGCCAATTTGGGCAAAGCAATAAGAAGACGATGAAACGGAACGGGGCCGAAGTCTCGTCGCAAGTGACTCGGCCAACAAGACACTAAGGGATGTACTCCCGGTCTGGCCGAAAGATTTACCCAACATTACCGACGACGTGGGCAAATGTTTTCCCATTTGTCCGCACTGTGATACGTTTATAAGCGCGTTGCCAGCCCCCTCGCGATTGCAAGCCATTGAAATCAAGGCTCGTGCGGCTTTATTCGGAAGCGCACTTCTGGCTGAAGATGGCAATGATTGTGCAATAGAGTGTGCACGCCCTTTTCCGAGCAGCGTTCCCTCCACGCACCTCGGTACGGAATTGTCTTTTGTCTTTATTATGGAACTCCAAGGCAGCAAAATGATGCAGAGCGCCCGTCCCGCGCCCAATGGCGGGGCAAAGGTATGGCTCGAAAGCATCAGTCCGGGGATGCGGACGGTCGAAGCGGTGCTGCGCGAACTGTCGCAGAATGACGTCCCCGTGCTGGTCGTGGCGGAGCATGGCTCTGGAAAGGCAGCTGCGGCGGCGCGCATTCATAGTCTTTCGCGGCGCGCCGAGGAGCCTTTTCACGTCTATCAAGGGCGGGAAGCCAGCGATCGGGTGTTGGCGGAGTGCGAGAATCAGGGTGGGACGGTTTATCTCCAGGAAGTAGGCGATCTTACGGCGGCGGCGCAGAAGGAGTTGGTCCGGCAGATCGGATTGAACGACGCCGAGCGGGACCGGGTGCCGCGCTACATCTGCGGAACTACTTGCGAACTGGAGCCGGAGGTACGGGCCGGCAGGGTGCGCGAAGATCTTTATTACCGGATCAGCGGCGTTTGTTTGCGCCTGCCCCCTTTGCGCCAGCGGCGCGAGGATATCCCGATTCTGCGCGACTGGTTTCTGTCGGCTGCGGCTGACGACCTCGGTCGCGACGTTCCGCCGCTTAGTGGCGGGACGCAAAGCTTTTTTCTGGAGTATCACTGGCCGGGAAATATCCGGGAACTGAAGGAAGCGACGCGGGCGATTGTGGCGCTCGGCGATGAGGCGCTGGCGATGGGCGGACTGCGCTCACTTTTGCGGCGCCCGGATGGGACGAATGGAGAGAAGATTTCTCTGAAGGATGCGGCCAAGGCGGCTTCGCGGGAAGCGGAACGCGAACTCATCCTCCAGGTGCTGACCCGGACGCGCTGGAACCGGCGGCGCGCGGCGGAGGAGTTGAAGATCAGCTATAAAGCTCTGCTTTACAAGTTGAAGCAGATTGGTTGTGAAGAGTATGGGGCCTGATCGGCGACCTCTTTAATGCATGTTTAAAGAGGCGGTCGTAAGTTGGAGACCGGTTTGAAATCGGTTTGAATTCGGGATTGAAACGCGGAGTTTGAGGAGAGGATATGAAATTGATAGCGCAAGCGGTGATGACGGGGCTATTTCTGGGGGCGATGGCGTTGGCACAGAGTGCGCCGGCGCAAGCCGCCGTCAATTCCGCTTCTGATAGCAAGACGAATACCATGGCTGAGCCAGCGGCTCCCGTGGACTCGACCTACGTGATTGGCGCCGACGACGTACTACACATCGCCGTCTGGAAAGAGGCGGACCTGACCGCGACGGAGCCGGTTCGTTCGGATGGCAAGATTTCGCTGCCACTACTCAATGACGTGCAGGCGGCGGGGCTGACTCCGATGCAACTAGCGGATTCGCTGACCGAAAAGCTGAAAAAGTTCGTAGCCGACCCGCGCGTAACCGTGGTGGTGACGCAGGTCAACAGCAAGCGCATTTACATGCTCGGCGAAGTGTCGCACGCCGGTCCGATGTCGATGACGCCGAATATGACCGCGATGCAGGCGTTGGCGACCGCCGGAATCAACCAGTTCGCCAATACCAAAAAGATTTATCTCCTGCGGACGGAAAACGGAAAAAAAGAGAAATTTCTGATTCCTTACCGCAAGCTGATCAAAGGCCAGGAAATTGAGCACGATTATGCGCTGCAACCGGGAGACACGATTGTTGTCCCGTAGAACACTGTCGTAAGAGGTTGTGCCAGAGAGTTGCCCCATAGAGGGCGGCCTGGAAGAGAAAAATGTCAAGAACGCGAACAATCTGGTGGGAGCTGTTGCTGGCCGGCATGTGCATTGCGGGCGTGGCGCAGAGCGCATTTTCCCAGGGAGATGCGGGAACTCCACCCACATCGAAAGTGCCGGCCGATTCGCAAAGCGGGTCGTCCAGCCAGGGCACGCCTCCGGCGCCTCCCTTTGGAGGCAATGCTCCGATCCTGAACCCGGAGAACCCGCCATTGTCAGGCCTCGACGAACCGAGCCTGGAGTTGCGGGCGCTCAATCGCAGCTTCATATCCGAGGCGATCCAGGTGGGCGAGTCGGGCGACAGCAACGCCAATAACGCGCTCGGCGGTTCGTCCGTTGACGCGGTCTCGCATGTGCTCGGCGCGCTTGATCTCCAGAAATTCTGGCCCCGCAGCGACCTGTTCCTGGAATACCTCGGCGGTGTAGTGGAGGGTGACGAACGCAGCTTCCAGCGGCAACTGCACGCGCTCGGGCTTGAGGGTGTCACGCGCTGGCGCACCGGCCAGATCACAGTCCGCGACGGCTTCAGTTATCTGCCGGATGGTTCCTTCTCGGCATCGTCAGCGGGAGGATTGCCGGGATTTGGTATAGCCACTGGCAGGCTCGGTCTCGGCTTGCCCGGAGTGTTCCACCTGGAAGAAGGTTCGGTGGGCACGATCCCAAGACTTTCGAACCTGGCGTCGCTCGATGTGGTGCAGGCCATCACGCCGCGCTCGGCATTCACCGTAATTGGCGCCTACGCGAACGATCACTTCTATCACAACGCGGGCAATGAATTGATCAATGGCGATAGCACGACGGCCGAGGTCGGCTGGAGCCATCTGGTGTCGCGGCACGATCAAATGGCGATCGTCTATGCCTTTCAGCTTTTCCGTTTTCCGCTGGCCGCTGGCGGCGAGATCTACAACAACATCATCAACCTGCGCTACAGCCACGTGATCAGTGGAAGAATGAGCTTTATCGGCGAAATTGGACCGCAGTACACCGACCTGCTTTATGGAGTTTCGGAGAAGCGCTGGTCGCCGACCGGGCGAGCCGTCCTGCGCTACCGGATGCCGCGCTGGTTCCTGACGGCAAGCTATGAAAAGTTCCTGTCGCAGGGCTCCGGCGTATTTGCGGGAGCGGACGCGCAGATCGCGGAATTTACGGCGCGGCGTCCGCTGGGGCGGACCTATGAGTTATTGCTCGAAAGCGGCTATTCGCGCGAGAACAAGTTGCAGCCGTCCGATGAAGGCGCAGTCGGGGCCAGCGTCTTCAACCAGGGATTCGGCGGGGCGGTGCTAAGGAAACATATTGGCCGGAACTGGGACGCGCTGGTGGCATATCGCGCCTCGGTGATCAATTTCAACAACCCCGTCACCATTGACGGCAGTACGGGCAAGACGAACCATCGGCAGATCGGGACGATCGCCATCGAATGGCACCCGAAGGCGGTTCGAATCGAATAGTTTTTTGATGGGATTTCTGGCAGGGGATGTACGCAACATTTTTTGGCCGCGAACAGCGGCCGGATTGGTGGAGAGTATGGCTGACACACAACTGACGATGGACGATTACATGGCGATGGTGCGGCGCCGCCTGAAGGTGGTGATCGTTCCGCTCTTGATCGCGCCCGTCGCGGGCTTCCTCATTTCGTATGCCTTCACGCCCGTTTACAAGTCCACGTCCGAGGTACTGGTGGAAGGGCAGAAGGTCCCATCGGACTACGTGCATTCGGTGATCACGACCGATTTCACGCAGCGCGTGGACACGCTCAAGAACACGGTGCTCAGCACCAGCCGTCTCCAGAGTGTGATCGAGGGCCTGAATCTGGCCAAGCCGGCGGATGAGGGGAAACTAATCGATGACATCCGGGCAAAGTTCGACGTGGTGCCGGGGCAGATGACGGCGATGAGCGCCGCGGCCGCAGCCGCGCCGCAGGTCAAGAAGAGATTGACCGCCACCTCCGAACCGGTGCCGATATTCAACGTCAGTTACAGCGACAGCGATCCGGTGCGCGCGCAGAAGATCTGCAACGCGATGACCTCGCTGATGCTGGAAGAAAACCTGAAATCGCGGGACAGCATCGCCCGGGACACGACTACGTTTCTCGACGGGCAGGTGGCAGACGCCAAGAACACGCTCGACTCGCAGGACGCCAAGATGGCGGCCTTCAAAACGAAATATGCCGGGCAGCTGCCGGGTGACATCGAGAACAACATGCGTATGCTGATGACGCTCAACACTCAGCTCGACGCAACCACCCAGAACCTGAACCGCGCGCAGCAGGACAAGACCTATACCGAAGGCGTGCTGGCGCAGCAGATCGCGGCCTGGAAGAGTTCGCAATCGAGCACCAGTCCGCAGACGCTGGAGCAACAGTTAACCGTGCTCCAGTCGCAACTGCTGCAATTGCAGGCGCGCTATACGGACGATTATCCGGACGTGGCCAAGACCAAGGCCGACATCGCCAAGGTGCAGGCGAGACTGGACGAAATCAACAAAGCTTCGAGCAATCCGGCCGCGGCCACCGAAAAAGCCAGTGCCAGCGAACCTCCGGAGATCCAGCAGAACCGCCTCAAGATTCATCAATATCAGCAGTTCATCGAGCAGTATGCCTCCGATCAGAAAAAGCTCCAGGCCTCGATCAATGACTACCAGAAACGGACAGCCATGAGCCCCGATGTCGAGGAGCAATACAAAGAGTTAAGCCGGGACTATGACAACGATCAGGCCGTGTACCGCGACCTGCTGGCGAAGCAGAGCGCGGCAGAACTCGGCACCAACATGGAGAGCCAGCAGCAAGGCGAGCAGATGACGGTTCTGCAAAGCGCGAACCGCCCCGAACTGCCCGCTTTCCCGACCCGCCCCTTGTTTGCGGCGGGCGGTCTGGGCGCGGGCCTCGGTCTCGGTCTGCTGATCGCGATCTTCCTCGAATTCAGCGACAAGTCGATCCGCACCGAACGGGACGCGTCGGCGGCGATGGATCTGCCGCTGTTGATTTCGGTGCCGTGGGTGGGCCCGGAAGAAGTCGCGGTCAATGGCAGTGGGAATGGTAACGGCAATGGCCGGCGGCGATTCTGGGGCCGCACTCGAACCGGGCACGAAGACAAGGTTGGGGTGTAAGGCGAGCCTATGTATAAAGAGTTTTTTGGACTGCGGGCCAACCCGTTCAACGTCAATCCCGATCCGCGTTATCTGTTCCTGACGCGGCATACGGAAGAGGCGCTGGCCTGTTTGACGTACGGCATTCAAAGCCGCAAAGGTTTTGTGCTGCTGACGGGCGAGGTGGGCACCGGCAAAACGACGCTCATCAACAAGCTGATGGAATGGCTGCGCCTGCAACAGGTGGCGACCGCCTTCATCTTCAACTCGCGCATGGATGTGCCGCAACTGCTCGATTTCATGATGGCGGACTTCGGCATCCCCTGCGACACGAAATCCAAGAGTGCCGTCCTGCAACGGCTCTACAACTGGCTGCTCGATCGTTACCGGGCAGGCGAAACGGCGGTGCTGATCATCGACGAGTCGCAGAACCTTTCCGACGAAGTGCTGGAAGAGATTCGCATGTTGACGAATCTCGAGACCTTCACCGAGAAGCTATTGCAGATCGTTCTCGTCGGACAGCCCGAACTGGAACAGCGCCTGAAGCAGCCGCAGTTGCGGCAATTGCGCCAACGCCTGACGCTGCGCGCCAAAACCCATGCCTTCAACCTCGAGGAAACGAAATCCTACATCGTTCAGCGGCTGCGGATTGCGGGCTCGAATGGCGATCCCATTTTCAGCGATGAAGCGGCGTCCGCCATTTTCAAGTATTCGACTGGCATTCCGCGCGTCATCAACCTGCTTTGCGAGCATTGTTTGGTGAGCGCATTCGTCGATCAGAAGAAAATGGTCACGACTGAAATCGTGGACTCGGTGGCCCGCGACTTTGACCTCGCGGACGGAACGGCCGGGGCGATGATGCCCGCTCCGCCCCCCTCATCGGACAAGTTTGACCTGGTAGAAGCTTTACGAACGCTCGCGACGCTGGCTGACCGGTTGCGCGAATCAGAACGCCAAGATCTCCCCAAGGAAGGGAAACTATGAGCCGTATCCATGACGCTTTAAAACGCGCCGAACAAGAAAGAGCAACGTCCCTGGGGACGCACGTCGAGCCCTCGTTTGAGCAGCCGGTAGCGGAACAGATGCCGATGCCGCCCATGCACAGCCCGTCAGTTTCGGGAATGCCGATGGCTTCGGATCTTAACTACGAGACACTGTTGGCGCGGAGCCAGGCGGTCGCTTGGAACCCGGATCCGACCACCATGCTCTTTTTCCAGGATGACGAAACTCGTCTGGGGGCGGAAGAGTTTCGCACGCTGCGCTCGCGGCTCTACCAGATCCGCGAGAAAATGCCTCTCAAGCGTCTGCTGGTAACGAGCGCGCTGCCGAAAGAAGGCAAGTCATTCGTCGCCGCCAATCTGGCGCAAGTGCTGGTGCGGCAGCACGGCCGTCGCGCGCTCATCGTGGATGCCGACCTGCGCAATCCCGGCCTGCATCGCCACCTCGGAACGTCGGGTACGCCGGGACTCTCCGAATATCTGATGGGCGAGTGCGACGAATTCGCGGCCATGCAACGCGGGACCATGGAGAACCTGTTCTTTATGCCCGCGGGACGGGTCGTCCCGGGAGCGGCGGAACTTTTGTCCAATGGCCGGCTGAAAATGTTCCTCCAGCGCGTCGAACCGCTCTTTGACTGGATCATTCTCGATTCCGCGCCGGTGATTCCGGTTTCGGACTCGACCATCGTGGCCAGCGCCTGCGATGGCGTGCTGATGGTGGTGCGCTCGAATGTAACTCCTTCGCCGCTGGCGAAACGGGCGCGCGAGGAGTTCCCCGACAAGCTCCTGTTGGGCGTGGTGCTCAACGGAACTTCCACCGACAAGATGCACCAGTCGAAGTACTACTATGGCGAGGCCGTGGCTACCACGTAGGCCCGCCCGTGAACGAATGAACTGAGCGAGGGGAAGTTGATCCGGCTTTTCAATGTCTATTACCCGGTGCGCACGCTGGTCCTGCTGATTGGCGAGGCCCTGATTGTTTGGACCTCCTTTCTGCTGGGCGCGCTTTATGCGTGGGGTGATGACAGCTACATCGCGCTCAACTACGACCACGGCTGGGAAAAGATCTGCGGGGTCACGCTGCTGGTTTTACTGTGCTCCCATCTCTTCGACCTTTATGACACGGCGCGCCTCAACACCAAGGGCGAACTGTATTTCCGGTTGCTCATGGTTCCGGGCCTGCTGGCGTTCGTGCTCGCCGGCATCTCCTGGGTGCGTCCGACGTTCCTGCTCGGCAACGGCTCGTCGGCGATCGGACTGCTCATCCTGACGGTGGCCTTGTTCGGATGGCGCATGGGCTTTACGTGGCTGATTCAGCTGCCGATTCTCATCGAGCGCGTTTACGTTCTCGGAACGGGAGAGCGCGCGCAACGCCTGGTGCTTGGACTGCGGCAGAATCCCGATATCGGGGTCGAGGTTGCCAGCTGGACCGGGAAGCTCGAAGGCGCCGTCACCAAAGAGGCGGTGGCGGTGCATTTGCTGGATGTGGTGAATCGCCAAAAAGTGCATCGCGTGATCGTCGCCATGCCGGACCGGCGGGGCACGATCCCCATGCAGGAGCTGCTCGAGCTGCGCATGCAGGGAGTGAAGATCGAAGAAGCGGCGACCTGGCTGGAGAGAATTTCCGGCAAGATCGAAGTCGAAAATCTTTATCCCAGCTGGCTGGTCTTCGGCGACGGGTTCCGGCGGAGCACGGTTTTCCGCATGGTGCGGCGCGTAATCTCGGTCGTAATTGCGCTCGTCGGTCTGATACTTTCGATTCCCCTCCTTCCGTTGATCATGCTGGCCATCCGGCTCGATTCCAAGGGGCCGGTGTTGTACCGGCAGAGGCGGGTCGGCAAGGGCGGGAAGACATTTGACGTAATAAAGTTCCGCACCATGCGGCAGGACGCGGAAAAAGCCGGGCCGCAGTGGGCGGGCAACAACGATCCCCGCGTAACGCGCATCGGAAGGTTCCTGCGGATGTCGCGGCTCGATGAGATTCCCCAGCTCTGGTGCGTGCTCAAAGGAGAAATGGCGTTCGTCGGGCCGAGGCCGGAGCGCCCGGAATTTGTGGAGTGGCTCTCGAAGGAAATTCCGTACTACGGCGTGCGCCACATGGTGCGGCCGGGGCTCACCGGATGGGCGCAGGTGAAGTACAAATACGGCAGCACGGTCCAGGATGCGCGCGAGAAATTGCAGTACGACCTGTTTTACATCAAGAACGCCTCGATTGGCCTGGACCTGCTGATCATGTTCCAGACTGTGAAGACGGTCTTGCTGAAGCGGGGAGCACAGTAAAAATGAAGTGGGTGTTCTGGGTGTCGGCGATGGTGATCGCCTATGCCTACGTGGGGTATCCGCTGCTCTTGTGGGCGCGCAGTTGGTGGTCGCCGCGGCCGGTCATGCGCGGTACGGCGACGCCGCCGGTTTCAGCGGTGATGGTGGTGCGCAACGAGGAAGCGGTGATTGGGCAAAAGCTGCGCAATCTGCTTACGCTTGAGTATCCCCCAGAGCAGTTCGAAGTGGTGGTTGTATCCGACGGGTCGACGGACGGAACGGTTGCGGTGGTTTCAGAGTTTCAGAAAAACGATGCGCGTATGCGCACGGTAGTGAAACCGGAATCGCGCGGCAAGGCGGCGGGTTTGAATGATGCGATTGCAGCGGCGCAAGGAGACGTACTGCTTTTTACCGACGCGCGCCAGCTCATTGAGCCGGGAGCGTTGCGGTTGCTGATCGAGAATTTCAGCGACCCGGCAGTCGGAGCCGCCAGTGGGGAACTGATGCTGGGCGATCCGGCGAGCGGAGAGACAGGAAGAGGAATGGGATTGTACTGGCGCGTCGAGAAAAAGATTCGGGAGCTGGAATCGGCGTCGGGCTCGGTCGTGGGCGCCACGGGCGCGATCTATTGCGCGCGCCGGACACTTCTCGATCCACTGCCGGAAGGAACCATCCTCGATGACGTGCTCTTGCCCATGCAAGTCGTGCGTCGCGGATCGCGTGTGATTTTCGATTCGCGCGCGCGGGCATGGGATTCGCCCGATCTCGGCTCCAGCCGCGAGTTCGCCCGCAAAGTTCGCACCTTGAGCGGAAACTATCAGCTTCTGCAAATGGCTCCCTGGCTGCTCGGTTCAAGCAACACGATTCGATTCGAATTCATCAGCCACAAACTGTCGCGCCTGGTTGTTCCTTTTGCGCTGGTTGCGCTGCTCGTTGCATCTCTCTTTCTGGCTGCGCCTTTCTATCGTGTGGCACTTTTTGCCCAGCTTGCTTTTTATGGTCTGAGCCTGGTGGCGCTGGGCGGCATGAAGATTGGGCCGCTCGCCCGCATCGCCGATCCCGCGCGGACTTTCGTCGTCCTGAACTCGGCGGCCATGGTTGCCTTCGTGAATTTTGTGACGGGCAGGAAGGCGGTCTGGATCCGGTAAGAAGTTTTCCGGCGCG
This sequence comes from Terriglobales bacterium, assembly GCA_049300195.1. Classification (GTDB taxonomy): domain Bacteria; phylum Acidobacteriota; class Terriglobia; order Terriglobales; family Acidobacteriaceae; genus Acidiflorens. Next base: position 19,374 of record JBAQJF010000019.1, on the reverse strand, counting down.
CGTCATTTTCCGGCACACATCATGAGAATTCTCTGGGTCAAAGCCGATAAGCTTCTGCCGGTCGAAAATGGCGGCAATATCCGCACCTATCACGTACTGCGCTATCTCGCCGCGCGCCATGAGTTGACCTTCTACTCGTACTATCCGGGCAAGCCCGACTCCGCGTACGAGCGCGAATTGCAGCGCGAGCTTCCCGGATCGGTTGCGGTTTGCACGGGGAAGAGCGAGCTTTCGGGAATGGCGCGCGGACTCGATTACGTTGCGCATCTGGGCACGGCCGCGCCTTATGCCGTGAGCCGGTTTGCCCACGATGGCGTGCGCGAACAACTGGCAGGGTGGTTTCGCGAAGAGCGCTTCGACGTTGCTGTGTGCGATTTTCTCGACGCGGCGGTCAACTTTCCCGAGCGCCTGAATATTCCGAGCGTGCTCTTCCAGCACAACGTGGAAAGCGAGATCTGGCGGCGGCATGCCGAGACCGCGGGCAATCCTCTTCGCAAAGCGCTTTACGGTTTGGAATTCAAGAAGATGCTGCGCTACGAGCAGGCTGCGGTGCGCAGGTTCCAGCACGTGATTGCGGTTTCCGAGAACGATCGCTCGCTGATGACGCGGTGGGTGGATGCGGATCGAGTGACCGTCGTTCCCACCGGAGTTGATCTCTCGCACTATGCCCTGGACCCAGGCCCGGCGGAACCCGCGCCGCTCGTGACGTTTGTCGGCGCCATGGACTGGGAGCCGAACGTGGACGGCGTGGAATATTTCTGCGGCGAAGTCTGGCCGGCGATCGAGGCGGAAGTGCCGGCAGCGCAATTCCGCATCGTGGGGCGCAACCCGGATCGGCGCGTCGAACGATGGGCTTCGGAGTCAATCGAAGTTACCGGGCGCGTGCCATCGGTGATCGAACATCTCCGCGAATCGGCGGTGGTGATCGTGCCGCTGCGGGTCGGCGGCGGAACTCGTCTGAAAATCTACGAAGCCATGGCGGCGGGCAAGGCGGTGGTTTCGACGACGGTGGGCGCGGAAGGACTCGACGTGCATAACGGACGCGACATTATTCTGGCCGACGATGCGCGAGCGTTTTCGCAGGCCGTGATCATGCTGTTGCGCGACCGCGACTTGCGTCGGCGCTACGAAAAAGCGGCGGCCGAGACGGCTGCGCTCTATGACTGGCCGGCCATCGGAGAGCGTTTCAGCGAAGTGTTGCAGGCTGCGACGGCGAATAAGTCGGATATCAAAAACGCCGCCCAGACAGATCTTAAACGGGGCCCCCGCGCGGTTTCGGCGCGGTCGGCCTAAAGAAGATCGGCATAAAGACGAGAAGAGGAATTGTGGCAATCAGCGACAACATGACGGAAACGCAAGTCGATCGGGTAGGCCGCCGGCTGAACCTTAGCGCCCCCGATCCCACTAAAGCCGCCTTCTTTTGGCTGAGCGTGTTCTTTGTGGTTTATTGCGCGCGGCCGGGAGACTACATTCCTTTCCTCGGTTATCTTCCGCTCGCCAAGATCAGTGGCATTCTCGCGATATGGGGCCTGTTCAACAGTCTCGGGCGCACCAAGCGCACGTTCAAAGACTTCCCCAAGGAAGGCCGCCTCTTATTCGCCATGGTGATACTGTTTCTCATCGGTGGCTTTCTGTCGCCGGTCTGGAAAGGCGGCGCGGTCACCAAGTCGCTGGAATTCTCCAAGATTATCGTCGCCTGGTCCCTGATCTTCCTCCTCATCACGACGTTTGACCGCCTGCGCCGCATCATCTTCATTCAGGCAGTTTCGGTGGTGGTGGCGTGCGTGGCCGTAATCGCCAAAGGCCACAACGTGGAGCGCCTGAATGGCGTTCTGGGCGGCATTTACTCGAACCCGAACGATCTTGCCTTCGCGGTCGTGCTCGCGCTGCCTTTCGCGCTTCTGTTCATGGTCATCAGCAAAAACGTGATTGTGAAAATGCTGTGGCTCGGCGGCATGCTGGTCATGCTGTTCACTATTTTTCTGACCGCCTCGCGTGCCGGCTTTATTGACCTCGTCATCTCCGGCACGGTCACGCTTTACTTTTTCGCGGTCAAGGGCAAACGGCCTTATCTGCTCCTGGGCACCGTTTTTACCGCCATATTGATCGCGGCCACGGTGGGCGGCAAACTCTATGATCGTTTCGAGGCCCTCGAAGGCGGCAGCACGACCGAGAAGTCCGCGTACGGCTCCTACCAGGACCGCATGTACCTGATGGTGCGCGCGGTCGACGCCATCGAGCACTATCCGATCTTTGGCATTGGAGCGCGCAATTTCCCGACTTACTCCGGAATCTGGCGCGACGTTCACATGACCTACCTCCAGGTCGCCGCCGAGGGCGGTATTCCCATCCTCATCATTTACCTGATGTTTTTCCGGCGAGGCTTCCAGAATCTCAAGATGCTGCGCAAGCGGACCGATCTGGACGTGAACACGACATTATTTGTGGGGGCGCTTACCAGCTCGCTGGTCGGATTTATCGTGGGCGCGCTGTTTGCTCCGGAGACATTTCAATACTTCCCCTATTTCGCCGTCGGGTTTACCGCTGCTTTGGTGCAGACCATCAAAGAGATGGATCAGGAAAAAAGTTCAGAGGACGGCCCGGCTCTTCCTCCGCCGAAGCGGGGACGTCATTTTCTGGAGGCTTATGATTTCGGAAGACGAGATGCAGTCAGCCCTGTCCGCTGATTTGCAGACAATTCTGCGCTGCTTGAGCTGCTCCTCGCCGCTCGAGGCCGATAATGCCGGCGGCTACCTCTGCCCGTGCTGCAAGCGTGCTTACCCGAACGTCAACGGCATCGCGCGCTTCGTGGATGCGCAGCACTATGCCGCGAGCTTCGGCTTCCAGTGGCATCGCTATCAGAAGACGCAGCTCGATCATGACGAGATTCGCGAGTCCGACGAAAACTTCCGCTGGAAAACTGCGCTGCGTCCCGAAGAACTCAAGGGGAAATTGGTGCTCGACGTGGGCTGCGGCATGGGGCGATTCGCGGAAGTTGCCACCAGTTGGGGAGCGCGCGTGGTTGGCATCGACCTGAGCGCGGCTGCCGAAGTGGCGGCCAAGAATCTGGCCGACCGCGACTTCGTCGCCATGCAGGCGGACGTTTTCGCGTTGCCCTTTGCGCCCGAAAGTTTCGACATTATCTACAGCGTCGGCGTGCTTCACCACACCCCCGATTGCGAAGCCGCGGTCAAGGCGCTCGACAAATACCTGAAGCCGGGCGGCATTCTCGCCGTGTGGCTTTATAGCGGATACAACAAGTGGTATCGCTTCAGCGATTTTTGGCGGCGCTATACCAGTCGCATGAAACCCGAAACGCTGCACCGCATCCTTAAGGTCGCGGTGCCGGTCTCCTACAACACGCAACAGGTTCTCAAGAAAGTGCCGCTGGTCGGGCGTCCAGCCGCGGGCATGCTGCATCATATTTTTCCCGTGAACCGGCAGAAGACCGCCGAGAAGAGGACGCTCGATACCTTTGACTGGTATTCGCCGAAGTATCAGTCGAAACATACATACGAGCAGGTGTTTCGCTGGTATGAAGCGATGGGCATGGAAGACATGCATATCGGAGAGTTCGCCATCGCGGTGCGGGGAAGGAAGCCGCTGCGAGCGAAGTGAGCGGGTGGGTTTCCGTGAAATCTTTTGTGTAGCGCGGACACTCTTGTCCGCGTGCTGGCAGCAAACGGACTGCCTGGGCAGACAAAAGTGTCCGCGATGTTCTTGCGGTCGTGACGATCATGGGATTCAAGAAAAAACTGCCGTACGCGAAAAGAGTGTTGCCCCCGATTACGCGGCAAGCGCTGCGCTCTCCGGTGTCCGGCCCGGTTCACCTCATCCTGGCGCTCGCAGATCATTTCGAGCCGGCCTTCGACCCGACCAGCGGCTATAAACGCGTGCCGCGGCCTGAACAAGTGCGCCGCGAAGAAGCCTGGTTCCGCGAATATCCTAAAGCGATCGAGAATCTACGCGACCACGACGGCCGGGCGTTGGTTCACACCTACTTCTATCCCGCTGAGCAATACGACGAAGAACTGGTTGAAATGCTCGCCGAACACTGCCACGCGGGCTGGGGCGAGACTGAAATTCATCTGCATCACGGGATGCACGAGCCCGATACGGCCGAGAACACACGGCGTCAGTTGACCGAATTCCGCGACCAGCTTGCCTTCCGGCACCGCTGCCTCTCGACGGAGGACGGCTCGCCCGACCCGCGCTACGCCTTCGTGCACGGAAATTTTGCGCTCGCCAATTCCGCCGGCGGCCTTTTCTGCGGTGTCGATTCGGAGATGCAGATTCTCGCCGAAACCGGCTGCTACGCCGACCTCACGATGCCCGCCGCGCTATGGCATCCCGCGCAGACGGCGAAAGTGAATTCGGTTTACGAGTGCGAGCTGCCGCTCGATCAAGTTGCGCCCCAGAGGAAGGGCCGCGATCTTGCCGTCGGCCGCGCGCCGAAGACCTGGCCGCTGATCGTGCAAGGGCCGCTCCTCACCGATTTCGCGGGCTCATTTCGCAGCCTGAAACCCGTAGTCGAAAACGGCGCAATCACCGGCTTCACGCCGATGTCACTGCGGCGTCTCGCGTTCTGGAAAAAAGCGAGGGTACATGTGGCCGGACGGCCGGACTGGCTCTTCATAAAACTGCATTGCCACTCCATGGATCCGACTTATCGCGAAGCGGTAATTGGCGGCGCGTTCCTTGCCTTTCTCGATCAGCTCGTCAACGACGCCGCCGGGAGAAAAGAAACGCTGCACTTCGTCACCGCGCGCGAGATGGTCAACATTCTTCTGGCCGCCTGCGATGGGCGCGACGGCAGCCCCGGAGAGTATCGCGATTATCGCTTCAAGCGGATGACGGCGGTGCCGCCGGCAAAATCGGCAGACTCGTCGCCGGAACAAGCGCGTCCACTTTCTCAGCGTGAAGCGATTGTGAGAAGTTAGACGGAGAGGATCGACAGGTCATGTGCGGAATTGCCGGCGTCGTCAGCGCAACGCGCGAGAGCAACATTACCGAAGCGCTCGTGCGCCACATGTGCGACGCAATTCGGCACCGCGGCCCGGACGATGAAGGCATCTACGTAGCCGATGGCGCCGGACTCGGCATGCGCCGGCTTTCCATCATCGATCTTTCTACCGGCCACCAGCCCATTTTTAACGAAGACCGCAACGCCTGGATCGTCTTCAACGGCGAAATCTACAATTTTCCCGACCTGCGTCCCGACCTCGAACGCCGCGGCCATCGCTTCACCACCAAGACCGATACCGAATGCATCCTGCATCTTTACGAAGACATGGGCTCCGAGTGCGTGCAAAAACTGCGCGGCATGTTCACCTTCGCAATCTATGACAAGCCGAAACGCAAGCTGACTATCGCGCGTGATCGCTTCGGCAAAAAGCCCATGCACTACGCGCTGCACGACGGCAACCTCTACTTCGGATCGGAGATTAAATCGATTCTGGCGGTGGCTCCCGAGCTTGCCGAAGTCAATTCGCAGGCGCTGCTCGAGTATCTCTACTTCGGGTATGTTGCCGAGCCGATCACGGCCTTCACCGGAATTCAAAAACTGCCGGCGGGACATCTGCTGGAATTCGAAAACGGCGAAGTCCGTGTGAAGCAATATTGGGATCTCCCCGAATACAACACGCATACTCCGAAAGTTCTCACAGCAAAGAGTGAAGAAGAGTGTCTCGAAGAGTTGGAGCATCGTCTTTTCGAAGCGACAAAAATACGCCTGATCTCCGACGTGCCGCTGGGTGCGTTCCTGAGCGGCGGTATTGATTCTTCGACAGTCGTCGCGCTCATGGCGCGCGCCAGCGCCGGCCCGGTCAAGACGTTTTCCATCGGGTTCAAGAAAGACGACTTCGACGAGGCCCAGTACGCGCGTATGGTCGCGCAGAAATTCGGCACCGAGCATCACGAGATGATCCTCGAACCCGACGTGGTGCAAACCGTCGAGCACCTGACTTCGTCGATGGAAGAGCCCTTCGGCGACTCCTCCATGTTGCCGACTTACTACGTTTCGCAGATGGCGCGACAGCATGTGACGGTCGCGCTCTCCGGCGACGGCGGCGACGAGATCTTCGCGGGCTACGATCGCTATCGCATTCAGGCGGGTCGCCAGGTTTTCGAGCGCATTCCCGGATGGGCGCGCAACTTTTATCGCGACACAGTATTTCCGCTGCTCCCGAACAAAATGAACGGCCGCAAACTCAGCTACAACATCACGCTGCCCTGGCAGGAACGCTACATCGACAACCTGGCGTTCCTTCCTGCGTTTGAGCGCGATGAACCGTTCCTGTCCGACGATTTTCGCGCCATCCTTCAGCATAGCGACGATCCAGCCAATGTTCTGCGCCGCCGCTTTACCGCCGCGCCCGCGAAAGATCCCATCAGCGAGATGCTCTACGTCGACACGAAGACCTACCTGGTCGACGACATTCTGGCGAAGGTCGATCGCATGAGCATGTTGAACTCGCTTGAAACGCGCGCCCCGCTTCTCGACCATAAGTTCGTCGAGTTTGTTACGAGCCTGCCACCGGAGTGGAAGCTGCGCGGAAAGACACAAAAATATATTCTCCGCAAACTCGCCGAACGCGTGGGTGTGCCGCGCGAGGCAATTTATCGCGAGAAGCGGGGTTTCTCGCTCCCACTCGTGCACTGGATGCGCCACGAACTGAAAGACATGCTGATGATCCTCCTTGAGCCGCGCACGCTCGATCGCGGATACTTTCAGGCAAGCGGCGTCCGGCGGCTGATGGACGATCATCTGGTGCGCGGCAAAACCATGACCGGACGCATCTGGCGGCTGCTGATGTTCGAACTCTGGCACCGCAATTTCCTGGAGAAATTCGTAAAGCCCGCCGGCTTGTTCACCCTGCCAGTGGCCGCCGACTCGCGCAGAAAATTGCCCGAGACTCCCGCTCTGGCGCCGGCACCGGTTGGAGAGTAATCCGTTGGCCGCCACTAACGCCGCCAATTTGATGACCGTTCGCACCATCCCTGAACGAATCGGGCTGTTCTTAATGATCAACACATTCGAAACCGGCGGATCGGAGCGTCAGTGCGCTCTGCTGGCGCAGAATGCCAGCCCATCGAAATTCGATGTTCACGTCGGGTGTGTGAACCCGCGCGGCCCGCTGGTCAGCCAGTTTCCGAAATACGAACGCTTTCCGCTCGGCGGCAGCTTGTTTGGATGGAGGTCGCTGCGCTCGCGCCTCGCGCTCGCGCGGCATCTGCGGCAGAACCACGTTCAGGTGGCGCACGCCTTTGATTTCTACACCAACCTCACGCTCATTCCCGCCGCGCGTTTCGCCCGCGTGCCGGTCGTCTTGGGAAGCCATCGCCAACTGGGAGACTTGTTGACCCCATCTCAATTCCGCGCGCAGGCCGCCGCTTTTCGCTGGTGCGATGCGGTTGTGTGCAACTCGCAAGCGGGCGCGAACCGCTTGGCCGCCGCCGGGATCGCACGCGAAAAGTTGGCCGTCATTGGAAATGCCATGCCGCGGACGGCATTTGAGCCGGCCACGCCCGCATTGCCACGTCCCGCCAATGTCCTTCGGGTGACGATGGTCGCGCGCATGAATGCGCAATATAAGAATCACGCCGGCTTTCTTCGCATTGCCGCCGAAGTCCACAAACACATACCGGAGGCAGAATTTGTGTTGGTGGGCGACGGCCCGCTTCGCGCCGAGATCGAACAGCAATCGGCGGCGCTGGGGCTCGGCGAGCGCGTTACCTTCCTCGGCGATCGCCACGACATCCCCGCCATTCTCGCTTCGACGAACGTCGCCGTTCTTACTTCCGACTCCGAGGGATTGTCGAATGTCATTCTTGAAGCGATGGCTGCTGGCGTTCCCGTAGTCGCCTATGCGGTGGGAGGAAATCCTGAACTTATCAACGCCGATCGCGGAGCGTTGATTCCCGCCGGCAACGAAAGCGAATTCGCGGGCGCCATCTGCCGAATTCTTTCCGATCACAGCCTTCGCCGCGAACAGGGACGCAACGCGCGCCGCTTCGCGGAAGAAAACTTCAGTCTCGACCGCGTGTGCCGGCAGTATGAAAATCTCTACATGAATCTTCTCGATCGCAAAGGCCGGAGACGGCCTTCGGCATGAGCGCGGCGGGAAAGTCTCAATCGCAATTCGGCCGGAGCGCGCCCGCTGGGCGAATGAAGGTCGCCATCGTCGCTCCCAGCCTGCGCTACGTCGGCGGACAAGCCGTGCAGGCGGACCTGCTCATGCGGCTTTGGCGGAACGATCCCGACGTTGAAGTTACATTCATCGCCGTCGATCCTCCGCTACCGCGCGCATTGGCCTGGGCCGAGCGCATTCCCGGATTGCGCACGATTATCCGCGAGCCGATTTATTTCTGGCATTTGTGGCGCGGCCTCAAAAACGTGGACGTGGCGCATATTTTCTCGGCGTCGTATTGGTCGTTCTTGCTTGCGCCGGCGCCGGCGTGGTTTTTTGCGAGGCTGCGCGGCAAGAAAACTATCCTGAACTATCGAAGCGGCGAAGCGCGCGACCACCTGCGCCGCTTCCGCTCCGGCAAGTTCGTGCTGGCGCGCGTGGACCGCATCGTCGCGCCGTCCGGCTATCTCGTCGATGTCTTTCGCGAATTCGGACTCGGCGCAGTCGTCGTTCCCAACCTCGTCGATCTCTCGCAATTCCGCTATTGCGAGCGTAAGCCTCTCCGGCCGCACCTCGTGTGCACGCGCGGCTTTCAGGAGTATTACAGCATCGATGTCGTTGTGAAGGCCTTCGCGGAAGTGAAGAAACAATATCCCGATGCGAAGCTCGACCTGGTCGGCGGCGGCCCGCTGGAAGACGAAATTCGCCGCCTCGTCGCGGACTTGAAACTCGACGGAGTCAATTTCACCGGCGTCGCCTCGCGCAACGACATCGGCAAATATTATGACGACGCCGATATCTTCATCAACGCCTCATGGCTCGACAACATGCCGGTTTCGGTGATTGAAGCCTTTGGCTGCGGCACGCCCGTCGTCACAACTTCGCCGGAGTCGATGCCTTATCTCGTCGAGAACGAACGCACGGGACTGCTCTCGGCGGTTGGCGATGAGAAGGCGCTGGCGGCCAATGTAATCCGCCTGCTCCGCGAGCCGGAGTTGGCTTCGCAGCTCGCGGAGAACGCCTACGAAGAATCGCGCAAATACACATGGGAAGTTGTGCGCGGGCAGTGGCTCAAGGTGTATCGCGAGGCGCTGCGTGAAAGGACTCAGTGAGCTTCGGCCCTTACCGTCGCAGCATCTCCGGTGTGATGATCCTCAATCTGAAAACGCAGGAAGTCGTGGATCGCCGCTAAGGCGTCGGGATTTTCGGTCTTAATGCGAACGCTTGCGCCGGCGGGCAGCTCCTGAAAGCTGTAGGAAATCTGGGTGCGCTTCTCCTTCATTATCGGGACACCGGGCGGTACTTCGCCATGAACAAACATCGGAATGGAAAAGTCGCCGCTCGCAAACATTTTGGCGATGTGCGTCATGTGCGCGCGGATCGCGTCCCTGTTCGCGGCATCGTTGCTGTCGTTGGCCCTGACCTCGATGGCGCCGCCGTCGGCGTAGAGGCGGAAGTGATGAGTCGTTTTGTCCTGGGGGAATCCCATGGCCACGTCGCCATGCTTTTCGACATCGGCCTGATGCGCGGCTTTCATGTGCTCCTTGTGCATGGGGCAGGAATCCATGTTGTGATCGGCGTTTTGGGCAGCGGCCGGCAGAACGAAAAGTAGAAGAAACGCAGCGACGGCTTTCATGATTTGTTTTTCCTCCGAAATTGATTGACCGGGCCACCTGACTTCTGCACGGCTTCGGTGAGCGAGTGCAGCAGATGTAGCTTTTGTCCGGGTGGAGCGTCCTGCATCCGCACTTGCCAGTCCGCGAGAACTTTCTTCAGCGCCCGTTCGGTGCGCTTCAGCGACTGGATGTCAGCGGTGATGCCCTTGAGCTTTTTCTCGGCGAGTTCATACACGCGCTGGCAGGGAGCCGCGCCGTTGTCGCGCGCCTTCAAAACCTCGGCCAGTTCCGCCAGCGTGAACCCGATACGCAATGCGCGCTGCACGGTGAGCACGCGTTGCCGGGCGCTGGCGGGATATATGCGATAACCGGATGCGGTTCGCAGCGCGCGCGGAAGAATGCCCAGTTTCTCGTAGTGTCGAATCGTGTCCGGGCTCACCGATGCGGCCTTGGCCAGCGCTCCGGAGCTAAGCATCTTGGAATCGCCGTTATCCACCATGACGAGTATCAACGCTGGAATGCACTCCAGAGTCAAGAGGCTTTCTGGGCCGGGCCTCTCGCTACATGACACTCACGCTGTGTCCAGAAAAAACCCGCCCAAGCGGAGCTTGGACGGGGTACCCGAACACATCTTGGATTTAGGTGACGCGCAAATTCGATCTGCCTTACGGCTGATAAATCTGCACGTAGTTGTAGACGGTATTATTCGGAGGGACCGCCCAGTTTCCACCACCGATGCAGTACAGCTTGCCTTTATAGACAGCGGAGCCTGGATCGGTCACGGTGTTCGGCATGGCGGCCAGCGTAGCCCAGGTGTTCTTTTTCAGATTGAATGCCTCCATCAACGTAACCGGGCTGTTCCCACTGGTGTTGCCGTCCGAGGCGTAGAGTTTCGCCCCCACCGCGCCGAAGCAGGACCCGTTCCTCCCCGTGGGATCGGATGTCAGATGCGTCCAGGTATTGGTGGCAATGTCGTAGGCTTCGTTGTCGCCACTGTCGCTGCCGCTGAACCCATCCGCCGCAATAATCGTCGTTCCGCTCAAGGCCGCCGAAATCTCCGACTTACCGAGCAGCAGCCCGGCTTCTTCGGTCCAGGTATCGGTCGCCGGATTGTAGGCTTCGACCGTCGAGAGCCGGCTGCCGTTGTATCCGCCAATGACATAGATGATCTTGTTCTTGCCGGCCACAGCCGTCGCGCTGCAACGTGCCGTGGGCATCGCCGATTTCGCAGCCCATGTATTGGTCTTCGGGTTGTATGCCCATACCGCGTTGCTCACGGTCCCGCCGCCGCTGCTGCTGCCGCCAAAAATGTAGAGGATATTCTTTACGACCGCGGCCGCCGCCTGCGCCGTCGCCGACGGAATCGTCGCTGCGCTGCTCCACGTATCCGTGACCGGGTTATAAACCTGGTTGTCTGCGGAGGCGGGGCCGCCCGTGTATCCGCCGACCACATAGAGCTTCGCCTTGATCAGTCCTACCGCTGGCCAATTAACGGCTGTTGGCATGGCGGCGCCACTTGTCCACGTGTTATGAGTAACGTCCGGAATGTGCCCGCCGACCGGGTTGGCTTGCGCTGCGGCCGGGAGCGATGTGCCAACAAGACCGAGCGCCAGAACGGCCGTCGTTATGAAGTTATGGCTCGACTTAGAACCTGCCGTCACCATGGTTGTTCTCCTTGTAAGTTAGTCGTGAGGTTGAATCGAAGTGTCTTAGGTCAGCCACGCGCCATCGATCCGATTAGGGTTGATAAATCTGCACGTTGCCGATGACCGGCCCGCCATTCGCACCCCAGCCGCCGATGCAGTAGAGCTGCTTCTTATACACTGCGGACGCGGCGAACATGTTCGATTGAGGTGCTGGAGCAAGCGTCGTCCATTTGTTCTTCGATAGTTGGAACGACTCGGTTAGCGTGTTACCGAATACGCCGCCCACGACATAGAGCTTGCTGCCAACGGATCCGCCGCACGTGGCATATCGGGACGCGGGATCGGACGCCAGGGACTTCCACGTATTAGTGGCGGCGTCGTAACCCTCATTGTCGCTGGTAGCGTTCCCTCCGGTGCTGCCCCCATCCGCGAACACAATTGTCGTTCCGATCAGGCCCCCTGCACCATCGCCCTTAGGCACGAGCATCTCAGCCTCCTCGGTCCGGGTATTGGTCGCGGGATTGTAGCTTTCGACGTTCGCCACCGGGTCTTGCCCGTTCCCGTTCGTTTCACCGCCGCTCACATAAATAATGTTGGTCTTCTTTTCGACCACCGCTTCGGAGCCCCACCTCGCGGTCGGCATGGCGGCCGCCGCAGTCCAGGCTTTAGTCTTTGGGTTGTAGGCCCACACAGCGTTAGTCGGATTCACTCCGTCGCTGCTGCCGCCAAAGGCGTACAAGATGTTTTTCGCCACTGCGGAGCTTGCCGCTCCGATCCCGGTTGGGTAGGACGGGCCCGTGCTCCAAGTGTTGGTGACGGGGTTGTAGATCTGCACATTGGCGGTTCCACGGTGCCGTCGTTTCCGCCGACCACGTAGATCTCGTTCTTGAGCACGGCCGCGGTCGAGAATGCAAGGGGAATTGGCATCGGTGTGCCGCTCGTCCACGCGTTGTGCGTAACCTCGGCAATCTGGGCCTTCCCGAGCGAGGCTGTGCCAACAATCAAAAGCGATGCGACCATGAATCGAAGCGCGCTTTTCATTTTTTTCTCCTGATACGAATTTTGGTCGAGCAAAGGCAGTTCATGGTCCTACGGTTGATAAATCTGTACATAGTCATAGACGGTTTGCTGATAGTGGCCGCCGCCGAAGCAATACATGCGCCCACCGACTTCCGCGGAGGCAACGGCTCCCCATACTGCCTCCGGAATCGGAGCCAGCGTCGCCCACGATTTTGTTTTTGGGTTGTAGGCTTCGTTCAGGGTGAGCAGGCTTCCGTTATTTCCGCCGGCAACGTACAACTGATTCTTGATGGCCGCAAAACACCCCGCCTCGCGAGGTGTAGGATCTGCCGTAAGCTCCGCCCAGGTATTCTTTTTCGCGGTGTAACCTTCAGTGTCGGCGGCGTAGCCTCCGGCGCCAGCGACTCCGTCCGTGTTCACAACCGACGCCCCCAGCTTGCCCACCGCCGACCATCCTTTTGAAATCAGCAATGGAGCCTCTTCCGTCCAGGTGTTGGTCGTGGTGTTGTAGCTTGCGACATTGGTTAGGTAGCCGTCGTAGCCCTGCCCTCCCATGACGTAAATCACGTCTTTAACGGCGACCGCGGAGGCGGTTTCTTGGACATAGGGCATGGGGGCCAGTGTCGTCCAGGCATTGGTGGCGGGGTTGTAGGATTCGGTAAGGCTCAGGAGCGCGGAGAAATTGCTGCCTCCGAAGACATACAGGATCTTGTTGACCACGGCATAAGCTGTGAACGCGCGCGCGCTCGGATCCGCCGCGCCGGTCGTCCATGTGTTCGTCTTGATGTTGTAGATTTCGTTGATACCAAAGACTGCGCTATTGTTGTAGCCGCCGACGACATAGATATCTTTCCCAATCGCTCCCGCCGCAGCTCCCAGGCGGGCGGTGGGCATGGCGGTCCCGCTCGTCCATGTGTCGTGATTGACGGGAGGAGCCTGCTCGGTTTGAGCCTGCTCGATTTGAGCCTGCTCGATTTGAGCTTGGAGCGGCAGGGCTGCTCCGGCTGCGAAAATGAAAAGGGTGAGCACCACGCCGATGCGGAACGCCGCGAGCTGTTGGCGAGTGTAATTCCGAGTGCAAGTCATGGATCGTCTCCTGAGAGGCTGAATTTTCCTGGGCCTTTGTGAACCGCCGCAGAGTTCACCTTTGGCGATGGCTGGGGTTGTCCCCGTATGCCTGCTTCGCATCCGCACGGCTCTGAGCACGGCGCTCAATGTGCCCTAACTATGCTCCGTGGTCAATGTTCTGGCCGTGATGCGTTCGTGCAGTGAATGTGACGCGCTAAGAGGTGTAGCTACAGGAGGTTGCGCGAAGTTGTTGTCTGGCGAAATGGGCCCAGGGCGGTCCGCGAGCGACGGGCGAAAGTGGGACAAAGTCGCTTCCCGCCACGATTTGTTTGATGGTAGACTAACTTTCTCCCCCGCAACGACCCCGTCCTATGCCTATTAACTCGGTGAATCGCACCCCCACGGTCATACTGTTTGGGGTGTTCGAGGCTGACTTGCGCTCGGACGAGTTGCGCAAGAGCGGAGTCAAGATACGAATTCAGGACCTGCCTTTCCGGGCCCTGAAGCTCTTACTGAGTCGTCCAAACGAAATCATCACGCGTGAGGAATTTCGTCAGGCGCTGTGGCCCGACGACGTGTTCGTCGATTTCGATCTCGGCATCCGCAGCGCGATCAAACGCCTGCGCGACGCGCTCGGAGATTCCGCCGACAACCCCATTTTCGTGGAGACCGTCGACCGCCGCGGCTATCGCTGGATTGCTCCGACCCACATCGAGCCCCCGCCGGAATCGTCGGCGGGCGCAGGGCTTGAAGAAGACGATCCGGCGGCGCTTACTGCGTCCCCCGCTCCCGCCGATCGCTGGAATTTGCGCATCGGAAGTTGGCAGATCGGAAGTTGGCCGATAAGGAATTTCAAGATCGCTGGCCTCGTCGTGGCAGGTGCCTTCGTTATAGGAGCCTTGGCGCTAACGCTTCTTTATCGCGCCCCCAGCGCCGATTCCATCGCGGTCCTCCCCTTCACCAACGCCAGCGGAGACGCCAATACCGACTATCTCAGCGATGGCATCACCGAGTCGCTGATCGGGAACCTTGCCCATCTTCCCCAACTCAGAGTGAAGTCCCGCAACTCCGTCTTTCGCTATAAAGGCAAGTATGTGGACGCGCAAAAGGCCGGCAATGAACTCGGCGTGTCGGCACTGGTCAGCGGACGCGTGACGTCAAGAGGTGACAGCATCGAAGTGAGCGCCGAACTCATCAATGTTCGAGATAACACCGAAATCTGGGATCACCACTACAGTGGCAAGAGCGCCGGCATCATCTCTTTGCAGGAGCAGATTGCAGGCGACATCGCGGACAAGTTGCGTTCCAAGCTCAGCATCGCAGAAAAACAACAGGTCACCCGGCAAGGCACGCAAAATCCCGAGGCCTATGAGCTGTATTTGAAGGGTCGTTACGCCTGGAACAACCGGACATACGACGAGCTTCAGAAAGCAATCTCCTATTTCAATGACGCCATCGCGAAGGATCCAGGCTATGCGCTGGCTTATTCGGGGCTGGCCGATGTCTATAACGTGCTGCCGAACTATGGCGGCAACCAAAACGAAGATTTTCCCAAGTCGAACGGCGCCGCCCGCAAAGCGCTCGAACTGGACCCGTCTCTGGCTCATCCGCACGCTGTTCTCGGCGCCAACGAGATGCAACACGACTGGGACTTTGCAGGGGGAGAAGCTGAGTTCAAGAAGTCTTTCGAACTCGATCCCAACGATGCCACGGCGCGCCAATGGTACGCCGACGACATCGCCATGATTGGCGGCCGAGAACAGGAGGCGCTGGCGGAAATCCACCGCGCCCAGGAGCTCGAGCCGCAGTCGCCCATCATCAACCGCGTGGCCGGGAGTGTTCTCGTTTGGACGCGGCACTTCGACGAAGCGATTGCAGTTTGCACGAAGCTCGTCAATGACAATCCGGCCTTCGCCTTCGCCCACGACTGCTTGGCCCAGGGCTACTGGGGAAAGCGCATGTATCCCCAGGTGATCGAAGAATGGAAAGTCGTGGGCCAGTTGTCCGGCTACCGGGTTGACATTGAATTCGCCGCCGCCATGGAACAAGGGTTTCGGTCCACAGGCTGGAGGGGCGCTGTCGTCAAAGCCATTGAATTCCGGCAAGCAGAACGTAAGAAAGGCTACTCTTCAGCCTTCATCATTGCCACCTTCTACACCGACCTGGGGGATAAAGAGCAAGCCTTCCGTTGGCTCAATACCGCTTATCAGGAACACGATTGGCTGCTGATCTCCTTGAACACCAACTTCAGGCTCGACCCCCTGCGATCCGATCCGCGCTATGCCGAACTGGTGCGCGAAGTCGGTCTGCCGCAGTAAGTGGCTCGAATCAGTGCTTCACGCTTTCTCCCCTGCGTCGATCTTGCTTCGCTGTCACAAAGGATGGCTTGGCGCGGCAGGTTAGTTTATTGGAATCTGATGTCAGCACCCCGCCCGCGGGATCGTGAGTGTCAACGACAATTGTCCTCTGCTCGATGGCATAATCACTTCCATGGTGTCGATGGTTCAAATTCCGACACAAGTCACCCTAAAGCGCATCCAGCGGATTCAAATAATCACGATTGCTTGGATGAGCGTCGAAGCCGCCTTATCTCTGTGGGCTGCGTGGACAGCCCGTAGCCCTGCTCTAGCTGCCTTTGGGGGAGACAGCGCTGTCGAATTGTTGTCGGCGGCGGCTGTACTGTGGCGCTTTCGCATTCACGCCTCAGAGCACGCGGAGCGGCGTGCTGCGCGTCTCGGAGGCGGTTTGCTGTTGGCGCTGATTCCATATGTAATCTTGGCTTCGGTGCTGTCCCTGTCCGGGTACAGTGAACCAAAAACCAGCTACTGGGGGATAGGGGTCTTGCTAGGGGCAACGATCATCATGCCCGTGCTCGCCCATGAGAAACGGCGTCTATCAACTCTCACCGGAAGCGCCGCTCTAAGGGCCGATGCCGGCCAGAGTGCTTTGTGTGCCTACCTTTCAGTCATCGCTCTTCTGGGTCTACTGGTTCACGCGATTTGGCAGGTTG
Source organism: Terriglobales bacterium (assembly GCA_049300195.1). Taxonomy (GTDB): domain Bacteria; phylum Acidobacteriota; class Terriglobia; order Terriglobales; family Acidobacteriaceae; genus Acidiflorens. The sequence goes on along the minus strand of JBAQJF010000019.1, from coordinate 2,885 downwards.
CGTGGGTCGACCCGGTGGCAGCTTTGGTAATTACGCCACTCATTGCGCTTGAGGCTCGGGACGCTCTGCGTGGTCGGGCTTGTGGTTGTTGTTAGCGAAGCAGATCCCCTTCCGTTTTACCGGCGCAACCAGGGGTTAGCACCTGCAGTCGAGGTCAATAAGTGAAATGGGCATGTTTCAACTCTCATTGCCAAAGAATCTGGACGCGGACGCTTGCTCTTTCAATTCAAGTAGAAAGCATTCTTCGGGCATGACCCTTCCTTTCATATCGGTCGTCTGGGTGGCTTCCTGCACGGCTCGCCGGCACTTTGGACAGATTGGCGATATGGGAAACTGCACAATATTCGGCATGGAATTGTAGCTCCGCTCCGCGCGTCAGGCCACGTTCTCGCTCTCGGGCCGCAGGCCTTCTTGGGGCGCTCCAACCGGACCGGCCGGGTTTGCCAGCAGCCATAACGCGAGACGTCTCCGAATCGTGCGCAGCTTGCCGGATTCGTTAAGGGCACAGATTCCGACCATGGATAGCGTGGTGACCCATCCGCCAATCATCAGCATAATCACAAGCGACATAACGCTCTCCTATCTCTGAGGAAAATGGCCTCGGCCAACAACCTTCTATCCATGAACAGCGCGAAAAGCAGGCAAAAACCGTCATCAATGAAAAATCATTTTTCTGAAACCTCGGGGAGCAATTCTCTGATGCCCGCCCCTCCCGGTCACAGTGGCGACGCTGCATGAAAATCGGTCTTTGCGAGCTGTGCGCTGACTTTGCTCAATAGCGCACATCTAGTAGTGCGCCTCGGCGCGCAAACGTAACAGCGGGAGGCCTGTTTCGGTCCAGCTGATTGCCCTGAGGAGAACTATGGGTGGGCCGCTGCATGAGGAATTTGTGTCACAACGATGCTCCCGAACTTCATTACCATCGCCTCTCAGCCGTCGCAGAATCCCCTTGACTTAGCTCGTACATGGCGGAGAATTATCTTGTAAGGCAACGGACGGGCCCAAGGCGGACCCAGCATATAATCGTGGAAGGAATTGTTCGAACAATAGCCTAACTTATTATTTTTGAATACTTTGCCTCTAAGTCCTTATTCCCCAAAGACCTGGCGGGAATTTCTCGCTAAATCTTTGATTCTAAAAGACCGACCCCGGGGGGGGGGATGCCCCCTTAACGAAAGAGTTAACAGCATCGTGAACCACGAATTTCCCATTTCAGAACGCTACTTCGGAGACCGGTGAAGCTTCACCAGATCGATTTCAAAACGGCGGACTGGAAGCTGCTCGACAGCTTTGCAGACCGCACGGTTTTTCAGACGCGAGCCTGGCTCGAATTTATCGAGGAGTCGCAGAGCGCGACGCCGGTTCTGGCCGAGGTGCGCGACGGTCGCGACGTGGTCGGATATTTTTCCGGCCTTACATTTTCCAAGTTCGGCCTGAAAGTGCTGGGCGGTTCGTTTCCCGGCTGGACCACTCCTTATATTGGCTTCAATTTGAACCCCGTCGTTTCGCGGCGCGCGGCGCTAGAAGCACTCGAGAAATTTGCATGGGATGAATTGAAGTGCCTGCACATGGAAGTCTCCGACCCGAACTTCACATTCGAAGATGGCGAGGGCCTCGGATTCACGGTCGAGCACTACGGTTCGTATCGCACGGATCTGACGAAGTCGGAAGAAGAATTGTTCAACGGCATGGACAGCGCCTGCCGCCGCTGCGTTCGCAAGGCAGAAAAGAGCGGCGTGACGATTGAAGAAGCGCACGACCTCGCCTTTGCCGACGAGTATTACGCGCAACTGAAAGACGTGTTCGCCAAGCAGGGACTCGTGCCAACCTATTCCGTCGAGCGCGTGCGCTCCCTGGTAAAGCATGTTGAACCGACGGGTAATGTGCTGTTGGTTCGCGCGCGTGACGCGGAAGGGAAGTGCATTGCCACCGGAATCTTTCCCGGCTTCAACAAGATTTTCGAATTCTGGGGCAATGCCAGCTATCGCGCCTATCAGAATTTGCGCCCCAATGAAGCGATTCACTGGTATGCCATGCGTTACTGGAAGCGTCGCGGCGTGGCCATTTATGATTGGGGCGGCGAGGGTTCATATAAAGAAAAATACGGTTGCGTCGCGCACCGCGTGCCCTGGTTTACGAAATCGCGTTACCAAATAATTGGTGCGCTGCGCAACGAAGCGAAAAACATGTTCGCGCGCAAACAGAAATTTCTCGGCTGGCTACACAGCGAACGCGAGCAGCGGGAAGACGCGGCCGCCGAGACGAGCGGCAAAGGTGCGGAGACGAGCGGGAAGGGCACGATTTCCACTCGTGCCGCAAATAGCGAAAAATCCGAGGCGGCTTCCAGCCGCTGAGGGATTTGGCTAGTGGCACAGGAAGGATGTTTGCTGAGGAGACTGCATGCTGATTAAACGGGGCCTGAAGCATCTGTCGCGCGTGAACGACGTGCTGATGCGGCGCCTGCGCATCGAGCGCGACATCACGATTTTTCCCGACGACGTTTTCTTGACCTCCTATCCGCGCTCGGGAAATACCTGGACCCGCTTTCTGGTCGGCAACCTCGTGCATACCGAAGAGGCCGTCACATTTCTGAACGTCGAGCGCTTGGTCGCCGACATGTACAAACATGGAGACCAATATCTGCGAAGCCTGCCGCGCCCGCGCATTCTGAAGAGCCACGAAGTATTCGATCCGCGCTACAAAAGAGTCATCTACGTAGTTCGCGACCCGCGGGACTGTGCCGTTTCAAACTTTCATTGGGAGATGAAGCAGCGCTCGTTCAACGATCAATTGCCCATTCAGGATTTTCTGCCGAACTGGATCGAAGGAAAGATTTGGGATCGCCTGGGAAACTGGGGCGACCACGTAACCAGCTGGATGAGCAC
>JBAQJF010000018.1:0-27830 GCA_049300195.1 Terriglobales bacterium | reverse complement strand
ATCGCAGCCTTCGCGGCCATCGTGCCGAAAGTAATAATCTGCGCGACATTCTCTCGCCCGTATTTTTGGGTGACGTATTCAATCACTTCGCCGCGCCGGTTCATGCAGAAATCAATGTCGATATCCGGCATCGAAATGCGCTCCGGGTTCAGGAAGCGCTCAAACAGCAACTCATGCTGAATAGGATCGATATCAGTAATTCCGAGCGAATACGCGACCAATGCGCCCGCAGCCGATCCCCGCCCCGGTCCCACGGGAATCCCGCGTTCGCGCGCGTAGCGAATAAAGTCCCAGACAATCAGGAAATATCCCCCGAACTTCATCTGCTGAATGATGGCAACCTCGCGCGACAGCCGCTGCTCGTAATCCGCCAGTGAATGCTTCAACCGTCCCTGCTCGGAAAGCCGCCGCAAAACTTCCATCCGCCGCGCAAATCCCTGCCGCGTAACGTGCTCGAAATAACTATCGGGAGTAAATCCCTCCGGCACATCAAAGTGAGGAAATGGTGTCGGCACCTTGTCGATCCGAAGGTTGCAGCGTTCGGCAATCGCCAGCGTGCGAGAGAGAACGTCGGGCGCATCCTTGAACACGCGCTGCATCTCGTCGGCATTTTTTACGAAGAACTGGTTGCCCTCGAACTTGAGCCGGTTCGTATCCTGAATCGACTTGCCCATCTGAATGCACAGCATCACGTCCTGCGCATGCGCGTCGTCTTCGCAAAGGTAGTGACTGTCGTTCGTAGCCACCATCGGCAGCCCAAGATCTTTTTCCAGTTGAAATAGCGCCGGATGGATGAGGTGCTCCTTCTCCAGTCCCTGATCCTGAATCTCAAGGAAGAAATTCTCGCGGCCAAAAATGTCGCGATAGTAGGCCGCCGCCGTCCGCGCCGCGTCGTAGTTCCCTTCCGTCAGGCGCTCGGCCACTTCGCCCTTCAAGCATCCGGAAAGCCCAATCAGTCCCCTCGAATGCTCCGCCAGAAATTTCTTGCTCACGCGCGGCTTGTAATAAAAGCCGTTGAGCGAAGCCTCCGACGTGATCTTCACCAGATTGCGATAGCCTTCTTCATTCTCGGCTAGGACCAGCAGGTGGTTGTAGGTATCGCCCTCAGGCGGAGTCCGGCGAATGTCGTGGTCGTCTTTCTTGCAGATGTAAAGCTCGCAGCCGACAATCGGCTTGACGCCAGCCTTGTGCGCCGCATTCACAAAATGTACAGCGCCAAAAATGTTGCCGTGATCCGTCATGGCGACGGCCGGCATACCCAGCTCTTTTACGCGATCAACCAACTTCTCGACGTCGCACGCTCCGTCGAGCATCGAGTAATCGCTGTGCAGATGCAGATGAACAAATTCAGACATAGGGGCCCAAGATCAATTTCAAGGTGCGCTCATTTTAATGGCGGATGAAGCAGGGAGAACGGCCAACTTATCCACAGAGGTGGAAAACCAGCGGCAGGAGCGCAGTCTATTGCCCCTGACTTACCCCAGGCAAACGGAAATCGACGCCGCGGTTTTCGTTGGCCTGGATGGTGGCGGGAACATCGAGCACCGCAAGCGGCACTTTTTCGATGCGCGTCGGCGTAAAGATCCAGAGCATCTCGTCGACGATCGCGTAGTTCTGAACCTCGCGCGTATGCTGGTCGCGGAACAGCAGGATCGTAGCCGGACCGCTCTCCGCTTTCTCGCTCACGTTCGATTGCGGCTGGCGCGGGCGCTGCATCTGCTGCGCATACACATCCTGATCCTGCTCTTGCAAGGCCTGCTGCTCTTGCAAGTTCTCAGCATTCATCTCAGCAGCCATCTCGCGCTGCTCGGAATCGTCGGAGGGATACGTGTCCCACCACCAATACGGATCGATGCCCGCATAGTAGCCGTAATACGGATAGCCAAAGCACCCGATGCAGCGGTTCCTGAAACCAAATCGTCCGCTGCGAAAACGATCGCCGCGGCCGGAGAACCTCGTGCCCGCGCCGAAGTGCGAACCGGAGCGCGACGCAAACCCCGAACCGAAGTGAGAGCCGCCGAACCCGCCGCTCGAATGCCCAACGAAGCCCGAGTGTCCGCTGAAGCCGGCATGTCCGCCGCCCATGCTGCCATGGCTTCCACCCGAACCACGACCACCGCCGCGCTGGGCGCAGACAGGTACTACCGAGAATATGAGGAGGAACGCCGCAAAGGTCAGGAGGCGACGCATGACGACATTATACGCCAATATTCGCGGACGCCAATCTCCGGAATCCGCGCTGGTCGGCGGTTTTGAAAGCCGCTGGCGAAGGATTACTTTCTCTTGCCTTTAGCCTTCGGTGCAGATTTCTTGGGAGCCGCTTTTCTGGCAGCGATTTTCTTCTTTGGCGCAGGCTTAACCGCTTTCTTCGCCGGTTTAGCAGCCGGCATCTTTGCGGGAGGCGCTTTCTCAGGCTTAGCTTTGACGGGGACCGAGGGTTTGGTTGGAGCGCCAGATGTTTTTGCGGTAACGGCAGGAGTTGACGGCACCCCGACGACCGCTTGTTTGGCGCCGGTCGCCGCAACCGTCTTCCCAGGCTTACCTTCAGGCTTGGCGGTCGCCAGGGCCGCTGGCGCCACCGCCTGGTCTTTATCTTTATCTTTATCCTTACCTTTGCCCTTAACCTTCCCTTTGTCCGCGGTCGCAGCCACGGCTCCTTTCGCCCGGCCACGTTTAACCGGTGCCGGCGGTGGAGGCGGTGGCGGCGGCGACAATGGCTTCAAATATTTCAGCGTCTCTGTCTTCGAACGCAGTTTGCCGTCCAGCAGCAGCATGAACACATCGTTCGCGATCTTCGGATACTCCGGCATCTGCGGAGTAATCCGCAGCTCGGTCATCTCCGGCAACGGAACCTTCTGCTGCACCTGGCGCCACTTGGTAAAGAAATTCTTGATCTTCTGCGAGACCGCCTGCTGCCGCGCCGTCACCGCCAAGAACAAAACCATTTCCGGCCGCGCCGACGACAGCAACTGCCATGTCCGCGAAGGCGTGGCCGACTCCTTGCCCATCAGCCGTTTCGCAAGGTCGCGCGCGTTGTCTTCCAGATCCTTCCACGACGCGACCAGATCCTTCCGCGGGATCGCCCGCCGCAGCTCCGCGACGTCCTTATCGCCCATCCGTGCCGTCAAGAAGTGCAGCACCGGCGCCGCCATATCCGGAAAGTAGCCTAGCTCGTTCATCTGTTGCCGAGTCTTCGCCAGTGAGCTGAGTCCGGCCGAATCCACTTTCGCGGTAGTCCAATGCGGATTCAGAACCTTCAGCCATCCTTCTTTCTCATATGCTTTCAAAATTCCGAAAGCGTCATCCTCGTAGGCCAACTGCTCAATCTCGCGCCCGATGCTGTCGTGCCGGACGTGGTCGATATACCCATTTTCCTTACCCGACTCATAGCGCGCCTGTGTGCGTTCTTCGAGCGGCCAATGAAAGCGGGTGGTGAAGCGCGTCGCGCGTATCATGCGCGACGGATCTTCCAAAAACGCGTAGTTGTGGAGAACGCGAATAACCTTCGCCTCGATATCCGCCACGCCATTGAAGGGATCCATCAACAGCCCGCGCGACCCTTCGTTCAGCGACAGCGCCATAGCGTTCACCGTAAAATCGCGGCGTCGCAAATCGTCAATAATCGTTGCGGGAGCAATCACGGGAGGCTTGCCGGTTTTTTCGTAGCGTTCCGATCGCGCCATCCCAATTTCCGCGCGAACTCCGCCCGGCAAGGTCAGCAGAAGCGTACGTGTCTCTTCATCCGCATCGCCAATCACCGCACCGGCGCGCTCCAGCTCTTTTTGCAGCTTGAGCGCATTGCCCTGCACGGTGAAATCCAAATCACGGATGGTAAAGCCGGTGATGATGTCGCGGATGGCGCCACCGGTGAGATAAACGTTCATCTCCGCCGCCTTAGCGGCGTTTACGACCGATGTGACTGCCTTTTGTTGGTCCGGTGAGAGCCGGGTTTCCAGGGTATATATGTAATCGGCCATGCCGTCCTAATCGTCTTGCCGGGGCTGGATCCGGGGATTATTCACAGTTTTTCCACAGGCGAATGCCGGGTCCCATGATGGCTTCCCAAGTGCAGAATCTAACTCGCTCTAGCCATTAGACTTATACAGCAACACCACAATTTCAGCAAGCTACAGAAAATAACACAAGGTTTACGGTTTGGCTACTGCGAACGCACAAACTGTTCGATCTCATGCGGAAAGTGCGAGAATCCTCATCAGGAGCGTGCAATCTCCGGCCCGGTGTAGTGTCGGTAAGCGCAGTGTCGGTAAGCGCAGTATCGGTAAGCGCAGTATCGGTGAGCGCAGTATCGGTGAGAGTTGAATTTGGGTGGCGCAGCGCTTTTAGCGCTGCGATCGGCAAGGCGTCTTCATGTCGGCTTTAGCCGCCGAGGGGGCAGTCTCACCATTTCAACTTGAACGCTCCGAGACTTGAACGCTCCAAGACGGTCGAAGATTCTTGCTCCAACCAGCCCATGCCCTCGACGCACAAAAAAGTAATCGTCCGCAAGACTGATCGCGATTCGATCAGCGGATTCGTCGCGCCCGCGAACTTTGTCGTCGATGGCAAACTCGAACTCCTGAACACCACCGGCAATGTAGTCGCCATCGACCTGCGCGACATCAAGGCAGTCTATTTCGTCCGCGAATTTTCCGACACCGATTTGATGGTCAGAAAAACCTTCACCACCCGGCCGCGCACAGAAGGGCTGTGGGTGCGCCTTAAGTTCAAGGACAGCGACGTAATCGAAGGCATTCTCCCCAACGACCTCACCCAAAATCCCGCTGAAGGATTTCTGATCAATCCCCCCGACCTGCGCTCAAATACTCAGCGAGTCTTCGTGCCGCGCGAAGCGCTTACGTCGGTTGTGGTGTTAGCTGTGGTCGGCGCGGCGCGGCGGCGCCGCAAAGGCCCGCCCGACACGCGCCAAGTCACGCTCTTCGAATCATAGATGTCCGAACGATCGTGGGAAGTACGCCAAGCCACCGAAGCTGATTCCCCCGCGATACTGGAGTGCCTGCGTACAGCTTTTGAGGCTTATCGCAGTTTCTATACGCCCGAGGCATTTGCTGACACCGTCCTAACCCCTGCGACGCTAAAGCAACGCATTACGATCATGCGTCTCTTTGTCGCCCTCAGCGACGGCGGCGAGGTCGTAGGCACCATCGGCTGCCATGTCCTGGGCACAAACGCCAATTTGAAAGAAGGACACATCCGCGGGATGGCCGTGCTCCCAGCATGGCAAGGCACCGGAGTAGCCGGACAGTTGCTGAAGGCAGCGGAAGCAGAACTACAAAGATACGGATGCAATCGCATCAGTCTCGACACAACCGAACCGCTCGCAGCCGCCCGGCGCTTTTATGAAAAAAATGGCTTCCGGCAGTCGGGCAAGATGACAGATTTCTTCGGCATGCCATTGTTTGAGTATGTCAAAGATCTGCCAAAGTGAAGCTGGTTTCTTCTTTCTGAACTCGGCCCCTCCGTTCCGACGGCGCTCGCCTCCATTACAATCACTTTTCGCCAGAAAGGTGTACCGCCATGAAGCTCTCCCAAATCGCCGATGCCATCGGCACGAAAATCGAAAACGCCTCGCCCAACGCCGAGATAACGGGCGTCTCCGGAATCGACCAGGCTGGCCCTGGTCAGCTCACCTTCGTCCACAATCCCAAGTACGCAGCCGCCGCCAAAACCACGCGCGCCTCGGCTGTAATCGTCGACGAAGAATTTCCCGCCATCTCCACGGGCATGTTGCGTACGAGCAACCCATATCTGGCCTGGGCCAAGGCTGTCGAACTTTTCTATCAGCCCCCGATCTACGCTCCCAGCATTCATCCGACCGCGATCGTCCATCCCAAAACAAGAATCGGCAAGAACGCACATCTCGGCCCCTATGTCACCGTCGACGAAGATGTAGAAATCGGCGACAACGCCGTCCTCCTCGCCCATGTCGCGATTTATCGCGGAGTAAAAATCGGCCACAATTTCTTCGCCCACACGCATTCCGTCGTTCGCGAGTTCTGCCAGATTGGCGACAACGTCCTCCTCCAAAACGCCGTCATCATTGGCTCCGACGGCTTCGGCTTCGCCAAGGACGATTCCGGCCACTGGCACAAAATCGTCCAGTCGGGAAACGTCGTCATCGCGAACGATGTCGAGATCCAGGCCGGCACCTGCATCGACCGCGCCAACGTTGGTCGCACCTCGATCGGCCGCGGCACAAAGATCGACAACCTCGTCCACATCGGACACGCCTGCACCATCGGCGAAGACACACTCCTGTGCGCGCAAGTCGGCCTCGCCGGCACCACCGAAGTCGGCAACAAAGCGATTCTCGCCGGACAAGTCGGTGTCTCGGGCCACGTAAGAATCGGAGACGGCGCCATCGCCATCGCCCAAAGCGGCATCCCGCACGATGTTCCCGATGGAGCCATGGTCAGCGGCGCTCCCGCCATCGATCACAAATTGTGGCTGAAATGTTGCGCCATCTATCCCAAGCTTCCCGAGATAGCCAAGGCAGTTAGAAAGCTCTCCGAGCAGCGCTAGCCCTCAAGTTCGCCCTAACTGAATTGCAGCGGCACTCCTGAAGGTGATAGACTTCGCCGCGCCGGTTAATCTCTTTCCCTCCTGAGACCCGGCGTTCCGAGGTTAGTGGGCCACGCTATTAGCCCCACGCACCTTATAAGGAATCAGTATGTCCTCCTCAAACTTTTCATTAACACGCATCCGCCTGAATCTACTCCTTGTAGCGTTACTCTTCTTCGTCATCTCGGGCGCGCCGCAGGTCCACGCACAATACGCGGAAACCGTCCCCTACACCTTCAGCGGCGCCAGTGACGGCGCCGCTCCCGCCGCCGGTTTGATCTTCGACTCCAAGGGGAATCTCTACGGTACGGCCGTCAATGGCGGCGATACGGGGGGCGCCAATTGCCCGGGACTCGACCCTCCCACCGGCTGCGGGGTGGTCTTTGAACTCAGTCCGCCGAGCGGAGGAACCGGTCCGTGGACGGAAACGGTCCTATACACCTTCACCGGCAGCAGCGATGGCGCGTATCCCCAAACTGGCCTGATCTTCGACCCCAACGGAAACCTGTATGGCACCGCCTCAAATGGCGGCAATATGTCCGGCACCATCTGCCACGGCCTCGGAGGCTGCGGTGTAGTCTTTGAGTTGAGCCCGCCGAAGAGCGGCTCCGGTCCATGGACTGAGATTCCGATTTACACCTTCACCGGCAAAGCCGACGGCGCGGTCCCCTATGCCAGCCTGATCTTCGACGCCAAAGGCAATCTCTACGGCACCACCGCCGGCGGCGGTTTGGCGGATGGAGTCGTCTTCGAACTCACTCCGCCAAAGAGCGGCTCCGGCCCGTGGACCGAAACCGTGCTCTACTCCTTCACCGGCGGCAGCGATGGCGCAGATCCGGTAGCGAATGTGACCTTCGACACCAACGGCAATCTCTACGGTACGACCACGCGGGGCGGAAACACCGCCCTCCCGAATTGCAGCGCCTCGGTCGGATGCGGCGTAGTGTTTGAGCTGACTCCGCCGGGCGGCGGCTCCGGCCCATGGTCCGAGACTCCGCTCTACTCGTTCACCGGCAAGACCGACGGTTCTTACCCATATGCGGGCGTGATTATCGATTCTCAGGGAAACCTTTACGGCACGACAGCCATTGGCGGCGCCAAGTCCGGCGCCGTCTGCAAAAAAACGAACGGCTGCGGCGTGGTCTTTGAAGTGAGCCCGCCCAACGGCGGCAGCGGCGACTGGACTGAGACCGTGCTCTACAGCTTCGGCAACTCGATCGACGGCGGCTATCCGTATGCAGGCGTGATCTTCGACCCGGTTGGGAACCTCTATGGCTCAACGGTGCAGGGCGGCAACACGTCCGGTGCCAATTGCAGCGCCTATGACGGCTGCGGCGTGGTCTTCGAGTTAAGCCCTCCGATCGGCGCGGGCTCATGGAACGAAACTGCGGCCTACACATTCAACGGCGGGAGCGACGGCGGATTTCCCTATGCGGCGCCAATCCTCGACACACAGGCAAACCTCTATGGCACGACTTCGGGTGGCGGCAACCTATCCGGATCGAATTGCACCGACGTCGGCGGCTGCGGCGGCGTCTTTGAGTTGACCCCAGAAGCTGGGCCTGTCGTCAAGTTCTCGCCGGCCGCGTTGATCTTCGGGGACACCATCATCGGCACGACCAGCGCCGCTAAGACAGTGAAAGTCACCAATGCCGGCGAGACCACGCTCGACGTCAGCAGCATCACCGCGAGCGCCCAGTTCGCGATCTCCGCCAACACCTGCGGAGCCACCCTGGCAGTCGGTAAGTCCTGCAAGGTTAGTGTGACGTTTACACCGACGGAGGTGGGCCAGATTACAGGCACACTTACTTTTACAGACAATGCCATCAACAGCCCGCAGAACGTGCAACTGTCGGGTACAGGCGCGTTGCCGGCGACGCTGACTCCCTCCAGCGCCACCTACAAGAAACAGACGGTTGGCACGACCAGCGCGGCGAAGAAGTTCACCTTGGCCAACAACCAGAGCGTGGCGCTGACCAGTATCGCGATTTCGATGACAGGAGACTTCGCAGTCTCGTCGACGACCTGCGGGACGACTCTGGCCTCGAAGCAGAAGTGCCTGATCTACGTGACCTTCACGCCCACCAAGACAGGCACAAGGACAGGCCAACTCAAGGTAACCGACAGCGCCAGCGACAGCCCGCAGACGTCGAGTTTGAGCGGGACGGGAGATTGAGAATCGGCGGGCCATGGGGACGTTTAGCGGCCGGGAATTTGCCGCGACCGGCGGCCGGGTTTGCCCGCAACGATCCCTTGGAATCAATACTTTAACGGAAACTTCGGCACTATTCTAAAAGGCTGCGCTCGCAGACAGTCTCGGACACGCGCTCAGGCGTTTGACCAGAACAAATGGTGGCCCGCCTGCGGGCCCATTCCGAATTTTCTAAATTTATTTCTCAACGACCTGGGTCACTCTCCCAAAGCTCGTCTTGAAGCTTGCGTCACCAGCATAAGTCGCCGTTATGGCGTGCTTCCCCTTGGGCAAGACCGCCGTGGTCAGAGCAGTGATGCCGCCCGACAGGGGTGCCGTACCAAGCAGTTTTCCGGAGTAGGTGAAGGTGACGAGTTCACCATCGGGGATGGCGCCAAATTTCGAGGAGACCACTGCCGTGAACGTCACGGGCTGCCCCACCTGGGAGGGTGAACCCGAGGTTGTGACTACGGTCGTGGTGGCGTAGACGACCTGCTCGTTGAGAGTAGCCGACGTGCTGCCATAGTTGTCTTGGTCCCCGTAAAACGAGCAGACGATGGCATGCGTTCCCGGCGTCGAGTATTTCTTGGCGAACAGATTTCTATGCTTTTTCTCGGACTCCATTGGCGATCCATTGTCGGTGCAAGCGACATAGGCACCGATCGGCCCGAGATATTGGCTGAACACTGCTCCCGTATAAACCACTTTCTTGTTCACCAACACAGGGTTTTGTGATGGCGTAACGATGGTGGTGGTGGTCGCCAGGGTAACCACCTGGTTGACGACATTCGAAAGACTGGCTTGGTCTGTGAGGGAACCTTGATACACGGCGGCAATCGCATTTGTTCCAACCCCCACCCCGTACCCCACGCCCGAAATGGTCGCAGTTCCATTGACAAGGGGGACAAGCGACGAAATTTGGCCTCCATCCGTTTCGTCGTAGAAGATTACATTTCCAGTGGGGATGCCTGAGCCAGAATTTACCGTTACAGTGAAGGTTTCCTGACCAAATACCGCCGGATTCGGGGTCGACGTCAGAGCAGTGGTCGTGGCCACGTTCCCGGTGTGCAAAAGCACGGCCGTGTTGCTGCTGTCGCAGGAATCGCCGCAACCGACGGAACCCACTAGATCGGGCCTGCCATCACCATTGATATCTACGACCGCGACACTGGAGATGCCGGCGTTGACTGTGCCAGGAATGCCCGCATACCAGAAGGGTGCCTGGAAAGTTCCATCGCCATTTCCGAAGAAGACATCCACGCCGCCATCACCAACCACGAGGTCGGGTTTGCCGTCCGCGTTGACGTCCGCCACCACCATGTTAGCGGGCACCCAACTGGGGGAGAAGGTGGCTGCCGGCTGGAAGGTGCCATCCCCGTTACCGAGCATAATGCTCACGACTCCAGGGGAGCCTCCGCAGACGATGCGTCCGCTAGGGAGGCAGCTGGCCACGGCCAGATCGAGCTTTCCGTCGCCATTCAAATCGGCAGCCACGACAAACTTGGTGTCGTTGGCAAGCGGATCGAAGGACAGGGCGGGCTGGAAGGTGCCGTCGCCGTTACCCAGCAACACGCCGACCGCGCCTTCGCCATCAAAGTCGCAGGACTGAGCGCACACATTAGCAACCACAAGGTCGGGCTTGCCGTCGCCGTTTACGTCTGCAACCGCGACCCCACTTGCCGCGTACCCTCCTGAATCGTAAGCCACCGCGTTTTGGAATGTTCCGTCACCGTTACCCAGCAAAACCGTAATCACCCCAGGCCCCCCAGTGCCAAGCGAGGCATCATTCGCCACGACCAGATCGAGCTTGTGGTCCCCGTTGACGTCGGCGACCACCATCGCCCAGGGACTAAACGCACCGGCGGAGTAAGTAACGGCTGGCTGGAAGGTGCCATCGCCATTGCCTAAGAGAACGGCGACCGTTGGTTCTGCACAGCTGGCGCACTGGTTCAGCGCAAGAATGTCGGGCTTCCCATCTCGATTCACATCCGCGATTTGCGCGCTGCGCACGAAAATCCCGCCCGAGTTGTAGGTCACGGGAGGCTGAAAGCTGCCGTCGCCATTCCCTAACAAGACCGCCAATCCGTCCAAATTGGCCTGGACCACGTCGAGCTTGCCGTCGTGGTTTAGGTCGGCTACCGCAATTGAGTTGGCGTCGCCGTCGCCGGCAGGGTAGGTCACAGGTTGCAGGAAGATGGGCACTGGTGGGGTGAAGGAGTCTTCGGGCGAGTGCAATCCGCCCGCGAAATGGTGCGCAATGGCAGCGTCGTGAATCGGCAAACCGCCGGTTGCGGAGGGCTCGCCGAGCGCAACATGGGCGGCGAAATTCCCGGCCGGTGCTTTTGATGAACGCGTTTGCGCCCAGGCAAACGAAACCAGTAGGGCAACGATACCCGCGAGAAAAAACAGAAGTTGAAATGACGGGAGCTGAGTGGCTCTTCTACGGCTCATTGAAAGACCTCCAAGAGTGGGAAGCGGGCAAACTTCTGGGCCGGAGCGGCTTCAAGGCAAGGGAGGGTAAAGATACGCCGATGGCCGTCGCATCCTTTTAGCCGATGCGAAACCCGAAGTCAAGACAATTGATCCGGTCGCGGCTTCTACGAAGCCTGCCTACCCTGCATCTAAAATTCTACATGGCACTCTCGAAGACATCGGAACCCGGAACGGCCTTGCAACCCCTGCGCGCCCTCACCCCTTGTCGTCCCCTTCTCAGCGGATTCGCCCTGTTCGTACTTGCGGCGCTTTTCCTTGCCGCCCCAGCCCTCGCCGCCGACCACGGCACGATCGTTCGCGAAGCCGTGATCTACATCTCGCCCGATGCCGGTTCGCACAAGCTGGCGCAGGCCGAGCGCGGACGCGAAATTATTCTCCTCGATAAGAGCCACAATTGGGTCCAGGTGGAGGCGCTGCTCGGGTACGTTAATAATCCCGACCCCGAGTTCGTATCCGACGATGACGAGGCCGATCGCAAGACCGTGAGCGGATGGATTATGGATGCGGGCATCGTGTGGGGATCGACGCCCAACGGCGATCGCATTATTTTCGGCGCGGCCGTGGATGCCGAAGATGTTGCCAGCCAGCGCCATGGACGGCGCGGGGCTGCGCAGGATGCGTTGCGGCTCTACCGGCGCGTGTATGACATTTTTCCGAATTCTCCGCTGGCGGGAGAGGCGCTTTATCGCGCCGCCGACATCAAGTGGCAGATCGACAAATCCGATCTGATGTCGCGGCCGTCGGCGCATGAGAAAGAATCGTATTACCGGCAGGGCATCGACGACGAACAGATGCGGCTGGTGATGAAGAAATTTCCCGGCAGCAGGTGGGCGGAACTGGCCAGCTTTCGTCTCATCGACAACAAACTTTGCGGCGACTGGCAAGGCTCGTCGAAGTGTCCCGATAAAGAGGCGGAGATTTACGAGAAGTATGCCAGGGAGCATCCCCAATCGCCCTCGGCGCCGGAGGCGATGTACGACGCGCTTTCGCGCCGGGCCGCGCTGATCGAGATTTACAAAACAGAAGACCAGCAGAAGAAATCGGACAAGAGTAAAGACGAAGCGATCGCGCTGGCGCAGCAGCTGATCGCTCAATATCCGGAGAGCTCGTGGTCGTCGCGCGGGCAGATGCTGCTGTTCCTGATTCAGCAGGGCGTGCCGACTTACGGAAATTCGCTGGAGTAGAGCTTCCTCGGCGCTTTGCTCCTCGGACTCTCGATAAGAATATGCGGGCCGCACGGAATTCGGACCAAATCAGGGCCGTTGCAAACGCGGCTCCAATCCGGCCCGACAAAAGATCGTCTTCAAGAGTGTCGTGCTATAAAGGGGCAGGTCAGTCTTTGGCAGGCCAAATTCTAGATGGGTTAAGCATGAAAATCGAATGGCTCTCCCGGTGGTTGGTTGTCGTCTTGCTCGTTGGTGTATTCGCGTCAGTCTCGGCATCCGCTCGCCAGAGCCCGCCGGCAGAGCCGCTCATGATCTTGGTTACCGATCCGTCCGGAGCTATGGTGTCGAACGCACGCATTGAAATCTCTCCCGCGCCGTCGAACGCGACAGAAATGTATAGCGGTTCCGATGGAAAATTCACGGTGGCTCTGGAGCCTGGCGCATATCAGGTGACCGTAACCGAGCCGGGATTCAAGCGCTGGACGCAGCAAGTACAAACACAAGCGGGCATCAGCCAAATCGTGAGCGCGAGGCTGGAGATCGCCCATTCAGGCGGCGGCCCTCTCGTGGCGGGATGCAACCGGGAGATTTGCGACGTCGTGAGCGGAACCGTGACCGAGGATCGGGTCCTAGCAGCACAACTCACTCCGCGCCCGCGTGAGTATGCGCTTACGGACTCCGATTTCGACGGCCAATCCTGGTGGAGTCACGTCAAATTCCTGGCCGACGACAAACTCGAAGGCCGCGACACGGGCAGCCGCGGCGAGCGCGAGGCCGAGAAATATGCGGTCGAGCAACTTAAGAAAGCAGGCGCGGAACCGGCAGGCGAGCACGGCTTTTATCAGCCGGTAAAATTTGTTTCGCGAACGATCGTAGAGAAAGATTCGAGCCTTACCCTCATCCGCGACGGCAAACGAGAGCCGCTGGTCCTTGGCGAAGAGGCGTTTATCAGCACGCGCGTGATGCCTGCGCCCGAGGTCAGCGCGCCGCTGGTCTTTGCCGGATATGGACTGAAAGTTCCCGAGAGCGACTACGACGATTTTGCCGGGCTCGATCTGCGCGGCAAGATTGCGGTGATCTTTAGCGGATCGTCCGCGCAAATTCCCGGAGCGCTCGCGTCGCATTATCAGACCATGGCCGAGCGCTGGAAGGCGCTGCGCGCCGCCGGCGCGGTGGGAGTGGTCACGCTGATGAATCCGGCCTCGATGGATATTCCCTGGTCGCGCATTGCGCTTAACCGCATGCATCCGTCGATGGCGCTTGACTATCCAGAGTTCGACGAAACGGAAGGCGATAAACTCGCGGCCGTCATGAATCCGGCAAGCGCGGAAAAGCTCTTCGCCGGTTCCGGTCACACGTTTGCGGAAATCGCCGCGCTCGGTAAAGAGCGCAAACCGCTGCCGCATTTTGCGCTGCCCATTTCGCTCGAGGCGAAGACACGCGTTGAATCAAAGAGCGTCGAGTCCGCCAATATTGTTGCCCGGTTGCCCGGAAGCGATCCAGCGCTGAAGAATGAGTACGTGGTGCTCTCGGCGCACATCGATCACATCGGCATCGGCGAGCCGATCAACGGCGACCGCATTTACAACGGGGCGATGGACAATGGCTCCGGCAGCGCGCTCGTTCTCGACATGGCGCACAGTTTCAAGCAGCACCCCGAAAAGCTGCGGCGGTCGATTCTTCTGGTGCTGGTAACGGGCGAGGAAAAAGGACTGCTCGGCTCAAAGTATTTCGCCGCGCATCCGACCGTGCCGTCAAAATCGATGGTGGCCGACGTGAATGTGGATATGTTCTTGCCCATCGTGCCCCTGAAGATTCTAACCGTCGAGGGACTGGCGGAGTCCGATCTTGGCGACCAAGCGCGCGAAGTCGCGCAATCGCTCGGCGTCACAGTGCAGCCCGATCCGGAGCCGTTGCGCAACATTTTTATCCGCAGCGATCAATACAACTTCGTTCGCCACGGAATCCCGTCGGTAATGATGGACGTGGGCGCGGAGCCGGGAACGCCCGAGGTCAAGATTTTCAAAGACTGGCTGACCGAGCGCTATCACGCCCCCTCGGATGATGTGAATCAGCCGGTGGATCTGGCGGCGGCAGCAAAATATGAAGAGATCGTGCGCGGGTTGCTGGTCAAGGTCGCGAACGACGACGGCCGTCCCCACTGGAAGTCAGACAGTTTCTTCCGCCGGTACGCCGAGGGCAATTAGCACCGGCGGTGCCCATTCCAGCCACCCTTTGGCTTGTGTGGGAACAGAACGAGCCCGGTTATTCTCGAAGCTTCCGTCGTGATGAAGCGACAAGAAATGAAGAACGATTGCGTGAGAGAATCCTCCCGTCAAGAAGCACCACGGGAGGTAAATCGCAATTTCCACGTAAAGTATTTATTTCTCAGTGATCTACAAGCAAAATCAGTCCCAAAAACCACCCTGAAATAGTCCTAACTCATTGATTCTATAATAGTTTACAAGAAAGTCCTTATTTCTCAAAGACTTGGCGAGAATCAACCGCCAAGGCTTTGATTCCAAAAGACCCCTGGGGAGGGGTGAGATTTACTATTCAGTAAACATCTCTCTAAAATGGCGAGTCGAAAAAAATTCGTCGCCAGCTTCCGGCATCGTTCGAACCAGGTTCACCGCATCTCGAGTCATCGACCAATCGAGTGTCACTGAGGCTCTACTATCCTGCCGCAAGCCGCTGCTTCGCGAATCTACCTTCCTAACTTCCGAGTAACAAAATTCTGCGATACTGACATTCACCAACTCCATCCCCTCGGAGATAACATTGAACGAATACCTGATTTCCGTCCTTCTCGGAATTGTTGAAGGTCTGACTGAATATCTGCCCGTAAGTTCTACGGCGCACTTGCGGCTGACGGAAAAGCTGCTCGGCATGTCGCTCGATAGCGGCTACTGGAAGATGTATTCGATCGTGATTCAGCTGGGCGCGATTCTGGTGCTGCCGATTTATTTTCGCTCGCACATCGCGAAGCTGATTTCGACCTGGCCGGAGGGCGAGAAGCACGACTGCGATTATCTGACGCATCCGCTCAGCCTGGTGATGATCGCGTTCGTCATCACCGCGGGACCGTCGTATCTGCTCACCAAGGTGATCGGCAAGAACCTGGAGAGTCTCTACGTCATGGGCACTTCGCTCCTGATCGGAGGCATCGTGATGTGGGTGGTCGACGCCATGAAGGCACGATGGGAAAAGGCCGGGCCGGACGCGCCTGGGTCGCCGATCCATACCTGGAGAATGGACGACATTCACGGCGGGCAGGCGATCTGGATTGGAGCTTGCCAGATTCTTTCGGGAGTGTTTCCGGGGACTTCGCGCTCGATGTCCACAATCGCCGCGGGACAGATCGCGGGCATGTCGCGGGCGGCGGCGCTGGAGTTTTCATTCTTCCTCTCCATGCCGACGATGGCGATGGCTACGCTGTACACGCTGTACAAATCGCTCAAGGGAAGCGCCGAGGTCAATCCGATTGGAGTGTCCTCGATCTCGCCGCATGAGTGGGTGGTGCTGGCGATTGGATTTGTGGTGAGCTTTATCGTCGCTTACGGGGCCGTGGCCTGGTTCATGGCTTGGGTGCGAAAGCGCGGCTTCGTGCCGTTCGCCGTATATCGCATCATTCTGGGCGCGCTGGTGCTGGCTTGGGCGGCGGGGATGATTGGGCATTGAAAAACCCGGGTACTCAGATGGCTGACGATGACAACCGCGACACCGCAGGTTACAATTTCGCCCAGGGGTGGCTAAGGACGGAGTATGAGCATCAGTATCCATCCAGAACTTGAAACCAAGCTCCGCGCCCGGGCCGAAGCCGAGGGCTTGACCGTCGAAGCGTATTTGGAGCGTCTTGTGCGGGCCGAGCAAAGTGCCGAGGATGAGCTAACGGCGCTGGCTCTCGAAGGACTCAATTCGGGCGAACCGATTGAAGTCGGCCCTGGGTATTGGGAAGCCAAGCGTGAAAAACTCGACGCGAGACTGCGGGGAAAGAACGGGCAGTGAATGCCCGGTATGTCCTTCGCCCGAAGGCAGACCAGGACCTCGACCAGCACGCCAACTACCTCGCTACAGAAGCAGATGCCGAGACGGGCTATCGCTTTCTTGAAGCGGCCCATAAGACCTTTACACTACTCTCTACTCAGCCCAAAATGGGTTGGCCCCTTCGACTTCGGCACGCCAAGTTGAGATCCCTGCGAGAGTTTCGGATTTCCGGTTTCGAAAAGATGCTCGTGCTTTATTTACCACGGACATCGGGAGTCGACATTGTCCGCGTGGTTCACGGCTCGCGTGACCTCGTAGCGTTTCTGCGTCGCGAAAAGCTGTAATGTTAGGTTCTAAACTCATATGCGGATAAGGACGACAAAAGTCCTTGCGCGACAAAGCACTGAGTCCAGAGCGATTGATGCATGGGTTCGCGCAGACAAGGACTGGGAACAGGGCCGGCAGTCAAAACAACCGCCGCGCTCTTAACATTTTCCTCCCTCAACTCCACCCTGTACCCAACTCGCCACCCCTGAGCTTTTCACGTATTGTCGCGCTCGCTGAATTCTTGTCATAATTATCAGGCTCTGGCCACGTCCCGGTTTCGCGCTTTGGCTTCGGCTCTGGCGTGTCCCGGCGCTGCCACATGACATTTTTCTCCAGGATCTTCGCGCCCGGCAAGAACCGGCGGCTCAATGAGCTGATCGGATTTCTGCTGTGCGTCTCCGCGCTCCTTCTCTTCCTCGCGCTTGCGTCGTATTCGCCGCTCGATCCGTCGCTGAACAGCGCGTCGGTCCTTACCGGATCCCACGCCGCGCGCAACTGGGTCGGCATTCTGGGTGCTTATCTTTCCGATGTCGTTCTCCAATTTTTCGGCATTGGCTCGTTTCTCATGCCGGTTTTTCTGTTCACGATGGGCGTGCGCTGGTTCCGGTCGCGCACGGTGCAGGCTCCGATTGCCAAGACTTTGGGCGCGATCTGGCTGCTGATGTTTGTCCCCGCGCTGCTGGCTATTCTGCCGGGGCACTTGCGCTGGATGGGTGCGATTCCGATTGAGGGATTGGCCGGGCGAATCCTCGGCGACGTGCTGATCCATTACTTGAACGTGGCTGGCGCCTACATCGTTTGCACGACGGTCCTGGCAGTTGCGCTTTATCTGACCACGGCGTTTTCGTTCTCGGCGATTCAGGTTTGGATGCCGACGCGGTTTGCTTTCTTCATCGCGATGCGCGAGCGCTGGAGGGACTGGCAGGAGGAGCGCGAGCGCAAGCGTCAGCAGAAGGAACTGGAAAAGCGGCGGGCCGAGAAGCCGGTCGTTACGGCGCAACTCGTGCCGCGCGCGGCTCGCGCTGAGTCGCCTCGCGCTGAGCGGGAAATGCCGTTGGTGTCTTCGGGCTCCGCGAAGGCCGCACAGCGTACCGGAATCGAACGCATGGCCGAGGAGGACGAGACGGCGTTTGCCCCGGCCGCGGACGGGCCGTTGTCCGCACAAACGTCATCTCGAGAGGCCGGAGCTTGGGGGCTCGGATCTGCCGCGCGAACTTCTGACGCCGCCTCCGACATTGAAGTCACCGATCGCGGCGACAGCGAGCGCAAGCCGAAAACGACCATGCCGAAGATTGCCGGTAGTTACAAGCTGCCGCCTTCCAGCCTGCTGCATCGCGCCGACGAGCAGCAGGCCGTACATGAAGACGAACTCAAGCTCCTGGCACAAGTGTTGACCGACCGCTATGCCGAGTTCGATGTACACGGGCAGGTCACGCAAATCAATCCCGGGCCGGTGGTGACGACGTTCGAATACAAGCCCGAGGCCGGCATCAAATACAGCCGCATCACCGGCCTGACCGACGATCTTTGTCTAGCGCTGCGCGCCGAGAGCATCCTGGTCGAGCGGATGCCGGGCAAGAGCACAGTAGGAATTCAGGTGCCAAATCGCGACCGCGAAATTATCTGGCTTCGCGAAAACATCGAGTCGCCGGAGTTCATCGGGTCGAAGTCGAAGATGACGCTGGCGATGGGCAAGGATATCAACGGCCGGCTCGCCGTTGCCGACCTTGCCGGCATGCCACATTTGCTGATTGCAGGCTCGACCGGAACCGGCAAGAGCGTGGCCATCAACGCCATGATCATGTCGATTCTCTACAAGTCGACCCCCGATCAGGTGCGGCTCGTGCTGGTCGATCCAAAGCGGCTGGAGTTGGGGAATTACGAGGGCGTGCCACATCTTTATACGCCGATCATTACCGAGCCCAAGCTGGCGGCGAATGCGCTGCGCAATGCGGTGCGCGAGATGGAGCGCCGGTTGAAGTTGCTCGCGGCCAAGGGCGTGCGCAACATTGCCAGCTACAACAGCCTGTTTGACGATACGCCGAGCCTCTTTGCCACCGAGGGCGCCAATCCGGAGGACGGACCACTTCCCTACATCGTCATCATCATCGACGAGCTTGCCGACCTGATGATGCTCGACGGCAACAATGTGGAGGAGTCGATTACACGTCTTGCGCAGATGGCGCGCGCGGTGGGCATTCATCTGGTGCTGGCGACGCAGCGTCCGTCGGTCGATGTGATCACGGGACTCATCAAAGCGAACTTCCCTGCCCGCATTTCTTTCCGCGTGGCAACGAAGGTGGATTCGCGCACGATTCTCGACGCCAATGGCGCGGAGTCTTTGCTGGGACGCGGCGACATGCTTTATCTGCCATCGGGATCGGCGCGCGTGCACCGGCTGCATGCGCCATATGTCACCGAGAAAGAGATTGCCGCAGTGGTCGAGTTCTGGAAGACGCAAGGCCAGGCGCAGTATCAGGAGCATTTCCTGGAGACTCCGCAGGAAGAGCGTGAGGTGCGAATTGACGCCGCGACCGGCGAAGCAATCCCCGAAGATGAGAACGATCCGCTGTTCAATGATGCGGTCCGGCTGGTGCTCGAATTCGGGAAGGCTTCCACTTCCCTGCTCCAGCGTCGGCTACGCGTCGGCTACGGACGGGCCGCCCACCTGATCGACCTGATGGAACGGGATGGCATCGTGGGCGCAGCGGACGGGCCCAAGCCGCGCGAAGTGCTAAAACGCCCGGACTGGATTTCGGAGATTGAGGAATCGATGCGGTAGCTGAGTTGATGCACGCCTGGCGCATTTTGGCGCTTCTCTGGCTGTGGTAATACATCCCGTTTTCTGGTTATAATGGAGGCCGTTTTTCTACTTCTTCCGCACGGTTCGAAGAAAGATGCCCCTCAACCCACCGCCTGGATGGAATGCACTCCAAGAAAGAGCCAAGCGAGTCAAGGACCCGCAGGAATTGGCCTACCTCATCGAAGAGATGAATCAGTTGTTGTCTGAATTTGAAGTTACCGCTGGGGATGGAGACGGTAACGGCAACGGCCACCGCCCGCGTGGTCAGAAACCCGTCAAGAAAAACGCCGCCCAGAAGAAGAGTTCACATTAGACAGGCGCGAGGAACCTCGAAATCTCAGAACGCAGTTTGAGAATTCTGCGTTTTCTGGTTTCGTAGGCGCTCGCTTCGACCGACGTAAACTTTCCAAGCCTCCGGCCAGCGAGTGCCGCGACCTGTTGGTCGAGCAGGTGGAGCACTTCGCGAGCGTTCAGCTCAAACCGAGTGGCATCCATATCACCAGCTTTTGACGATTCGCGGAAATGCGATGTGAGGAACGTCTCTCGACTGCGTGCTATCGATCACATCGTAGCGTCGAGCGAAATGAATTCTCACTAAGTGTACCACCGCCCATCCCAAAACCAGGCGATACCTGTCCATCAGCACGCAGATTGCGACCCGGTTTTTACGAAAACGGAACAAGCTCAAATTCCCGCCTTTGTGAAATCCCGCATGGGGTTACAAAGAATGCATGGACTTCCGTCCGCCTCGTGGGGAAGGCGGGAACAAAAAACCCTATACGCAGCCTGAATTCGAGAAATCGAAAGCTCCGCGCAACCTTGTCCGTACAGATTCGTCTCCGAGTCGAAGAATATGGGAACGGTTGAGGTGGGTGATCGTTCGCCTTATTACAAGGTTGCTCTACGAACCGCGATCGGAAGCCCAAACAAAGGAATTAGCCCGCAAGATTCTCGATCATGCCCGCATGAGTCGTACGGACTCCGCTCCCATTCTGATCTATGTTCCGGAGATGGCCGCGCGCTTCGGCGACTCGCACCGGAATGTGCGCCAGTCCATGGAACAGTTGGAGGTAGACGGGACGGTCGAGAGCACGCATTCTAAAGATCACTGGAAGCTGATGAGCCGCGTGTACTCTCCCGTTCGGGCGGCCTATGATGCCCCGCGAGTTTCAGTGCCCTCCGTCAAGATGCCTTCCAATCCTCCCGCCGGCTTGATCGAACTCCAGAAAAGAGCGCATAAGGCAAAAAACGCACAGGAATTCAACCAAGTCATGGATGAGATGAACCGGCTGCTTTTGGCGCACGAGAAAACGGCCGGCGACGAAGGCGACCCGGGCGAGTTCCCAGCCCAAAGGCCCAATCAGAAATCCGCCTCAAGCGGCGGCCAGGAATAGTCCGTGTACTTCGCGGGATCCAGCAAATCGCAGCGGTTGGATTCCAATAACCGGTTGAGCCGCTCGAAAAACTTCGCGTGAAATCTCTTCCTGCGGTCGCATTTTCATATACTTTCTGCTTAACTTTGTGCGACCGGGGAGACCGGGTTTCACGCGGCGGCTTGAACCGGTTTGCATCACGCGGGAGCGCGACGGCAAAATGAAATTTCACACCGAATACATCACGGTTCATACGAAGACGAAGCGAGCGTATATGCGCATCACTCCCCAAGTGGAGGCGGCACTGGCAAAATCCGGGATCCAGGATGGCATGATTCTGGTTTCGGCCATGCATATTACAGCGGGCGTATACGTGAATGACGACGAAAGCGGCCTGATCGAAGACATCGACCAGTGGCTGGAGAAGCTGGCGCCCTTCGACCGCAACTACCGGCATCACCAGACCGGCGAAGATAACGGCGACGCGCATCTGAAGGCGATGCTTGTGCACCACGAGGCGATCGTGCCCGTCACTAAGGGCCGTCTCGATTTCGGAAGATGGCAGCAGATCTTTTATGCCGAGTTCGATGGCCAGCGTGACAAAAGAATCCTGATCAAAGTAATGGGAGAATAGCTGGTGCGGCTCAGGTCGCGCGACTCACCCGCCAAGCCCATGAACCACCTTAGCTGGCTCGATTCGGCCCGGTTGATTTATTCTCGTAGCTCGCGCAATTCGATGATCGCGCGCCGCGATTGCCATTCCACTGAACCAGGACGCCGACTCTATGACTGATGAACTTCAGGAATTACACGAACACGCCGAACACGCGCGGGAGCATCCCGACCTTGCTCCCATCACGATCACGATGGCAATCCTGGCGGTGCTGGTGGCGACCGTTTCCCTCCTTGGCCATCGTGCACACACCGAAGAGGTCATCCTCCAGAACAAGGTCACCGATCAGTGGAGCTACTACCAGGCAAAGAAAATCCGCCAGCACACCGACGAGTTGTTCGCCGACCTGGCCGGCATAGTCGCCACCAAAGACACCGGAGCAGCCGCGAAGCTTCAGGAGAAAGCGCGCGGCGAGGCGGACCGCTATAAGGGCGATCAGAAAGAGCTTGAGGAGAAGGGTCACGAATTGGAGCAGGAATTCGCGCTTGTCCACCGTAAAGCTGACCGCTTCGACCTGGGCGAAGTATTTCTGGAGGTTGCACTCGTAATCACCTCAATTACTCTACTCGGGGGGCGGCGAATATTTTGGCATCTGGGACTGTTTTTTGCGGTGGTGGGATGCTGCATTGCCGCCTCGACGTTGCTGCTGAAATAGCCGACCCTGGCGATTGCTCTTGCTGGTGATCTCCGTCACATCGAACCTGTGGGATTTATCAGTCTGCCGTCACACCGGTCAACGCGCCGTCAGTCCTCACTGAAGGCGGCTTATTCGCCACCCGCGTACGCGCTCATAACTGCTCTCATTACAGTGCATAACGCGTTCCCAAACTGAACTGCGCGGTTGGCCAGCTGCTTGCATTGTCTTTGTATCTCCTCTGGCGAAGACTTAATTATGGAGGACGCGGGGCTGATGCATGCTGCAAAAATGCGCGAATCCGGGCTGCGCTGTTCCTTTCCGGTCGCTTCACGAAGGCAAGCTATTCGTGGCGGAGTCTCTGATGAACGATGCCGACGAACGATTCGACGGGAACCGCCGCAAGACACACAAGCGCGAACACTTTTGGCTCTGTGGTGCGTGCTCGGCCCATTTCACCCTATTCTTTGACCCTTCCCATGGAATGTTGACCATTCCCCTCAGTCAGCGGGCCGCGCTTCGATCGCCCGAGGCCCGGCCGCGGGCACGAGTATCAAGCGCCTAAAAGGAATCCTATGAATTGCGCAATCACAAAACATTTGCCGTGCTCAGTTTGCGGACTGGTTACGCTCCGCCATCACAATTGGTTCCTGGTCTTGGAGAACCGCTGGCTCGATCATTTGAAGATTCTTACCTGGCATTCCTCGCTGGCCCAGGAGGCCGACGTTAAGAGCGCTTGCGGCCGGGAGCATCTCAAGGTGCTGGTCGCCTACTGGCTGGAGCAAGCCAGCCTGCGCCTGGCATCGCCGGCAAACCATCTGCCGGTTCCGCTCGCAGGCTATCCCGAGAAAGACGAGGTCGATCTCACCCTGCACTCCGAGGGGCGCGTAATCGGCGAATTATCCGTTTGCCGCGAACCGTTGTCCCGGGCGTGGGCGGGATCGCCTGAAACTCTAGAGTGCATTCTGGACGCGCTCATTCCTGCTGAGACCGAGAACAAGCCCGGGGTTCAATTTCAGATCCTTGACCCGGTGCCGGAGTCTTCAGATTCCAGGTTCTCTCGATTCCGATGGTTTGAATCCCGGCCCTCCGAATCGCGTTTCTCACAACCGCGGCCCGCGCCGGGTCTCGCCCTCTACTAAGGCTCTGGCGCAGCACTGCCCCGGAATCGCGAAAAAAAAGGCGCTTGGGCGAGAATGCGACTTGTCGGGACTTCTTACCGGCATTATTGCGATGTCCGGCCCCGCCGGCTCGCTTTCCACGACAACCAGTCTTTATCGACTATCTCAGACATGGCTTCGGCGGCTTTAATCAGCCAGTTCGCCTTACGCTTGTGCAGGTCTTTCAGAATCGCGCGCTGTTTTTCTTTTGTCCCGACGTGAATGTTCGCGGTTTCATTACCCATGGCTTCGAGCAGCCGGCATTCGCCGCGGTTATTGCCGAGCGCCTCCAGTTCAATGCGCGAACAATGAGGCGAAAGACGGCGCACAATCCAGTTGCCGCACAGCTTTACATAAGGGTCGGGACACCGGACGGCGCGCCGCAGAATCGCTCCATACAAAATCTTTCGCGAAGTGGACGGATCGGCCCACTGCTGGGCGGAGGGCGCGAGAGCTTTGGCTTCACGCGCCACCCGTCCGCCGTTCCAGTCGGCGAGCGCCACAATGCGCACGCGGCCCAGGCTTCCGAGTCCCGCGATGCGGTGTACGAGTTTGTACGGTATGCCTGTCTCCGGCAGCATTTGCTCGAGCGCCTTGCGCGCGCTCTTGGGCACGGGCCCTCGCACCGGTTCTAGGCTGTCCATCTTTTGCCAGAAGATCACTGGATCGCGCAGCTTGCTCTCAGCGATGGCACGAAGCCAGCCGTGTTGCTCCTCGAGCACAAAAGGACGACCACCCTGCGCCATGGTGCGCTCATAGCCCGCCAGGATCGACTCGGCGGAGTCCTTCGGGTTTAGCGCGAGCTTGTCTTCCTTCGCCGCGAGCAGGGCGCTCGTTGCCAGCCTGACGAGATCCATGGTGTAGGGGTAGGAAGATGCCTCGTCGAAATCATTCACTCCCCACACCAGCCTGCCGTCGGTGTCGCGCCATGTTCCGAAATTCTCCACATGCAGATCGCCGACGGAGAGAATGCGCGGGGCGCGCCGCAGGTCGGGGCCGACATCCTCCCACAATTGCAGCCAGCGGTAGAAAGTCGCACGGAAGAATGCGAACCGGGACTCCGTCATGCGGTCATGCTTTAGTTGCAAATCGGGCTCGACGATTCTCAGTTGCCGGCCGAGCCACTCTTCATATTTTCTTGTAGCCTTGACGATGTTCATGGTCGGTCAGCAGGAATAACAACAGGACTTCCGAAGATAAGAAGACGTGAGTACCCTGTCAAGGAGCGTCTCTTGTCACATTTTGAATGTGACGCCGATCACAGCCTCAGACGAACAATCTGTTGTACAAAGTAACCACTAATAGAACCGAGAGAAGTAACAAGGATTGCCCGGCCCAACCCCACGACCCCACATGCCGCCACCTGGCGGCGGGCCGGGCACTCGTTGAACGCAAGCCTCCCTGAATTTTCCGATCGAAGCAGGTGGCTGTACCTCAGTAATCGAGGCCGCACGCGAAGCTGCCTTTTGGAGGGAGTTACAATCCACCCTTCAAATCCGCTGCCAGTAGTTTATGAAACCACTGCTCTCCCGCCTCGCGCCGGACTGAAAGACGGCCTGCTCCGTAAGCCCGCGATTTGAGTCCGCGTTGCACCGCCTCGCAGATTCCGAGATCCTCGTCCTGCACGCGATTGCCGACCGCGACACTCTCCTCGTTGTAGGCGCGCGCCGCTTCGCTGACATCGCTGAAGTAGAAATCGAAAACCACGCGGCAATGATCGACATCGAGCGGGATGACCAGGTTCGTATCCAGATAGCCTTCATAGCAATTGAACATGAAGTTCGGATAGAGCCAGAAATACCACGCGCGATCGCCTTTGCGCGTCGCGCCGGTCGCGGCATCTTCAGCGGAAGTCACCATGGGGCTCGATTGCAGGCAATACCGGTCCTCATTCTCGATGGTGTACTGCTTGTAATCGAGCACCGAGTTCAGTCCCTTGTGAAGATGCGGCACGTGATACCCGCCATCGAGATAGTTATCGACGAAGACTTTCCAGTTGCAGTGGATGTCGTAGGTCTTAGTCGTGAAGTAATGCAACTTACTCAGGCCGAGCGGCGCGACACGCTTGGTAAGCGCGCCCAGAAAATCGTTTAAAGGCGCGGCGTTTGGGTCGAGATTGACGAAAACGAACTGCTCCCAGATCGCGACCTTCACCGGAACGAGACCGTTCTCTTGACGATCAAAATTTCTGACGCCTTCGAACTCCGGCATGCCCTTGAGCGATCCGTCGAGCCCGTAATTCCACCCGTGATACGGACAATGCAAAATCGCCGCCTGCCCGCACGGTTCAGTTACGACGGCGGCCGCGTGATGCCGGCACACGTTATAGAACGCGCGCAGCACGCCGTCATTTCCGCGCACAGCGACCAGCGGCTCGCCCGCCACAGTCGCCGTCACAAACTGCCCTGGCGCAGCGACTTGGTCGACGCGCCCCATCACCTGCCAGGATCGTGAAAAGACTGTCTGCCGTTCCAGTTCGGCAATGCGCCCATCGACGTACCACGGCGCCGGAATGGTCGATGCCTCAGCCAGCGGAGCGCAGGCATCGTAGCTGGCAACAAGGTGGGCAACCAACGCACTGCGACTTTGCGCGGCCGTCTCCTGCCCCCCGCCCTCCGGCTTCATGGTTTCGATTTTCACGCCTTCCCCGCCTGCACCGGCCCCGTCTCCGATCCAATCGCCCGCCGCAACAGTTCAAGGAACTGTTCAATGCGCGCTTCTTTCTTCTCGGGAACCGGCCCGGTCTTGCGAAATAATCCTGGGTCCAATTCCTCGGTCAGCAACGCATCCTGAAATCGATCCATTGTCCATTCCAGGATCGAGCCCATCATGTCGACATCAAGATCCGAACGCAGATCTCCGCGCAGCATGCCGAAGTTCACAAACTCGCGCCAGCCGTAGGGGTCCTCCATAACGAGGAAACGATTGATCTCGCGTCGCAGCGCCAGGTCGGTGCCGTAATTGCCTACGAGGTAGATGCGATAGGAAGCCAGGTTGTCACGTACCATATACTCGGTGCGCCCCAGCCAGTAGCGCAGCACCTCGAAAAACCCGCGCTGCTGCAACTCAGCCGGAACCTCAAGGTATTTCGGAAACGACAATACCGCCTTTTTGTAAGCCTCGAAAAACAGGCCGTCTTTGCTTTTGAAATGTTGAAATACCGATCCCTTGGCGATTCCAAGTTGCGCGGCAATGTCTTCGACCCGCGCCGCGTTGTACCCGCGGTCGGCGAAATGGCGGATTGCTACCTCAACTATGCGGGCGCGCTTTGCTTCTGAGCGCGGACGCGGCTTCACGTCCCTCCTTAGCTGTGCTGGTTTCGCTAAACTGCTTACAATTCCCTCCAAGATGGCCCCCCTTGAATCTGGTCTGACCATGAATCGACTGACCAATGGTCAATGCAAGATATAGCAGTCGGGAAGTTCTTTGCAATGCCTTTTGTGGCACAGGTTTGGCTGGATTCCTGAACTCGGAAGCGGGACCCGTTTTGACCGGTAGTCAGTCCGTCTGTCGAGACGCATTCCTGACTCGCAGCGGCCGGGAAGGCATGCTGCCGGAGGCTTGAAAAATCCCTTGCGCTTTGGCGAACAAAATGAGAATATTCAGGGCCAAAATAAATTTGATTTTCGGGTCGTCGTTAAAGTGCCGAATCTGGGATTTTTCGTTTGATTGGTGTTTACTTTCTGGTACTGGCTTCGCTCTTTTCTTGGCTTTCCTGGCCTATCAGAATCAGTGGGTTAGCGGGGACTGTGGGCTCGATGGTTGAAGATGAAGCACTTATGTCGAGGTGTTGCGGAATAAGGACTTGCCGGTTCGATTATTGTTTCAGGTGGGTTTCGGCGGGCCGATTTTGTCAAGTTGACTGGGTATGCAGGTGGCGCAAACATTCGCGTTGTAGCCGCGTCAAATCGAGTAAGCACTGTGCCTGCAATGGTTTGGATTAAATTATTTGGATTTAGGAGGGTCTTTCATGAACGAAACTGCCCAACAATACACGCAACGCATCCTTTCGCACAGCGCTGGTCAGGACGCGGTTAAGCTCCAAGCCGCCGCGCCGAAGAAACTTGAACGACTGATCAAAGGCATCGGTCCCGCTAAGCTGCGCAAAAAGCCGGCGCCTGAAAAATGGTCGATCGCGGAAATTCTCGCGCACCTCGCCGACGTTGAAATTGTGATCGGGTGGCGCATGCGCTCCATCCTCGGCGCTCCGGGAACTGAAGTTCAGGCCTATGACCAGAACGCCTGGAATGCCTCCCTACACTATGACAAGCGCGATGTGCGCAAGGACCTGGTCCAATATCGCGTGAACCGGGAGGCGAATCTTGCGCTGCTCAAAACGCTGACGCCGGAGCAGTGGAAACACTTCGGCATGCATTCCGAGCGCGGGCAGGAGAGCATCGAACACATCGTGAAGATGATTGCGGGGCACGATTTGAACCACATT
>JBAQJF010000017.1:0-2293 GCA_049300195.1 Terriglobales bacterium | reverse complement strand
CTCGTCTTCATGCAATTCGATCGCGACGCGACCGGCACGCTGTCGCTACTTCCGAAGCCGTCGATTGATACGGGATTGGGATTAGAGCGGATGGCAGCGGTTCTTCAGGGCGTGATCTCGAATTACGACACAGATTTGTTTACGCCGCTGATCGAGCGCGCTGCGGAGTTAACGCGTGGAGGGACGGGCGCCGCGCCCGTCCATGCCAAGCGCAGCTCGGGAACAGAAAGCGGCAATGGCCATGTGGGGACGGGCATTCCTGCCCGTCCAGCCGAGCAAAGCTCGGCAGCAACTGCCGCTACACATGGTGCCGCTTCCCTGCGAGTGATCGCCGACCACTCCCGCGCCGCAACATTTCTGATTTCTGATGGAGTGATTCCTTCCAACGAAGGCCGTGGCTATGTTCTGCGCAAAATCATTCGTCGCGCGATCGCCCACGGACGCGTGCTGGGGCAGATGTCCACCTTTCTCCATCAGATGGTATTTGCGGTTCGCAACATAATGCGGGGCGCCTATCCCGAACTGCAGGAGAGCGCGGAGCGCGTGTCGAAGGCTGTTCACACTGAGGAAACCCGGTTCCTGAACACCCTCGGGATTGGCTTCGCCCGCTTATTTAAGGAACTCCGGGAGGTTCAGGAACAATACGATGAGGCACAGGTTCAAGTTGCTTACTTCGACGAGACCGGCGAACTGACGTACAGCCCCGAGAAGATCGCTGAGTTTCGAAAGTTGATAAGCAAGAGACCGACTTATCCAGGCGAACAGGCCTTTCGCTTGTTTGAGACATTTGGTCTGCCAAAAGACTTCATCGCAGATGCGTGCCGCGACGAGGAGATTGTTTTCGACGAAGAAGGCTTTGAGCAGGCGATGTCTGCAGAGCGCGAACGTGCGAGGGCTTCCTGGAGGGGCGCAGGGAAGCAATCTGCGAATCCAGTATATGGAGAGCTGAAAGAGAAGCTTGGCGATCCGTTGTATCCGGAGCGCGTGGTTCAGTCGCAATTTGTGGGATACTCGAAGACCGAAGTGCACGGCGCCACCGTATTGGCGATCATCCGCAACCGACAAGGCGCGCAAGAACTCAACCCCGGCGACAAAGGCGAAATCATCCTCGACCACACGCCCTTCTACGCCGAATCCGGAGGGCAGGTCGGCGACCGCGGCCTACTCTACTCCAACGATCACAACACAGTCGTCGCCGAGGTCACCGGCACCTACGCGCCGATCCAAGGCGTCCGCGCCCATCAGGTAATCGCCAAGCAACCCATCCGCGTCGGCGACAAACTCGACGCCGTCGTCAACGCCGATCTCCGCGCCGCCACCATGCGCAATCACACAGCCACGCACCTCCTCCAGGCGGGTCTAAGAGAAGTGCTGGGCAAGCACGTCAAGCAAGCCGGTTCGCTGGTCGCGCCGAATCATCTCCGTTTCGACTTCTCGCACTTCACGGGAGTCGCCGAGGAAGAGTTGCAGGACATCGAAGACATCATTAACAAAGAAGTCCTGACCAACGAAAAAATCGAAGTCATCGAAAACGTGCCGATCGACGTAGCCATCAACGAGTATCACGCCATGGCGCTCTTCGGAGAAAAGTATGGCGACCGCGTCCGCGTAATAAAAATTGGAGACTTCTCCACCGAACTCTGCGGCGGCACGCACACTGCGCAAACCGGCGAGATCGGCCTCATCAAAATTCTGAAAGAAGGCAGCGTGTCGTCCGGCGTGCGCCGCATCGAAGCCGTAACCGGCGAGGGCTCGCTCCGCCACTTCCGCAAAGATCACCAACTCGAAGGCGTGGTCGCAAGTCTCACGAACAAAGAAGCCGAGTCGCCAGCCGAAGCCCTGCGCACCGAAATCGACCGCCGCGACGCCGAGATCAAGCGCCTGACCCGCGAACTCGACCAGGTGCGGATGAAGTCCGCGTCGTCGAGCGCCGCCAATCTAGGCGACAAAGTAAAAGAAGTTCGCGGCATAAAAGTCCTGGCCCACCGCGCCGACAACCTCGATCGCGCGCAGATGCGAACGCTAGTCGACCAATTGCGCGACAAGCTGGGCTCGGGCGTAGTCGTAGTCGGCTCGGCGACGAACGGCAACGTCTCGCTGATCGCGGGCGTGACCAAAGACCTAACCAGCCGAGTGCAAGCCGGAAAAATCGTCGGCAAAGTAGCGGAAAAAGTAGGCGGCAAAGGTGGAGGCCGTCCCGACCTGGCCGAAGCCGGCGGGAAAGACGCGAGCGCGCTCGATGCCGCCTTAGCCGATGTGTACAGCGTAGTAGAGTCGCTGCTGGGGTAGGATT
>JBAQJF010000016.1:0-2423 GCA_049300195.1 Terriglobales bacterium | reverse complement strand
ACCTGCGGCTGAACGATTTGCATTCCTGCGACCACGGTCGTGCCGTTGATCGAGTCGCTGACCGCGCGCTCGGAAGCAATGCCTTCTGCGGACGCAGGCTCTGCGACGTCACCTTCTGCCACGATCAACGCGACTGCGCCCTCGGCAGCCGCGCCTTCTCCTACGGCAGCTCCGATAACGCCACCAGCCGGCGACTCAACTTCCTCCGTCCTCCCAGGCTGCGCGTCTTCCACGGCGCGTTCGGTCTCCGTAGCGGCGTGCGCCCGCAACTCAGCCTCATCCCAATTCTCTTCGCTCAAATCATCCTGAATTTCAATCTCGGTCGGCGCGCTCGAATCGGCTCCGCCGTAAATCTCAGGATCGATCAACGTCAGGCTGACTTCAGCCATCCCGGTAGGAGTCCGGTCGCGCGTGCCGGCGAAGATTACGTCTTCCATGCGCGCGCCGCGCAGCGTCTTGGCCGACTGCTCGCCCAGCACCCAGGAGATCGCATCGGCGATATTCGACTTGCCGCAGCCGTTCGGTCCGATGATGGCCGCGATGCCTTCGCCTTGGAACTTCAGCTCGGTGCGATCGCAGAAAGACTTGAATCCGAGAATTTGCAGCTTCTTGAGTTTGAGCAAGGTCACTCCTTAGTGCTTGACACCAGTGCGTGGCACCCAATGCTTGCCACCAAAACATCGACCAAATCGCGATAAATATGTGACGCCGAAACGCGCTCCGCGGATTCCCGCAGCTGGCATTTCATGTCTGCGTGGCGGACTCTCGTCCGCGTTGGCTGGGTGTCCTGCACATCGGATCGGCGGGTCAACCTCGGGAGCTAACTTTGCCGGTTAACCCCGGCGGTTAACTGATGAGGTTCCCTTCGATCCTGTGCTGAGATGTCCGCTCGAAAATCTACCTCCAAAATTCGAGTTGACATCTCAACGTTTCACCAACTTTAACGGCGAATGGGGGACGGGTCAAGTAGTAAAACACCATATATAGGGGCCCGTTTTCCACCACCGCCTTTAGTTGCACACAGACTGCAGCTATCGCGCGCGAATTGTGGGTAAGGAAAGGAATACGGACAACGAGGTGGGAGACCGCCGGAGCTGTGACTACTCTACTGCCGGGTGCGGGACGATGCAATGGCCAGATGGGCAAAAATGGAGGCACGGTCGCCGTCGGCCATGCGGTTCCCGCTCTCCTCAAGGTGAAAGCTTGAAGTTGACCGTGATGCGGGTGACAGCCTCTGCGGGCTTTCCCGAAAGGATATAGGGCCGGTATTGCCACTGTTTTACAGCATCCACTGCCACTTGCGTTAGCTCTGCTGGACCAGAGAGCGGCGTTAGTTCAGCGATTTGTCCGTCTATACCAATCACGGCTTGCAATATTACAGTGCCTTGTATGTGATTCTCTTTCGCCGAAGTCGGATACAAAGGCCGAACTCTGTGGATGAGCAGCCCGCTCATTACTCCCGTTGGCACTTCCGCACGTCTGGGTGTTTCGGGAAGGGCAGCGGACGTCGCCGGCGACTCGGTAGCAGCTGCTCCGCGAAGGAGTGAATCGTATGGTGGCCGTAGGTACCCCACAAAAATAATCGCACCCTCGGAAAGCGGATTCTTCAAAACCGAAGCCGATACCCCATTTGCCTCCCATCGCATCTCTTCTTTGACGGTTGGCCAACCCGGATGCGCTACGGCGTGTTTTTCTCCTCGAACTCCAAACCGCTTCTCCATATCTGCGACAACTTCAGAGTATGGCGTGTCCAGGAAAAGGTTCAAAGCGGCCAATTTCCCCGAAGTGAAATACGCGCTCCCTTTGCCTAGCTCCGATGCCAGCCTGGCGCCAACGTGGGCGTTGTCGCCCTGAAGTGCAGCGATTGCTTGCCGGCAGTTGGACACATCGAGGAGCGAAAAGTCCCCTTTTTTGAGAACCAAAGCGCCTTGCCGACTCATAGAGTCTTTAGCGGCGTCAACTTTTTCTTTTGTTCTTGGATCATCCAGAAGCGCTTTACAATAGTCCCTCGTCATCGACTTGGAATCGGCCATCTGTGCGGCAGAGAAAAAGGTCTCCGCACTTTCGCCGAGAGTATGACCGCTGAATTGCAAATTTGGTGACGATTGCGCGCTCAAGTTCGCTGCTGAGAAAACCAATCCAACCCAAAGGCAATGAGACTTCATATACTCACTCTCCGTGCCTCCACTATGCTCTCAAAATCTCCCCCACAGCCCGGTGCGCCTGATCAATCGCCGCATCAGTCTCAGCCATCGCGGCCGAATCGGAATTCGCAATCGCAATCCGGCCGAAGGGCTGGCGTCCGATCACCCAGGGCTGCTCGCCTTCCTTCCACTCCGGATCCCACAGCGAGTTCGGCATGAACGCGTAGCCGTGCGCCCAGCGATTCACCGTGATGCCCGCAATGTCGCGCGCGGGATCGA
>JBAQJF010000015.1:0-13833 GCA_049300195.1 Terriglobales bacterium | reverse complement strand
CGCACCTCCGCGCACATTGGACATACGTACATTGGACCTACGTAGGCTGGAGAAGCATTGGCTGGGGGGAGCTGGCTGGGATGCGGATGAGGCGGCGCATCCTGGTGAGCCGCGGGCTTTGGCGCCGGGGCTATCCCGATCGATACCAGCCCGATCGAAGCCGGCCCAGCCGGACTCCGGGCGCCCGATCCCATTCCCTTTGGCCCGGATGCAAGCACGCCTGCGGGATTCGACTGGAATTTTGTCTGGCATCCGGCCGAGCAGAAAAAGTATTCGTGGCCGGCATGTTCGGTCTTCAATTTTGCCGTCGCGCGATCAACTTTCATCCCGCATACGGGATCGATCGCTACGCCTTCCTTATTCATCTTTTCCCTTCTTGCGGCTTCCTTTTTGCGGCGCCCTTTTGCGGCTCCATTTTTTGAGGCCAGGGGATTCGGGCGACAGATCGCCCTTGGAGAAACTACGTCCTTATTAGATACTCGAAGGGCAGCGTTGGAACCTTAAGTCAAAAATCAAGCTGCAGGAATGAAGTTAAAGCAATCGTTCAGAACTTGCCAGTGATCCTGGAGCAGGGCTGGCTCCTGAACGATTGACGATATTCAATCCGATGGAGAATTGCGATGACCTACCTTGAAGCCACGTTTCGCTACCTGAGGACGCCGGGAGAAAAGGAACTGCGCGCGATTGACACGGTGCGTGAAGTTTATGGAATCCAGCGCATTCAGTTCAATGAGAAGGAGCGGACGGTGCACGTGACCTATGATGCCTCACGGCTCAAGGCAGATGCGGTTGTTAAACTGCTCCGGCAAGCCGATATCGACGTTCAGGATCAGATAGTTCTGGCATGATGTTGAAGCAGGATGGGAACAAAGGCTGCCAGTGTGAAGATGCAGTTGAGGTTGGATTGCTACGGGAAGGAAACCGGCACCCCGCTCTGTCTCCGTCAGTTGGATCGTGCAGAACCTCGGGGGAGGGCTGCCAGAAGACAGAGCGGAGTGCCCTTACAACTTCGTGGAACAAAACTTATCGGGCCAAATATCTTTGGGATTTGCAAAGGGGCACACGGAAAGACCTCTGGCCGAAGTATTTTCCGTAGTGCCCCGTTGCGCGCCACTTCGTCTGCCCTAAGGAGAAGCAGTTCAACTGCCAATCGTAAGACGTTGTGAGCGCACAATGAGAGAACGCGCGAGCGGGTAGCTTTTGCGCGTGGCCGGAAAAGTTTACTCGGCAAAATGAACATTGGTTGCACAGGCGGGTTGCATACGCGGGTTGCATACGCGGGTTGCATAGGCGACCGAATGGCGCGCTGCGCGGGAGCTTTGAGAGATTGCTCGCGAGGGAAATTTCGGAGGGCATGCGCATTTCCTGGGACGAGCATCTGTGCGATCCCGAACAGATCTTGGCGAATTTCGACGAGAGTTCGGCCGCGATTTTGGGGGCTTTGGCGGGCGGGCGAAACGAATTCGTTTCCGCTATAATGCGAAGACGTCGAGCCGAAATTGCGGGCCTCCGCAAGCACGCGCCCTTAGCTCAGTTGGATAGAGCGTCTGGCTACGAACCAGAAGGTCGGGAGTTCGAATCTCTCAGGGCGCACCATTTTTCAAACACTTGGATCGATCGTCTCCTGGTTGTTATTTTATACTGGGCGGACGGAATGGAAGTTCGGGAGGATACCTTATGCGCTGGCTTGCTTGCATTGTCCAACTCTTGCTGATCGGCTCGTTCTCTTTCTCTCAAGGTGTTCCGGAACAGTCTCGCCACGTTGCGCGGACTTTGCCGGTGGGCTCGCCTCGAATCGAGCTTTCCGCCGAGCGTCCGGAGGCGCAGCAGGGGAAGATTGTCCAGCCGTCCCGCGCCGTCCCGGGCAATAACTGGCAGTTACTCGCCACTTTGCCGGGAGTGATTATTCACGACATTGCTTTTCCCACCGCCAAGATTGGATATGCCGTGGGTGAAGAGGGTCAGGTCTGGAAAACGACCGACGGCGGAATCAGCTGGGTGCAACAGGTGCTGAACAATGGGGCGAGCGATTATTTCTACGGAGTCTCCGCTCTCAACGCGAAGAAGGTCATCATCTCAGGGTTCTTCGATGGCTCGGGCGGCGCGTACGGCGTTTTCCGTTCGACCGAGGATGGCGGCGCCACCTGGACGAGCGACATGAGCCCCGGTCCCGAGTGGTTGCAGCAGGTCCGCTTCGTAAAGAAACTGAACGGCGTCATATTGACATTGGGCCCCTCGGGCGGCGAGAGCGCTACGCTTGCCGAGTACACGACCGATGGTGGCGCGGGCCTTGCCGATTGGAACAGCGCTGCCGCCGATCCCTCGGGCGGCTGGTTCGGAACTCAGTTTTCCTTGCTTCACAACCTTCATACGCGCGCGTCGGGCATTAACTTCTGCACCAGCCTTACGGGCGGATCGGAATGGAGCTGCGGTCCGGCGGTCGATTCGGTCTTCGACGGTCCGGTGTTTTTCCGCAATGACAAATATGGATGGGTTGGGGGCGGCGAAATTTCTCCCAACGTTGAAGGCTGGCTGCACACGACGCGCGATGGCGGTCAGGTCTGGAGCGGGCGGACAATCGATGGGCCGTGGCCGATCCGCTCGATTTTGTTCCTGAATAACAAGACCGGATGGGCGGGCGGCGGGAATGTGTATACGGACGTGGGCGGAATGTATTTTTCCACCGACGGCGGCAATACCTGGTCGGTGGATGTCACCACCAACGCGGAGATGGGTTCGTGCGCGGACCATGCCATTCCCGGGGGGCACCACCAGATCTGGTGCGCGGGGTTCAATTACACCAACAATTTCTACAGCTACATCTACAGCACGCAGTACTAGCAAGTGGGTGGCGCGGGCGTCGATGCCGTTCCCGGCCGGGGAATGCCGCAGCGTCATGTTTAAAGAAAGTAACGCCGGACTAGTTCAGGAGCGACTGCCAGTTCGGTGGAACTCTTCCTGCCGGTCCGGGCGCCGGTTGATCCACTGGATGCGAGTCGGGTGGAAGTAACTTCACACCTTTGATCATCCCCTGCTTTTCGTAATCGAAGAACCAGTGCTCACCCGGTTCGAAGCTGGCAATGATGGAATGGCCTGTCGCGGCCGCGTGTTTGGTTGCGTGCTGGCTGGGAGAACTGTCGCAGCATCCGATGTGGCCGCACTCCGCGCAGCGCCGTAGGTGAAGCCACCAACCTTTGGGCGACGCCAGGCATTCCACACAACCGTCGCCGCTCGGCTTTGAGGCGGGGTTGATTCCGCGCCGATCTTTCGTCATTTCCGGTTTTCCTTTCATGGCCTTGGTCCGCAAATCCGATCTCACGCCACGGTCTCAGGCGACGTTCTAAGGCGACGTTCTCAGGCCACCAGCAGAACTTTTCCTATACCACCCTTTTCGGCGGAGGCTCGCGCTTCGGCCGCCTGGCTGAGGGGCAGTTTGCGACCGATCGGGATGACCAGTTTGCCATCCCGAACGGCCTCGGCGTTCATCTCCCTTTTACCTTGGGGCAACCAACGCTAATGACTGGTTGGATGAACGAAAACCGGAATTGGTCGCGGGACCTTAATTCATGGTGGCGCCAGGTTGCTCGACCCCCGCTAGTCCATGGACCACGGTTATTTGCGGCAGCGTTACCTTCGCAATATGGTTCATTTAGGTGCGTGCGGCTGTGGGGCCGCAAAAAGCTGCAATCTCTCCCCTCTTGGCAGCGAACCTCTGGGCAGCGAAATCTCTAATTTAGGAAAATCTATGAAGTCGATGCGAATCGTACACGGCTGTTTCGCACTAATGGCTGTACTTCTGGCGGCTCAGTTCTGCTCGGCCCAGGACAGCTACCACGTCATTCCGGTCGAAAATGGTGGGACGATCAAGGGAAGCGTGAAGTGGGAGGGCAACCTGCCTCACTTATTCGTTTCCGAGATTAATAAGGACCCGCAGATCTGCGACCCGCTGGGCCAGAAACATCGCGATCTCGAGCGGCTCGAGGTTTCTTCCGGTGGCGGCGTGGCCAACACGGTGGTGTACCTCAAAAACGTGACTGCCGGAAAAGCCATGGATCTTCCCGTCGAGCGCCGATTCCTAAATCAAAAACATTGCCGTTACGAGCCGCATATCCTACTGGTTCCACTGGAAGGCACGCTGACGGTCAAGAGCAGCGACCCGGTTCTGCACACCGTACACATGTCGGGCAGCGCGGACTACAATCTTCCCTTTGTCTCGGCAGGACAGGAGATCAGCCGCCCGATGACGCGCGAGGGCGTGGTTGACCTGCGCTGTAATGCCGGGCACGTCTGGATGAACGCAGAAATGGTGGTCGCACCCAACCCTTATTATGCAGTGACGGATGCGGAGGGCAATTTCGAGCTAACCAACGTTCCGCCCGGGGAGTACCAGATCGTGGCGTGGCACGAAGGCTGGCGGATGATTGGCGAGAGTCCGCTTTATGACGTGATGACGCAGGTGCGGGTGAAGCGTCCCATGTTTTCGGCGCCAGTTGTGTGGAGCAAGTCCGTGACAGTCTCTCCGCGCCAGACCGCAGAAGTCCGCTTCACTTTGGGCGAAAAATCGCCGCAGGTGGCGCAAGGGCGGTGAGCGTCAAGGGCGTTGGCGCCCCACTCCGATGCGGCTGTCGTCTCGCCAGACTGTAGCGCGGGCGTCTCACCCGATGTCGCGCGGGCCTTCCGTCCGCGCCTCTTGATCACGCGCCCAATGGACAGTTTACGGCGACCATGAAGCATCACCCTGCCTGTCATTTAACCTCTGCTAGAATAC
Organism: Terriglobales bacterium; assembly: GCA_049300195.1. GTDB lineage: Bacteria > Acidobacteriota > Terriglobia > Terriglobales > Acidobacteriaceae > Acidiflorens. The sequence continues at coordinate 9,065 of JBAQJF010000015.1, read as the reverse complement.
CTGCCATCCGCGTGGGGGATTCATGTTCCGAAGCTCTGCCCGACTAGTACTCCTGATTCTGGTTGCCGTCTCATTGTTATCGTCAATATCGTTCGCCAAAGACTCCGCCGATCCGCGCCTCCAGGGCGCCTTTCGCGCGCCCGAAAGGAACGGCTGGACCTACGTTCACCTGGAAGGGTCGCCGGCCGAGATCGGGTTCCAGCACGGCTACCTGCTTTCCGCCGAGATCGAAGACACGCTGAAGGTCTTCACGTTCGAAATGGCGCACGACAATAAAAAAGACTGGCAGTTTTTCCGCGAGGCGGCCCGCAGTATGATGTGGCCCCACATCGAGCCGGAGTATCGCGAGGAGATGCAGGGCATTGTCGATGGAGCGAATGCGAAAGGCCTGAAAATCGATATCTGGGATGTCGTCGCTCTTAATGCCTCGATGGAATGGGAATACTACGTCAAGGAATACAACAAAGAGCACGGATTGGAGAACGCCGCGTCACTGGTTGCGCCCGAACATTGCAGCGCTTTCGTGGCCACCGGCAGCTATACCAAGAATGGCAAAATCGTGATCGCGCACAATAACTGGACGAGCTATCTGGACGGCGCGCGCTGGACGATCATATTCGATATTTTCCCGGCGAAGGGCTATCGCATGATTATGGACGGCCTGCCCGGCTTCATCCACAGCGGGGATGATTTCGTGGAAAACTCGGCCGGCATCGTGATCACGGAAACAACCATCGGCCACTTCAGCGGCTACGATCCAAACGGCATTCCGGAGTTCGTGCGGGCGCGCAAGGCCGCGCAATATTCGGACTCGATCGACGAATTCGCGCGGATCATGAAAAAGGGCAACAACGGCGGTTATGCCAACAACTGGCTGCTGGCGGATACCAAGACCAACGAAATCGCGAGCCTGGAACTCGGGCTCAAGAATGTCACGCTCGAGAAGAAGACGGATGGCTATTTCGTCGGCTCAAATTTCCCGGTCAACGAAAATCTGATCCGCGAAGAAACCAACTTTGACACGAAGGACATGAGCATGAGCGCGAATGCGCGCCACGTGCGGTGGGAGCAACTGATGGCCGAAAACAAGGGCAAAATCGATGTGGCCGCCGCCGAGCGTTTTATGGCTGACCACTACGATACGTATACCAAGAAGGAGGAACCCGACGAGCGCACGCTGGACGGGCATATCGATCTTTCTCCGCGCGGCTCGCCGCCATGGCAGCCGCCTTACGGCACGGCCGGAGCTGTGCAAAATAAAGTAGCTGACGCCGCGATGGTCGAGCACATGTCTTTTGCCGCCCACGCGGGTCATGCCTGCGGCATGAACTTCAAAGCCGCGGATCAGTTGCGGGAGCATCCTGAATTCGGCTGGGAGCAAGGGGTGTTGCGGGATATGGACGCTTATCCGTGGACGACGTTTTCGATCGCGAAGTAGAAGGGCCGGGGCTCGGTTGGGTCTTGTATTAGCCGTCTGCGTATTAACCGTCCTCGGCGACGTGGCCTGCTCGGGAACAACGGAGTATCGTTCAGTCTTGTGTAGAAGTTTCGTTCATACCCTCGCATGCCATGTCTCTTACCACTGGAAAGTATCCAGAACGTTTTCGAATGGTACGAGCAAAATGTTTGCAACGTGGATTTGCGCGACCCGCGAGGATTTCGGGTTCGATTCAAGTGCGAACATTTTGTTCACCACATAAAGTTGAGAAACAAATTTGGCGTTGAGCCACGCAATAGGAAATTGATCATTGAGGAAATTCGAGCCGGGAAAATGCAGTTTATTGAGGGCCGCTATGACCCGCAAAGGGCTTCTGAGGTTCCGTGGGCGATAGAACTTGCCACAAAACCAGATTGCATCTGTCCTAATTGGCAGGCTCTTGGAACAGGGGATGAGAACTACGTTAGGAACTTCGGCACGGAACTTGCGCCGCAGTGGCGAGTTCTGGTTTGCAAAGTCGTCGGGCAAACCAGACACTTTTCCACGTTGTTTCCCTGCGATGTGCGGGAAAAACATCTGGCCATAAAGCTTTGGCCATAAAAATCAAGCGGGCCATGGAGGCCCGCTCTACCGAACTTTCAGCCCCTCGGTTAGGGCAAAGTCAGCTAAGCTGACGAACTTCAAATCGATAATACTCCTCTGGCCGCCAGAGTCAAGCCCAGTTTAACCTGCACTCCGCAACTCCCTCGCTGACAATAGCTTGCCTCGACTCCGTCCATCAGCTCAGTAATAACTACAGCCAATTTAGTTAGAAACTAATGGCACTCGGAGATCAAGATAGATGTCTACGAGCGCCTGCGATATCCACGGCAATTAGGCGGACTCGCGGTTAGGTCAAAAATGCCGTTATGCCTAACTCACCGCTTTATTCCGGAACTGCCGCAGGCCCACGAAAAGCAGCAGAATATCGAACACCGTCAACGCCACCAGGACCGCCGGAAGCCAGAGATGGGGAAACTGCGGCACGAGCGTAGCGCGCAGCCCTTCGCTTGCATAGACCAGTGGATTAATCAGGACGATCTTTGCCAGGATCGGAAACTTGGCGAGCGCGCTCCACGGATAGTATGTGCAGCCAAAAAATATCATCGGCGTCATTACCATGCTGAACATTAACCCAATGTGCTGCTGATCCACGCTACAGCCTAGCGCGAGACCGCCGCACGAAGAGAAGCCCGCAACCAGCAAGGTCATAAAGAGGAAAAGAAGCGGGCTCGTAATGTGCAGATCCAGTCCGGGCCGCAAAATGATCCATGCCATCGGAATCACCAATAATCCGGCCACCACGGCCTGAATCAAGCCGGCGACAACCTTCTCGACCGCAACCCATGAAATGTCGATCGGCGCCAGCAGCCGGTCTTCGATCTCGCGCGTAAATTGGAATTCCGCAATCAGCGGCATGGCCACCGCCCAGACTCCCGTGAACACCATGCTGATGGCCATGATCCCGGGCAGCAGGAGGCTCTTGTAGGCCGGCGGCATGTAGCCGCTGCCTACCATCACGCGGCCGAAAATAAAGACGAAAAGCAGCGGCTGCAAGAATGTTTGCAGAATCAGCGGCACCAGATTGCGGCGCGCCACGTGCGCGTCGCGCCCGAGCAACGCAAAAAACGTTTTCCAGTTCATTCGCGCAAGCTCCTGCCGGTGTGATGGAGAAACAGGTTTTCGAGGCTCGGCTCCGAGATGTGGACGTCGGACAATTCCACTGCCAGCGCCGCCGCCGCATTCACAATCTCAGGAATGAGCGAACCTCCGCGCCCGGCGTAAAGATCTGCTCCATTCTCGCCGGTAGCGCGAACTTCCGTTACCCCGGCGAGCGCCGCGAGTTTCTCCAGCAGTTGCGCCGGGTCATGTGCGAATCGGAGGCGCAGCAAATATCCGCCGGGAATCGAGGCCTTCAACGCCTCGGGCGTTCCCTGCGCAATGATCTTGCCGTGATCGATAATCGCGAGCTGCTGGCACAACGTATCGGCCTCTTCCATGTTGTGGGTGGTCAGGAGAACGGTGTGGCCCTTCTGGTTGTATTCGCGGATGATCTCCCACAGCAGCAAGCGCGTTTGCGGATCCAGCCCGACACTCGGCTCATCGAGGAAGAGAACCTGTGGGTTGTGCATCATGGCGCGGGCAATCGACATGCGCTGCATCATGCCGCCGGAAAATCCGCGCACCAGCTGATTCGCGCGATCCATCAGCTTGAAACGCTCGAGCAGCGCATTCGCGCGCTCGGTTCGCTCGTGCGAATTGAGACCAAAGTAGGCGCCATGGAAGGTCAGGATCTCGCGCGCCGTCAGAGAAAAATCCAGATTCGGCCGCTGCGCCACCACTCCAATCTCCCGCTTGGCGGCGGTCTGATCGCGCCAGACATCGTATTCGCCAATCCACGCGGTGCCGCTGGTAGGGCGAACGCGCGTCGTCAGAATTCCAACGGTGGTCGACTTCCCCGCCCCGTTCGGCCCGAGCAGCCCGAAGATCTGGCCCGGGGCCACTTCGAGGTCAATGCCGTCGAGTGCCTTGATCTCCGGCTTTGGCCCTTTGTTTTTCTTTCTTGCACCCGGAGACGCACCCCCGGCAGCCGCGGGCGGAAGTGAGTTGTAGATTTTGCGCAGATCGCGCGTCCGAATTGCAAAGTTCATTGCGAAATACTCTCGCTTTTCTTTATTTACTAGAGTTGATTCATTCCGAGACGTCCCACGCGGACTCGTCGCCTGAGGAAAATTCGTACTGGCAGTATACATAGCGACGGGTAGGCATTGCATCGCGCGCGGGGGCTGAGTGCCGGCAGAATGGCCCCCGTGCCACCGGCGTTGCGGCTGAGAGCGCCTGTCAGGATTAGAAAAATATGATCCGAAGTGCATGGCGAGATGGCGAGGGCGGCAGAAATGTCCACACACTCTCCCTCTCGGAGACATCCCCCAGCGGCTAAAGCCGCCCTCGTCGCGGACGCTTCAATCGGCACGAGTAGAACTCGTGCCCTTCCCCGATCCTGGTCCACGCCGGTGCAGTTTCCGATTTCTGACGCAAGATTCTGTTTGCTTGCGACTCGAGGCTCGCAGCTCGAAGCTGGCCTATAAGTAACACGCTTCGACATTACTTACTAAAGGCCATTGCCCGGATGGCCGGTGTACCCCGGTACTTTGACGTTACCCACCGCACTTTCTAACATCAACTTACACGACTGTGTATCCGGGCCGATCCGTGGGGATGGCCCGCGATTACGCGGAGTCGTTTACAGGCGCCACCACATGCGACTAACAAACAGTTTTCGAAAGCGGCGCGACGCGGCCAGCGGCTTCAGCTTGCTGGAGGTCGTGGCTGTGATTGCGATCAGCCTTACGGTGGCAGTGTTTGCCGTCATCAGCCTGGTACCGGTTATGAACCAGCAGCACGTCACCAACGCGTACAACACAACGATCTCCGCCATGCGGCAGGCGCGTGACAATGCGATCTCGCAGCGCACTTCGTATTCGGTGACATTCTCGAACGGTTCGATTCCGAACACGATCGTGGTCGCGCCCACGCTGGCGGGATTTCAGGGCGATCAGAACACGGCGACTTATCAGTTGCCGCCCGACGTTAAATTTCAAGTCAATAGTACGCTCGCTTCGACGCCGCCTCCGGATGGCTATGGCAACGCGACCACGGCGATTGACTTCGGATATCCGTCGCCAGGAACCGGCTCCGGAGCGCAGACGGCGGTTTACTTCTGTCCGGACGGCTCGTCGCAGAACGCGACGGGCGCGGGAACTTGCGCGGGCATGAATTACTGGAGCGGAGGGGTGGTTTATCTGGGGAACACCAGCGACATTTTGAGTACGCGCGCCATCACGGTGTGGGGCGGCACGGGCCGCATTCACGGGTGGAGAGTCTACCCCAAAACGGGAGGAGGCTATCAATGGCTGCGATATTGATCAGACAAACATCGGTCGAGCAAAACTCGATCGAACAAAAATCGATCGGACAAAATATGACTCAGCCAAAAACCATTGCCCGCTTCTCCCGCCGTGGCCAGCGTGCCGAGTTGGGGTTCTCGCTGATCGAAGTTGTGATCTCGATGGTCATTCTGACGACCGGCCTGGTCAGCTTGCTCGGGGTGTTCGGACTGGCGATGGCGTCAACCCAAACCTCGCAGAACGCGATGATCGCCAAGCAACTGGCCAACGAGTCCTACGAGAGCATCATTACGGCCCGCAACACCACGCAGATTGGGTGGGACGACATCCAGAATCAGGGCTCGACGACTTGCGTCGTTACCGGGGCGGCGACCTGCGGCATCTTCCTGGCCAACATGCAGCCGATCTACAAGGCCGGGCTCGACGGAATTTACGGAACGAGCGACGACGCGGCGGCGGGGATTCAGACGCTTCAGGAGCCCGGGGCAGATGGCATCTTCCTCACGGCGGATGACCAGTTCATCCCCCTGATCGGCTACCAGCGGCAGATCACGATCTCGCCGGTCTACGACAACGATACGCCGCCTAACGTGATTGCGTCGGTGCGGAGCGTGACCATCACCGTGCAGTACTCGAGTCCCCAGATGCAGATGCCGCAAACCTACACCTTGAATTCCTATATTTCGCAGTTCGAATAAAAAGAGGGGCCATGAACAAGCGCTTAACAACCCGCGACCGTGGATTCAGTCTGGTGGAGATGATGGTCTCCGTGGCCCTGGGATCGATCATCCTGGCGGGCGCGGTGCTTATGTATACGAAGAGCCTGGCTGCCACCTGGATGGTGAATCAGCGCGCGGACATGCAGGAAGATTTTCGCGCCGCCTCGAACATGATGCTCAAGGATCTGAGTCTGGCCGGCGCCGGCCTGGGCAATGGCGCGGCCATCCAATTGATGTCGGCGAGCAATCCTCAGTATGGTTGCGACCAGACCCCGAAGTGCTACCTGAACGGGGTGGCCGGCGTGTATCCGAAGAACGGCGGCATTCCCTACATGTATGGCCTGATCCCGGGATACGACCTGGGGCCGACGATTGCGGCCGCCCAGGGCCCCACCGATGTGGTCACGGCGATCTACACCGATTCGAATTTTTATCTCAATTGCTTCAACCCTCAGGTCACGGCCAAGGGAGTGGTGACTTTTTCACAACCCGTGTCGCCCAACACCTGGGCGAGTGAGGGGTGCCTGCCGAATCCCATCACCACGCCGCAGGCCCCGAACGACCTGGCGGCGGGCCTCACGGTTGGCGACGTGGTGCTGATGACGCTCGGCGGCAACACAGTGGTAGCCGAAGTCACCGGCGCGGTGACGACTACCGGCAGTGGCACCAGCATGAAGTATGTGGTTCCCTTCGCCGATGGCGACCCGCTGAAGCTGAACCAGACGGGCACCGGCACCGGCCTGAACGGCGCGCTCTTGAACGCCACCGGAACATCCTCGGCGGCTCCCTGCGGAGCGCAGGGGCCGTGCCGGCTGATGATCGTGACGTATTACATCGACAACACGGGGACGACGCCGCGCCTGATGAGGCAGCTCAACGGGCATTCGCCGATGCCGGTGGTGGAGAACGTCGCTTTCATGAAATTCAGCTATGACCTGTTTAACGATTCGACATTGACGTACGCGGTGAATCAGCCGAACCCCGGTTCGGGCGACGCCCAGGACATAGCCTCGAACGGCCTTCTCCCGAACCAGATCACCAAGATCAACATCCTGAACATGGCCATGAACAGCACCCAGAAGGGCTCGCAGTTCGGCTTGGGGTCGGGGTATCAGGGAACAAATTTGCAGACCTCGGTCTGCGCTCGAAATCTGACTTACAACAACAACTATCCCAATTGACCCCATCACAAACGGAATAGTTGTCACGGAGTAAAACGATGCGCATTGACAGAATGAAGAAGTACAACTCGGGATCGACAAAGGGCGCGAGCCGGCGGAGCAGGGGATTCACGCTGGTGGCGTCGCTGCTCATGCTGGTGCTGCTGTCCGGCATCGCGATCGGTCTCATGATGATGGTCAACACCGAAGGCAAAGTCGGTGGCACCGATCTACAGAACAACCTCGCTTTTCATGCGGCCGAAGGCGGCATGGAAAAAATGTATTCCGACCTGAGCACGGTCTTCCGCAGCACGCAATCGCCAACCGCCGCGCAAATCTGCGCGGTGGGAAACACCGCCAACGCGCCGGCGCTGATTGGCGTCACGTGGACCCAGTATTCGGTCATGCCCGGCACCACGCAGCAGTCCAGTTGTCCAAGCGCACTGACCTCGGTCTGGGGCCAGATCAGCGGCAACGGCCCGGACGCAGGACTTTGGGCGCAGGTCATGCCGGTGAACATGCTAGTCACTGCCGCCTTTCCGGGCGGACAAGAAGTCAGCATGACGCGCACGGCGCAGGTCGCGCTGATTCCGGTGTTTCAGTTCGGTGTATTTTGCGAAGGCGACTGCGGCTTTTTCGACAGCCCAAATCTTAACTTCGCCGGACGCGTACACACCAACTCCGACCTCTACCTCGGCGTCTCGAGCGGCGCCACGCTGGTTTTTAACAACAAGCTGGAAGCCTACGGCAACGTCATTACCGAGAATCTGCCGAACGGATTGGCAGCTACCGGCGGTAACTGGAATGATACCGGCAACGTATATATTCCGACCCAAGCGAACGGTTGCAGCAAACCTGGGGTGGTCACATCGGACTGCACTTTGAAATCCGCCAACAGCAATCCAGCGAGCAGTCCCTGGGGCGATGGCAGTTTGAAGGGCGGGGGTGGCGATCCGCCGCAATCCGCGTATAACACGAGCTATTGGAATACCTTTTCAAAAACCACCACCAACAAAATGCTGGTCAATGGCAACTATGGGAGCCAGGTAAACATCGGGACGGGCGCAAAGAAGCTATCCATGCCGTTCGTGACGGGCACTACCTTCCCTTATGAAATCATTCGCCGGGACGAGTCCACGGACTCGGTCGCGCTCAGCCAGTCGCGGGAGGAAAATCTGGCGCAGATCCATGTTCTGCTGAGCGACGATCCGGCTGAATTGCCGAGCGGCGCGGTTCGGCTGGCCAACACCATTTCCACGGAGAACGGGGGCGCGAGCAATCCCTACGGCATCGCCACCAGTTATCCAAGTACCACGAACGCTTATTTCCCGACCAAGTTAGGCGCGCCCGCGGGCGGCAACTCTTACAGCATGTACTTCGCCGCGGCCACCAATGGATGGATTCCGGACACCACAACTTGCGCGGGGGCGGCATGCCCAACCACCAAGTGCGGCGCTTCCAATTGCGCCACGCAGTACCTGCCTCCGGATTGGTATTTCGCGCCGCAGGCTCCACCCTCCGGTTATCAAACGCTCCAGCCCGCGACCGCACCGGCGGCGCCGCTGGAAATTACCGGGACGACCAATCCGCCCACAGTTCCATATCCGACCGTCGCGCTCTGCTCGAGCTTTGCCGGCGCATTGCCGGCCGGTTGCGGTAGCGGCGCAACTCTTCCTCCGTATCCCTATATCGGAGTTCAGAACCAGGGCAATTCGGCCGTCTGGAACCTGATCGACGGCTACCTGTACGTCGAGTACCTGGACAACAGCGGCGTCTGGCATAACGTTACCAACGAATGGCT
>JBAQJF010000014.1:0-31806 GCA_049300195.1 Terriglobales bacterium | reverse complement strand
GTCGCCGATTCCCACTCCGGCAAGCGATGCTTGCAGGAGACTTCGGGCCGCGCGAACGCCGAACTTGCAGCGGTGGGATTGGTAAGGAGTTGTGCGAGAACGCACAAACCCTAGAAGTATAGCATTTTCAGCGCCGGGTTTGCCAGTCGCGGAAGGATTCATCCCTCGGCCGCAACTAGCCCGTAAATCCCCTTATCTCTTTTCCCGCTACATCGTTAGATGGCGCGAGGGCGGGTTCGGTTCCAAGCCCTCTACCGGCTCAAGGTGTGGCGCGAGCCTATTGTTTAGTTGGCCGGACCCGCGAAGACTACCTCCCCAGTTTGTCGTGTGCCACACGCATCGGTTCTTGGCGTTGAGTGGACCGCCCCTTTTAGCTGGCCCGCCCCGCAGTCTCGTCCACTCCGGGATCGGCTAAGGCTCGTTTTAGTCGGATCCTTTCCTGCAAGAGCGCGTGTTGATCCTCTTTCGAGACACCGGAACGCACAAGGCTTCTCTGCACCTCCTCAAGCCGCCGCCGCAGGCTGATCCGACGCAGCCCGCGGATAGCGCCTTCGACGGTCTCCGGCGTCAGCTCTTCCTCTTCATTCATGAGGATCGATGCCAGCAGACGCCGGTCCTCCTCGCTCTTCGCGAGTTCGAGCGGCTCGCTACTTTCCGGGCCACTCGAAAGCAGAGCCGCAATTAGCGATTCCGACGTCAGCCCCTCATGGAGACGCTCGGACTCGAGCGCATATTGTGCCTGTCGAGAGGGGTCAAATTCTTCGTCAGTGCCGTCGCGGGCCGAAATTCGTTCTCCGCTGGATTGCATCTGCCGGGCCGATGCCAACGCCCGAATAAGTACTCGCTCGGCCCCCGTGATCCGGGCCTCTGAGGAGCCCTTCACCGCGATGGCTGAGCGATTTGTAGCCGTATGTTTGAGTTCTTGCCGCAGCACTGCCGAATCGATCCCCAGTTTCTGCGAAATTTCCATGGCAAGCTCATCGCGCACAATCCGGCTCGGCACCCGCTGAATGTGGGGTAGGAGATGATTAACCGCCTTAACCTTGCTCTCCGGGCTGCGCCCGCCGAACTGCGCCCGCGCCCGGTCGATCAGGTAGTCGAAGTATTTCTGCGAATTTTTCAGCGCCGCGCCGTACGAGTCTTTTCCTTTGCGCCGGATGAAGAGATCGGGATCGAATCCCGTCTCCAGAGTGAGCACTCGGATAATGAATTCTTCTTCTACGAGCAAACCGAGCGTGCGCTCGGTGGCGCGCGCTCCGGCAGTGTCGGGATCGAAGTTCACGATGATGTTCTTCGAGAAGCGTCCGAGCAGCTTTGTTTGCAGCTCAGTAAACGCAGTGCCCGAGCTGGCAACAACATTATGGAAACCCGCTGCGTATACGGAAATACAGTCCATCTGTCCCTCGACGAGGATCGTGTAGTCCAGTTTGCGAATGGCTTCCTTGGCGTTGTCGAGATTGAAGAGCACGCGTGACTTGGAATAAATCTTCGTCTCGGGCGAATTCAGATACTTCGGGCCGGCCTTTTCGTCGGTCGCAAGTGTGCGTCCGGTGAAGGCGATGACCTTGCCCTGCTCGTTGGCGATGGGAAACATTACGCGGTTGCGGAACTTTGAGTAGATGGCGTCCGGCGAGCGGTCACCGGTGACCGGTGACCTGTCATCCTGACGGCTGCCAGTTGATGCCTGAGCGCCTTCCTTCCAGGAAAATAACCCGCTCTCCCGCAGCAACTCCTCGTCAAATTCCGTTCGCAACGCATCGCGCAGCTGGAAGCCTGAGTCCGGCGCAAAGCCGATCCGGAAACGTGCAGTCATTTCGTCATTAAGCCCGCGGCCCTTGAGATACTCGCGGGCTCGGGCGCCTTCGGGACGCCGCAGCGATTCGCGGAAGAAAACCATTGCCCGCTCCTGCACATCGAGCAGGGCCGTGCGCAGTTGCGCATCTTTCGCCTCAGCAGGACTCGAGAACGCAGCCTTCGGCATTGGAACGCCCAGCTTCTGCGCAATGAACCTGACGGCTTCCGGGAACGAAATGTTTTCCACTTTCTGAACGAACTTGAACACGTCGCCAGATTCGTGACAGCCAAAACAGTAATAGAACTGTTGCGTCGCCTGCACGGTAAAAGAGGGCGTCTTCTCCTGATGGAAAGGACACAGGCCGGAAAAATTCTGTCCACCGGCCTTCTTCAGCTTGACGTAGTCGCCCACGATGCGGACGATGTCCGCCTGCTGCTTGAGGGTCTCTTTGAAATTGTCGGAAGAGGTCATGGGCGACGCTTGCGTTAGCTCATTTTGAGGCTTGGGACAAAAGAGGGAAAGCGATTAGACACAATGCACCTGTGGGAAACATGTGGAATACAGGTTCCGCATGTTAAGCACTTCGGAAAATAGGGCTGCTCGTATTCAGACCAGACCAATCCTGGGTAGGGTGAGAACGGCCAGTCCTTAATCTTCAGGTGCGTCGACATCCGGGGACGGAACTTTGGATACAGCCCGTTCAAGTTCCTGCTCGTCGCGTAGCGCCTCGCCACTGAGGCTCTCGTAATATGCGGTGGTGTCGCGTTCGAGCTGTGTTTGTTTCTTTTTCATACACTCAAGTCTATACTCGCAGCTCCACCAAAGTAGCCCCCCCGCCGCCCTCATTCTGTGGTGCCTCGGCCACTGTCTCCACATGCGGATGCTTCTTCAAGTATTCTCGTAGCGCCTTGCGCAAAATCCCCATCCCGCTGCCGTGAACGATGCGGACGCGCGGCATTCCGGCAAGAAACGCGCGGTCCACGAACTTTTCAACTTCACTGGTGGCCTCGTCGACGGTGCGTCCGATGACGTTGATTTCGGTCGGCGCGGTCGAGCCGCCGGGCTCGCTTTGCAGAGACACTTTGATGCCGCGGGCGCGCGCCGCCTCTACCGGCGAATCGCCGGAGCGCGACTGCACCTCGGCAATATCTTCGCGCGCGATCCGCATCTTCATCGACCCGATTTCGACGTCGAAGTGATTGTCGCCGACCTTCTTCTTGACTACCGCCGCGCGGCCCATCGACTTCAGCTTCACCACGTCGCCTTCTGAGACGTGCTTCACCAGCGCGGGCTGGGCATGAGGATCGCCCCGATCGGCGCCCGTGGCGTGGGCAACGACCGAGGAATCGAACTGCTCGCGAAATTCCCGCCGCAGCTTGGCAACACGCCGTTCCGCATCTTTCGAGAGCTTTTGCTGGGAGACTTTATCCTGCACGGCATTCACTGCCTCGCGCGCGTGATACTCCAAATCCCGGAACAGCGCTTCCAGCTTCTTCTCCATCTCGTGAACTTTGGCCTGCTGCTCTTTGCGTCCCTCGTTGGCGAGTTGCGATTTCTCGCGCTCCAGTTCCTGCTCCCGCGCCTTGATCCGCGCCCGTTCCTCGTCGAGCGTGCGCAGATCGGAGTGCAGGCGGTCGAGAAAACGCGAGATGTCCTGCGTTTGCGATCCGATCTTCCCCTGCGCCGATGAAATGATCGCCGGATTCAGGCCGAGCCGCCGCGCGATGTTAATCCCCGCCGAGGCTCCGGGCACTCCAATCTTCAATTCGTAGGTCGGCTGCAACGTGGCTTCGTCAAAGCCCACCGACGCATTGATCACCCCCGCCGTGTTCGCGCCATAGACCTTGAGCGATGTGTGATGAGTCGAGATGACCGTCATGCAGCCGACCTTGCGGAAATGCTCGGCGATGGCTACAGCCAGCGCCGCGCCTTCTTCCGGGTCGGTCGCCGAGCCGAGTTCGTCGAGTAGCACCAGCGAATCTGGAGTTGCGGTGCGCGAGATGGAATCGATGTTCGTGACATGCGCGGAAAATGTCGAGAGATTCTGCTCGATCGATTGATAGTCGCCGATGTCGGCCAGAATCGCATCGAAGACCGGCATGTCGGCGCGATCCGCCGGGACCGGCATTCCAGACTGCGCCATGAGCGACAGAAGGCCAAGCGTTTTCAGAGTGACAGTTTTCCCGCCCGTGTTTGGGCCGGTGATCACAAGCTGCCGCCGCTCGCCTTCGAGTTCGACGCTGATGGGAACAACGGTCGCGTTTTTCAGTTTGAGATTGCGCTCAAGCAGAGGATGCCGCGCGCGATGAAGAATCAGCGTAGAGACGGCACCTGCCCCCTCTTTTGCCGGCGCCACGGTGGAATCCGCCGTCGCTACCACCGAAAGTGTCACGGCGACGCAGTTGTAGTCTTCCGCAAGTCTCGCCTTGGCAAATTGCAGCTCCAACTCCGCCAGAACATCGGCAGCAGCCAGAATTGCCTCCGCGTTTTCGCCGATCTGCCGCGTCATTTCGAGCAGGATGCGATGGATCTCCGCCAGTTCCTCGTCAAGCAGCCGTACGAGTTCATTATTCTGTTCAATCGTTTCGAGCGGCTCGACGAAGACCGTCTGCCCGCTTGAACTCGCCCCGTGGACCACGCCCGGCACGCGCCGCTTCTGCTCGACCTTCACGGGAATCACAAAGCGCTCGCCGCGGATGGTGACAAGCTCGTCCTGTACCGTTCCACCTTCTGCAAGCTTGCGCAGATGAACGCGCAGAGACTCCTGAATTTGCCGTTTCTGTCTTTCGATTTCCCGGCGAATGCGGCCGAGTTCCGGGGAGGCGCGGTCGTCGAGCGTGCCATCGGGCAGAATTTTGTTGCGAAATGCGCGCAAGAACGCGCCCAAGTCAACGATGCCGGCGGAGAGCGCGCTCACGGCGTTCCATTCCGAGCGCATGGCCGCCGGAGGCTCGTGCACAATCTGGCTCCACTCGGAAGCCCGGTCGGCAATCAGGATGATATCGCGAATGTCAGTCGTTTCGAGTGCGGCGCCGGCAATGCGCGACTTCTCCAGCAGCCTCTCACCTTCCGGCAGCCCCGCAAATTCAAAGCGTCCCCCGGCGCGGCGATATTCCCGAATCTCCGCGGTGAGCCTCTGCTGATTTTCTATCCACGCGCGATCGAGCGATGGCCGCAACTCGGCAATCCGACCTAGGCCAAGGGGAGACGACGCGTACCCGGCAAGCAGTTCGCGCAAACTTTCGAACTCAAGCAGGTGCGAGCTGGTTTGGGCCACTGGATCGGGGACAAATGACATGCGCTTTGATGGTACAACGGCGCGATGGTACAACGGCGGGACGATTCAACGGCCTAACGGTGCGGTGGCGGACAAGACTTCCTGCTTTCGTTGTCGCTTCCCCAACGTCTATTTAGGCAGCCTTTCGTCTTTCCACCGTTCTGCCATATCGCTCCTACTTTCCGCGGAAGGCGATATAACGGACCAACGAACGACGGTGTAAGCTGGCGCTAGGGGAGAGCGCTCAGGGACGATGGTCTTCCAGGGACTTTCAAAAGGAGCATGATTCGAATGATCACGATTCGCACCGGCAGCCGTCTGCTCGTTGTCTTGGGACTGCTGAGCGTTTGTCTGCTCCAGCCTGCGTTCGGGCAGGCGAATAAAATCGTCTGGAGCGCCGACGAAAAGCCTCTGGCCGAGCAGATTCACGGGCTCAGATCTTTGTCAGACGACGTTCGGGCAGAGATAACCAAGGATCTTGCCATCAAAATTCGCCAGTTGCCTGCGACCGAGAACAAGAGGCGGCTCGCGATGTGGCTTGCCAGTCTGTCCACTGAGGGCGATTTCGGACATGCCACACTTCAAGAAGTGGCAACCACCCTGGCGGAGACGCTCAAAGAGCGGCCGGTGCCATGGCCGACGCAGAAAAGTCCCGGTGCAGCCGATGGCAAGGCAAATTCCGCAGGCGAGGGCGCTCGCGCCACACAGGTAGAACCTGCGGACGAATATGTGGAACTCGCCTCGCTGGTGCGGTATGAGCATGTCGAGGTTTCTCTCGACAGCGACCAATATCGCGCGGCCATGGCGCGCTTGCAGGCCGATGACCGCAAGCGCGAGCACGCCGAATTCTCACTCAAAGATTTAAACGGCAAGACATGGACCTTTTCCGATCTCCGCGGCAAAGTCGTACTCGTCAATTTCTGGGCTACGTGGTGCCCGCCGTGCCGCAAGGAGATGCCCGATCTCGAAGCCCTATATCAACGCTTTGGACCGCAAGGCCTGGTAATTCTCGGCATCTCTGACGAGGAGGCATCGAAAGTCGAACCCTTCATTCGCGAGAGAAAAGTGACCTTTCCCATCCTCCTCGATCCGGGACGCAAGGTGAATGAAATGTTTATTGTCGAGGGCATTCCGAAGAGCTTTGTCTACGACCGCGACGGCAAACTCGTGTCGCAATCGATCGACATGCGGACGCGGGGGCAATTTTTGGAAATGCTTGCCAAGGCTGGCATCCAATAAAAGACACAAAAGACGATTCGCAGACAACCACGGCTTACCCTCAAATCTATTTTCCACCTCACGCTCTAGGCTGCCTCGTGCGCCCTTTGCTTTACCCTAGCCGCCTTGACCATGCGCGCCATCGCCTACTAGACTCCGCTGCGGGGTGCTTTATGCGAAAAGTGATTTGGTCGACGAGTTTGGCTGCGGTTTGCATAGCTGCCGCGTTTTCGATTTCGGCGGCCGCGGATGAAGGACATGATCACCACGATGTGACGGAGTCTCAACTAGGGACGGTACACTTCCCGGTTTCTTGCACTCCGGAGGCGCAGAAGACTTTTGAGAAGGGTGTCGCGCTGCTGCATTCGTTCTGGTACGAAGAGGCGGAAAAGGCTTTCTCGACAGCGGAGAAGCAGGATCCGAAGTGCGCGATGGCGCACTGGGGCGTGGCCATGAGCTTGTGGCATCAGCTTTGGGATTGGCCCACAGAAGACACGATTGCGCGTGGAGCCGCGGAGTTGAAGAAGGCCGGGAAGCCGAAGGCGAAGACCGAGCGGGAGCGCGATTATATTGCGGCGTTACGGGCGTTTTATACGCATAAGGGCTCCGAACGAGGGAGTTCGGATCACGAAGCGCGCGCGCGGGCTTACTCGGACGCGATGGAAAAGGTTTACGAGCGGTACAAAGACGATCACGAGGCAGCGGTGTTTTACGCGTTGTCGCTGCTCGCGTCTGAGCCTCAGAACGACACGACATTTGCCAACCGGAAAAAGGCCGCGGCCATTCTCGAGAAATTGTTCGCGATCGAGCCCGATCATCCCGGAGTTGCTCATTATCTGATTCACACCTACGACAAGCCGCAACTGGCGCAGCTTGGGTTGCCGGCGGCCCGCCGGTACGCGGCGATTGCACCGGCTTCTCCGCACGCGCTGCACATGCCTTCACATATTTTTGAGCGCGTCGGGGATTGGCCGGATGACATCAAGTCGAACCTGGCGTCGATTGCAGCTACGCGCAAGACGGCGGCGATGCATATGGGCGGGGAGTCGCATCAGTTCCACGCGATGGATTTTTTGATTTATGCATATTTGCAAAGCGGGCGCGAGGACGAAGCGGCAAAGTGGATTGAAGAAGTAAAGACGATGCCGTCAATGAAGATGGGCGACACGGATATGCAGGCATTCGCGATGGCGAAGTTTCCGGCGATGTACGCGCTGGAGATGCATCGCTGGGCAGACGCGGCCAACCTGGAGGTGGTGCCGGACTCGACCCCAGGCGACAAGGTTTATACGTATTGGGCGCGAGCGATTGGAGCTGTGAGGAGCGGAGACGTGGCCGGGGCTAAGAAGGATGTCGCAGAAATTGAGGCGATTCGCAAGGACTATGTAGGGCGGCATAACACCTACGCGGCCGAGTCCACGGAGATGGCAGAGAACGAGGCTTCGGCGTGGGTGATGCATGCCGAGGGTAAGAACGATGAGGCGACTGCATTGCTGCGCAAAGTCGCGGATCACGAGGACGCGGTAGGCGAGGAGCAAACTTCGATTCCCGCGCGGGAAATGCTCGCGGATATCTTGCTCGAGATGCATCGTCCGGAGCAGGCTCTGGCGGAATATGAGGGGGACTTGAAATTTAATCCGAAGCGGTTTAATGGCTTGTACGGGGCGGCGCAGGCGGCGGAGATGGCGGGGAAGGCTTCAGAAGCCGAAGAATATTATGCGCTCCTGGTGAAGACGTGCGACGGCGGAGCGTCGGCGCGGCCGGAGCTGGCCAAGGCTCGTCAGGCGGTGGTGGCCGCGAAGTAAAACGACCGTTGCTCGTCGCGCTCGAAAACTTTGATGTTAGCTCGCTGAATTGTGACCGCGAGGGCGCTCTCGTAACTCCTGAGCGGCTACCACGGGCTGGACGCTGTCCTCCTGGAGTTCTCCCATCCTTACCTGTGGCTTTTATCGTGATAACATCAGGCGATTTTCAATCGCCGAACCGTGTTTCCGATGAGCCGCTTGTCTCAATCTGTTGCTTCTCCTCGCGTGGTGTGTATTGCCGATCTGCGCGCGATCGCGCGCAGGCGCGTGCCCAGAGCCGTCTTTGATTATCTGGATGGTGGCGCCGAGGGCGAGGTCACGCTCCGGGAAAATTGCCGCGTTTTTGACGATGTTACGTTTCGTCCGCGGCATGCGGTTGCGCTCGACAAGTGCCCGCTGGAAACACGCGTGCTGGGCTTCGATCTGGCTTTGCCTTTTATCCTGGCGCCTGTGGGTTATAGCCGGATGATGCATCCGGGCGGGGAGGTTGCGGCAGCACGGGCCGCAGGCAATGCGGGGACTGCATACATCCTTTCGACGATCTCGGGACACAAGCTGGAGGATGTTAAGGCTGGATCGAAGGGGCCGGTCTTTTATCAGCTTTATTTGTTGGGCGGCCGCGGCGCAGCGGAGGCTGCGATTGAGCGGGCTCGGGTCGCCGGATTTTCGGCGCTCGTAGTCACGATTGACACGCCGGTGGCGGGCATTCGCGAGCGCGACTTCCGCAACGGGATGAAGGAGTTGGTCTCAGGAAGCATTTTCGACAAGCTGCCATTCGTGCCGAATATTCTCGCGCATCCTGGATGGCTCCTCGATTATTTGCGCGACGGCGGTTTGATGGCGTTGCCGAACGTCGTGGTCCCAGGCAAGGGCCCAATGCCGCTGGTGGATATCGCAGCGGCGCTGGCCGAGTCGGCTGTGACGTGGAGCGATTTGAAGTGGATTCGCGAGGCGTGGCGCGGGCCGATCGTGGTGAAGGGCGTGCTCACGGCGGACGACGCACGCCGCTCCGTGGATGAGGGCGCGGCGGCGATTTCGGTTTCAAATCATGGCGGGCGGCAGCTGGATTGCGTTCCGGCTTCGTTGCGCGCGTTGCCTGAGGTGGTGAAGGCCGTAAACGGTCAAGCCGAGGTTTTGATGGATGGCGGTGTTCGACGCGGTACCGATATTGTGAAGGCAATTTGTATGGGCGCGCGGGCGGTGATCTGCGGGCGCGCTTATGCCTATGGGTTGGCCGCGGCGGGCGAGGCGGGCGTCAATCGGGCGATTGAGATTTTGCGCATCGATTTGGATCGGACTCTGCGGCTGCTGGGGTGTCCGTCGGTGGCGGATCTCGATTCGTCGTACGTGAACGTGCCCCGCAGCTGGGCTGCATGAACAGTGAGTGGCTCATTTTTCTATCGGTTGAATAGGGAGGCAATGTGCCGTTGGTTCGGATTGATTTCCTGGCCGGGAAACCGGTGGAGTTTCGCGCGCAGGTCGGACAGATTGTTTATCGGGCCATGCGGGAGACGCTGAATGTTCCGGAGAATGACCGGTTTCAGGTAATTGCCGAACATTCCGAAGGCGGTTTAGTTTTTGATCGCGAATACCTCGGAATCCATCGGACGGATGCCTGCATTTTTATCCAGATTACGCTGAACAGCGGGCGCAGCCTGGAGATGAAGCGAAGCTTTTACAAGGCCGTGGCTGATGGATTGCACGCAGGTTTAGGGGTGCGGCGCGAGGACGTGTTGATTAACCTGGTGGAATGCGCTAAAGAAAATTGGTCATTTGGGAATGGCGAGGCGCAGTACGCGCCACCGGCCAAGTAAAGGATGGATGGCGAGGCAGAACGCCGCGCCAGCGTATTGATTACTGCTTTCATTTGGGAGCTTAAGTGCATCGTCGTCAATTTAACTTCGCACTCTTGAAAATTTCTGCCGCATCGGTGCTTGCGCCTCGGCTCGCGCGCGCAATTGGAGACGTACGCCCCGATGCGGCACCTTCGATTGACTCGCTTTATACGAACGCGATCGTCATCGACACGCTGTGCGCGCCGTTTAACGATATGGATTCGGCGAACTCCCCGGCGAGGCTCGCACCGGTGAAGCAGTCTGGAATTACGGCGATTAATTTCACCATCTCGGCGCGGGGGTTTGAGGATACAGTCAGCAACTTGGCAATGCTTCAGGATTTGGTGGACCGGCATTCCGAGACGTTTCTCATCGTGCGGCGGCATTCGGACATTGCGCGCGCCAAGCGGGAAAACAAGATCGGGATCATGCCTGGGTTTCAGGACACGGCATTTCTTGAAGAAAATGTCGAACGCATTGGCATGTTCCGGCAGCTGGGCGTACGCATCATGCAGCTTACTTACAACAATCGCAGCATCTTTGGCGACGGATGCCTGGAGCCGGGGAATGCCGGACTGAGCAAGGCGGGCGTCGCTGCCATAAAGAAGATGAATGAAATTGGGGTGGCCGTCGATTTAAGCCATAGCGGATACCGGACGACTTCCGAGGGTATCGCGCAATCGGCGAAGCCGGTGCTGATTACGCATTCTGGGTGTGGGGCGGTGTATGCGCATCCCCGAAACAAGCCGGATGCGATTCTTAAAGCTCTGGCCGATCGTGGCGGATATTTTGGGGTTTATCTGATGCCGTATCTGGTAGCTTCGCCGACTGTGCCCACGCGCCAGCATGTGCTCGATCATTTGGTGCATGCGATTAATGTGTGCGGTGCGGACCATGTTGGAATTGGGTCGGATGGGGCAATTCAGAAAACGGTGCTGACTGCCGAGCAAAAGGCGGCGTTCGATAAGGACATCGCGCGCCGGAAGCAGCTTGGAATTGGCGCGCCTGGGGAGGATCGGTATCCATACGTGCCCGATCTTAATGGACCGGACCACATGCTGGTAATTGCAGAGGAACTGGCGAAGCGTGGCCAGCCGGCGGCGGTGATTGAGAAAGTTCTGGGCGCCAATTTCGCGCGCGTAATTGGGGAGATCTGGGGAACCGACTAGATATGGGAACCAAGGCGAGTGCGAAAAGATCGGCCACAAGTCCTAGTCCGGAGGGACGGCAGCGTCTCGCCTATTTTGAAGCGCGGCGCGATGCGATGGTCCTGACCATCCGCGAGCTGGTTGAGATTGAATCGCCTAGCGACAACAAGGCCGCGGTCGATCGCTTGTCGGAGGTGGTGGCGCAGAGATTTGCGGCACTGGGCGGCGCGGTGCGACTTCACCGCGCGAACGATTTCGGAGATCATCTCCAGGTCGACTTCGCGGGCGGCTCGAGCGGCAATCCCGTGCTTTTACTCGGACACTACGACACCGTATATCCGCTTGGGACGATCGGAAGGATGCCGTGCCGCGTCGAAGGAGACAAGCTCACAGGTCCGGGCGTGCTCGATATGAAGTCGGGCATCGCGCTGATGCTCAGCGCGCTTGCGGCGCTGCGGGATTGGCATGCTTCGGGCGGAGGAGGCGAGTTGCCACGTCCGGTCAGCGTTTTGCTTGTTTCGGACGAAGAGGTGGGAAGCAACTCATCGCGTGCGATTACGGAATCGCTGGCCAAGAAGGCCGCGGCGGTGCTCGTGCTGGAACCGTCCTATGGATTTGCAGGCGCGGTGAAGACGGCACGCAAAGGAGTGGGCGAGTACACAATCAAGGTGATGGGCAAGTCGTCTCATGCTGGGCTTGATTTCGAAAAGGGTCTAAATGCGATTCTGGAACTCGCGCGGCAGATCGAAAAAGTTTCCCGGTTCACTGATCTAAAAAAGAAGCTGACTGTGAACGTCGGGATCGTGAGCGGCGGATCACGAACCAATGTTGTCCCGGCAGAGGCGACTGCGCATGTGGATGTGCGCATTGCGCGAATGAAAGATGCGGCTGGAATCGATAACAAAATGCGCGGCCTGCGTCCGTTTAACCGCAAGTGCAAACTCGAGATTTCGGGCGGAATTAATCGTCCTCCAATGGAGCGGACGGCGGGTGTCGCGGCTCTTTACGCAAAGGCCGTCGGAATCGCGCGCGATTTGGGATGGAAGCTAAACGAAGCGGCTGTGGGCGGAGGCTCGGACGGGAATTTTACCGCAGGGATGGGCATTCCGACACTGGACGGGCTGGGCGGTGTAGGGGATGGCGCGCATGCTGTCCATGAACATATTTTGATTTCAGAGTTGCCACGGCGCGTAGCGCTCCTGGCCGGACTGATTGAGAGCGCATAGGCAACGGGTCGCCCGCATGCCAGATGCTGGAGTACGCGCGAGACGCAGCCATCCTTCGCCTGCGCTCGGGGCAGGCTCAGCCGCCCGGACGCCGGCCCAACGGCAGGGCTGGGCACGGACCTGTTTTGACTGCGGTTCTGTACTCACCTAGAATGCAATTTGGGGATGGCTTGGCAGTCACTGTTTGGCGGCTGAGCTAGAGAACCCTGCGGACTGAGCGGCAGTTGGCGTGCGTTCAACTGCCATGGAGGAATTATGGAAGGACTGTTCCAGCCGTTGCACATTTTGTTGATCGTGGGCATAGCGCTTTTGTTGTTTGGCCCAAGCAAGTTTGCCGACCTCGGAAAGGGTCTGGGAGAAGGGATCCGCAACTTTAAGTCGGCGGTGAAGGAAGAGCCAAAAAAAGACGAAGAAAAGAAGCCGTAGGTTTTTGGTTCCGTTAGTTCACCCGAGCCTAGATCACCCCAGCCTCGCGCAACATTCGATAGACCAGCCCCACGGGCAATCCCACCACATTGCTGTAGTCCCCTTCAATGCGCGGGATCCAGCGCGAGGCTATGCCTTGAATTGCATAGGCGCCGGCTTTATCCATGGGCTCTCCGGTAGAGACATAGTCGGCAATTTCCTGCTCCGAAATTTCTGTCATCGTGACCGAGGTCGTTGCACTGGCTACGGTGTGCTGTCCATTGATTGCGATGCACACTCCGGTGATGGCCTGATGCGTGCGTCCCGACAAGAGGCGCAGCATGCGCGCGGCGTCGGATGGGTCGACGGGCTTACCCAGGATTTGATTGTCGATGACTACGACTGTGTCAGCGCCGAGCACAGGGTTGTTTGGGTACTGTTGAGAGATGGCTTCCGCTTTTTCGCGGGCCAACCGCTCGGCGTAGTCTTTGGCGGGTTCGTTTGGGAGCGGGTCTTCATTAATGTGTGCGGGATGGACTTCAAAGGAGATGTGCGCGTTGCTGAGGAGTTCATGGCGGCGAGGCGAGGCGGAGGCGAGCACGAGCATGCGGATATTGTACGGGCGTTGGCCAGGCGAATAGCGATCCGTCGGCCTGCAACTCCCTCAGTCTCCGCACTTCGCGTTCTATAATTTGCCCATGCCACTTATTGATCAGATCCAGAAAGACATCGTGACCGCCATGAAGGCGCGCGAGGAGCACCGGCTTTCGACGCTGCGCATGGTGAAGTCCGCGCTCAAACTCCGCGAGGTCGAGAAGATGGCGCCGCTTGACGACAAAGAATCGCAGCAGGTGCTCTCGACGCTGATCAAGCAGCGCAAGGATTCGGTCGAACAGTTCACCAAGGGCGGACGTCAGGAGATGGCCGACAAGGAAGCGGCGGAGATCAAGCTGATTGAGACTTACTTGCCGAAGGCAGCGGGCGAAGAGGAGATTACTGCAGGAGTGCGGGCGACGATTGCAGAGATGACGCCGCCTCCAGCAATGAAGGATATGGGCTCGGTGATGAAGTTAGCGATGGCGCGCTTCGCCGCCGTTGGCATGCGTGTGGATGGGAAAGTGGTTAGCGAGGCGGTGAAGAAGGGGTTGGCGGGGAAGTAAAATGGGAACCCTTGCAGTCAGAGCCGGAGTAGTGCTTTGCGCGATTGGTTTGTGCGGGAGCGCCTTTTGCCAAGAACAACCTGAGAAAATAACGCTTTGCCAACTAAAAAACGCTCCTCCCGATTACAATCACAAATTGGTTGAAGTAACAGCGTTTGTCTTACATGATTTCGAGGATTTTACCTTGTTTGATCCGACGTGCCCGTCGTGGCCGGATGTTTGGCTGGAATACGGTGGCACGTCCAAGTCTGGCACGATGTACTGCTGTGGAGTGACAGACGAGCGTCAGCGGACGGAAGAATTAGTGGTAGAAAAGATCCCCATAAAGCTGACTATCAACGATGAGTTTCGGAAGTTTGACAAGTTGATACAAGCGCCTTTTCGATCGAAAAGGCACGGCTCTATCGTACACGCAACGCTTGTTGGTCGCTTTTTCTCCGGCGAACGACAACGATTCTTAAAGGGCAATCCGTGGGGTGGCTTCGGGCACATGGGTTGCTGCACTTTGCTCGCTATTCAGGAAATCAAATCTGTGGATTCGCAGGATCGGGATGATCTAGATTATGGAGCGTCCTCAGATCAGCCTGATGTAGACAAGACCGGCTGTGGGTATCGTGAGCTCACGCCTCTCGAACCGGCCGCTGAGTTGATCGAAGCACAGCGCCGAGCCGAGTATGGGCAGGAAGGCTGGGCATTTGACCATCCGGAGCGAGTTGCAACTGATGCTCTTGGACGGCTAGCAACAATGAATGAGCCGATTGTAGGCCTTAAAGCGAGGCGGAAGGCGCAAGGGCGAATTGTTTATGAGTGGAAGCCAACAAGAAAGCGCTTGGCCTACATGATTGTTGTTAGTCGCCCCTATTGGCTTTCGTTCTATGCTCGCGACGCTAAGCGCGTGGCTTGGGTGGTTGCTGCGGCCTATGAATCCTGTGACAAGCGCAATTGAGCTTCTCGCATCCAAAAGTCTGCTGGCTTACTACTTGCTCTGCTGCCACTCCCGATACGCTTCGCTCTTGCCGATCCCGCGTTCCTTGGCCACTTTCTTCAGCGCGGCTTTTTCGTCAACGTTATCGTCAGCCATCACTTCGCGCACGCGCTGGGCGATAGTTAGCTCGGCGCTCGTGGCTCGCGGTTCGGTGCTTTCTCCTTTGGCGATCAGCAGCGTGATTTCGCCTTTCACGTCTCCTCGGGTCTTCAATTGCGCCAGCACGTCTCCCGCACGCCCTCGCAAAAATTCTTCGTGCAGCTTCGTCACTTCGCGGGCGACCACGATGTGGCGATCCGCTCCCAGCGCCTCGACGACATCCGCCAGCGTTTCGACCAGCCGATGCGGAGCTTCGTAGAAAACTTGCGTTCTGGGCGACTCGCGGACGCTCTCCAGCAGCTTGCGGCGTTGGCCGGACTTGGGCGGCAAAAATCCGCTGAAACGGAATGAATCGGTCGGCAAGCCGCTGGCCACCAGCGCAGCCAGATAAGCTGACGCGCCGGGAATAGGAACAACCGGGACGTGGTGCCGGATAGCTAGCGTGATCAGGCGGAAGCCTGGATCGGAGATGCCGGGCATTCCGGCGTCGGTGACGAGAGCGATTTTGGCGCCCGATTCGAGATCAACCACCAGCTCGGCGGCTTTCGTCATCTCATTGTGTTCGTGATAGCTTACCGTGCGGGTATGAATTCCGTAATGGGTAAGGAGCTTTTGCGTCTGGCGCGTATCTTCACACGCGATCACATCGACCTCTTTGAGCACGCGGAGCGCGCGCAGCGTAATGTCTTCAAGGTTGCCGATGGGCGTGGCCACGAGATAGAGCGCCGAACCGGGGCCGAGTGTGCCGCGGTCGTTGTTCGCATTGAGAGGGGATTCCACTGGCGGTTCTATTTGCATATCAAAAGCGATTTGCGCATAGCCAATTGGTAACGGCGGACAACCGGCCACGCTTCCGAACCTAATTCTACTCGCCGCGCGAACCCCACTCCCACATGCCGAACATTGCCTTCTGGGAGATCGGATAGCCGGCTTGACGGGCCAGCATGGTGATTTGTCCACGGTGGTGCGCGTCGTGGGCAATGAGATAGCCGAAGAAACCGGCGACATCAGGACGGAACCCTTTGATGCGTCCATCGACGGCCAAAGAAGCCTTCAGGACGTCGTGCAGCGCGGCGCGGCTTTCCGCAAGGCTCTTGCGCGCCTGCGCCGGAGTGACTTTGTGGCGGTCGAGTTGTTCGGGAATTTTTCGATCTCGCTCAGGGCTCGGCTTGCCTCCGGCCGCTTTCAGCCACATCACACGCACGTTGTGCATGTGCGCGACGACGGAAGCGATGTCGCGGCCTTTGCCTGACGGCGGCGCGGCTCGCCATGCCTCGGCGGGAAGATTCTCGATGAGGTAGTGATTGATGCGGTCGTTGGTGTCAAATGCCGCGAGCAAGGCTTCTGGCAGCACGACGGGTGGTTTCTTGGGCATGGCGTCTTCTCGGAAAATGCGAATCGTAGCAGGTCTTTTTGCCGACAGCCAGCAGGGTACAGCAAGGCCCAACACAGTTAGTCAGCCGGCATTGGTAATCAGCCGGCATTGGCAGATGATGGCGCGATTGAATAAACACAGTGCGGCAGGCCACGCCATGTTATTTCCTTCCAGATTGTCATGCCATTGCGCTCCGCCACGCGGCGGGATGGAATATTTTCGGCGCGGATCAGCGAGATCAGGCGATCCGCATTCAGGTGCTGGAACCCCCATTCCCGGCATGCCACGGCGGCTGCGGTCGCCAGCCCTTGGTCCCACAAATCGCGGCGCAGGTGATAGCCGATTTCGTAGAGATACTCACCCTCGACTTCCTGCCGCGTGATGCCGCAATCACCGATCAGTTCTCCGGTTGATTTCAGAAGCATGGCCCACAGGCCCACACCATCATTCTTGTAGCGCTCGCGATTGCGGGCGATCCATTGTTCGACTCCAGCGCGACCGTAAGGCGCGGGATAGTAGCGCATGGTCTCAGGATCGGAGAGAACGCGGGCTAAAGCGTCCGCGTCGTCCGGGGAAAACTCGCGTAGGATTACCCGATCTGTTTCGAGGATTACCATGGTCCATTCAGTCTAACAATGGCAGCTTAGGCTTGAATTAGACTGAAACCATGGCGGAAGCGGGACGATTTCTGGTCGGCCTCGGGCTGGGGCTCGCCGTAATCGGCGGCATCGTTATGTTGCTCGGGCGCGCCGGCCTGCCGATCGGAAGGCTGCCGGGTGACATTATTTATCGCGGCAAGAATACGACGTTCTATTTTCCGCTGGCGACGTCGATCGTGTTGAGCGTTTTGCTGTCAGTCATTTTCTTCCTGATGGGACGGTTCAGGCGTTAAGCGCGGCGGCCATGTCACAAAACGACCAACTCGGGTTTCAATTTCGCGCGCCGGAGCGGCACATCTGGTCGGTGCGCGCGCTGGTAGCGGCAGTGCGCGGACTCGTAGAGCGGCAATACTCGGACTGCTGGGTGGAAGGCGAGATTTCGAATTTTCGCAATCCCGATTCCGGGCATTTGTACTTCACGCTCAAGGAGCAGGACGCTCAGATACGCGTCGTGATGTTCCGCTCGTCGGCGCGGCTGCTGCGTTTTCGTGCGGAGAACGGGCTGCACGTTACGGTGCGCGGCCGGGTCACCATTTATGAAGATCGCGGCGAGCTACAGATTTCCGCGGAGTTTATGGAGCCGCAGGGTGTCGGCGCCTTGCAACTGGCGTTCGAGCAGCTCAAGGCGCGCCTCCAGGCGGAGGGGCTGTTCGAAACGGCGCGCAAGAAGCCGATTCCGCCTTTGCCGCAGCGGATCGGAATCATTACTTCTCCGCAGGGCGCGGCACTGCGCGACATTCTGAATATTTTGGCGCGGCGGCATCGGTCGGCAAACATTCTGATTTATCCGGCGCAAGTGCAGGGTGACTCGGCCGCAGTCGAGGTGATGGCCGGGCTGCGCCATTTTCAGGGAAACGCACGGGACGGAGCCGCGGCAAGGGTCGAGGTGATCATCATTGCGCGCGGCGGCGGATCGGCCGAGGATCTGGCTGCGTTCAATCATGAAGGTTTGGCGCGGGCGGTGGTGGCGTCGAAAATTCCGGTGATCTCTGCGATTGGGCATGAGACTGATTTCACGATTATCGATTTTGTCGCCGATTTGCGGGCGCCGACGCCGTCCGCCGCGGCCGAGCTGGTGATTCGATCGCGGCAGGAGATCGAGGCGCAGACGGAGGAGCTTGACCGGCGGCTCGAGCGCGCCGTTCGTTATCGCTTGCTCATGGCGCGCCAAGGGTTGACCGAACTCGCGCAGCATGGCGCGTTTGCGAGCATGATGGACGGGATCCGGCGTGGCCAGCAACGTCTCGACGAAAAGCGGTTCCGTCTAGAGAAGGCAGAGCGCCAATTGCTGGAGCGCTGCCATCGGCGGCTGGAAACGGCTTCGGCAGCCGTGCGGCATTACGATGCACGTCGGCGGCTGGCCGCGATTCGCCGGCAACTGGAGTCATCGGTGTCAAACTTGGCCGCGGCCGAGCGCGCCCACTTACTCGCGGGGCGCGCAACGCTCGACCGGCGGACGGCCAGTCTGGAAGCACTTTCGCCGCTGGCGATTTTGAATCGCGGATACGCGCTGGTATTTGACGCGAACGGCCAACTAATGAAAGATGCGGCGCGGCTGGCTCCGGGAGATGAGATGTCAGCGCGACTGGCGCGCGGGCAGGTTCGCGCCCGCGTGACAAGTAGCGACCCCGGCGCATCGTAGAACCTCGGAGTGAGGCGCATTATCAATGGCAGAGCCGCGCCTGCATTAGAATGACATTCAACGCAGCAAACCATGTGAGGGATTGAGTGATGGCGGCGATCGCGTGGCCACAACTTTTTCTGAAGGCCCTGGACATCCTGCTCGTCGCGTTCCTGATATACCAATTTCTCAATCTGGCGCGAGGCACGCGCGCGGCACCGATGTTAGTAGGCGTGGCGACCCTTGGCCTGGCCTTTTATCTTGCGCGTCTCGGCGAGCTGCCCACCCTGAACTGGCTGCTCAGCACGCTGCTTCCCTACGTTGTTTTCGCGCTCATCGTCGTTTTTCAGGCTGAAATCCGGCATGCGCTGGCGAACCTTGGGCGGCGCGTCTCCATGATGCGCTCCGCTAGTTCGTCAGCCGATGTGTATGACGACATAGTTCTCGCCGCCAATCTCTTTTCGCAGAATCAGACCGGGGCGCTCATTGTGATCGAGCGTGAGATCGGCCTGCGGACTTACATCGAAAGCGGCGTTGCGCTGGACGCGCGATTGTCCTATGACCTGCTGGCAACCATATTTCGTCCAAGCGCGCCGCTGCACGACGGGGCTGTAATTGTGCAGCGCGACCGCATCGCCGCCGCCGCATGTTTCCTGCCTCTTTCCATGAATCCGATCCTTTCGACGCAACTCGGAACGCGCCATCGCGCCGCTATTGGAATTACCGAGGAAACCGATGCCGTGGCCGTGATCATCTCCGAAGAGACAGGCGCAATCAGCCTGGCTGTGGCTGGAAATATCGATCGCGATCTCACAGTCGAGCGTCTGCGCGAGCGGCTGACTACTTTGCTGCGCCGCTATGCGCCCGCGCCCAGTTTGCCAAGTCCTTTGGAGCAAGACTTTATCGAAGACGGGCCCCCCAGTTCGCATTCCAGCGAACGCCGCCACGATGCCGGATCGCGGTTGAAAGGGAATGACTGAAGATGACAGCCTGGTGGCGACGGGTATTTGTGCAAAACTTTTTTTTCAAATTTATTTCGTTGCTGCTGGCGGTTGGCCTATGGCTGGCGGTGGCGCGGAGCCCGATTGCGGAGGTCGAGATGAAAGTACCAATCGAGTTCCGCAATCTGCCCGACAACCTGGAGATCGATTCCGCGAGTTTCACCACTGCGGAGGTGCGGCTGCGCGGACCGGAGCGGGCGATTCATCGGCTCGAGCAAGGAGACGTCCGCGCCGAAGTCGATCTTAGCAACGTTCAACCCGGAGAACGGACGTTCGATCTAACGGCTCGGCATGTGCACGCGCCCCAGGAACTGGAAGTGGTGCAGATTATTCCCGGGCAGTTTCATCTCTCTTTTGACACGCGAGATACGCGCACGGTTGAGGTGCATCCGCGAGTCACTGGAACCTTTGCAAGCGGCCTGCGAGTCGCTCAGGTCATTGCCGATCCGGCCAATGTTACCGTGACGGGGCCGCGGCGGCGCGTGGAAGCTCTCGAGGCGGCAAGCACAGATCCCGTCGATGCGAGCGGGACCATGACCAGCGCTACGTTTTTGACTCAGGTGTATGTCCCGGATCCATTGATCCAGGTTGTGCATCCCAAGCCGATCCGCGTGACGGTTATTATGGATGACGCGGGGCGCGGGAAGAAACAATAAGCCGTTCGCTGTTCGTCGTCCGTGATTGGCTGTTCGCTCCGGGACGCTAGATCTTAAAAGCGGCTGCGATTCCGAAGTGCTAAAGCGAACAGCGAATAGCCAAGAGCGAGCGATCTACAAAGGGATTCTTCTTCTCCTCGAACCTCATGACACAAACCAGACAGCTTTTTGGGACCGACGGAATTCGTGGCGTCGCGGGAGAATTTCCCCTCACTCGCGACAGTGTGTATTGCATTGGGCGCGCGCTGGGGCACGACTTGATTCGCGTAAATGCAAAGGCTCGAGTTGTGATCGGGCAGGACACGCGCGCTTCGAGTCAATGGATCGCGGACAGGTTTTTACAAGGATTGGCTTCGGTCGGCGTGGCAGCACGCAGCGCGGGAGTGATCACAACGCCTGGCGTCGCGTTCTTGGCGCGTTCCCAGGGCTTCGATGCGGGCGTGGTCATTTCCGCGTCGCATAATCCATGGACTGACAATGGCATCAAGATTTTTTCCGGCGATGGCTATAAGCTGCCGGATGCTCGCGAGCTGGCCATCGAGAAAGAGATTTTCGCACTCTTACAGGCCGCTGATGCGGGTTCTCCGCCAGAAACTGCGCCCGCCGTGTCGAGCCTGCCGGGCGAAGAGGAGTTGAGGCAGGCTTATGTGCGCTGGCTGACGGCTGGAGTTTCAACCGACTTGACGCAGCTTCGCGTGGCTATCGATTGCGCCAACGGCGCGGCTACGGCGGAAGCGCCCGCTTTGTTTCACGCACTCAAAGTGAACACGACTTTTCTGCACGCGGCACCGGACGGAGAGAACATCAATGATAATTGCGGTGCGCTGCATCCCGAGACCGTGGCGGGTTTTGTAGCGGAACTGAACGGGCAATTCGACCTCGGAGTCACATTCGACGGTGATGCCGACCGCGCACTCTTCTGCGATTCCGAGGGGCGGGTGGTGAATGGAGACGCGGTTCTGCTCCTGGCTGCACGCGATATGCAGTCGCGCGGCGTTTTGGCAAAGGCTACGGTTGTTGCCACGACCATGTCGAATATGGGATTGGAGCTGGCACTGAAGCGCTCGGGCATTTCCATGCTGCGCGCCAATGTTGGCGACAAGTATGTGCTCGAAGAAATGCAGCGCGTTGGCGCCACGCTCGGCGGCGAGCAGTCGGGGCACATTCTCTTTCGCGACGGCGAGGCTACGACCGGCGATGGCCTGCTCACCGCGTTGCGCGTACTCGAAATCATGGTGCGCTCCGGCAAGTCTTTAGCCGAGTTGGTGAGCGACCTCAAGGTGTTTCCGCAAACCATTCGCAATGTGCGGGTGCGCGAGAAGATTCCGTTTGCGCAGATTCCGGCGGTGCACGCGGCCATCGCATCGGCGGAACGCGAGCTCGATGGCAATGGCCGCGTGGTCGTGCGTTATTCAGGCACGGAGGCGCTGGCTCGCGTGATGATTGAGGCTGAGTCTAAAGAACAGATGGATCGGATTGCAGTGTCAATCGCGGGCGCGATTCAGGCGGCGCTGGGAACGTTGTAGATTGCAGAGGTAAAAGGTCAAATTGCAGAGTTGGGAGCCCGACCCTTCGGCGCTAGCCCTCGAACATTTGGTCTAACCTCTGCAATTTGACCTCTGACCTCTGCAATTCTTTGTTCTCTGTTCTTAGAGGCACGTCCAACTGTACGAGCCGGTTATCTTGTTTCCACTAAAGAATAATTTAAGAATGAGAATCGATTTATATTTCTCGTCGTTAGAAGAGACTCATGAGAATTCTTGTAGTGGAAGACGACGTCGCTCTGGCCAGTTTTATCCGCAAGGGCCTCGAGGCTGAACATCACGCGGTAGATGCATCCCACGACGGCGAACAAGGCTGCTCGATGGCGATTGGAGTTGACTATGACCTCGTAGTGCTCGACCTCAGTCTTCCCAGCCTGGACGGATTGACACTTCTAAAAACTTTGCGGCGGCGGAAAGCGAATCTGCCGGTACTGATTCTGACGGCTCGCAGTCGCGTGGAAGACCGGGTGCAATGCCTGGACTCCGGGGCAGATGACTATCTGATAAAGCCATTTTCATTCCTTGAGCTCGCGGCGCGCGCGCGGGCACTATCACGGCGTAGCCGTTTGCCCTCGGAATCGGTGCTCAAGGTGCACGATCTGAACCTCGATCGAGTGGAACGCAAGGTGGAGCGCGGCGGGCGCGCGATTGAATTGACCACCAAGGAATTTACCCTGCTGGAATACATGATGCGCAACGCGGGCCGCCGCCTTACGCGAGCGATGATCATCGAGCACGTCTGGAACCTGGCCTTCGATTCGACCACCAATGTGGTGGATGTGTACATCAATTACTTGCGCCGGAAGGTAGACGATGGCTTTCCGACGTCTCTGATACAAACCGTTCGCGGGGTGGGCTATCAGCTTAGCGCCACCGGATCAGGAGCGCGGGCCTGATGGAGAGCATTGCGGCTCACAATCAGGGGGTTCTTCAGGACCTGCTGCATGTATTGAGTCAGCCGCTCACGACTCTGCATTGCGCTCTTGAACATTCGCTGGAGGCTGACGTAGCGGCGCAAATGGACGACGTTGCCATCGCGTTAAAGCAAACCGATCGCGTGATCGAAGCGGTGCGGCTGATGCGGGAATATCTGGAGGCCGAAGAAGCCTGCTTCTTGGCGGAGCCTTTCCCCCTTGGTTTGGCGATCGAGAATGCGCTCGAAGAGCTTTCTGTGCTGGCTGAGGCGCGCGACCTCCGACTCTTCGCTTTTGGAACCTCGAGAGCGACGCTTGCGGTGAAAGGCGCATGGGTACAGCGCGCCCTCCTTTACATCGTTGGGTTGCTGCTCGAAAGCGAGGCACCCGGCCGGGCGATCGTCATCTT
This sequence comes from Terriglobales bacterium, assembly GCA_049300195.1. Lineage (GTDB taxonomy): Bacteria > Acidobacteriota > Terriglobia > Terriglobales > Acidobacteriaceae > Acidiflorens. Next base: position 8,674 of record JBAQJF010000014.1, on the reverse strand, counting down.
GCTTGAGGATGGCGCGTCGCAATCTGTGATCAGCGGGCACAGTTTGGCCGTTGACGCATCGGCCGTTGACGCATCGTTGGACAGTGCGGTACGCGCTTCCCACTCGAATACCCTTGAGCAGGTCAGGATTGCAATTGCGCAGCGCGTGCTCGCGTCTTCGGGCGCGTCCGTCCAATTCTATTCCCATGGCCAGTCCGGCTTCGCAATTCGCATACCGCGGCCGCCAACAACGCGCCCAACCGCTGAACTCACTGCCTGAATTGATTAAACCTTCCGACTGAGTCTGATCTCAAGTAGTACAATCCAGCCTTTCGCGGGCTTCCAACTCAGCGCTCGCGAGGAGGCTCCCATGAAGCGTTCGATTCGGCGGCTGACCTTCCTTTGCTGTCCTTTTCTTTGTTTTTGCTGTTCTCTTCCGAGTGGGGCACAGGCTCCGGCACCGGTCTTGAAGCCGCTCACCATCATCAAAGCCGGCGCGCTGATCGATGGCGTCTCGAACACGGTGCGCCGCGATCAAGTCATTACGATTCGCGGAAATATTATTACCGAGGTTGCCCATGCGAACGCCGCGACAATTCCCGCGGATGCCACCGTGATTGATCTTTCAAAAGCCACAGTGCTTCCCGGCCTGATCGACTCGCACACGCATATTTTTCTTCAAGGCGAAGTGCCGTCAGAGGGCGGTTACGACATTCAGCTGCTGAAATATCCGCTGGCATTTCGGGCGGCGCGGGCTACAGTTTCCGCGCGGCGTGCGCTCGAGCAGGGCTTCACGACCATCCGCGACATGGAAACCGAGGGCGCGGGGTATGGCGATATCGGTATCAAGATGGCAATTGAGCGTGGCTTTATTCCCGGCCCGCGAATGTTTGCCGCAACGCGCGCAATCTCGACCACTGGCGGATATCCGCTGGAGGGTTATGCGCCGGAGATCGAAGTGCCGAAAGGCGTGCAGATCATTGACGGTCCGGTCGAGGCTCGTAAAGCCGCGCGCGAACAACTCGACCACGGCGCCGATTGGATCAAGGTTTACATGACACATCGCTCGTGGGTCGGCAAGAACGGCGAACTGGTATCGCAACCGACGCTGACCGTCGAAGAACTGCGGCCGATCGTTGATGAAGCACACGGCTGGGGGAAAAAAGTTGCGTGCCACGCGTATGGCGGAATCGGCATGCAGCGCGCGCTCGACGGCGGATGCGACTCGATTGAACACGGCCTGCAGCTGACTGACGCCCAGATCGCGCAGATGCTCAAGCAGGGCACATGGCTGTGTCCGACGCTGAATATCTACTACACGGATTGGGCGTCCGCCGACACCCCGGAGGGGCAGCGCGACCGCAAACGCGCCTCGGAACACGAAGTTTCATTTCGCAAAGCGCTCGCGGCCGGGGTGAAGATTGCGTTCGGAACCGACGTCGGCGGGTTCCCGTGGACCGATCCGATAGCTGCCGAATTTTCGCGCATGGTGGAACTCGGAATGACGCCCATGCAAGCCATTCAGGCCGCAACGTCACGGGCGGCGGAGTTGCTGGACCGCACGGGACAGTTGGGCGTGATTGCTCCGGGCGCTTATGCCGATGTGGTCGCGGTCGATGGCGATCCGCTCGCGAATATCAAAATTTTGGAGAACGTCGGCTTCGTCATGAAGGATGGCAAAATTTTCAAGAACGATCTCGCGCAGAAACAATGACGGGGCAAAATTGCAGAGCCCGTCTTTTAATTATGCGTGTGCGGGCTCTGTGCTGGGTTCTTGCGGGGAGCAGGTTTAGCCTTCGCGATTCTTAGGTCGAAGCTGACGGGTAAATTCTTGGGCGGATAGCAGGCTTTGTTATCGCAAGCCTGATATTTCAGACTTCCGCGAACAATATACTTGCCGGGCTGCACGGAGCGCAGAGGCTGCACGAACACGTCCACTTTGAAATCTCCCGTGTAGACGTTGAGCTTCTCGTCGGGCGCGAAGGCAAAACTCATATCATGGCCCTCGGGGTAAGCGATTTTGCCGATCATGATGTCGGTGGTGGCTTCCACTTTGAGTGCGGTCGGAATCAGGTAGTCTGACTTGGGACGATTGGAATTGATGTGATAGCCGCCCACAACGTTAAAGGAAAGAGGAACCGTCGCGCTTTTTCCCTGCACAACCGTGAAGGCCGGCGTGGGCGTGAAGTTGACGACCGGGCCTTTCGGCCCGAACTCTTCCTGAGCGAATGCCAATGCAGACAGAAGAAAAAGCGCGCACGTTAGCGAGGCTTTCATTCGAGATTATTTTTGAGCCCGTACTGTGCCACCCGAACCAAGGGCTTCTTTAATGTGGTCGACGAAGACACTGCGGCTTTGCAGTCCAAATTCCCGGGCGATCACCTTGCCACTGCGATCGAGAAAAAAGGTGGTCGGAAGCACATTGACGCCTCCATAACTGAGGCCAACCGCTTCCTTGCCCAGCAGGATTGGATAATTCACACCCATGTCTTTCGCGAATTTCGCAATGTCGTCGGCGCTGGCATCATCCATGGCGACGCCGACGATCTGGAAACCTTGGGGACCGTATTCTTTTTGCAGTTCGACAAACCACGGCATTTCCACTTTGCAAGGACCGCAATAAGTTGCCCAGAAATTCAGCAGAACCGCCTTGCCCCGCAAGCTTGAAAGCTTGACGTTACTGCCGTCCAGCGAGGTGAGATCGAAATCGGGGGCCACAGCGCCCATAAGCCCATGAGCGTTGGTGCGGTTGTTGCGAGCCGTGCGAATTCCCGCAAATAACATGACCGCGACCAGCGCGCCCACAAAAAACAAAATCAGCGGATTTCTCTTGACCATAAAATCAAATCCAGACCTATTAAGGGCCGGTTGCGTACTTACCTCAATTCTAGCGCGTTCTCGAAAGGCGCGCACAGCACGGCTTTCTCTGGAGCCCTCACTAAAGAGCGAAACGATTCAAGAATGAAAAATAGCCCGCGATGACGTTGAACTTCCCCAGAACCAGCAAGATACCCAGAACGATCAGCAGGCCTCCACTGGCGACCTCCACGGCGTGCATGTGGAATTTGAACCGGTTATAGAACTTTAGAAAGCGCTCGATCCCGAGCGAAGTAAGCAGGAACGGCACCGCCAGCCCGGCCGAGTAAATGGCGAGAAGAAAGATTCCCTTCCAAACCGTATTCTGCGTTGCGGCAAAGCCGAGCACGACCGCCAGAATCGGCCCAACGCAAGGCGTCCATCCAAAAGCGAACGCGAATCCGATCACAAATGCTCCCCACGGAGACGCGCCTCCTTTGAGCGTGTGCAGGCGGGTATCGGCGAGCAGCGCTTTGATTTGGAAAATTCCGGTGAGGTGAAGCCCGAACAGAATGATGATGGCGCCCGCAATCCGGGCCAGCAGCGCCTTATATTGCGCCAGCACCTGGCCGACTTCGGTCGAGATCGCTCCCAGCGTGATAAAGACAATGCTGAAGCCGATGATGAAAGCGGCGGAGTTGAGCATCACCTTGCGAAGCAGATGGCCGTCGGTCGATTTCAGCTCTTCGATTCCAGCACCGGAGATCAGCGAAACGTAGCCCGGCACCAGCGGCAGCACGCAAGGCGAGAGAAAAGAGATCAAGCCGGCGACGAAGGCGGCGAGGGGCAGGGGCAAGCTGGTCATGAATTTCTAATTGTACTGGCGGGAGCGCAGTTTGACCCTTCTTTTCTGGCGACTGTAAGATCAAAGATCAAAGACCAAAGACCAAAGTTCTCCATCTGCTGAGGGGCGCCCGCAAAATGCCGTGCTTTGCATTGCTGGATCGGTGATTTGCCGTCTTTGAATCCTTAAGCTGCACATTTGTCATCTGTTATCACGTATCTATCGGGCCAAAGGCCAAAGAATGCCTCACGAACTGCCAAAATCGTACGAACCCGGCGCCATTGAAACGCGCTGGGCCGAGTATTGGGTCAAGGAAAAGCTCTTTCATGTGGAGACTCCCGCGCCAGGCGAAACGCGTCCTGTTTTCACCCTGCTGCTGCCTCCGCCCAATGTGACGGGCCGCCTGCACATGGGGCACATGCTCAACCAGACACAGATGGACATCCTCGTACGCTGGCATCGCATGAGGGGCTTCATCACCCTGTGGCTGCCGGGGACTGACCATGCCGGCATCGCGACGCAGATGATGGTCGAGCGCCAGCTCGCGAAAGAAGGCAAGAAACGCCGCGACATGGGCCGCGAGAAGTTCGTGGAGCGCGTTTGGGAATGGAAGCGCGAGTATGGCGGCGCGATTCTCGACCAGATGAAGCGCCTCGGCGCGTCGGTCGATTGGGGCCGCGAATATTTCACGATGGACGAGAACCTTTCCCGTGCCGTACGCGAAGTATTTGTCCGCCTCTATGAAGAGGGGCTGATTTATCGCGGGAAATACATTGTGAACTGGTGTCCACGCTGCGAGACGGCGATTTCGGATCTCGAAGTTAAGCACGAAGAGGTTGCGGGAAAGCTTTGGGAGATTCGGTATCCGGTGATTGGTACGAGCGAGTTCATAACCGTGGCTACCACTCGACCGGAGACGATGCTGGGTGACACAGCGGTCGCGGTGAACGCCGCCGACGAACGCTATACGCATCTGCACGGAAAAAAAGCTTTGCTGCCGCTGATGAAGCGGGAGATCCCGATCATTCTCGACGAGATCGCGAAGCCGGAGTTTGGCACGGGCGCGGTGAAGATTACGCCGGCGCATGATCCGAATGATTTTGAAGCCGGCAAGCGGCATGGACTGCCGCAGATTGAAGTGATGGGCGCGAACGCGCGCATGAATGAGAACGCCGGTCCTTATAAAGGGCTCGACAGGTATGAGGCGCGCGCAGCCGTGCTGGCGGACTTAAAGGAGCAGGGTTTCCTGGTCGCAGAGAAGGATTACACCGTGCCGCTCGGAAAGTGCGATCGCTGCGGAACGGTGGTTGAGCCTCGGCTTTCGGAACAGTGGTTCGTGAAGATTGAGCCGCTGGCAAAGAAGGCGATCGCGGCCGTCGAGTCGGGTGAGATCACGATTGCCCCCGACAACTACCGGCAGATTTATTTGAACTGGATGAACAACATCCATGACTGGACGATCTCGCGACAGCTTTGGTGGGGACACCGGATTCCGGTGTGGCACTGCCAGAACAACGACTGCAGCGAGGTGATCGTCGCGAGAGAGACCCCAACGTCATGCCCGAAATGCGGTGGCGCGAAGCTCGAGCAGGATACGGACGTGCTCGACACCTGGTTTTCGTCAGGACTGCTGCCGTTTACCACGCTGGGCTGGCCGGAAAAAACTCGTGACCTGGAGGTGTTTTATCCGACCACGCTTCTGATCACGGCTTACGAAATTTTGTTCTTCTGGGTGGCGCGCATGATTATGTTCGGCTGCCATTTCATGGAGGGACACAAGCAGGATCCCGTTATCCGGGAGGCGAATAAGAAAGCTTACGGTTGGACAGATAAAAACGACGACAGCGTCCCGTTCCGCAACGTCTATATTCACGCGTTAGTGCGGGACGCCGAGCGGCAGAAGATGTCGAAGACCAAGGGGAATGTGCTCGACCCACTCGACATCATCGAGCGATTCGGGACCGATGCCACGCGATTTACGCTGGCCGCGATGGCGGCTCCGGGGACGGACATTGCTTTTAACGAGAGCCGCACCGACGGCTATCGTGCCTTCGCCAACAAGATTTGGAATGCCGCACGGTTCATGTTCATGAATGTCGACCGGATCAGGGGACTGCACCCAGATTGGAGACTCCCGAATTTGGGGGATTCTCATCTCACCATCAAGGACTTCCCAGTGATTCCGATCGAGGATCGATGGATATTTTCGCGCTTCAACAGAGCGGCGAAAGATGTACACGAATCATTAGAAACGTATCGCTTCGATCAAGCAGCAAATCGAATCTATGATTTTTTCTGGGGAGATCTCTGCGATTGGTATCTGGAACTGATTAAACCGCGGCTGAATTTCGAGGAAGGAACGGACTCGACCGCGGCGCGAGTCGCATGTGAGAATCTTGTAACGCTGTTTGAATCGTCATTGAGACTCTTGCATCCATTCATGCCTTTCATCACAGAGGAGATCTGGCATGCGATGTATCTTGGCGCACCACCGTTCAAATCCATTGCATTAGCTAAATATCCCGGCTTTTCAGCACTAGGCGTTGATGATCACGCAGAGAGAGGGATGCTAATCCTGCAGGACCTCATCATCAACGTCCGCAATATCCGTGCGGAACTGAAAATCGAGCCAAAAGTTAAAGTTCCATTGGAGATACTTCCGCAGGAATCGTTTGTCCAGCAATTGATCGATGCCAACCGGGGTGCGATTGAGCGACTAGCCAACGTGGAGAGTCCGCTGTTTGTGCCGAAAATCTTGACCAGCCTTTCTGGTGTGCGAACCACGGCTCATTTCGATGTTCATGTAGTGTACGAAAAGAAAATTGACGTGGCAGCTGAGCGTGAACGTTTGAAAAAAGAGTTGGAGAAAATTGACAAGGAAATCGCAAACGGGCAACGCCAACTAGGGAACGAGCAGTTTCTGGCGAAGGCTCCAGCCAAGGTCGTGGAGGGTTTGCGTTCGCGAGCGGAAGAGTTGAAGGTGCTGCGAGGTAAAGCCGCGGCACAACTGCAAGGAATGAACGGATAGTGGTCAGAGCGCAAGGGTTTTCAAACTGAGAGCTGACAACTGAGGGCTGACAGCTGGGTTATGGACTGGAATAGCAGACGCATTTCGGCAATCATCGAGAACGCGCTGAACGAGGATCGGGCGACGCGCGATGCGACGAGCTATGCCTGCGTCGATCCAAATCAGCGCGCGACGGCCACGATCATAGCCAAACAGGAGTGCATTCTGGCTGGCCTCGGCTGCATTCCCCGCATCTTCGATGTTTATGCGGCACTGGACGGCGCGGTCACCGCACACTACGAAGTCACCAGCCATCCTTCGATGTTTGACGGCGTGCGCGTGAATCCCGGGCAGCAGGTCGCGGTAATCCGTCACAACGCACGCGTCATTCTTTCCTGCGAACGCGTGATCCTGAATTTTCTGCAACGCGTGGCTGGAATCGCGACCACCACACGCAAGTTCGTAGATGCCGTCTCCGGCACGCGCGTTCGCATTCTTGATACACGCAAGACTGCTCCGGGATTGCGCGTGATCGATAAATATGCGGTGCGCTGCGGCGGAGGACAAAATCACCGCCTCGATCTCTCCGATGGCGTGTTGATCAAGCACAACCACATCGCTTTGGCGGGAGGAATCGAACCGGCGCTGGAGCGGGCCATGCACAATCGGCGCGGCAATCAGCCGATCGAAATCGAAGTGCGCTCGCTTGAAGAACTCCAGCAAGCGCTCGCGCACGGTGCGGAAGCGATTCTGCTCGATCATGTGAGTGTTGACCTTGTCCACAAGGCAGTCGAGATCTGTTCACGCCATTCGCGCCGGATTCCGCTGGAGTGCGCCGGCGGAATTACTCTGGAAAACGTCCGCGCCTACGCGGAAACTGGCGTAGATTTCATTTCGGTGGGCGCCTTGACGCAATCAATGACGGCGGTCGATATGAGTTTGCGCGTGACGCCTGCGTAGGCAAATCGTATTTTCTTGCACGAGTTCCATTGCGAATAGCGAACGACGAACAGCGCCCTTCGCTATAATCCCCCCATCGCTGCCACCACAAAAACTCGACGCCCGCCATCATCCGCGCATCAGGCAACGGATGTGCGTCTAGGACGTATCGTTCGGCTCCTGATGGATCACGCCACCGTCGTCGCCAGCGGCACCAAGATTGCCGAGGAGATCGGCACCAGTCGGTCCGAGGTCTGGCGACTGGTTCAGCAACTGCGTGGCTTGGGTGTCGATGTTGTGGGACATTCCGCGACCGGCTATCAGTTGCGCGCCGTTCCAGATTTATTGCTTCCGGAAATGGTTGCGCCGCTCGTGAAGGGAACGATTTTTTCTTCACCCGATGCCAGGAACGACACCAAACACATTCATCATTATTACAAGATCGGCTCGACAAATTTTGAGGCGATGAATGCGGCGGGCGAAGATGCGCCGGAAGGCAGCATTTTTCTGGCGGAAGAACAGCTGGCCGGACGCGGACGCGGCGCCCATTCCTGGCATTCGGCGCGATCGGCCGGAATTTATTGTTCGGTGATTCTCCGCCCGCAGATGCCGCCGTCGGACGCATTGCTGCTTTCGCTCGCTGCCGGACTCGCAGTCCGCGCGGCTGTGATTGAGGTCCTGCCGGTCGCGGTCGATTTGAAATGGCCGAACGACTTGTTGATCGCCAGAAAGAAATTCTGCGGCATTCTTACGGAGATGAATGCCGAGGCCACGCGAGTGCGGCATCTGGTCGTCGGCATCGGAATCAACGTGAACCAGACGAAATTTCCGGCAGAGTTGAAGGAAATTGCGACCTCGCTGCGGCTCGAAAGCGGCACCGAATGGTCGCGCGTGGAACTCTGCGCCGCTTTGTTAAAATCGCTCGACCGCGAATATCGCACTTTGGTCAAGGACGGAGCGGCGGCTCGGGGCTCGGTGTTGAAGCGCTTCGAGGATCATTCGTCGTCGGCGCGCGGGCACAAAGTGCGCATAGAGGACGACAATGGGATCGAGGGCGTGACAGAAGGGCTGGACGCGCGCGGCTTCTTGCAGGTTCGAACCGCGGACGG
>JBAQJF010000013.1:0-2737 GCA_049300195.1 Terriglobales bacterium | reverse complement strand
GCCGTAGGTAGTCCGATGCACTCTCGCTCTGTAACTCCCCTGAAAAGAGAATGTTCTCTCGTTCGAAAAACTTAATAAAATCGGAGGCGTACTCCTCCAGACCACCGTACTTCGTGTCATACAGTTCGGCCCTGTACGTCTTAATGATCGTTTCCCATGGGATAGTCATGAAATCCGCTGAACCATACACCATCACGCCAACTGGCCGATACTTCGAAAGCGTAAACAATTTATTGACCGTGTTATAGATCTTCTGGCCGCCAGGAAGTTGCAACGTGACGGCGCTGTCGGCTGCCATGGCAACCGCATTTCTGTTGAGAATCGCTATTTCGGCGGTCATATATCACCTGTCAGTTTGCCGACGATTGTACATCTTCAGGGCTATCTCCAATCCCTTGAGAGAGTGCTGCGCGAGAATCAATTTTGGTCGTTCTTAGGCTTATCAAGAATGGCAAGAATCTTATAGGTTTCCGACTGCTTCTTTTTTCCGTCTAGGCTTACGACCCATTCCAGCTTCGCATTGTCACCATGAAACTCAGCTTGAATTTCATCCACGAGCGGCACCCGGCAACTCCTCCGATTTCCGCGAGGTCCCGCCATGCGTTCCTTAAATTTGCTTTCGCAATTGACAACGGCCGCGCGGCCATCTGGTAACAGCAGGGTGAATGTTGCCCCTCGTACATGAAACGGCACAATCTGAGCGGGCGTGCTTGAACCCGTGGTTGTGCTCGAACCGTTGCAGCTCACAAAGTTGTCGTTACCATTGCAGTTCGCATTTAAGTTGGATTGTGAATTGAAGTGTCCGGGGACAAGGTATGTATAGTCCGTTTCGTTGTCCTGGCGGTTTAGTATCTTTACGGTGAGCCTTTGCGCGGATGCGGAGGCAGCGCACCCAAGGATCAGTACCCCGATTACGAGTTTCATCGCGAACCTCCGCCCAGGATAACTAACCCACTCTCCGCGAAAAAACCATGGCCCAAAGGTGGACTGCCGCCCGAATGCCATTTAGTCTTGAGGGTTAGGAGGTAGTATATTAGTAGTATGAAAGAGAAGACCTCAATCACACTGTCGAAAGAGGTGCTCACCCGCATCGATCGCATAGCCGGGTCGAAGCAATCGCGTTCTGCTTTTATCGAAGCCATCCTCACACAGTACCTGCGCAAACGCGCGCGGGCGCAGGTCGAAGCTCGCGATCTCGAACTCATCAATCAGGCTGCCGACGAACTAAATGTGGAAGTGGAAGACATTCTTCGCTACCAGGACCCGGACGCATAGCCGGCGGCAGAAGTAGAGAAGTGAAGTAGAGAAGTGAAGATGAAAGCATGCGACGAGGCGAAATTTATCGCGTTCATCAGCCCGGCAGTCCGGCGACTGATCGGCCTGGAACCAATCGTCCAGCAAACGACCGTCCTGGAAACGATCCCAAACTTTATCGCAGCTTCGTCGTCGTGAGCCGGCAGATCCTGATTGATTCGAGGTTCCCCACAGTCATCTGCGCGCCGGTGCTCACCCGCGGACACGGCTTTTCCACCCAGGTCTCGGTCGGGATCGACGAGGGCCTGAAACATGAAAGCTGGATCCTGTGCGTCAACCTCGTAAGCCTCCGCAAGGTGCAACTGACCCGCTTCGTTGGGTCGCTGGCCAGCGCCAAGATTGAGGAATTGGACCGGGCGCTCAAAATGGCTCTCGCACTGGAGTGAACGGACACTGGAGTAAACGGACCAGACGCAGCCTCCGCGCCAAAGTTACGGGTGGTGATCTGCCGCCACGAATTGTGTAGCGCGGACACTCCTGTCCGCGTGCTGGCAGCGCATCCGCCGCCGGCTCGAACAAGACAAGAGCGTCCGCGCTACACAGGCTCGCATCCCTATAATGGATTCAGGTGATTTCCGTCGTCCAACTCGGCCAGCTTGATTACGCCGAAGGCCTTCGTCTCCAGCAGAAGTTGGTCGATCTGCGCAAAAACGGCGACATCGGCGACGTGTTGCTGCTGCTCGAACATTCTCCCGTCATTACTTTGGGACGCAATGCCAAAGGCGCTCATGTGCTCGCCTCACCCGATACGCTGGCGGCGCGCGGCGTCGAGGTCTTCGAATGCGATCGCGGCGGCGACGTGACCTTTCACGGGCCGGGACAGATCGTGGGCTATCCGATATTTGATTTGCGGGGATTTGAAAGAAGTTCTCAGTTCTCAGTTCTCAGTTCTCAGGAAAGACAGGAATCGAAACAGGGTTCGGTGCTGGCCGAAAGAAAAACGCTGGGTGCCGTCGACTATGTGCGGCGGCTGGAAGAGGTGCTGATCCGAACCTGCGGCGATTTCGGAATCCCCACCAAGCGCGTAGCGGGATTGACGGGCGCGTGGACAGAGACCACCCCCGAATCCAAGATCGCCGCCATCGGCGTGCATATTTCGCGCTCGGTGACGTCGCACGGATTCGCGCTCAACGTGAATACCGATCTGAGTTACTTCGATCTGATCGTGCCCTGCGGCATCACGGCGAAGCCGGTGACTTCGATGCAGAAGGAACTCGGGCGCGAGGTTGACATTGAGGCGGTAACGCAATCCCTCTCGCGCTACTTCGGCACAGTATTCGGGCGGCAGATGCTGTGGCTCGAGTCGCTCGACGCGCTGCTAGGGCAGGCCGTCGGCGTGCCAATGAAAGTACCGCAAGAGTTGCGACGCCTGCAAGATGCAGATGATGTGTTCCTCGCCTAACGTTCTCCGCCTGGGGAGAAA
>JBAQJF010000012.1:0-4799 GCA_049300195.1 Terriglobales bacterium | reverse complement strand
CATCTTTATAAGAAAACCGAGCAGGTAGGAATTGATTTAAAGGCGGTGCGGAATGAAAATGAACATGGATAGTCACCAAAGGCGTATGAGAAGCGTGCTGCTCTTCTTGTTGGCGCTAGCAACGGTCTATACGACATGCCTTGCTGTTAATGTCCCACCCGGTTGGCGAATCTATGACAGCCCTGACCGTGGATTCATTCTCGCGTATCCCAAGGATTTCAAGCTCTATCCAGACTCTACGAAGGCCCAACTTTCCGTCATTCCTATTTGTGATGAGGCTACAATTGCTTGCTTCGAATACAGCGGGAGCGAGTACAACGGAACAAGGCTCGAGGCCGCCGGCATAGCAGTGAACATCGTGTCCGGGGCTCGCACAGAAGAAGAATGTAGCAAAATAGATACCGGTCAATTCCCGATCAAGAGCGCAATCATAAACGGGATTCACTTTCACTATGGAGAAACAGGCGGAGCCGCGGCCGGGAATGTAATCGGGGGCCCTGCCTATCGCACATTCCACAACCACGTGTGTTTTGAATTGGCGCTGCGAGTCGCTACCGACAACACATCACACGACGATAGCGGCATCGTCTTGCAATTCGACTCGACCAAGCTAGAGATGAGGCTTAAAAAGATTCTCTACACTTTCCGATTTGTCGACCACTCCGCCCGGCGTGCTGGATCGGAGTAAAACTGATCCCGTCCATTTGCAATTTTCCACCCTCCCAGACGACAATCGCATGGTGCCCAGCGTCAGCTTTTATCAGGCTCCAGAGCCTGCCGTCCCGTTCCGTCCCGGCGCCCTTGTCATCGCCACGCTCGCCAACCCGCGCGAAAAAATCTGGGGCGCAATTCTTAATCTCTCTCCCAGCGGCCTAAGCCTGCGCGGCGTGGACATCTCCTCCTTCGACGATTTCACTGCCCAGATCCGCGACGGCGAACCCTTCGCCTCGGGAGTAATGTTTTTCCCCATGCACCGAGTCGAGCGCCTCGAACTCGACCTCCCCGAGGGCAACCTGCCTTCGCTCGCCCAACGCTTCGCCCAAAGAACCGGACAGGATCCCGCTCCCATCCTGGTCAGCGAATTCCTCCCGCCTCCGACCGAAGACGAGATGCGCAACGTGGCCGACGCGGCCGATGCAGCCGAGCGAAAAGCAAACGCCAAAGACTATCCAACCCCGAAACGCCCCGCCGGAGACACTTCTCGTTGATCGCGACCCGATGAACCTTCGCCAAATCCTCACCGCGCCCAATCAGCTAACGCTGTTGCGCATGATCTTCCTGCCCTTCATCGTCATCAACATAGTCAAGCACGATTTCAAATGGGCGCTAGCTCTTTTCATCCTCGCCGGCCTGAGCGATGGCCTCGACGGCCTGCTCGCCCGTACCCTCCATCAGCAAACGGTGCTCGGCCAGTATCTCGACCCAATCGCCGACAAGCTCCTGATGAGCACGATGTTTATGGTGCTCTCCATCGAGCGCCAGATCCCGTGGAAATACACAGTCGTAGTCTTCAGCCGCGACATTTCGATCCTCTTACTCAGCGGCGTGCTCTTCATGATCGCCGGCCTGCGCGACTTCCGTCCCAGCATCTTTGGCAAGGCCAACACCTGCGCGCAAATCGGCGCGATCTTTTTCGTTTTACTGCTCCAAATCGCGCCACGCCGTTTGATCTGGATCCTTGCCTACGGTTTCCTGCGAGCCACCTTTATCTTCACCATCGTCTCAGCCGTGCACTACGCCTTCCTGGTGCAGCACCGCTTGCGCCAGCAAGGACACGTGCCTGCATTGAAGAGCTGACGAAGACTCTTTTGAACACGGGGAAGAGTTAATTGTGCGCTGAGTCATGGCGAGCCCGGAGGGAATCGAACTTGAGGCGTTTGCGCGGCGTCCGAGCCGCGCGCCGAAATCCCGAGCGTAGAGAGGGACCGCTAAACCTGGCGACCCCGGAGGGAATCGAACCCCCAACCCTCAGTTCCGAAGACTGATGCTCTATCCAGTTGAGCTACGGGGCCACTCTCCCAAACTCTACCACCAACGGCCTCACTTGATCGCGCCGTGAACACCGGTCTTTATGTGCTTACGGCTCAAGATTCGTAGCGCTTTTCTCCCGCGATACAATAGTGATTCTTTTAACGCACCGATCCATGCCCATTCGTCTCTACAACACGCTCTCCGCCAAAATCGAAGACCTGACGCCTCTCGAAGACAACCAGATCCGCATGTACGCCTGCGGCCCCACCGTCTATGATTTCGGCCACATCGGCAACTTCCGCACATTCATAGCCGTCGATCTTCTCTACCGCTTTCTTCTCCAGTCCGGATTCGACGTCCGCTACGTAATGAACATCACCGACGTGGACGACAAGATCATCCGCAACGCCGCCCGCGACGGCGTAAGCGTGCAAGAGTACACGGCAAAATATATCCAGGCATTTCTCGAAGACTCGGCCACGCTCAACATCCAGCCGCCGAAGCTGGTCCGCGCGACCGAGCACATCCCGGAGATGGCCGACTTCATCGCCAAGCTGGCTGCGAAGGGCTTCGCCTATCGCACCGACGACGGCTCCTACTATTTCCGCATCGCGAAATTCCCCGAGTACGGCAAGCTCTCAAAAAAAGATTTCGCCGGCATGACCGACGGCGCCCGCGTCGACGTTGACGAATACGAAAAAGATAGCGCCCGCGACTTCGCTCTCTGGAAAGCTCCCAAGCCCGGCGAAGCCAAATGGGAGACGTCAATCGGCCCCGGCCGCCCCGGCTGGCACATCGAGTGCTCAGTGATGTCGATGGAGGAGCTGGGACCAAGCTTCGATCTGCACGCCGGCGGCGAAGACCTGATCTTTCCGCACCACGAAAACGAAATCGCGCAGTCCGAGTCGCTCACCGGAAAGCAGTTCGCGCGCCACTGGTTCCACGCCCGCTTCCTGCTGGTCGAAGGGCAGAAGATGTCCAAAAGCCTGGGCAACTTTTTCACGTTGCGCGATCTGGTGTTAAAAGGCCACAAGCCATCGTCGATCCGCTGGCTGCTCACGCAAGTCCCGTACCGCAACCAATTAAATTTCACCTTTGACGGCTTGAGCGCGGCCGCCAGTTCCGTAGAAAAACTCCGCAACTTCCGCTTTCGCCTGACCAGCGCCTTAAAAGCGAACCAAGGCAACAGCACAGACGGCAAGAGCACAGACAGCAACAGCACCGACAGCAACAGCACAGACGGCAAGAGAAAGGACGGGAAGGGCACGGCTTCAGCCGTGCCGTCACAGCCCGCCGCTGACTCGGCTTTAGCCGCTGAGGGACGACGGTCCGCGATCACCGCACTCGCCTCGGAAACAGCCGACCGCATCACCGCCGCGCTGAGCGACGACCTCAACACTGCCGAAGCGCAAGGCGCGATTTTCGACATGCTGCGAAAATCGAACACTGCGCTCGACACAAATGAAGTTCGTCACGAAGATGCGCAGGCCCTGCTCGCGACGTTAGATCGTTTCGACGCGGTGTTTGGAGTGCTCAAAGACGACGATCAGCCCAAGATGAAAACCATCCTCGACTGGGCGCGCGCCGCAGGCCGCGAAGACATCAGCCCGCAGCTCGAAGAGATCGCCAGTTCAGCGCAACTCTCGGACGACGCCGTGAATCAGAAGCTGGCCGAAATGGAAGCCGCCAGAAAGTCGCGCAACTTCAAAGCCAGCGACGCCATCCGCGCCGAACTAGTAGGAGCCGGCATCATTGTAGAGAATACGAAAGACGGCGTACGCTGGAGAAGAAAATAAAGAAAGATCGTGTAATTGGGCGATTGTGTAATTTAGTAATTTTAAAATCTTGTCATTCCGACCGAAGGGAGGAATCTGCATTCTGCCTCCCCCGGCAAGAACCCGGGCTAGGACACGATCGCAGGTTTTAAATTACCCAATTACCCGATTACAAAATTACCAAATGCTTTCCTTGGAAGCCCTAATCCGCGAAGCCGAAATCGCCCACGGCCACCTGTGTGCCGGCCAGGTCCTAGGCGTCCGCCTGGCCATGCTGGGCCTAGTCAAGCTCGGCATCGACGACCCGCGCGGAAAAGATCGCAAGCGCCTCGTCACCTTCGTAGAAATCGACCGCTGCGCCACTGACGCCATCGCCGTAGTCACCGGTTGCCGCCTCGGCAAGCGCGCCCTGAAATTCCGCGACTGGGGAAAGATGGCGGCCACCTTCATCGACCTCGAAACCGGCAAAGCGATCCGCGTAGCCGCCAAGGAATCGTCCAAAAAGCTAGCCCGCGAACTGCATCCCGAAATCGAAAACAAAAACCAGCAGCAAATGCTCGCCTATCGCGAAATGCACGACGACGACTTGTTCTCCACCCAATGGGTAAAAGTCGAACTTCCCCCGGAAGAATTCCCCGGCTACAAAGCCGACCGCATCGTCTGCGCCGAATGCGGAGAAGGCATCAACTTCCGCCGCGAAATCGAGCGCGACGGCAAGGTTCTATGCCGTGCTTGCGCCGGAGAAAAGTACTACGAAGCCCTGTAGGTCAGATACAAACTGATTCTCTGCGGTTCCTCTGTGCCCTCTGTGTCGTCTGTGGTTCACGCCTTTCTGGAACCCTGAACGATCTCACCACGAGTAATGCACCGTGTAAGTCACCACCTTCTCCGCATTCGCCGCGATCGTAACGGGAAACTCTATCGTATGGCTGTCGGTTTTCTTGTACTCATCCGACTTCGACGCCAGATCCCAATTCTGCGAGCGATACATATGTTCGACGATCCGCACGTCTACCGGCTCCTTCTTGTGGTTGCGCACTTTGATCTCGAACG
>JBAQJF010000011.1:0-61715 GCA_049300195.1 Terriglobales bacterium | reverse complement strand
GGATGGCGGCCGTTTCCGCCGGCCCAGACCTCTGTAGACAGCTCGATTGAGTCTCGTACGCTAAGTTTTCCATTCGGTCCGATTGTGCCGTAGTGACCGAGTATCGAGACGATTTCGTTTCGCAGTGTGTGGAATTGCTCAAAGGTGAAAAGCGGAGGGCCAGAGGTAGGAGCGTTAGGACACTCTTCCAGCGAGAACTCTGCTACACGGATGTCATATTTTCGCATCGGCGGCATTCTAGATAGTCTATAGCTCAGCCTCACCACTCGCTCGCCCTGCTACAATCCGCCCCGGATGGCATCGCCCCCGCCGCGGCTCGTCGGTCACTTGCTCAAGGCCATTCGCTCGGTTGATAATCTCATTGCGGCGTCGCATTATTAACGAATCGAGACCCTCACAAATGCCCTACGATGAAACCAAAGAAAAGGCGCATGAACTGATCGAACGCATGGCGCCAAGCCAGGTCTCCGCCGTCGTGGGCCTGCTGGAAACCATGCTTGATCCCGTTTCCCGCGCCATCGCCAACGCCCCGATCGACGACGAACCGGAAGGCGAAGCCGAGCGTCAGGCAGTTGCCGCCTCAAAGGCTTGGATCGCGCAGCATCCCGGTGAAGGTATTCCTCACGAAGACATCCTTGCCGAGTTTGGCCTTTCCACTGAAGACCCCAAACGCTGACTGGAACAGGCGTGAAGAAAATCGTCTTTACCGTCCCAGCGCGCGCTGATGTCCGCCGCATCGACCGCGACTCCGCCATGCGTATCCTCACAACTCTCCACCGCTTCGCCGAGACGGGCGAAGGCGATGTTAAGAGGTTGCAGGGGGACTTAGGTGAACTGCGCCTTCGCGTCGGCGACTACCGTGTCCGCTTCACCGAAGACCCGCCGGATACTCTCCTCGTCCACTCCGTTAGACACCGATCAGAAGCCTACCGCTGATCTGTCTGCGTCGAGTCGGGGACAGTTTTGCGGGGATGTTGGTGGCGCCACCCTCTGCGCGCTCTTGCTGGTACCGTCATACGCGCTCTCAGAATGGATCGAGTCCGCGGGCGTCCTATGCCTGATAAAATGCTCGAACTTGCTGCCCTGATCAGAAGAGGTGATCATGGAGTCTCCTACTCTGCCTCAGTCCACCTCGGATCGCTATCCCCGAGTCGCGAGCCTGCTTCACACGATCATCCTGCTCGCCGTGTTAGGCGTGTGGGCATTCATGGCAAAGATTTTTACAGATCACCTAAGTGCGGCAACTCATCCGAGCCGCGTGCGGATGTATTTGCTCACTATCTGCATGGAATGGTTCGTCTTCGGGCTCGTAGTAGCGGGCGTGCGGCTTAGTGGCGCGTCCTTACTCCTCGTTCTCGGAGATCACTGGCAATCCGGGCGCCAAGTGCTGCGCGATATTGGAATCGCGCTCGGGTTCTGGATGGTTGCGGCCGGGGTGCTTTGGGTAATTGGTTGGCTCTTGCGCATCAAGGGTCCAGCCCACAATATGCAGCTCATGCTTCCGCATGGGGGCGTTGAAGTAACAGTGTGGATAGCGATGTCAGTTACCGCGGGTATTTGCGAGGAGACAATCTTTCGAGGCTACCTGCAACGGCAGTTCATGGCACTAACTAAGAGCGCTCCCGCCGGCATTCTTCTTTCCGCCTTAGCATTCGGAGGGGCGCACGCGTACCAGGGTTTCCGGTTTGTGATTCTGATCAGCGTGTTCGGAGCAATGTTCGGGATTCTCGCTTATTGGCGCGGGACGGTTCGCCCTGGAATGATGGCCCATGCGTGGCAGGATTCCCTGGGCGGAGTGCTTGGCAATCTAGCCAAGCATTAGAGTCTGCGTGAAAACTCGACGTCCGGAACGAAGGCCGACTCGTTTTCGGGGAACTTGCGTCGTCTTCCGGCCGCCATTTTCCCTGCTACAATCGCTCCCCGCATGGCCATAGGTCCATTCCAACTCATTCAGCAAGCCACCCCCGGCCAGCGCCGCACGCTGCTGGCGGCTTCGCTGGGATGGATGCTCGACTCCTTTGACACCATGCTCTATGCGCTTGTGCTGGCGTATGTCATGCGCGACCTTGGCATGAGCAAGTCCACGGCCGGCCTGCTCTCTACCTTGATGCTGCTGGCTTCGGGAATCGGCGGCATCATGTTTGGATTTCTAGCTGACCGGGTTGGACGGAAACGGGCGCTTACTTTCAGCATCGTGACTTACTCGGTCTGCTCGTTCGCTTCGGGACTCTCTACGACAGTGCTCATGCTGGCGATCGTGCGCTTCATTCTTGGACTTGGGATGGGCGGCGAATGGAATACTGGCGCGACCCTGGTTGCTGAAACCTGGCCGGATGAACTTCGCGCCAAGGCGCTCGCTATCGTGCAGAGTTCGTGGGCCATTGGATACGCGCTTGCCGCGCTGGTTGCCGGCGTCGCCCTGCGTTATGCCAATTGGCGATTTGTGTTTTTTGTCGGGATACTGCCGGCCGTGGTCACGATTTGGATTCGGAATCGCGTGCCCGAGTCGGAAATGTGGATGGAACGCGGCCGAGGTAGAGACAAAGATCAAAATCAAGATCAAAATCAAGATCAAACGCTTGAACCACAGAGGACACAGGGGAAAACACAGAGAACACCACAGAGGGCACCACGGGGGACACGGGGGAATGAATCTTTTTTTGCTATCTTTCGCGCTCCCTATCTCAAGAGCACGTTCGCGCTCCTCTTCGTCAATTTCTTCGGGCTGTTTGGATGGTGGGGATTGTTTCAGTGGATCCCGGCTTATTTGTCTCTTCCGGTCGCGCGCGGAGGGCGCGGCTTCAGCGTGATGGGAACTGCTTCTTTGCTCATCTTCTTGAATCTCTTCGGAATGTTCCCCGGCTACCTGAGCTTCGGATGGGTCGCGGATCGCTTTGGCCGACGCAAGTCTTTTGCGCTTTACCTTTTTGTTGCGGCACTTTTGATTCCGTTTTACGCCATGGCCCATTCGCAATATGCGCTGCTCGTACTGGGAGCGGTTGTGGCATTCTTCGGAACGGGCTGGTTCTCGGGTTGCGGAACGATTGGGAGCGAAATCTATCCTACGAGTTTGCGGGCCCGCGGCTTGGGATTTACTTACACCGGAGCGCGAGCGATGAGTTCGGTGTCTCCGTATGTGATTGGGAAGGTCGGCGATCTGAAGGGACTGAACTGGGCGTTTTACTTGTGCGCTGGCGCGTTTCTATTGGCTAGCTTGATGGCGACGCAGTTGCCGGAGACTAAGGGGAAGGCGCTGGAGTAAGTTGAATCACTTACTCAATCGGTTCAACCACTAACTCATCGCTCTCAGCCGTCCGCTCCGGCATCTGAATCAGGACGATCGCAATCAGCACCAGCACGATTCCCACGGTTTGCACCGAACGCAACAGCTCGCCTAACACGACGGCCGCGATCACGATGCTGAACACCGGCTCGAGGCAGCTGGCCACAATGGCGCGCGTCGGCTCAAGGTGCTGCAATCCGGCGAAGTAACATGAGAACGGCACGAGCACGGACACGAGCGAGAATACCGCCATGAACGCCCACTGCGCGCGACCGTAGTGTGCGGCTACAACTTTCCAGGGCGGATTGACCACCATCCAAAAGGCCGCTGTGCCAACCAGCACCCACAGCAGAACCTTCCAGCGATCGTAACGCGCGAGCACGCTGTGTCCGCCGACGTTGTAGAAGGCGAAGGAAAAGGCCGCCAGGAGGGCGGCGGTTACTCCCAGCGGATCCATGCGGAAGCCGCCCGAGCCAACAAGGCCAACTGCCAGCGCGCAGCCTACGACCGCCAAAGCAACGGCCGCGGTTCTGCGCCACGATGGACGGTGTGCGCCGCGCACGGTTGTGTAGAGCAGCACCCATACCGGCGCCGTGTATTGCAGAATGATCGCGGTGGCAACGTTGGTGCGCTGAATTGCGACATAGTAAAGATAATTCGACGCCGCTACGCCGAGCACCCCGAGCACCACCAGCCTTGCCAAATCGCGCCGCGGCACTTTCAATGCCGCCGGCCCGCGCCGTAGCAAAAGAATTGGCAGGAGCACCGCCAGCGAGAGCGTCGCACGGCTTTGGGAAAGGATGAGGGGATTGATGGCGGCGAGCGACGCTCCACCCGGAAGCAAGCGCCCGGTAAAGGCCGCGCGCCCGAGTGTGGCCGAGACTCCCCAGGACAGGGCCGCGCTCGCGATGTAGAGATATCCGCGCAGCGGGTGGGCATGAGGGCGCGCCTGGGACTCAGTTCCCGCCTTCACGCCACTTGCTCGATTGTGTAAGTAATCCTGGCCGTCTTTTCGAGCATCGCCGAAACCGAGCAATATTTTTCTTTCGAAAGACGCACCGCATCTTCCATCGCCTTCTTGCTTACATCGCCGACGACTTTGTAGGTCAGGTGAATGGAGGTATAGACGGCGGGATAGCCGTCGGCGCGTTCTCCTTTGGCGTGTACTTCGAGTCCCCGGAATGGCTCGCGCTTCTTGCGCAGGATGCCGACTACGTCGGACGCGGTGCAGCCGCAGAGCGCGATCAGCACGAGTTCCATCGGTGAGTTCGCCGTTTTCTCGGCGGCCGTGTCCAGCACGATGGAATGGCGCGAGGTTGCCGAGCCGACGTAGCGTTCGTTATCTGTCCAGGTTATGGATGCTTCGATCATTTGTGCCTTTCGTCATCCAATAGCGTTTGCAGCTCGATAAAGTAGTCCCTCGGGGGCTAAAGCCCGGTGTCGTTACGGCCTCAACGGCACGGCTGAAGCTGTGCCCCACCCAAAAGAGATTCATTCAACAAGCAATTTATTACGCTCCACTACCGCTCGACTACCGCCGGTTGTCTGTTACCGGCTCGGGATGAATCAGCACGCGGAACAGCTCGGGCGCGTCCTGCTTGAAGCGAATCTCCAGCGCCGTCTGCACGTCGTGAACGCGCGAAAGCGGCATGTCGTCGGGCAGCGTGCAGTGGCAGGAGACATAGAGACGGTCGCGAATTTTCTTGAACTGAAATTCGTGCACGTCCATGACGTCGGGAAAATCCTTTGCCACGTCTTTCAGCCGCTTTTCGAGTCCGGGGTCGAGGACTATCTGTTCGCCGCTTTCAATCGTCGCGGGTTCGCTCTCAATGTGAGTGAGGATGGTCGCAATCTCCGGCACCTCCTTCCGCATCTCTGTTTCCAGAGTCGTGACCTCGTCGTGCGCCTGCTTCATGCTGAGCTGCTCATCGAGTTCCAGATGCTGTTCCACGTGCAGTTCGCCCGCCAGGTCCTGCACGCTGATGTCATGCACATTGAAGTTATGGCGGGTCGCCACCGCGCGAATCCTGTCAAAAATGTTTTCGCTGTGGCGGGCTCGCGGAACTGGATGCACCATCACGTCGGCGTCCGGGAGAATTTCACGGACGCGCGCTGTTACCGTGTCGGAGACCTGCTCGGATCGCTGGAAGGTAAAATTACGCGACAAGCCAAGAGAGACATCGGCAAAATATCGGTTGCCGGCCTTGCGGATGCGCACGCGCTCGACTTCGAGCACTCCTTCCACTCGTCCAATGCGATCCAGAATCTGGTTGCGCACGCCGGCGGGCGCGGCGTCCAGTAATGCGTCCATTGTTCTTCGCGCTAGCCGCCAACTCACCGTAACGACCACGCACGCCACAAAGAGAGCGGCAATCGGATCGGCCGGGCGCAACCATGCCACCCTGTACATTCGGCCAGCCCACACCAGAGCCAACCCTAAAATGACGACGCTGCTCGACCAGATGTCGGTCGAAAAATGGAGTGCGTCCGCCTCCAGCGCCTGGCTGTCATATTTCTTCGCCATGCTTCCCAGCGCCCGCGATCTCCACACATCAATCCCTATCGACAGAAACATCACGGCGAATGCAGCCCAGTCCGGCTCGATGTCCACATTCTGGAAAAACAGCCGCTTGACCGCTTCGTAAACGATCCACACACACGTGAGCAACAGCAGGCCGGTTTCAATGAATGCCGAAAAGCTTTCGACTTTTCCGTGGCCATATTGATGGTCGGCGTCGGCCGGACTATCGGACACGCCGACGGAGAAAAAAGTGACGAGCGCGGCGATTAAATCCAGCCCCGAGTGGGCCGCTTCCGACAGGATGCCGAGCGATTGTGTGGCCAGGCCGACTACAACCTTCAGCGCCGTGATGACGAATGCCGCCAAAACCGAATTTCTCGCCACGGCGCGTTTTTCCCGCCGCATCGAGTCGGAGCCGAACGTCAGCTGAGTTTCCTGCATCTCTGTCATTATCGCTTTGGATCGGGACGCCGCCAACCGTTGGATCCGGCAGGCGGGGCCCGATGAGCGCGCACTGCATCATACCGCCCTATCCCATCCGCCCTATCCCATCCGCCCTATCCCATCCGCCCACTCGCCATGCTAGGATTACATGTTTCCGCATTTCTTCCTGGGAGGATGCTTTTCCATGTTTCGTCAGCTAGTCGTGTGCTTTTTGCTGGTGGTCTTTGCCAATGCCCAGACCACTCAGCCAGCCCCAGCCGCTCCCACGGGCGCGCAAGCCGCTGCCAGTGCCGAGAAGGCGCCTGATGCCCAACCGGCCCCGCCCACCGTTAACGCCGACGACCCGGTCATTACCATCAAGGGCTTCTGCGCGGATTCGTCGCTGACGGGCGACGCCTGCAAGACTGTGATCACCAAGGCGCAATTCGAAAAGCTCGCCGACGCTCTTCAGCCGAACATGTCGCCCGCCATGCGGCGCCAGTTGGCGACTGCGTATGCACGCATGTTGGCGATGTCCACGGCGGCCGAAAAACGCGATCTTGATAAGACGCCTCATTTCGAGGAAGCCACGCATTTCGCGCGCATGCAGATTCTTTCGCAGGAACTCGGCAAAGCTATTCAGACCGAGTCAAGCAATGTGAGCGATCAGGATATCCAGGATTATTACGAGAAGAACAAGGCTAACTTCGAGCAGGCGACGTTCATCAGAATCTTCGTTCCGCACACCAAAAGAATTGAAACTCCCGTCCCGCCGGTAAAGAAGGGAAGCGCTGCGGAAGAGGCCTCCTCGAAGCACGCGACCAAGAAGCTCACGCCCGAAGAGCAGCAGAAAATGGGCGAAGAAGCGATGAAGAAGGAAGCCGCCCGGCTGCGCACGCGCCTGATCGCGGGTGAAGACCCAGAGAAGCTGGCGAAGGCCGCTTTCGCGGCCGGCGGCCTGCCCGGTACGCCGCCGCCCCCCGAGATGAATAAAATCCGCCGCACCAGCCTTCCGCCTGCCCACCAGTCGGTGATGGAACTCAAGGCCGGCGAAGTGTCGGAAGTGATTTCCGATCCGAGCGGCAACTACATCTACAAAATGGTAAGCAAGGAAGTGATGCCGCTGGACGCGGCAAAAATGGAAATCCGCAACACGATTTCCGCGCAGCGCTATCGTGAAGCGATGCAGAAATTCCAGAACAACGCGGATCTTAACGACGCCTATTTCGGTCCCATGCGTGGCATGGGAATGCCGATGCGGCCGCGCGGACAAAGGCCCACCAACACCAAGCCGGACGATGATGATCGCGATTAGATGGCAACGGCAAAGCCAACCATCCTAGTAACCGGGGTGTCAGGCAATCTGGGGCGCCGGCTTCTACAACAGCTGTCGAGATACTCAGTGGTGGGCGTGGACATCGCGCCCCCCGCCGATTCCGATCTCGTCGAGCGCTTCATCCCGCTCGACCTGGGGCGAGAGGAGTCCACGCGCCAGCTCAATTTACTGATAAGAGAGCTGCAACCGGTCTCGGTTGTGCACCTCGCTTTCGTAATCGATCCGCAGCGCACGGGCGTGCTCGATGTTGACCGCATGTGGCAGATCAACGTCGCGGGCACGGCGCGGGTGATGGAAGCCATCAGCGAAGCCAATCGCGTTGCCCCCAGCCCGAACGCCATGGTGCGGCAGTTGATTGTTCCGAGCAGCGTGGCAGTTTACGGACCGGATTTGCAGCGGCCGGTTGCGGAAGACGCACCCCTGCTGGCGCACACGCTGCCTTATGCGATTCACAAGAGGGAGAGCGACCTGGTGGTGCAGCACCGCGCTCCTTCTCTGCGCGGCTGCGGAGTCTTCCTACTGCGACCGCACATTTTTGCCGGAGCCACGGTCGAGAATTATCTGATGGGAGCCTTTCGCGGCACGCCCAACGGCAAAGGCGCGCGCGCTGCGCGCATGCGCGAGGCGGGAAAGCGCCTGCCGTGTATGTTGCCGTACGGCCAGAAGTATCTCGACAATCAACTCCAGTTCATCCATGTCGATGACATGGCGCGTCTGATCGCCTGGATCCTGAAACGCGAACCCGAAGCACAGCGGCTGACCATCTTGAATGTAGCCGGCCGCGGCGAGGCGCTCAGCTTCGCCCAATGCATTCAACTCGCGCAGGCCAAGCTGATCCGCGTTCCTGGCAAGTGGACGATGCGCCAGGTGCTGCAATTTCTCTGGAACCGGAAAATTTCTTCCATCCCGCCCGATGCTGTTCCCTATATGACGGGCAATTACACGATGAACACCGACCGGCTGAAAAATTTCCTGGGCGGCGATTACGAAAAAGTAATCGAGAAGACCAGTATGGAGGCCTTCATCGACTCGTTTCAGAAGATTCCCGCAAGAGCGTAAGCTCGAAAGGAGGACGATGGCAAAAGCGGAATAAGTTCTGAAACCTTAAGGGCATGGATCTTTCAATTCGTCGGTCGTCCTGAGATTGAAAGTAATGAAAAAATTCCTGCGCGGTTTCAAAAACGCTGCTGAGGTCCATAAACAACAGGAACGGAGCAAAATCCGATCCGAGCAGCTTGAAAAATTGCGTCGCCTGTTAGAAGTTGGCGGCCATGAGGCAGAGCCGGAATTTACTCAATTATTGAAAGATTGGAAACCAGATATCGAGAAAGCCGAGTTGACTCTTCGACTCAAGCAGTACCACGACGCCGTGAGTGAGAGGCAAGAGCGCGATCGAGGGTCGCGTTAGATTTCTTTGCCGCCGTTTCGAATTCCTCGTCGGTCATCTTCTCCGCAGCCGAGTCAATCAGTTCCGCGAAGCTATCCAAGAGTTCGTCCTCCGCAGACTTGCGGCGTCCTGGCGTTGTTGCCACGTGTGGTCCCTTCTTCGGAAGATTGGCGCTGTCCATATAGTTTACCGTAATCGTTTCGAACCAATCGAGCATTTTACGTTGGTAACCCGTTGGATTACGAGAGGACAAGCCGGGTTGCGCACGCGCGGAACGAAAACCTTCGCTAAATTCATGATCCTGTGAGTTCGCGGTTAGTGGGCGCCTTAGCGAGTTGTGTTCCTGCGATAAATGAAGACTTTTTCCCCCAATAAAGCCCCGCAACTCCAAATGTATATGGTTTCCACGAAACCTCGACGAATCCCGCCTGCTTCATTCGACCGAGCATCTCTTCGGGCGCGGGAAATCGCTCTACGGAGGCGGGCAGATATGCGTACGGCCCGCGCACGCCAGAAATCAGCGTGCCAATTTTCGGCAGGACATGCTTGAAATACATGCGATAAAAACTGCCGATCAATCCGCGTGGCTCGCCGAAATCCAGAATGCCGCACTCACCTCCTGGAGCAAGCACGCGCAAAATCTCACGAAGACCCGCATCGTAATCGGCGAGATTTCGAAAACCGAAAGCGGACGTCACCAGATCGAAATGCGCGTCGGGAAATGGCAATCGCAGGGCATCCGCCTCAATCCATAGTAGAGACGAGGCCTGCCCTGCCTTGCCCGCGGATCGGCTGCCCTTCGCCGCCGCCCGTCGCAACATGGCATGAGAAAAATCCGCTCCGAAAATTTGCGCGCGCCCGGCGCCCGCTCGGCGTCGCAGCGCGAATGCCATGTCGCCTGTTCCGCAGCATAGATCAAGTACGCGCGCCGCGGGCCGTTTCAGAATCGCATCAAAACGCCGCGCGGTGCCCCACCACCACACCCGGTCAACATTGAAGGAAAGAACGTGATTCAGCAGATCGTAGCGTGGCGCGATCGAAGTAAACATCTCGCGCACAGCTTTGGACGCTGCGTCGCGATCGGCCGCGCCCGCCGGCACGGCGCCAACTACTTTTTCATTTTCGAGTGAGTTCATGCTTTGAATGACTTCAGGCGTGGAAGAGTTCGACCGCTCAATTCCGCGCCAGCTTTCGCATCTCCTCGACAGCGGCGCGCACCGCGGCCTCGGGCACATCACTGGTGATCTCCACCTTGCCAATCTCGCGCGGCAGAATAAAGTGCACGACTCCTTGCCGAGTCTTCTTGTCGAATCTCAAACGCTTAAGAATGTTCGCCGTCCTCACGTTCACACGCGGCAGTTCGCCAAGCCCCAGCACCGCGTTCATGATCCGCCCGGCAGTTACGCTGTCCAATCTGCCCGTTGAAAGTGCAATGTAAGTCGCCGCCACCAGTCCCCAGCCGACTGCTTCTCCGTGCAGTAAAAGTTTGTAGCCGGTCTCCG
Organism: Terriglobales bacterium; assembly: GCA_049300195.1. Lineage (GTDB taxonomy): Bacteria > Acidobacteriota > Terriglobia > Terriglobales > Acidobacteriaceae > Acidiflorens. Next base: position 51,263 of record JBAQJF010000011.1, on the reverse strand, counting down.
CTTCAAGCGCGTGCCCGACGGTGTGTCCAAGGTTAAGCACTTGGCGCAGGCCGCCTTCGCGTTCGTCCGCGCTTACCACTGAAGCTTTCAGGCGCACCGAATCGGCAATCACCTTTTCGACCACGACCGGGTCGCGCGCCAGAATTTCTTTATGCCGCTCTTCAAAGAGCCGGAACAAACCGGGATCTCCGATGATGCCGCACTTCAACGATTCATAAAGTCCCGCCCGATATTGCCGCGCCGCAAGAGTCTTCAGCACAGTGGGATCGACCAGCACGGCGCGCGGTTGGTGAAAAGTTCCCAGCAGGTTCTTTCCCGCGACGAGGTTCACTCCGGTCTTGCCGCCAATGGCTGCATCGACTTGGGCGAGCACGGTGGTCGGGATCTGGATTACATCGACGCCGCGCATGTAAATCGACGCCAGAAATCCGGTGACATCGCCGACCACGCCCCCGCCGAGAGCAATCAGCGTTGCGCCGCGGTCCGCGCCTGATTTCACGAGTTGCTCCGCCAACTTGTCTAAAGTCGAAAGCCGCTTCGCGCGTTCGCCATCCGGCATTTCGAGCAGCGCGGTTTCGATCCCTGCCGCTGTTAGCGATTTGACGAGAGCCTTTGCCCAGCGCTTCTTAACGGGAGGAACTGTAACTATAAAAGCCTTCCGGTTTCCCAGCAGATTTCCGAGAGATTCACCGGCGCCCGCCAGCGATCCGCTCCCTATAAGAACCTCATAGGAACGCGACGGTGTTGTCACGGGAACGCGGATCATGACTGTTCATCATAGCGTATGGCCGCGTTCGCGCCGGGCGCGAGTCTCGCGCGGCGGATCTTCTACGCTGTCTTTTTGGGAAGTGCGACCGACGCCGCAATCGAGGCGGCCAGCACTCCCAGCACGATTGCCAGCGTCCATTCCGTCGGCACGTCCACGTAGTGTTCGCCGATCATCTTCAGGCCCACAAAAATCAACACCAGCGACAACCCATAGTGCAGGTAATGAAACTTCTCCATCATGCCCGCCAGCGCAAAATACATCGAGCGCAGCCCCAGAATCGCAAACGCATTCGAGGTATAGACGATGAATGCGTTCAGAGTGACCGCCAGCACCGCCGGAATAGAATCGACCGCGAGAATAATGTCGGTCGTCTCCACCACCAGCAGCACCACAAACAGCGGCGTCGCATACCAGCCAGGCCGGCGCACGAAGAAATTCCCGCCCTCGTACTCTTTCGTCACCGAGAAAAAACGACGGAACAGGCGCAGGACAGGATTCTTCTCCGGCTGGATTTCTTCTTTGCCCTGGCGCAGCAATTTCAATCCCGAATAAACCAGGAATGCGCCGAATACGTACGTGATCCAGTCAACGCGTTGAATCAGTTCAACCCCCGCCGCAATGAACAAACCGCGCACGACCAGCGCCCCGATCACTCCCCAGAACAATACTTTGTGCTGGTGCTCGCCGGGCACGTTGAAGTAGCGGAAAATCAGCAGAAAAAGAAACAGATTGTCGGCGCTGAGCGAGACTTCGATGATGTAGCCGGTCACGAACTGCAACGCGGGCGCGCGCCCGTGCCAGAAGAACACGACGACGGCAAACGCAAAAGCCAGTCCAATCCACAGCGCCGACCAGGCTAGCGCTTCGCGAAAACTGAGTTCGCGACCGCGCCGGCCGACCAGACCCAGGTCGATTGCCAGCATCGCGAGAATGAAAACGTTAAAGAGAATCCAAAAGATGAGCACAGGAAATCTTACGATACAGGCTTCACGCGGATGCCGTCGCGGGCATCGGATATTTATCTCGATTCGAATCTGGTATCTTCGATTCGCGTGAACCAGGGTTGCGCATGAATCAGAAAAAGCGAATTGCCATAATTCCGGGCGACGGCATCGGAAAGGATGTCATCCCCGAAGCCGTTAAAGCAGTGCAAGCCACCGGCGCCGCGGTCGAATTTACGCCCTTCGACTGGGGCGCGGACCGATATTTGGCCGATAAAACAACGGTCCCGCCCGATGGATTTGCCATGCTGGCGCGGGATTTCGACGCGATTCTGGTGGGCGCCTTCGGCGATCCGCGCGTTCCGTCAAACATTCACGCGAAAGAAATTCTGCTGGGCATGCGCAGCAAGATGGATCTGTACGCGAACGTTCGCCCTGTGCGGTTGCTGGATGCAGCGCTCTGCCCGTTGAAGGGGATCGAACCGAAAGACGTTGATTTTGTGGTGATCCGTGAGAACACCGAGGGCGTTTACGGAGACCTGGGCGGCGTTTTCAAGCAGGGAACAGCCGACGAGATTGCGATTCAGGAAGACATAAATACGCGGAAGGGCGTCGAGCGGATTATTCGCTATGCGTTCGAGTTTTGCGCGAAAAACAGCAAGCTCGATGGCTCGCCGCGGCGGCGCGTTCTAATGTGCGACAAGTCGAATGCCATGACGCACGCGGGCGGGCTGTGGCAGCGCGTCTTCAGAGAAGTGGGTGGGGAATTCCCGAAGATCGAGAGGCAACACATGTACGTGGACGCGCTGGCCATGCAGATGGTGCGCGATCCGCGCGGCTTCGACGTGATCGTGACCAACAATATGTTCGGCGACATCCTCACGGACCTGGCGGCTGCGTTGCAGGGCGGGCTGGGGATGGCGGCGAGCGGGAACCTGCATCCGGGAAAAACTTCAATGTTTGAACCGGTGCACGGGTCGGCTCCGCCGCTGGCTGGGAAGAACGTGGCGAACCCGTTGGGCGCGATCCTGACGGCGGCCATGATGCTGGCGCATCTGGGCATGAGCGTGGAAGCACAGAAGATTGAAGCGGCGGTGTTCTCCGCCGTGCGCGAGAAGAAGACGACGGCCGACATTGGGGGCACCTCGGGAACGCGCGACGTTGGGGAGTGGGTGTCAGAGAAGATTGCTCTTTCGTGATGCGTGGCCCGGCGTCTCTGCTGATATCCTCAAAGAACGCGGTGAGAATTCCCTGATGTGCCATTGGTGGAAGATGGAGACATGGGGTCCTTCGACTTCGCGAGTGGTTCGCTTCGCTTCCACTTGCTCCGCTCAGGATGACATTGATGAGGTTGTGCGGTCTTTCTAGAATCCTTCTGTTCGTGTTGCTCACCGTCGCTTCTGCGTGGACCCAAACCGATTCGCAGCAATCCTCGACAGAAAAGATCCAGCCGAATAATCAGCCGCAGAACGCCGCGCCGCAAGGTTCTTCACCGCAATCTTCGCAGCCGCAGCCGCAGCCGCCGTCGCAGCCGCCGTCCGCGGGCGAGGGCGCGCGCGCCACGCAAACTCCGGCCACGCAGGCTCCCGCCACGCCGGCTCCCGAGAAAATCATCTCTCCGCAGGAAGCCAAGGAACTCTTCCGTTCGGTAGACGAGTTGCTGAAGTTTGCCAGCGAAGACACCGGACTTCCCATCAAGCATGAAGTCAAGCGCAAGCTGGCGGATCGGCAGGAGGTAGAGTCGTACCTGGAAAAAGGGATGAAGGACGACAAGGATGCGAAGCGGCTGGAGCGGTCTTCGGAAGTGCTGAAAAAATTCGGCTTGATTCCGCGGGATTTTCAGTTGGGCCCGTTTCTCGTGTCGATGCTGAAGGAGCAGGTGGCCGGCTACTACGATCCGAAAAAAAAGACGGTCAACATCCTGAACTGGATCGATCCCGAGCAGCAAAAGCCGGTGCTGGCGCACGAATTGACGCATGCTCTCCAGGATCAGTCGTTCGGCATGGAAAAGTGGATGGAGGAGGCGCAGACGGAAGGCGACAAGAAAAATAATCCGACGCCCGCTGACATCGATACGGACGAGGAGTCCTCGGCGCGCGAGGCGGTGGTCGAAGGGCAGGCGATGGTCGTGATGATGGATTATTCGCTGGCGCCCACGGGCAAGACGCTGCTCGAGATGCCGCAGATCGGCGAGGCGCTGGAACAGGGAATGCTGGACAGTCCCGATTCTCCGGCGTTTAAAAGCGCGCCGATTTTTTTAAAGGAGGAACTGACTTTTCCTTACCGCTATGGCATGGAGTTCACGCTGGCGCTGGAGAAAGCGGGCGGAAAGAAACTGGCGTTTGAAGGAGCCTTCAACGATCCGCCCACCACTACGCGCGAGATCATGGAGCCGGATACATATTTAGGGCACGAGAAAATCGAGCCGCTGAAGCGGCTTGACTTTAAGAAAGACTTCGACAAGTACGACACCTTCGACATCGGCGCCATCGGCGAATTCGACGTGGATGTGCTGGTGGAGCAATATGCGGGACGCCAGGAGGCTGACTCGCTGTATCCGGCGTGGCGCGGCGGATATTATTTTGCTTGCCGCCCGAAGAGGACGAAGTCGGGGCCGCTCGGAGTACTGTACGTGTCGCGATGGGCCACGCCGCAAAAAGCCGCCGAGTTTGCGGGCGATTATGCGAAGTCGCTGGCCACGCGTTATCAGAAACGGCAGGCACTTGGCGACGATGGCAAGGTGGCGACGGGCGCGCCGCCGGCCGAGGCCTGGCGAACTCTGCGCGGACTGCACGCCTGGATGACGGAGGAGGGCGCGGTGGTGATTGAAGTGCGCGGCGACGAGGTGATGGTCAGCGAAAGTTTGGATGATGACACTACGAAGGTGGTTGAGCGGGACTTTTTTGGTGACGTGGGTGAGAGGAAGTAGGGAAGGTCGGAGGTACGAGGTCGGAGGTCGGAGGTTAAAACCTCACTTTCGGCTTTCGAAAGGAAGAATTCGCCGACGCGATCGACCAAAAAAGGTTTTCACCTCCGACCTCATACCTCCGACCTCGTACCTCGTACCTCATAGCTCCGACCTTGTATAATCACCAGTTCCGCGGTCATTTCCAATCCAATCGGGAGCGCAATTGCAGCAAGCAGAGATCGGCATTATCGGCGGGAGTGGTTTGTACCACATGCCCGGCTTCAGCGAATCGAGCGAAGTGCGGCAGCAGACGCCGTTTGGCGACCCCTCTGATGCTTACATTCTCGGCACGCTGGAAGGCCGCAAAGTTGCCTTTCTGGCTCGCCACGCGCGTGGCCACACCCTGCTGCCGAGCGAATTGAATTTTCGCGCGAATATTTACGGATTCAAACAACTTGGAGTCGAGCGTATCGTCTCGGTTTCTGCCGTCGGCTCGCTGAAGGAAGAGCATAAGCCGCTCGACTTCATCATTCCGGATCAGTTTTTCGACCGCACGAGGCATCGTGTCGACACATTTTTCGGCGATGGAATCGTCGCGCACGTTGGCTTTGGCGATCCGGTCTGCGGAGAACTGGCGAAGATCGTCGCGGCGGCCTGCAAGAGCGAGGGCGTCGGCGGAAAGCTGGGCGGAACTTATGTTTGCATGGAGGGTCCGCAATTTTCAACCAAGGCCGAATCGAACGTCTACCGCGGTTGGGGCGCTGACGTGATCGGCATGACGAACCTGCAAGAAGCGAAGTTGGCCCGCGAGGCGGAGATTTGCTATGTCACGATCGCGATGGTGACCGACTATGACTGCTGGCATCCGCACCACGACGCGGTGACGGTCGATCAGATCGTCGCCGTTCTGGTGAAGAACGCGGAGAATGCCGCCAAGGTCGTGAAGGCGACGATCGGCGCGATGCCGAAGACGCGCTCGTGCAAATGCGGTTCGGCGCTGGCGCATGCGATTTTGACCGATCCCGCAAAGATTCCCGCAGCGACCAAAGAAAAGTTGAAGTTGATATTAGGGAAGTACGTTTAGGCGGTCGTTAATCGTTCGATTCCGGAGACTCATGAGCATTCTGGTTGTAGGTTCCGTAGCCTTTGACACCATTGCCACGCCTTCCGGGCGCGTTACCGACATTCTTGGCGGAGCGGCGACGTACTTTGCTCTGGCCGCGAGTTACTTCACTGAAGTACGCGTGGTCGCGGTAGTGGGAGACGATTTCATGCCGGAGCATGAAGCCGTGCTCAAAAAACGCGGCGTCGACACCCGCGGCATCGAGCGCACGAAAGGCAAAACCTTTCGCTGGGGCGGACAGTATCTCGACAACTTAAACGAAGCGAAGACCGACTTTACCGAGCTGAATGTATTTGAGAAATTCCAGCCACGTATTCCCAAGGAATATTCGGATACGCAGTTTCTATTTCTTGCGAACATTCATCCGACGCTCCAGACTGCCGTTCGGCGGGAGATGAGCGGCGTACGCCTGACCGGCGGCGACACCATGAATTTCTGGATTACCGGCACGCCGAAAGAGCTGACGGAAACGTTGAAGCTCGTCAACGTTCTGCTCATCAACGATACCGAGACCAAGATGCTGGCGAACGAGAAGAATCTTCCGCGCGCGGCGCAGAAAGTTCTAGCGATGGGGCCGAGTGCGCTGGTGGTAAAGCATGGCGAATATGGCGCGACTATCTTTTTCCGCGAAGGAGCTTTCGGTGTCGGATCGCATCCGTTTCGCGCGCCGGCCTTGCCGATCGAAGAGGTAAAGGATCCAACCGGCGCGGGCGATTCATTCGCCGGTGGATTCATGGGATATATCGCGTCGCAAGGCGATGTGAATCGCGAGGTGCTGAAGCGCGCTTTGTTTTACGGCGGCGTGATGGGATCGTTTGCGGTGGAACAATTCGGAACGGAACGGCTCCAGAACCTTTCGCGGGGCGAAATCGACGCGCGCTTTCAGATTTTCCGCGAACTGACGCACCTGGAGTAACTGCGCGCAGGAAGTGGGGCTGCAGCGGTGAGGAGGGTGCGCCTTCGTCCCGCGATTCTTCGTCAGCGTATCCGGTAGAAATTGTTCCCTTGCCCATCATTTATCCTTCAATCATGCCCAAGCGCACAGCAATCGCCGTGTCCGCCGGTCCTCCGGACCGGAGTGTGATCCGGATTGGCGGGCTTGCATCGCTCGCGTCGCTGAGTTCTCTTTTTTACTATGCGCAGCGTGGCGAGATTCTGATGCACGGCGATGCGACGGCGCACATCAACATTGCACGGCGCGTCTTCGATTCGCTTACTCCCGGCCCGCTGCAACTCGGCACGGTATGGCTTCCGCTGCCGCATCTGTTGATGATGCCGTTCATCTATTCCGACAAACTGTGGCAAAGCGGCGTGGGTGGCTCGATCCCGTCGATGTGCGCCTATGTGCTGGGCGTGCTCGGTATCGTTCGCCTGGTCGGCGGGCTGCTGGAGTCCGATGCCCGCATGCGCCCGATGGCCCACATCGGCGCATGGATCGCGGCATTTGCGTATGGAGCGAATCCCAATCTGATTTACATGCAGGCGACCGCGCTGACCGAGGCACTCTATTTGGGATTTTTCATCTGGGCGCTGGTTTATTTTGCGGAATTTCTGCGGGCGCTGGGAGAAGCGCCAAGAGAAAGAAGAAGCGGAAAAGAAAGGGAAGACGAGGCCACGCGGCAAATGTGGACCCGTCCGCTCCGCCGCTGCGCCTATTGCGTCGCCGCTGCCGAAATGACGCGCTACGATGGCTGGTTTCTGGCAGGCGTGCTTGGAGTAATCCTAATCGCTATCGCCGTGCGGCAACGCGAAGATCGCATCTTGCGGGTGAGCACGCTGAAGTTTCTGGCCGGAATCGCAGTCATGCCTGCGTTGTGGCTGATCTACAACGCGGCCGTCTATGGCAACGCTCTCGACTTTGCCAACGGCCCGTACTCCGCAAAAGCGATTGAGTTGCGAGTAGGCGCACCGAATCCGGCATTCCACAATTTCTGGCTGGGCGGCCTGTATTTTCTGAAGTCGGCGCAAATTACGTTGGCGGTCGGGAACTGGGGCCGATGGTGGCTGGCGGGCGCTATATTGGCGGCGTGCGCCGCATTCTACATTTTGCGGGGCCGGGCCGCTGCAATCTTAGTGCTTCTTTGGGCGCCGCTGCCGTTCTACGCGTATTCAATTTCCTATGGATGGGTGCCGTTGCACGTGCCCATGTGGTGGCCGTATGCGGTCTTCAATCAACGCTTCGGGCTTGAGTTGCTGCCCATGTTTGCGGTGTCGGCAGGATTTCTGGTGGCGGGCGTCACGGTATGGCTGCGGGGAGAGCAGCCATCGGCCGCGATGTGGAGCCTCGTTGCCGCAGTGGTGGCGCTGGTCGTCGTCAGCTATGCATTTGTCCTAAAAGATCAGCCGCTCTGCCTGGTTGAGGCTGAGAGGAGCTGGAACATGCGGCGCGGGCTGGACTCGTCAATTGAGCGCCTCATAAAACCGCTGCCGCCGGACACGCGGTTCATGATGGACCTTGGCGAACACGTGGGAATTATGGAGCGCCTCGGGATCCCACTACGGCAGGTAGTGAACACCGAGAATCATCGCCCGTGGAAGCGGCCCAGCGATCCGGAAGGCATTTGGGAGCGTGCCCTGGCCGATCCCGGCAAGTACGTGGACTACGTGATCGCTTTCGAGGGCGACCCCGTGGACCGCGGCGTGAACCGCGCGAATCTTACCTTGTGGACTGTGATTCACTCAACCGGGCAGCCGGCGGCCAGAATTTATGAGACGCGGCGGGCGATGAATCAATCGCGTTAACCCTTGGTATGAAGCGCCGGAAAAAGCGCCGCAGGGCCGATGATAGAATCCGCCGGACGATGAAAGACAGCAGGAATGAAGATAGAAGATAGATGATGCAAGATGAAACACGCAGGAATGGCTTCGAGAACAAGCGTGTGGCCTTCACGAAGGCTTCGGCCTGCGGCAACGATTTTCTGATCGTGGAAGGCGGAGAAGATTTCGGCGACCTGAGCGAGATCAGCCGCCATTTGTGCGATCGCCATAACGGAATTGGCGCGGATGGCGTGGAATGGACGTTCCCGGACGCCGAGAGCGACGTGCGGCTCCGACTCATCAACGCGGATGGTTCGGAGGCTGAGATCTCAGGTAATGGGACACGTTGTGTAGCGGCGGAGATTTGCTCGCGTACCGGCAAGACAGAAGTTGCGATTCGCACGGCCGCCGGAGTAAAGACCTGCCGGCTGATTGAATGGCACGGATCGACCTTTGAATTCGAAAGCGACATGGGGCAGGCGACAGTCGGCGGACAACTGGCGATCGAAACAATGTGGGTGCGAGCGGTGGGAACGAAGGTCTCGATGGGCAATCCTCATTTTGTAATTTTCGTAGAGAATTTTCAGGAAGGTTGGCAGAAGCAAGCGGCGCTGATCCAGACACAGCCGCAGTTTCCGCAAGGCACTAACGTTGAGTACGTAATCGCGCGCGGATCGAACGAGATTGAAATCCGCATCTTTGAGCGCGGAGCAGGCGAAACGCTGTCGTCGGGCACGGGATCATGCGCGTCAGCGGTCGCGGCGATCACGAGCGGGCGAGTGACGTCTCCAGTAAGAGTGGTTACGCCCGGCGGTTCACAGATCGTGCGCTGGGAGAACAAGGGTAGTGTGAATCAGGTGCATCTGCGCGGTCCGGCGACGCTCATCTGCCGGGGAGAGTATTTCTTATAGTTGTAAAGAAGATCATCGTAAAGAAGACATCGATGACGACCTCTCAGAAATTACGAGTCAAGCCCCCAGCCCTGCGGCGCGGAGACAAGGTTGGCATCGTGGCGCCTGCTTCCAACATCAAGCGGGAACTTCTGGATGCAGGCTGCGACGGGCTTCGCGGGCTGGGCTATGAGCCTTTTTATTTCGACTCGATCCTCGATCGCGATTTGTACTTCGCGGGCTCGGCTGAACGGCGTGTGCGAGAACTTGAAGAAATGTTTGTGCGGGAAGATGTCCGCGCGATCGTCTGTGCGCGCGGCGGTTACGGCGCGAACTATCTTCTGCAATCGGTCGATCTGCCGAAAATCGCGGCGCACCCGAAGATTCTTGTCGGTTATAGCGATCTGACCACGCTGCTGACCTGGTTTGCCGACGCAGGCAATTTTGTTACGTTTCATGGCCCGATGGCGACCAAGGATTTTGCGATGGCCGATGGAGTCGATCTCGCTTCGTGGCAGAGCGCGTTAAGCGGAGAAACTTCGTGGCAGATCGGCGAGGGTTCGGGTGCGAAGCCGCTGGTGGCGGGTGAGGCTGAGGGAGTTCTTTATGGCGGATGTCTGTCGCTCCTGGTCGCGGCTCTTGGAACGCGACATGACATTCGCACGGAAGGCACGATCCTATTTATTGAGGACGTGGCGGAAAAGCCTTACAGGATCGATCGTATGTTGATGCACTTGAAACTCGCGGGAAAGTTCGCGGGCGTCCGTGGAATTGTCTTTGGCGAAATGCTGGATTGCCGGCAGACTGCGAATCAGGATTACACGCTGGAGGAAGTTATATTGAGAATTGTGGGCGATCTCGGGATTCCAGTCGCGTTCGGGATGCGGTCGGGACATGTTTCGCGCGCGAATATTACGCTGCCGATTGGAGTGCGCGCGCGGCTGGAAGTTGGCGGCGATGTAAGACTCAAGATTCTCGAAAGCGCGGTTGAAGCGCGATGAACACTGCCTCTAAACATATTCAGACCTCTAGACACATTCACCTGATCGGCATTTGCGGGACGGCGATGGCGTCTCTCGCCGGCATGTTGCGGGAGCGCGGGCATCGCGTCACTGGATCCGATGCGGCGGCGTATCCTCCGATGTCGACGTTTCTCGAGTCCCTGGGAATTCCGGTGGCGCAACCGTTTGCGGAGAAGAATCTCGATCCGCGGCCTGATCTCGTGGTTGTCGGTAATGCGCTCTCGCGCGGGAATGTGGAGCTTGAACGTGTGCTCGACGAGCGCATTCCATTTTGCTCGATGCCGCAGATTCTGCATGACGAGTTTCTGGTGGGGAAAGAAGTGCTCGTCGTTGCGGGAACGCATGGGAAGACGACTACGACTTCAATGTTGGCTTGGATTTTCGAAAGTGCGGGACTCTCGCCTTCGTTCTTGATTGGAGGGATTGCGGAGAATTTTGGCAGCAGCTTTGGACTCGGATCGGGGAAACATTTCATCCTCGAAGGCGACGAGTATGACACCGCGTTTTTCGATAAGGGCCCGAAGTTCATGCATTACTTTCCCGACTCGCTGATTCTCACTTCGGTCGAGTTCGATCACGCCGATATTTACAAAGATCTTGACGCGGTAGAGACGGCATTCAAGAGGCTTGTGAACCTGGTTCCGCGGCGCGGGAAAATTATCGGTTTCGACAGCGGCGACAGCACCTGTCGTTGCCTCGCGAAAGCGTTTTGTCCGGTCGAAATTTATGGCGCTTCCGAACGCGCGGCCTGGAGAATCGCAAACCTCAAGCTCGGGCCGGATCGCACAACCTGGTCCGTTCTTCGCGACGGCAAACTCTGGGCCGATTTCGAATTTCCGCTGGGTGGTCAATACAACGTCTGGAACGCCACTGCGGCGGCGGCGCTTGCCTCGAATTACGGAATTTCTAAAGAGGCGATTGCTCAGGCGCTCGCCAGCTTCCGCAGCGTCAAGCGGCGGCTTGAAGTCAAAGCGGAAGTCAACGGCATTACTATCGTCGACGACTTTGCGCATCATCCTACAGCGATCGAGCAGACGATTCGCGCTCTGCGCGCGCGTTATGCAAATCGCCGGCTTTGGGTCGTGCTGGAGCCGCGTTCCAACACTATGCGCCGCAACGTGCTTCAGGGAGCGCTTGCCCGCAGTTTGTCGCTCGCTGACCAGGTTGTGGTCGCGGCCATTTTCAAGTCGGAAGCGATTCCCGAAAAAGAGCGGCTTGACCTGAATCAGGTTGTTGCCGATATCACCAAGGCCGGCAAACTGGCTCGCATTTTGCCCGATGCCGATGCGATTGTGCAGACCATCGCTCCTGAACTGCGCTCCGGAGATGTGGTCGCTATCCTTTCCAATGGCGGATTCGGCGGCATTTATGAGAAGCTACCGGAACGCTTGCGTGCTTTGGGAGCTGGGGCTTGACACTGCTCTGTCCACCTCTGTGTCGTTTTTAGTTCAAGAAAAACCGATTACCACAGAGGACACAGAGGTTCACAGAGGAAACCAGGATTGCATGGAACGGACTGAATCGGCGATGAAGGTCAAGGGGCGCGATAGCGCGGGAAGAGTCGCGCGATCCGCGTCGCCCGTCCGCACCGTTCTCATGCTCGCGTTCTGGGCGCTGGCTTTGCCTTTCGCCGCCGTCAGCGGAATCCCGTGGGCTTATCTCACCAAGAGCGTCGCCTTCCTTTACCGCACCTGCATGTGGGTTGCCTGGAATGGAGTGCGCATCGCGGGCGTCAAAGTGCAGGTTCTGGGCCGGGAAAAATTCGATCCGGCGCGCGCTTATATATTCATGTCGAACCACATTTCGAATCTCGATCCGCCCATCGAGATTCCGCTGATTCCGCGGCGCACTTCGGTGATGGTGAAAAAAGAGCTGTTCAAAATGCCCATCCTCGGCGAAATCATGCGGCTCGGCAGCCTCGTGCCGGTCGATCGTGGCAATCGCGACGCCGGCATCTCAGCGGTACGCGAAGCCACGAAGGTGCTGGGGACCGGAATCAGCATGATGGTCTATGTTGAAGGTGGACGCTCGTTCGATGGCCGCCTGCTCCCGTTCAAAAAAGGTCCGTTCTACCTGGCGCAGGAGTGCCAGGTGGCAATTGTGCCGATGACGATTTCCGGGACCGAGCGCGCCATGCCGAAAGCGCGCTTCAGCATTCAGCCGGAGCTGGTGACAGTTCGTTTTCACGACCCGATCGAGCCGGCCGACTTTGGCAGCCGTGAATGCCTGATGTCGAAAGTGCGGGCGGCGATCAATAGCGGGCTTCCGGCGGACTTGCAGGAGTAGGCACCCCCTTTCGATCTTCTCTGCTATCGCATTTGCACAGTGGAATGCCGATGAGTACTCGACTACGGTTGATGTCGCCGCAGGACCGTTCATAAGGGGGACTTAGGTGGGATTCGGTCACCGGTGAAAAACAGCGTTTAGATCGGGAAGCGAGTGACATAATGGCTCGTGATCAGCATGATTGACAGTGTTCACGTTGACGTTTCACCGGAAGCTATCGAGATGATGACCGTTCGCGGATGAGGATGGTTCTCCTGATCTCGAACGCAGGAAACGGCCGAATGCGCCTTCTTCGATGCGCTGTTTTCACCCTGCTCCTCGCGGTGTCGCCAGTTTCGGCGCAACAAACCCCGTCCTGGCACGATCCATCACCGCACAAGGTTCAGTTCGTTACCGTAGAGAAGGACGTGAAGTTGGAAGTGCTTGACTGGGGTGGCTCGGGCCGATCCATCGTGCTTCTGGCAGGTTCCGGCAACACCGCTCATGTCTTTGATAGTTTTGCACCGAAGCTCAATTCCGAATTTCATGTCTACGGAGTAACGCGACGTGGCTTTGGTGCCTCCAGCAAACCTGATTCTGGCTACGACGACCAGCGATTGGCCAATGATGTTCTTGCCATACTGGATTCGCTAAAAATCGACAAGCCAGTTTTGGTGGGCCACTCAATGGCCGGGTCGGAATTGACCACCATAGGCGGCCAGCATTCTGACAGGTTGTCGGGTCTGATCTATCTTGATGCGAACGACGATCCGACCGGCACTTGCTGGAACAACCCTCAATACCACGCACTTTTTAAGCTGCTCCCTAGTGTGGTGTCAAATCCTGCCCCACCCACTGATGCGGACAAAAAGTCCTTCGAGACGTTTTACGGCTATTGGAAAAGGCGCGTTGTTAACTTTGCATTCCCAGAGGCTGAGCTAAGAAGTGAGTATGATCAAGAGCCGGACGGATCAGTAGGTTCTGTCCGGGCTCGGGCGTCTGTCAGGAAAGCCATCGCCGAGGGCTCGAAGAAAAGAGATTATTCCAAGATAAAAGTACCTATTCTCGCGTTTGTCCCGATTCCGCCCGAACAGTCGACTGGATGGTCAGAGTACTATCGATTTCAGCCAATGACAGACGAAGAGCGTGCTGCGCTTAAGAAGATATATGCCACCGATAGGGCCTGCACGAAGCAGTTGGAAAACACGTTGACGGCCGAAGTCCCCAAAGCTCGAATCATAGAGTTGTATAACGCGGATCACTATGTGTTCCTCAGCAATGAAGCCGATGTGCTCCGCGAGATGCGTGCCTTCATTGAGCATCTGCCGTAAGGGTTCTCTACCTCATCGCAAGAAACCTCGTCCTGCACTCGGAGTGATCGCTCCCGGTAATACTCCTTCGGTCTCACACCGTGACGGGCGTTTGGCGGCCATAGACTTGCGCGATTCAAGGCAACTTCACCAATTGAGATTTTTCAGCCCGGCAGTTGGTGCGATGGCGATTTTGCGTCAGCCTGTGGTTGTCGATTACATTATTAAGAATGACTCGCATTAGGTTCGTTGTCGCCCTTCTGATATTCGCTCTTCCCTCGTTCGCCCAGCGTGGCGAATCTGCTAAGTCGACGGCCGATGCCAGCGCCTCGGCAAAATCCGCCGATGCAAAATCCGCCGATGCAAAGTCCGCCGAAGCAAAGTCCGGCGAATCGAAATCCGCCGAGCCGATTAAGAATCCTCTGCCCGCGGACAAGTCCGTGTCGCAGACGATCACCGTGAACGGCAAGACGCTTCATTACACCGCGACGGTCGGCACCATCACGCTCAAGAGCAAGGACGAAAAGCCCACTGGCGTGGTGATGTATACGGCATACACGCTGGATTCACCAAGAAGCGACGAATCGAAAGGCAAGAACCGTGAGTCGGCGGCGCGGGAGTCGACAACGCGTGATTCGACAACCAAAGACGGTGACGGCTTTTCTCACCGGCCGGTCACGTTCGCGCTCAATGGAGGGCCGGGGGCATCTTCCGTCTATCTGAATTTGGGCGCGATTGGGCCGAAGCATATTGCGTTTGCGAATGCGGGCGACTCGCCTTCGGACCCGGCGACGCTGATGGACAATCCCGGCACGTGGCTCGACTTTACGGACATGGTGTTTATCGACCCGATCGGCACGGGATTTTCGCGGTCACTGGTGGATGAGAAGGAGACGAAGCAGCTTTTTTATGCGCCGAAGCCGGACATCGAGTATCTCTCGCTCGTGATCTATAAGTGGCTCGTGCAGAACGATCGCTTGCTGGACAAAAAATATCTGGTGGGCGAGAGCTACGGCGGGTATCGCGGACCGCTGATTACGCACTATCTGCAATCGACGCTGGGCGTGGCTATGAACGGCCTGGTGCTGGTGAGTCCATATCTGAACCCGGATGAAGGCAACGGGGACCTGTCGCCGATTCCGTGGATGATCGACTTGCCGTCGATTACGGCGGCGCGTCTGGAGTCCGAAGGCAAGCTGACGGATGCGGCCATGCAGCAGGTGATCGCGTACACGCGCGGAGACTACGCGGAGGCGCTGCTGAAAGGCCGCAGCGACCCGGCGGCAACCGACGCGATGATTGCGCATGTCACCGAAATGACGGGGCTCGATCCGAAGTTTGTGAAGTTTGCCGGCGGCCGGCTTGACATTCGAGCCTATCTCCGCGAGGTGCACCGGACGCAAGGATTAATCGGCAGCGTGTACGACTCGAACGTGACCGCGCCCGATCCGTTCCCCTACGCGCCGACGCAACAGGCGGGCGATCCGATTCTGGAGAGCGCCGTCGCGCCTACGACCACGGCCATGGTGGACTTCATCACGCGAACGGTGGGATGGAAAACCGACGCTCGCTATGAGGCGCTATCGTATGACGTCAACCGGCAATGGGATCGCAACGATGACCTGCGTAAGGGCGCGGTGAGAGACCTGCGCGAGGCGGTTGCGGCCGATCCCAAGCTGCGTGTGCTGATTGTGCATGGATGGAACGATCTGTCATGCCCGTTCATGGGATCGGTCCTCAGCGTAGACCAGATGCCGATCATGGGCGATGCGAACCGCGTACAGATCCACGAGTTTCCGGGCGGCCACATGTTTTATACGCGCCCGGTGAATCAGGACGCGCTGCACAAGTTGGCGGAGACCATGGTGGAAACGCATTAGCAAGGGCGGAGACGCATTAGCAAGCCAACCGGTCGGTCTCGGAGTTTTGTTTATCGCACGCGCCATGCTTAAATGAAATGTTGGGCGCCAGTTTCAGCGCCATCCCCGCGCGCGGCATCCACGACGCAAATTAGAGAGAAGTCAGAGGTTAGAAGCCTATGGGGTTTTCCCCTCTGCAATCTGACCTCTTACCTCTGCAATCCGCCGGAGGATCTTTGGACTTCCAACTGAACGACGAGCAGTTACATCTTAAGAAAAGCGTCCACGAGTTTGCCGCGCGTGAAATCGCTCCTCAGGTCATGCGGTGGGACGAGGCCAGCGAATTTCCTCTGGCTACGATCAAAGAACTTGGCAAGCTTGGCCTGATGGGCGCGATCTTTCCGCCCGAATACGGCGGCGCCGGAATGGGCTATGTCGAATACGTCACCGCGATCGAAGAGCTTTCGCGCGTGGATGGGTCGGTCGGCATCATCGTGGCCGCGCACACTTCGCTTTGCACGAACCATATTTTTGTGGCGGGCAACGAGGCGCAAAAGAAGAAGTATGTTTCGAAGCTGGCAACCGGAGAGTTTATCGGCGCCTGGGGATTGACTGAGCCTTCGTCCGGATCGGACGCGGGCAGCGCGCGCATGACCGCCACGCGCGCCAAAGGCGGATGGGTTCTCAACGGCACCAAGACTTTCATCACCAATGGCCACTATGCCGACGTCATCGTGGTGCTGGCCATCACCGATCGTGCCGCGCACACGCACGGCCTGTCGGCATTCGTAGTTGAGAAAGATGCGAAGGGGTTCCGGGCCGGGAAGAAAGAAAACAAGCTTGGGCTGCGCGCGAGCGATACCTCTGAATTGATCTTCGAAGATTGCTTTGTGCCGGCGGAAAACCTGCTTGGCGGCGAAGGGACTGGCTTCATCGACGCGATGCGTATTCTCGACGGAGGCCGGATTTCGATCGCTGCGCTTTCGCTCGGAATGGCGGAAGGGGCTTACGAAGCGGCGCTGAAGTATTCGAAAGAACGCCATCAATTTGGCAAAGCGATCAGCGAGTTTCAGGCGATCCAGTGGAAGCTGGCTGACATGGCTACCGAAATCGAGGCGGCTCGACTGCTCACCTTCCGCGCGGCATCGATGAAAGATGCGGGGATGAAGACTACGCAGGAATCGTCCATGGCGAAGCTGTATGCCAGCGAAGTGGCCGTCCGATGCGCCAATGAAGGAGTGCAAATCCACGGCGGCTACGGCTTCATCAAAGATTATCCGGCGGAGAAGTTTTATCGCGATGTGAAGCTCTGCACCATCGGCGAAGGGACCAGCGAAATTCAGAGATTGGTGATTGCGCGGCAGTTGCTGAAGGATTAATTCTGCTTATTGCTTGAGCGGCTGACGCCGACCATGGCGGACGTGAAGGACGTATACCGTCCCGTCTTGGATCATGAACAAGATGCGATAAACATGCGGAGGGTCGCCGTAAAGCAGATGCCGCACCTCAAAAAGGGAATGTTGAATTCTCAGGTGCGACGGAACACCGCTCCGGGAACTGAGCGAGCGATCCTATAGCGTCTTGCAGGGCTTGGAACCACCGTAGTCCAGTGTCTCCGGTGTGTTGGGAAATCAGCCACTCAAGAATCGCATCCGCGTCTTGTTCGGCCTCGGCCGTAGTCTCAACGCGGAAGGTCATGCTTACGCCGCAGTTCGGCGAGAAACTGAATAGCGGGTCTGGTGCGTCCAGCTCTCACATCTTCATAGCCGCGCCGGACTCCATCCGCGGCTTCCGCGAAGTCCTGACGCTCCCACTCCAGGTAGGTAGCCAGAGCGTCGTCGAGGGCAGCGGCTGGATCCTGTCCGCGCCGTTTGGCATACTCTTCCAGTTCCGCCTTGCGTTCCGGTTTGAGTGGGATCATGTCCATTTGACCTTGGCTGCCTCCCCTTTATCGTAAGGTGTTCAGGGGCTGAGGTCAAAAACTATCTGCTTGCGCTCTCGGTGGCGAAGCCTAATTGCACGCCCGGCGCTGAAGGATTAAAGTGCTGATTTGGCGAGCTCCTTCGTTGATCCGAATTCGTTGATCTGAGTTCGTTCCGCCCAATTCATAAGCCGAAGAGGCATCCGTCATGTTCACCGGTGCTCACGTCGTTGTTTACACCCAAGATCCCGAAGCCGACCGCAACTTCTTTCGCGATGTCCTCAAATTCCCTTCGGTCGATGCCGGCCACGGCTGGCTCATTTTTGCGTTGCCCGCCGCTGAAGCCGCATTCCATCCCGACGAAACGAACGATAAGCACCAACTCTACTTCATGTGCGACGACCTCAAATCC
Source organism: Terriglobales bacterium (assembly GCA_049300195.1). GTDB lineage: Bacteria > Acidobacteriota > Terriglobia > Terriglobales > Acidobacteriaceae > Acidiflorens. The sequence continues at coordinate 33,086 of JBAQJF010000011.1, read as the reverse complement.
ACCATGGAATCATTGCGGGCGAAAGAAGTCGAGTGCGGCCCGGTGCGCGAAGAACGCTGGGGAAGTCTGACTTCCATCTCGCTGCCGGGCGGCGGAAAAATCGGCCTCTACCAGCCCAAGCACCCGACCGCGATCAAGCGTTAGTTACTTTTATGAGACCCGAGCCAGAATTGGCCCGGCCATCGCCAGCAACAGAACATAAGCGGCCGCCAATGGCCCCAGCCGAGGCTCGATCGCTACTCCAAGGCCTGCGATCACGATGGAAAACTCGCCCCGTGCGATCAAGGTCAGTCCCGAACGCAGAGCCGAGCGCCGGTCGCATCCCGCCCGCTTGGCTGTCCAGTATCCGGTCAAGATCTTGGTTCCCGCGGTGATCACGGCAAGCACCAGCGCCACGGGCAACACGGGAAGAAGTGTCCTCGGGTTCACTTCCATGCCAAAGAAAAAGAAAAAAATGGCGGCAAACAAATCGCGCAGCGGAGTCAGCAAACGGCTAGCCTGATGCGCCATTGGGCCGGAAATCGCGATCCCGACAAGAAAGGCTCCCACGGCCGCGGAAACGTTGAGCCGCTGCGCCAGTCCGGCAACCAGCAGAACAGCTCCAAAGCTGGTGAGCAATACGATCTCGTCCGATTCGTGAGCTACGATGGCGCTCAGATGTTGCCCATAACGAATGGCGACGAACAATGCGGCCGCCACCGCGACCAGCGCAATCGACACGGCCCACGCCACGCGCGCCGAACTTCCTCCCGCCAGGACGACCGCCACGATCGGCAGATAGACGGCCATCACAAGGTCCTCAAGCACAAGCACCGAAAGCATCGAAGGCGTTTCGGGATTCCCGAGCCGATTAAGTTCACCAAGAACCTTCGCAATAATTCCAGAAGAAGAGATGTAGGTGACGCCGCCCAGAAGGGTGGCGGGAAAAAAACCCCATCCCAGCAAGAATCCGGCGATCATTCCCGGACTAAAGTTCAGAACGAAATCGATTACTCCCGAGACAAATCCCGCTTTCAAATTGCGGCTGAGTTCTTCGCCGGTGTATTCGAGTCCAAGGATGAACAGCAGGAGCAGAACGCCTATCTCCGAGCCAATCCGGGTGAAGCCTTCGCTTACACTGAGTGGCGCGAACCCTCCCTTTCCGAAAGCGAGCCCGGCGAGCAGGTAAAAAGGGATCGCGGAGATGCTGTAGCGTTTGGCTAGCCTGGCCAGCAGGGCGAGACCTACGATGACGAGTCCAAGCTCGACGAAGAGAGCCGAGAGATGTTGAGCGTCCTGTGGCATCAGCCGATTTTGTCAACGACCCGAGTGGCAACTGGCCTAACGTATTTGGTGCGAATCTTCCGACCAACTTCTTCGGCCAGCGGATAGACTGCTTTACACTAAACGTTTGACTCAGGATACCCAATCCCAGACTGTTCGTCTCCGTGCCGGCGACACGCGCGCGCTGGCCCGCGCCATTTCGGTCGTCGAGAATCGCCAGCCAGGCAGTTCCGATCTGCTGAAGTCTCTCTTCCCCCACACTGGCCATGCCCGCGTCATCGGTCTTACTGGGCCGCCCGGAGCAGGGAAGAGCACGCTGGTCGATCAGCTTGCCAAGCACTATCGCACGCACAAAAAGACTGTTGGCATCGTTGCCGTCGACCCGACCAGCCCCTACACAGGAGGCGCGATTTTAGGCGATCGCATTCGCATGCAGGATCACCACGCCGATCCCGGGATCTTCATCCGCAGCATGGCCACGCGCGGATCGCTGGGCGGACTCGCGCGCACCACCGCCGACGTAGTCACCGTGCTCGATGCCTCCGGCCGCGACCTGGTTATGATCGAAACGGTGGGCGTCGGGCAAGACGAGGTCGACATTGTTCGCCTGGCAGACATCACAATTGTCATTCTCGTGCCCGGCATGGGCGACGATGTGCAAACCATCAAAGCCGGCATCATGGAGATCGCCGACATTTTCGTGATCAACAAAAGCGATCGCGAAGGGACCGAGCGCGTGGAACGCGAGATTCGCGCCATGCAATCGCTGGCCACGCGCCACGACCGGTGGACTCCGCCCATCGTGAAGACCGTGGCCAGCGAAGGCATCGGCACGGGAGAACTGGCCGAAGTCATTGCCGGCTACGAGGCATATCTGAAAAAGGAAAACCTGCTCATGCAGAAAAGCGTCGAAAACTGGCGCGAGCGGCTGGTAGAAATGCTGCGCGACGCAATGCTCGAAAAAGCACGCGCCCGGATCGACGACGCCAAGCTCGACCGCTATGCCGCCGAAGTAGCCGAGCACAAGCGCGACCCTTATTCGTTGGTTGAAGAAATAGTGACTGAAACTTCGTAGAGAGGGGGCTCGCACCGTCTCGGAGCACCAACGGGACCGGGCCGGGGGAGTAGAGGGACACTGAGCCACGCCGCCCGCGCCAAAATATAATCGGAGCGTTAGCTCCTGAGGTATCAATGTTCGCCATCGACCACATCGGCATCGCGGTAAAATCTCTCGCTACGGCGAGGCGCATCTATGAAAAGATCGGCCTCTCCATCTCCGAGGAAGAGACGGTCCCACAAGAAAAAGTGCGCGTCGTAATGGTTCCCGTCGGCGATACGCGCCTCGAACTTCTCGAGGCAACCTCTGACGACTCCACCATTGCAAAATTCGTCGCCAAACGCGGTGAAGGTCTGCACCACGTCTGCATGCGCGTACCGGACCTCGCGGAGGTGGTCGCGAAGTTGAAGCAAGACGGCGTACGGCTTGTCTCGGAAGAAATCAAAACCGGCGCCGGGGGCCATCGCTATGTGTTCATTCATCCGCAGAGCGCAGGGGGAGTGTTGTTGGAACTCGTGGAGAGCGCGCATTTGTAATTGGCAATTTGTAATTTGTAATTTCACTCGCGCGAACCCAGCGTGTTGAGGCTTCAATTACAAATTACAAATTACAAATTACAAATGCCTCAGCTCCTGCTCGCGCTCGACACCTCCGGAAGAAACGGCAGCCTTGCGCTGGCCCGCGTATCGGAAGGGAAGGCCGATGCCGAGGTAGTCGAAGCCGTCCCGCTGGCCGGCGGCACGTTCTCCGCGCAACTGGTTCCACAAATCTCCGCGCTCCTCGCCAGACATAGACACACGAAGTCCGACTTGGCCGCTTTCGCCGTGGTTTCCGGCCCGGGATCGTTTACAGGACTGCGCGTAGGGCTGGCCGCCATCAAGGCACTGGCCGAGGTTTTGCAAAAGCCCATCGCCGCGGTTTCATTGCTGGAGGTGGTTGCGTGCTCGAGTGGAAGCGAAGGACGCGTGCTGGCAACCCTGGATGCGGGGCGGAGCGAAGTCTACGTTGGCGACTATGAATTGACACGCGAATTGCCGCGAATGCACAGCGAGCGCCTGCTCACGCGCGAAGAACTCCTCACCGAAGCCGGAAGAAAAGGCACGCGCTTGCTCACCCCCGACGCGGCCCTTGCCGAAATCTTCCGCGCTGGCGGCCTTCCGTGCGAGCTGATCGCCTATCCCAGCAGCCAACTGATCGCCCGCCTCGGCTGGCAGCACATACAGAATGGTCGATCTGTTCGTCCCGAAGATCTCGAAGCCAACTACATCCGCCGCTCTGACGCCGAAATCTTTTCGCAGCCGCGACGCTAATGGACATGCCGCAGACCGAGGCCAACTCACAGCGCGTCACCAAGCCGCCCGCAATTCGTGCCGCCAAATTCGATGACCTGGCGGCCATCCTCGCGGTCGAGCGATCCGCGCACCGTGCTGCCCATTGGAGCGCGGAACATTATGAGGAGCGCATCCGCAACCAGCCGGCTGCGGCATGTTTCCTGGTAGCGGAATCGGGGGACAAAACAACAATCCTCGGATTTCTGTGCGCGCGCATCATTGGAATTGCCGGTGAATGGGAGATCGAAAACGTGGTGGTCGATGAAGAATTTCGCCGGCAGGGAATCGGCTCACTGCTAATGCAATCACTAGTCGATAACTGGGAAGCCTCGGCCGGCAGAGTGCTGCTTCTCGAAGTCCGCGAGTCCAACACGGCGGCCCGCGCGCTATACGAGCGCCATGGACTTTCCGAAGTCGGCCGTCGCCGCGCCTACTATCGCGACCCGGCAGAGGATGCGATTCTCTACTCCCGCCGCCGGGAAGCTTGACGCGGGCCAGAACCATCCGGCCCAAGACCGTCCCGCCCAAGACCGTCCCGCCCAAGATCGTCCTGCCAGAGATCGTCGAGCCCAAGATCGTCCTGCCAAAGATCGTCCAGTCGCCCCCCTCTTACGACATCTCCTCATCCCTTGCAATTTTCACGGAGCGTATTCCTGCACCATAATCAGTGCAAATCGAGGGACTTAGCCGCCACTCCCGTGCCACAGGCATGCCCTGAATTCCCGATTGAATCCCCCTAGGCACCTGTGCTACTTTTTAACCGCGCAGTAATAATTCAGGAGGTCTGTCAAGGATGCTGACTCCGAGAGACCAAATCCTGGCCGGTCATGAAGAATTGCAACGACTGGTTCAGGAACACTCGCAGTACTCCCAAAGACTCGAATCCCTCACGCAGAAACGCTACCTCACCGATGACGAAAAATTAGAAGAAGTGCGGCTGAAGAAACTGAAGCTGCGCCTCAAAGACCAGATGCAGAGTCTGGAGCGCGTTGGCCAGCGGCAGTCGGCCTAATTTCTTCCGGGGATCGCCTGCCGATCCCCGCTCCAAACCACCCGCAGCGGTTCTATGTGTGCAAGCGAGGCGCATGTAAGCGCCTTTTTTTATTGCAGTTATCTGATTTTTCCTGCCCGGCTCTATAATCATCTCAACTTCCCATGGTGCGTGACGGCTACTTCTACGGCATCGGCAGCGCAGTCGCGACGGGCATGATCATCTGGCTGGCGGCGTGGCCCTATGCCATCCCCGTGCTGTTGCTCGGAGCTTTTTGCCTCTGGTTCTTCCGTGATCCCGAGCGACGGATTCCGAATGCACCTGGCGCCGTCGTCTCTCCGGGCGACGGCAAAGTCACCGACGTCTCCACCGTCGGTGGGGGCATCGACTCCGGAGCGGCTTACCGCACGCGCATCAGCATCTTCCTCAACGTCTTCAACGTGCACGTCAATCGCTCGCCAATCGCAGGTGTGATCCGTGATGTGCGCTACCAGCGCGGCAAATTTCTGAATGCGATGGCGCCTAATTCGGCCGAGGAAAACGAGCAGAATATTGTCACCGTGGAAGGCGAAGGCCGCACCGTAATCTTCAAGCAAATCGCCGGCCTGATCGCCCGCCGCATAGTCTTCAACCTCAAAGTAGGAGACACGTTAGCCCGTGGCCAGCGCGTAGGCCTGATCAAATTCGGCTCGCGCGTTGACGTTCTCTTCGACTCCGACGCCGCCATTCAAGTTAAAGTTGGCGACCACGTAAAAGGTGGATCGTCGATTCTGGCTCTCCTGCCCGTATCGCAATCGCCAGCGCAGCCAAGAGTTAGCAGTGCTGGCACCGCTGAACCACGGGAGGTCTCCTCAACATGGAAGGCCTGACTCCCCGCCGCCGCGAAACCGACCGTCCCCACGGACGCATGCGCAAGGGCATGTACATTCTGCCGTCGCTCTTCACCACCGCCAACATCGCCGCCGGATTCTTCGCCATCCTCGAGACTGCCCGCGGCAGCGTGGTGGAGCCCTGGCATTTCGATTTCGCCGCCATGGCCATCGGCTTCGCCGTCTTCTTCGACGGTCTAGACGGCCGTATCGCCCGCCTCACGCACACCGAAAGCGATTTCGGCAAAGAACTCGATTCGCTCGCCGATGTCATTACCTTCGGCGTTGCTCCCGCGCTCCTCGCCTGGATGTGGGGTTTTCACATGCTCCCGACAACCGTCCCGCACGAGCTGCGCGTAAAAGTCACGCAAATCGGTACGATTGCATGTTTCGTCTTCCTGATGGCCGGAGCCAGCCGCCTGGCGCGCTTTAACATCACCACCAACCCCCAGCCCACGAATCCCGGACGCCCCGGCAAGAAATATTTCGTTGGCATGCCCATCCCCGCAGGTGCCGGCGTGATCGCCGCGGTCGTCCACTTCCTCTCCGGAGATCCGCTCGTCTCCTGGCGCACTTCTGTCAGTTGGCTGCTGATGGTTGTGGTGGTCGGCTACCTGATGGTCAGCACCTGGCGCTTCTACAGCTTCAAAGACATCGATTTCCGCTCCCGCCATCCTTTCCGTCTCATCGTCATTTTCGGCATTCTGATCGCTTCTATCCGCTATTTTTCCGGCCCCGTGCTCTTCGCCATCGCGGTGCTCTATATGGCCTCAGGCATTCTCTGGCGGTTGCAGTGGATCTTCCGCCGCAAAGCTCCGCCTGCACCTCCGCCCTCACATCCGGCATCTTTAACATCATGACCCCAGTTTCCAAGCCCGAAGTGAAGTCTGCCGCGCCCGCCGATCTCCGCGGCGCCAACCTCTATCGCGTCGCTATCGTTGGGGCTGCCTCGCTCATGGGAAAAGAAATCGCCGAGATCCTGCGCGACCGTAATTTCCCCACTGTCGATATCCGCCTACTGGATGACGACCAGTCTCTCGGCCAGCTCGAAGCTGTAGGCGACGAGATGACTTTCATCCAGAGCATCCGCCCCGAGCAGTTCGAAAACGTTGACTTCACCTTCTTCGCCTCCGACCCACGCGCCACCCGCGCCAAGTGGGAAACTGCGCGCGACCGCGGCAACACCATCATCGACTTGTCCGGAGCGCTCGAAGAGGCGCCCAGCGCCACCATCCGCTCGCCCTGGGTAGAACGAGAAATGATCGAGCGCGGCCTGGGCCAGCCGGTGCCGCCGCAATTGCAGCCCGGTCCGGTAGTGGTAGCGCATCCGGCGGCCACCGCGCTGGCGATGCTGGCCCTGCGCGCCGAAAAGTTTGCCAAAGTCGAACGCATGATCGTCACAGTTTTCGAGCCCGCCTCCGAGTACGGACAAAAAGGTATGGACGAACTGCACGAGCAAACCGTCAACCTGCTAGCTTTTCAAGATTTGCCGAAGAATGTTTTCGATGTCCAGGTAGCCTTCAACATGGTGGCGCGCTTCGGACGGAAATCGCGCCACTCGCTCGACAAGGTTTCCCAGCGCATTCTTAAGCACTATCGCCAGCTTGCGCCCAGCGCGATCGAACCGTCGCTGGTAACGGTTCAGGCCCCGGTCTTCCACGGGTACGCGTTCTCCATCTACATCGAGATAGAAAAGGCGGCAACGATCCCGACAACGATCAAAGACTTCTCGGATGCTCTGGCAGGCGAGCACGTCATCCTAACGAAGCCAGACGACGCGCCCAACAATGTGAGCGCGGCCGGGCAGGAAGACATACTTGTGTCGCTCTCGGCCGACGCCAGCCGCAAGAACGGAATCTGGCTCTGGGCCGCCATCGATAACCTGCGCGTATCGGCGGCAACCGCCGTCGAATGCGCCGAGACCTTGACCGTCTCTCGTCCACTGGGCCAGATTCAATGAGGTCGTTCACGGCGAAGTGGCTCGCGGCGTTAACACTCGGCGCCGGTGTCGCTTGCGTAGGCTGCGGCTACCACGAAGTCGGCCACGCCAACGCGCTGCCTCCGACGATTCGCACCATTGCCATCCCAGCCTTCGCCAGCCACAGCGAGACCTTCCGGATCGAGCAGCTCCTGACCGACGCAGTCATTCGCGAATTTGACGCGCGCACGCAATTCAAAGTCGTTCACGACACTCATCAGGATGCCGATGCCGTTCTGAAAGGAACGGTTCTTTCCGCAACCGCCGCGCCGCTAGCCTATGACGCGCAAACCGGCCGCGCCATCAGCGCACTGGTCACGGTCAGCGTGCAAGTAACGCTCACCGACAGCAAGGGCAAAGTAGTTTTCCAGAACCCGGCGTACTTGTTTCATGACCAATACGAGATCTCCGCCGATCTGCCGCGCTTCTTCGAGGAAGACTCTCCGGCTGTCGACCGCCTGTCGCGGGATTTCGCGCGCACGCTGGTCGCCAATATACTGGAGGCGTACTGATGTCGTGGCGGGATTTGTTGCCCTTAGGGGCTAAAGCCCGCATGTTTGGCGGGTCTGACGGCACGGCTGGAGCCGTGCCCTACCCAAAGCCGAATGACATAGGCCAATTGGCGCGAACGAATGACACAGGCCGAGTGATAAAAGCCGATCGACAAAACTGATTTATGAAACTTGGTCAACGTGAAATACTGGCCTGAGAGAAACTGATGCGCGCCTTCAGCCAAGCCGACCGCTTCCTCTCCGAACTCGAGTCGCGCGATCTCCGACCGGCCTACGTCCTCGTAGGTGACGAAGCCTTCTTCCGCAAGCGCTGCCGCGACGCCATCCTCGAGCACATGGTCGTTCCCGACTCGCGCGACTTCAGCGTCTTCGAATTCGATCTGGGCGAAACTTCGCTCAGCGAAGTCCTCGACCGCGCCCGCACGCCCTCGCTGATGGCCCCATTCCAGGTCTTCTTCGTGCGCGGAGTGAAAGCCCTTTTCGGCCGCGGCTCGAACGAAGAAAAAATCGGCGCCATCGAAGCCTATTGCAAAAATCCCAATCCCGACGCGCTCCTCGTATTTGTGGCCGACCACATCAGCATTCCGGCCGACGTCCGCCGCATGGAGATGACCGACAAAGATCGTTACCAGAAAATTCGCGAAGACCTCGGCCCCTTCTGCGGAATCGTTGAACTCTCGCGCGTGGAAGAAGGCGAAGCCGTGCGCTGGATCGGCGAATACAGCGCCACGCGCGGCGTCAAAATCGATCCGGACGGCGCACGCGAACTGGTTGACGCGCTGGGCGGCGACATGATGATGGTCTCGAACGAACTGGAAAAATTAATGCTCTACGTCGGCGAAAAGAAAAAAATCACGCTCGGCGATGTCGAAACCATGGTCCTGGCCGCCAAGCAGCGCTCGCTTTACGAACTGACCGATGCCATCTCCTCCAAAGACCGCGTCCGCGCCCTTTCCATTCTCGACGCGCTGCTCTCCACCGGGGATGGCGAAGAAGCCGCGATCGGCCATCTGTATATGCTGGCCAAAACCTTTCGTCAGATGCTGGTGATCCTCGAGCGCAACGTCCGCGACACGCGCATGTTGTGGGCGGCCCTCTGGCAAGGCTTCCGAGTTCCGCCCTTCGCAGCTGATGACATCATCCGCCAGGCGCGCCGCTACAAATCGAAACGCGAACTGACACGCGCGATTCGCCTCGTTGCCAAAGCCGATCTAGCCCTGCGCTCGAATCCTCCGGGCAAGCGCCTGATCCTCGAAAAGCTGGTACTTGATTTGGCCGGAGCCGAAGCCAAGCAGGAATCTGCCGGCGGCTGGATGCAGGAAGAACTTCCGGTCTAGAGAATTTCCCATTAAAATTTTAAAATTGAATTGCAATTGCGTTGGAGTTTTCATGGCTTTCCCCATCAAAGTTTGCGCCGTTTGTGGAGAGGAATTTGAACTGAAGCCCGGCAAGCCAGGCTTCGCCAACCGCTGCCCGGAGTGCAGCGAACCGGAGTCTGAGCCTAGCGATGGCAAAGGCAGTGTCGGCCATGGTTCGAACCGCGAAATGAACGAGGCCCGCCGTTCGGCTATGCGCGACCTTCTCTATCGCAAAGATAGCTGAGCGCGATCACGGCAGCGTACGCAGCCGCCGCCGTCTGTGCTGGAATCGATTCGCGCGCCGAGGGCTGTCAGATCTCAATAATCATGTCATCCAGCCGCGTAGGATACTTATTCAGCACCTTGCCTCGATCTTTCCCAACCACCACCGTGTCTGAGTGCCGGAATCCGCCCCAGCCTGGGTCATAAACTCCCGGCTCGCAGCTGAACGTCATTCCCAGCTTCAGCACAGTCTTATCGCCTTCCGAAATCCAGGGAGACTCATGACCCTCGAGCCCAATCCCGTGCCCGGTCCGGTGACGCAGAAATTTCTCGAAGCCGGCTTTGCGAATCTGGTCGAGACTTTTCTTGTCGACCTCTTCGGCGATCGCGCCTTCTTTCATGTTCTCGATGCCCGCATCGTGCGCCGCCAGCATGGCGTCGTAAAGCTGCCGCGCATGATCGCTCGGCTTCCCAATCACAAACGATCGCTCGCACTCGACGAAATAGCCCCCCACGGCCGAACCGTAGCTGATGATCAGTGCGTCGCCTTTCTTGATCCGGTCCCGGCTGGGCACGGCATGAGGAAAAGCGGAGCGTTTGCCGAACGGCACCAACCCGCCAAAGGGCGCATCGATGCTCACGCCCACTACGTCTTTCAACTCGGCTCCCATCCTGTCGGCGACCGCGTCGGCTGCGGCTTTCAGTATTTCGTTTTCCGTAACCGCGCCGTTCTTCTGCACAAACTCCCGGCCCACTTGCACGGAATACTCGGTGAAATCCATGCTCCGCCGCATGACCTTCAGTTCATCGTCATCCTTTACCTGCCGCATGTCCCCGATCAGATCTCCAGCGTCGACGATCTCCGCATCTGGAGCGCCGAGCTTAATCTCGCGCATCCGGCTGGGCGTGGCTTCTTCCACGCCGATTCGTCCCTGAGTGAGCCCGCGCCGGGCCACGCGCTCAAATATCCATCGCACCCGGTTTACGGGGCCGGGATAATCGAAGTACGCTTCATAGTCCTTCACCCACCACAGCTTTACCTGATCCGATTCCAGGCCGGGGATGAAGAGCGCCGGGTCGCCCGATTTCGGTATCAGCACCGCCAACGGCCGTTCGGTCGGCAAATGAAAATATCCGGTGGTGTAGATCACGTTGACCGCTTTGAGCAGCACGAGCGCATCCAGCTTGCGCTGCGCCATTTGCGCTTGCACCTGCCCAATTTTTTGCCGATACCAGTCCGGCGGCAGGCGGTCAAGACGGTCAGCTCCAGCGGCGGCTCCCTCGGGGGCCAATGCCGCATCGATTCGCAAGGTACGGGTTCGGCCGAAGGACGAAAGCCGGGAAGTAAGTGTCAGCGCGGCCGCTCCAGCCGCGTTGCGAAGAAAAATACGACGTGCAGGTTGATCCATACCAGGGCCCCCTTGGGTGCTGCTTGAATTGAGACCCCATAGACTATCGCGGAAGGCGCGAACTGTCGATCATTAGGGAGATGAGGTAGTGGCGCGCGATCCTCGGGACGTTTTTCCAAGATTGATTTGCGGATTGAGGCTACCCATCGGCGGTCACGAAATCAAAGCTAGCCAGAACATTGGCTGCCAGATCGTAAAGGGAATCAAAATCATATTTTCGTCCCTTGTATACCCAGCTGCCTCCATGTGCCAGCCAATCGCGGAAGTTAAACGCACTCCGCAAAGAGCGAATCAACTGTTGCGTCCCCGGGGCGTTCCGTTCCCATGCCTCGAAGATATGTCCGTCCAATCTTACATAGCGTTTTGGGGAATCACGAATGTCGCGAAAAGCTTTGAGAAGATTACGATTACCCTTTACCTTCTTTTCCAGCCGGTATTTATAGTCGATGCGAAAAGCAGCCTCCAAGCTCGTTAGAACAGCCAGGGCCGATCTCAAGTCGGTTTCTTCAATGCGAGCCCTTAGGAGAGCGTTTAGCTTCTCCGCGACGTCTTGCGGACTAATTCCTAAGAATTGTTCCTGGTAGTTCGGAGGGACATCACTGAAGTAAACCTGCAAAGCGGACACCACATCATTGCGATAGACCGCAATGTTCTTGATGGCTTCATTAGGCATTCGCGACTTCCATGATCAACTGGAAGAGCGTCTCTTGCGTAATCTCGATGAATCTCCTTTCCGGCGGAGGGGTCACGATTCTCCACGCCCATTCGATTGGCTCTGCCGCTTTCTTCAACGCAAGGTTTTTACTCCCGATGCCTACTGAGACATGGATTAGCGATGCGGCGCTCGACGCTTTGCTGTCCACTAGGGCGATCTGGGCCTTAGCGGCGGGGCCTTCGACATCTACTCGCCCTTTGAATCCGATCAGGAGCGTTCCGACTGGCACGAGGTTGACCTCCTGTCGCCCTATCCTCAACACCATCTGCTCAGCGGTGTACGACCCAATATTCTCCTCATTTAGCCGGATGGGTCTTTTTTCCAGATGTATCTGCCCTGACGAAATGTACTTCCTTAGCAGAGACTCGATCTTTGCGTAAAGATCGTTCAGGTGATCGAGCCACTGATCTCGTTGCTCGTCCCAATCTACTGCGGACTCGATGGGAGCCTCAGCCTGCTGGCGCCTCACAAACTCATCGAAATCTTGAGTCTCTACGCGGCTTCTCCTCGCCGAACTCTGCTTAGGAGTCATTTCAAAATCCTCCTCAATTCAGCCTATCCCTTGCCCTCGGCCAGCGCCTTGCGCAAGTCCTCAACCTCCGAGCCATTGGGTTTTAGTCTAGCCACGCGATCCAGTTGCTGCTTGGCCAGCGATGGCTGACCATTCTTCGCATACGCCATGCCGAGGTGATAGAGGTAAACTGCGTTCTCCGGTTCCTTTTTTACCGCTTCCTGGAAAAGCCCAATCGCCGATCTATAAACATGCTTCTGATACAAGGCCCACCCCAGGGTGTCCGCCGAGCTGGGATTGTTCGGCAGTTGCCGCCGCGCCGTCTGTGCCATGGCCAGCGCCATATCCACGTTCCCGCCCTGCTGGAGCATCACGTAGGCCAGATTGTTCGATGAAAGCGCATCGTCCGGTTGCAGCGCCAGCGCTTTCTGGAACATCTGCTTGGCCCGATCCCAATCCCGGTTGTCCATGTAGATCGCGCCCGCCAGCTCATAAAACTTGATTTCCTTGGGATTGTTCTGCGACCCCTCCAGATACGTTTGCAAGGCCGCATCCCTGGAGCCGAGCAGTGTTTGTACGATGCCGAGCTTTTCGAACGCATTGACGTTATTCTTGTTCAGGTCCGCCGCGCGTTTGAATTCCGCTTCCGCGCCGGCCGGGTCCTTCTTCCAGGTCTGGAGAGCGTCGCCCAGCATAACGTGAAATCCCGAATTGTTCGGATACTTCCCCACCTGTTCCTCGATGAGCGCAACCGCCTTATCGGGCTGCTTCTGGAGCACGTCAATGTTAGCCAGTCCCAACAGTGCATCGGTCGAGTTCGGATCCAGGTCAAGCGCCTGCTGGTAAGCTTTCCGCGCCTCGTCCAGCTGGTTCTGGGCCATCCGCAGAATGCCGAGCTGCACATATACCACCGGATTCTTCGGTCCCCTCTCGACCGCCTGATTTAAATAGTGTTCGGCGCTGGGAAATTGTTTTTGCGCGGTGTCCGCCATGCCGCGCAGCATGTATCCGTCCGATGCCGCCGGCTGCAACGCTATGATCTGGTCGGCTTCCTGCGCCAATGCCGGAGCGTCGCCCCGCCGAATCGCCGCCTGGGCGAGCGCGCTATGTGCCTCGATGATCTCGGGCCGCAGGCGCACGGCATCGTGCCATTCCCCTTCCGCGCGCTGGGGATTGCCCATCTGATTAAATGCCATTCCGAGTTGATAATGCGCCACCGCATTATCGGGATCGTTCTTTAGAACGGCCTGGAGCGTGTCCACCGCATCGTTTGGCTTCCCGCTGCTGATTTCGATCTCCGCCTTGTAGATCGCCGCCGCCGGATCTCCCGGCTGGGCCTTCAAAATTTCGTCATTCAGCTTGCGCGCGTCATCGAGACGATCCCGCATGATCAGCAGCTGAATGTAATCTTTTTTCACCACCGGATCTTTGGAGTGTTTCTCATACAACGATCCAAATTCCGCCAGCGCCTTGTCGATCTGGTTGCTGGCGATGTAATAGTTGCCAAGCAGGCAGTAGCCCACCGAATTGTCCGGAAAATCCTTCTTCGACTCGCGCAGGAAATCTTCCGCCTGCTGCGGCTTGTTCTCCGCCAGAAAGAGGTTTCCCAAGGATATCCTGGGGTTCGGATCGTCGGGCGCCGCTTGAATGGCTCGCCGGTAGGCCTGTTCCGCCTCCGGGTACCGTCCACGCGTCAGGTACAGGTTTCCCAGCTTCAGGAGCGCCTCGACCGACTTCGGATCGAGGTCAACCGCTTGCTTCAGGTTCTTCTCCGCTTCGGCCCACTGTTGCCCTTCCGCATCAACAATCCCCAGCGCCAGATAGGTGTCGGACTTCTTAGGATCCAACTGCCGCGCCTTTTCCAAAGCGGCCAGAGCCGCCGCCGTATTTTTGGTTCCATCGTCGTAACGGGCCAGCACCAGGTAAACATCAGGATTATTCTTCTGGTTCTGGATCAGCCAGTCGATCTGTTCCTTCGCGCCCGGATACTCCCCCGCGGAGACGAGCAGCTTGGCCAACCCCAGGCGCGCCTCGTAGTGGTTCGGATTGATCTCAATCGCATTCTGATATTCCTGCGCCGCGCTCGGCCATTGTTGGAGCTTCATCGCCGTCTCGGCCAGCCTGTAGTGGGCCTCGTCAAAGCGCTGATCGACCTTGATCGCATTCTGAAACTGAATGGCGGCTTCCCGGTATTCTCCTTTGTCGAAGTAGCGCTGGCCGCTCTCCAGGTATTTCTGCTTGCGAATATTCGGGTCGCGCGAGCACCCCCCCAGGAATACGGCCAGTGCGCACACCGCCACCAACCCCGACCGCAACCACAACCTTTTGGCTTCTTGCATTTCCCCCAACCTCTCGATTACTACAAGCTTTTGTTATGAGTGCCAGCTTGCACTAAAGGTACTCTCCGGACCCTTACTGACGAAAGTTACGGCCGTTATAAAGGCCTCCGGAGGCCGATTCTCACCCCAAGCATACGCCCGTGGCCACGTGCTTTGGTAATCTGCCACGGCCCTTCGGCCAGTGTCATAGTACGTTTGGCTATGACCCACTTCCCCCAACCCGACGCCTCCCGGCGTGCGCCCAGAGTCCATCTCAACGGTTCCACTCCAGCTGCCATCCTCGTGGAAGGCGGCGGTCGAGCGCGCGCAAAACTTCAATCCATTTCCGTAACCGGCGGCCTGCTCCAGTTGCAGAGCGAGCTCGCCACCGGCGATTTCGTGGAAATCGCCTTTCCAACCCGTTCCGGACCGGTGCACGGCATGGCGGAGATGCTCCAGCCGGTGCGTAAGCCCAAGGCTAGAACACAGGTACAACCACCGACAAAACCTGCGTGCCTCCAGCCCTTCCGCTTCGTAGCCCTGGGAGATCAGGACCATCACAAGCTAAGCATGGCCCTGGATTCCGCGCTGGACAAAGGTGCTACGGATCCCGACTATCGGCAAGCGAAGTCTGCGGATCTCTAAGCGCGAGCAGGCGCAGGTCGCAACTAACACGCCGATTCGTTGTACCAGCGCAGAACCCGGAGCGCGCGCAATGTGTTCCAGCGGCTTGCCCGGCCGACCTCGGTCTCCATCCGCAATGGAACATATTCGGGATGACAGAGATTGAGCGGCCAGCGCCCGTTCTGGTGGCGCCGCTCGATCACGACTTCGATAGCCTCCCTGACGCGGCTGTCGGGTTTAATCCCTGCGTTCCGCAGATAATCGAGTCCGCGCAGGACGTCGTAGTGCCAAAACGTTGGAAACGAGAAGCGCAGCCAGCGTTTGTCGATGACTTCGCCGGTTCGAAGCGAGCGGACCATGTGGCGCTCCAGCAGATAGTTTTCGGCTCGCTTGCGGGCCCGGGTGACGGCTTTCGTAACGGGCTTGGTGGCGGCCTCCGAATTCCGCGTTGCTCGTTCGTATTCGAGCAGTCCTTCGAGCACGCAGATCGTCGTATGGAATGAGGACCGCGAGCTTTTGGGCGCTTCGCAGTTCCAGCCGCCATCTTCGAGTTGTTCGCCCAGGAGTCGATTGGCCAGTGCGTCGTTCGGCTTCTTGAAATACGCGCCGATGCCGAGGATTCTGCCGTTGATGCAGGGCTCCGTCTCGCCGTGAAGGTAAGGCCGGTTGTCGAGCGATTTAAACGCGACCCGCTTGTCGACCCGGTCGATCATGGTGCGAGCCTGCCTGCTCGCGGGCTCGAGACCGAGGTCCATCAAGACGGAGAGACTGTAGAGCGTGATCAGCAAGTCCCTGTGCTCCTTCGGCAAATCGTCTCTCCACCCACGGGGGCTTCCGCCCCATTTGCCGGCAGGAGATTGGCGGGCGAGAAGCTCCGCTCCCCAGCCTTCGGTGGCAACGCGAGACCGCTCGGCTGCAACCGCGTTTGGGGTTTCACCGGTGAGGTCCCTCATGATCTGCCAACGGATGGCCGGATCGCAATCGAGGAGCCATTTGAGGTGCGCGGGCCGGGGTGCGTAATCGTGTAGGCGCATTCAAATGTTATAGCAAGTGGTGTGCAAGTTTTCACCCGGCGGCCGAAGCGCCTGCGCTTTGGCTAAGACGTGGCAAAAGCGAGAGCAGAGTACCAGGCCGGAGCCCACCGCCAGTCAACGATGGCCGACAAATGACCGCCGACTACCCGCTATACTGACCTCTTCGCATGACGGTCACCACCATCGAAACGCACTCGCCCGACGAAACCATCGCCTATGGGCGCGACCTGGCAGTGGAACTGGTCCCACCGCTAATCATTCTCCTGCGCGGCGATCTCGGAGCCGGCAAAACCACGCTCGTCAAAGGTATCGCCGAAGGCTTCCAGGCTGCCAGCGCCGACGACGTCACCAGTCCCACGTTCACACTTATCCACGAATATCGCGGGCCTCAGGCCGTTCTCTATCACATCGATCTGTATCGCATCGATACGGAGCGCGAACTCGAGACCCTCGCTCTCGATGACCTGCTCGCTCCGGGCAGCATCTTACTGATAGAGTGGGGAGAGAAGTTTCCGCGCCTGAAGCGCGATCGCGACATCGAAATTTCACTGGAAAGCCTGGGAGATACCGCGCGCCGAATCCATCGGATATCCCGCTGAATTCGCGCGACGACGCATCCAATTATCTTCATCCACTCGGAGCCCTTACTTACTTGAGACGAACGCCCTCAGTCGCTTTCTTGATCGCCTGCTCATTGCTGACTGCTATTTTCTGCCAGAGCCAAACCGCGCCGGGCTCGCAAACGCCCGCGCCCACTCCGGCGAATCAGGCAGGCCAACCAACGCCGCCATCGAGCCCGACCGCCCCTGCAAGCCAGACGGCGCCCGCCGATCAAAGCCAGAGCAGCGGCGACCGGAGCAAAAATAAAGATAAGGATGATAAGGATAAAGATAAAGACACGAACGCCGCCAATTCAGGGACCAACTCCGGAGCCAACTCCGGGGCCACCTCAAAAGATCGCCTCTTCTTTGCTTTGCCTAATTTCCTGACCGTTGAGAACGCGGCCAACGTCCCGCCGCTGACCGCCGGCGAAAAATTCAAGCTGGTGGGTCGCAGCGCATTCGATCCCGCTCAGTTCGTGTGGTACGCGGGCCTCGCCGGAATCAGCCAGGCCGAGAACAGCGAGCCCGGCTTTGGCCAGGGCGCCGAGGGCTATGGCAAACGCTACGGCGCCTACATTGCCGACGGCACCATCGAAAACTTTTTTGTAGGCGCGATTTTCCCCTCGATGCTGCACACCGACCCGCGCTTCTTCCAATCCGGCAAGGGCACATTCATGCATCGCGCCGGCTACGCCATCACCCGGGCGGTGGTGACCCGCAACGACTCCGGCCGCAACGTCTTTAACGCCTCGGAAATTTTTGGCAGCGCTGTTGCCTCGACCATCTCAACCTATAGTTATCACCCGCACCCGGGCTATCATCCGGTGGAAGGCATGGTCGTTCCATACATAGCCAGCGACCGTACCCTGAAAAACACGGCCAGCGTCTGGGGATCGCAAGTCGGCTACGACACGATCACATTTGTGATCAAAGAATTCTGGCCCGACATCCGCCGGAAGATGAAAAAGCAGCATTAGGCGAGAAGGGAAGGGCACGACGTTCAGTCGTGTCGATAAGTCGTGACCGATCGAGCGCTTTAGCGCCTGAGGGCCGCCATCCGAGAATGCACCACCAGCCGCGGGCATCCAGCCGGCGCGCACCATTCCCGAGTAATCGAGATCAGTATTGCCGCCGCGAAGATGGCGAAAACAAGCCGGTTCCGCATGCTTGTATGATGCATTCTGATGCCGCGCGGGTCCACCCGGCATCCAATCACCGATGCCCAACCAGACCCAGGCGCCAAGCGGCAAGCCAACTGTCAGAAAGGTCACCGTCGCCGATTTAGAAGTAGGACAAATCTGCACCGATCGCGACGGCAACCGCATCCGCATCGACCAGGTTGACGAAGGCAAGCTCTCCTATCACTTCCTGAACGACGAACTCCGCGTCCAGGAAGGAATTCAAGAAACTTCCGTCGAAAAATTTCTCTCCGAGGGCTGGTACATAACGGGCTAGTTCTGGCGCTGATTTCTCAGCGTATTCGGCGGCTGTTCTCGGCGTCCTCGGCGGTTAAGAGCTTTTGCCCTACTCCAGATTGTCGAGAGGTTATGTTCCAAATCTCTCCGCCGCGCGAGCTTTGGCCTTGGCCGCTTCCTCTTCCCGATTCTTTGGCGGAGCGGTAGTCTCCAGCGAACGAAGCAGCCGCATCGAAATCTGAGACACGTCCTCGACCGCTGTCACAAAAGCGTCCTCATTCGCCTTCGAAGGTTTGGTAAACCCGCTGATCTTTCGGACGAACTGCAGCGATGCCGCCCGCACCTCGTCCTCGGTTACCGGCGGATCAAAATTAAAAAGTGTTTTGATGTTCCTGCACATGCTCAACCTCTCAGGTCTGCGCCTCTAAAAGTATCTTAGCAACCCGAACTCCGGCCCGAAAGCCAAGCACCGAAAGTCCGCAACCAGCATGCTAGATTGAACCATGCGCCAGATTCTCCAGCAACGTTCGTTGCGCTATGTCTTTGCAGCGAATGTGATCTCCATGCTGGGGAGCGGCATGAACTCCGCCGCGGTAGCCTGGACGATTCTTCAGAAAACTCACTCTGAAATGGCGCTGGGAACGCTGGCTGTCCTCCAAACCATTCCCGCCATGCTGATGCTGCCCTTTACCGGCGTGCTCATCGACCGCGAAGACCGGCGTCGCCTGGTAATGATGCTGGACGCGGCGCGCGCCCTAGTAATTGCGGTAGTCATGACGCTCGCCTTCCTCGGCCGTGCGCAGGTTTGGCAACTCTATCTGATGAACACGCTGGTGGCCGCCGGCTTCTGGATGTTCTGGCCAACCATCACCGCGTTGATCCAGGAACTGACGCCGGCCGGGGAGTTCGTCCACTCGAACACGTTGTTGATGGCCGGTGTGCAGGGCGGATGGATGATCGCGGGCGCGGTGGTTGGATTTGTTTATGAGCACATCGGCCTGGGCGGAGTACTGCTGATCGACGTCAGCACCTACGTCGTTTCCTTCCTCTGCTACTTCACGGTGCGGCGAGGACGGCATGTGGTGCCGCGCGCCGCCGAACTGAAACACGACCTTGAAGCTGCCGAAACCGAAGTCGGCAAGTTTCTGCGCGAGATGCGGGAAGGCCTGGTGTTCCTTCGCAACCACCGCCGCGTGGTTTTCCTGGGCATGAGCTGGGCGCTGTTTCTGGGCGCGATGATGACGGGCATCGTGGTGACCGCCCCGCTCAGCGACCACGTCTTCCATGCCGGGGCCACTGGCTACGGATGGCTGAATGGAGCCTGGGGCGTGGGCGCGTTTCTCAGCGTGACTTATACGCCCTGGCTAATGGCCCGCATCGGGTCGCGCGCGTCGATTGCAATCTCGATGCTTCTGCTGACCATCGGAATGGCGCTTTCGCCCTTCTCGCCCTGGCTGGCGGTGGCCGTGTTTATCTATGCCCTGATGGGGTCGGCCCGCGGCGTAAGCGGGGTGGCCATGAACACCAGCCTGATGGAGCAGGTGCCGCCGCAATTCATGGGGCGAGTGCAAAACACGTTCTACTTCTTTGGCACCGCGCTCCAGATCGTGCTGGGCCTGGCAGTAGGAGCCGTGGCCTCGCGCATAAGCCTGGCCGCCGGCTTCGGCGTAATCGCCGCGGTATATGCGGTCGCGTTCGGCAGCGCATGCTGGCCGGTGGAAGCCCAAAAGGCCGCCGCCGCAACCGCAGACTAGTAAGACACGAATAAGCTGTTATCCTTCTTCTTTTCCGGGGAGCTTCCACGAATGTTCGAGGACTTGAAAGGTAAAACAGCAGTCGTATTCGGAGTGGCAAACAAGCGCTCAATCGCCTGGGCGATCGCACAAGGCCTGCACGCGGCCGGCGCGAACCTGGCCATCACCTATCAGAACGAGCGCATGGAAATGGAAGCAAAAGACCTGATCCTGTCCCTGCCCGGAGCGGAAGCCTTCATGTGCGACGTGTCGAACGATGCCGAGATTACGGCGCTATTCGAGAAACTGAAAGCCCGCTACGGGAAGCTGCACGCCATAGTACACAGCGTGGCCTACGCTCCGGCCGAAGAGTTGAAAGGCGACTTTGTCAACACAACGCGCGAAGGCTTTCGCATTGCGCACGATGTCAGCGTCTATTCGCTGATCGCAGTCAGCCGAGCCGCCGCTCCGCTCATGGAAGACGGCGGCAGCATCATTACCATGACCTACTATGGCGCGGAAAAAGTTGTTCCCCATTACAACGTGATGGGCGTAGCCAAAGCCGCCCTCGAATGCACGGTGCGCTACCTGGCCGACGATCTGGGAAAGAAGAAGATTCGCGTGAACGCAATTTCAGCCGGGCCCATCAAAACCCTGGCCGCCCGCGGCATTGCGGGCCTCGGCGACATGCTGCGCTCCCACGCCGAGCGTGCCCCCCTCAAGCGCAACGTCGAGGTATCCGAAGTGGGGAATACGGGCGTGTTTCTGGCATCCGACGCGAGTTCGGGTATTACGGGTGAGACGATCTACGTCGATTGCGGATACAACATCATGGGGTTCTAGTTCTGGCATCGGAGTCCATTTCAGCGAGTGAAGGCCACATCTCTTTGTCCTTGCCGCCGGTCAACTCCACTTCGTCGGTCAACTCCGCTACGCCTGTTGCCCCCTTCCCGCGCGGGAGAAATTGAGCAATGTTCCTCTTTCTCTTGCTTTTCTTTCTTCCCACGGCGGACAAAAACTACGCCCGCGGGAAAAAGCGCCAGGACATAAAGTCCGGTGACAATGAAGGCCATGATGTTACCTCCGGCGGTTCCTCCCCAGCCACATTCCGCAGATGATACTGATCGCGCTCAGCGCGACGGATCCAAGCACAAATCACCAGGTTAGAGTATGAAATGTGATCCACTCATCAAACGGAAAGAATACAACTATAAGCACTCCGGTCTCGCGCAGAACCCCACCTAACATCTCCTCGTTTGATCGGTTTTCTGTCATGATTCCACGCCACGTTCAACCGTAAAAGTTACCGCAGTGTTCCGCCCGATGGCCGTAACGAGGTTGCTGACTAGGTTGGGGAGTCCGTCGTTTACCCCGATGGTTCGTTCTCTCGCGTTCTGACAAACTTTTGACCGCCTTCTCCGCGCGCTTTCACGTAACCTTGATTTAGGTGGCCTCATGCGACTATCCCGTGCTTTTCTCTCCGTCTCCGCGATCCTCATTGCAGCCACTTTCCTTGCCACTCCTTGTTTCGCGCATCACATCGCGGTGGTTGTCGACAAAGACAACAAGACTCAGAACATCACCTCGGCGCATCTGGTGAAGATCCTCAAGGGCGAAGTGAAGAAATGGCCGGATGGCAAGAATATTGTGCTGGTTCTGCACGAGACGTCCGATGAAATCCCCACGCTGGCTCGCTTGACGAAGATGACCGACGCTGAAGTGAAGGCGATGCTGGAGGAGCGGAAGGATTCGATCATTCGAAAAGCCACGGATGCGGATGTGATTCAGGCGGTGGCGACGACTCCGGGAGCGATCGGAATGGTGGAGGAGCACTCGATCAGCGGGCGCGTGAGTGTCATCAAGGTGGATGGAAAGTTGCCGCTCGAGTCAGGGTACCTGCCGCATTAGAGCCGCGGCCGGTGGGGCTTCCGGTTCGTCGCTCGTTTCAAATCTAGTTCTCGCTCTCCACCGGCTTCGCTTTCGGCGCACGCAGTTCCTTCGTCGGGGCGCCCGGTTTCGGAACCGCCGGCGGAATCGGCGCGGTCGGCGCGGTCACCGCAACCGTCCCCTTGCGAATTTCGATCGTGCCCTTGTCGCAGTTAATCGCCAGCTTCGGGCCATTCGTCCCGATGGAGCCGTTGGCGCTGGACGCGCGGTGTTCGCTGTCCACCTTGACCTCGTCGAAGTCGCTCTCGATTTCGCCCTCCCGGGTTCTGGCCTCCACTTTCATCGCAGTGCCCGGCGGAATCGTGACCTGAACGTCGCCTTTCCGATTATCAATCTGAATATTGCCTGGTTTGTAAACACCCACCTCGACGCTTCCGTTCGTGTCTTCCAAACGCAGGTCACCGCTTAAGCCCTCCAATGCGATGTCTTTGGAGTGGGTTGTCAAGCGCATTGGTCCCGCCAGCGAATCGGCCCGCAAGTCGCCGGAATCAAGGTCCAGCCGGCCATCGAGGTGCGCAAACTGTAAATCGGTGCGCGAGGAGTGGAAGTCCACCGTCTTTGCAATCCGCACCAGGCGCACGCTCTCGTAGAATTCGCCGGTCAGCCGCACGGCGCCATTGACGTCCTCAACATCGACTTCCTTGGCGTGGCCCTGAATAGTGACGTCGCCCTTCACATGCTGGATGCGCGCGGCGCTCGACTCGACCGAGAGCGTTGCGCTGCCGGTTTGATCGGTGATGTCGACCTCGCCGTGCTGGTTGTTAATGTCGACGGCGCCCGCCATGCCGGCAACCGTCACATCGCCGTGCCGCGAGGTGATATCTAAATCGACATTACGCGGTACGTAAACATCGAGGTCGGTGCTCACACCCTGGTCGCCCGCCGCTTGCACGTTGGCGTTAATGGATACGACTTTGTCGGATGGCGTGATCGTGACATCGGTTTTGTGGTTGATGTCGTCCGCTTTCCCCTGGCTATCGGAGTGGACTTTTTTGCGCCACGACACCCGTATCTTTTTGTCGTCGGAAACATTGACGGTCACCGCTCCGTGATCGTCGTTGATGCGCAGCGCGGTCATGCCCGCCGGCGCGTCGGCGCTCAAGTCACCGCTGTAATCGTAGGACTGGCCGCCGAAGATATCGAAATCGCCGTCGTCGATCTGAAGTTGGTCGCGAAGACTTCCCCAATTCACGCGCGACATGCCAGTCGCGACCAGGCCGCCGCAGATGAGAAAGAGCATCAGGAAAACGCCGCCCACGCCAATGCCTCGGCCCGGCAGGCCGGCACGCTTGGCTTGCTCGTGCTCGATCAGCCGGATGACGCCCCAGAGAATCAGGAGCGCAGGCCAGTAGCGCCCAAAGAGCACGACCAGCCCGTGCGAGTTCAAAACGCCCATGGTCCCGAGCAGAAACAGCACGCCAATCATGATCAGGACGATCGCGCCGGCGATCGAGCGCGGCGGGCGCGGCGGCTGTATGTAGGGGGGCGGAACTGCTCCGCGATTTGGCACACCTTGGTTCGGTACCCCTTGGTTCGGTACCCCGGGATTTGGCATTCCTGTGTTAGCCATGGTTCACCTCGCTCGGTGCGCTCGGCTCGCTGGGCGCAGATGGAGCCGCGGGCGGAGCCGGTGGTGGAAAGTTTTGCGGCGGAGGCGCGCCCCCATAGCCGGGATATCCAGCGGCATTCATACCTGAGCGTTCGAATAACTTGATTACCCCGATGACCAGAAGAATCAAAGGCCAGGTCCGGTGAAAGCCAGCCACTCCGAGACTCTCGAGCAGAAACAGCGTGCCGATCGTGAGCAGCATTGCCGGCCCCATCAGCCGATTTCGCGTGGTTGCGCAGGGTGTTCCCGCAAGGCCAAGATTGCGCACCAGCAGCCAGGCTCCAAGGCCCATCAAAAGCAACGGCCAGAAGCGGTCAAATCCGAATTCGAAGAACCCGGCAGTGTGCAGCAGGAAAAGCACGCCGAGGATGATGAGAATGATCGCGCCGGTTGGAACCTTGGAGGAGTCGATCTTGGCCCCACCTCCAAAGCTGGCCGCCAGACCGTAGGGGTCAGGAGCAGGCAAGCCCGCTTGAATGGCCCGCGCCGAGCGCACCGCATCGAAAATCTGATAGACGATAAAAAATGCGATTCCGATGCCGCAAATTGCAGGAATCACATCGCTATTGCCAACGTTGCATCCGGCGACCAGCAGCCCAAAGATGGCGAGATGCGCCAATCCCTTGGCGTATTGGCCGGTGTAAACCGCGCCCACGCCGAAAGGAAAGACTCCAGCCAGAATTCCGGCCACAGTTGGATTGGGCCCGGTGCCGCTAGGCAACGGAGCGCCGGGTGGCGGGATAACTCCAGGCGGCGGGACAGCCGCTCCAGTTCCGGGAACGGTTCCAGGAACGAATCCCGACGCAGGCGCAGAGCCGGCCATGCGCGCGCCCAGACAATCCTCGCAATAGATGACTCCCCGCACGGGCCGCGTACAATTCGCGCACAGCGGTTTTCCGCAAGTGCGGCAATAGGCCACCGCTGACTGATCAGCATGATAGGCGCAGTTCATACAAACCTCCTGTTCGTGGTCAACGTGACTGAGCTTCGAGTAAGAAGTTGCGAGTGGCCAGCAAGTGAAAGCTCGCTTGCATCCCGCGGCTCAAAACTCATAGGCTGCCCGGCTGTGACCGCCTTCGACGGCCCAACCAGGCCTGCCAGCTCTGTCTCCGATTCATGGGAGGAGTAGTTTCGATCCTGTCTTTGCTCAGGTTGTCCCCGTTCCGGTTGTCCACTCGTGTCGTTCTTATGATTGTTGTCTTTCGGCTGTTGTTGTTGCGGCGCCGGCTCGGCGGGCACGGTGGCGCGCTTCAGCTCCCGCACCTTCGATTCGATTTCATACACGAATCGGATGTTGTCGTAATACTGCACTACTTTAATCTGCGCGTCATTGTAAGCGTGCCGCACGGCCGCCGGGCGCAAATCAATTTTGGCGAGATCCGACGCCTTGAACCCGGCCGCGCTCAACGCCAGCGAGAACGAGAAGAAAATCATCCCGAACGACATGGCGAAGCGCGGCTGCTTCACAAAGGCGGCCACCGGCGTGAACCACGAATCCCACCACTCGCGGAGCCGTTCGCTCCGCGGAGTAGCGCCCGTCGCGGTACCAGCGCGCGTGCTCACGACGCCGCTGGTTGCGATCAGAATATTCTGGACCAGATAAGCCGGAGGCTCGACCGGCTCAAGCGCGAGCAGAAACTCCCGTCCGGCGACGGCGTCGGCAAAGAGCGGTCCGCACACCGCGCAAGTGCGGCGGTGGGCATCGAAGCCGTCTTTCTGGGCCCCTGTCAATCGTCCTTCAATGGCGTCCGATAGCAGGGCTTCGAACTCCGTGCAGCTAGCCCCGTATTTTGTGTCGTCTGGCATCAGATCACCTGCCTATATGTACGTTGAAGAAGGCGCGCAAGTTCCGCTCGCCCCCGGTTAATTCTTGACTTGACGGTCCCCTCGGGAACCCTCAGAGCCGTAGCAATTTCCCTGTAATCCATATCTTGGAGGTCGCGCAGAATCACCGCCTCCCGCAACTCAGGAGAGAGCTTTTGCAGCGCCAAATGCACCATTTCCCGCGTTTCCCGGCTCTGCGCCGAAGCGTCAGGCGACAGCCCGCGGTCTGGGATCTGGTCGCTAAGCGGCTGGGCATCCTCATGCTCGGAGGGCGCAGTGTCGAGCGAATCGGTTATGCGGTCGCCCTTAGTTTTCCGGAAATGATCGACCAGCAGATTGCGGGTAATGGTAGTGACCCAGGTCATAAACGCACCCTTACCAGAGTCATAGGTATTCAGGGTGCGGTACATCTTGATAAACACTTCCTGGGTCAGATCCTGAGCCGAATCGGCATCCCCAGCAAATCGATAGCAAACGTTATAAATGCGCCGGTGAAAGCGCTGAACGATCTCCTCCCAGGCCGCGGCATCGCCACCCACGCAGCGACGGACGAGTAATCCGATGACCTGGGCTTCTTCCAAAAGGACTCCGGGAAATGCGCTTCAACTCCACACCCCGCATTGTCATCCCGAGCAACGCGAGGGATCTGCATTTTGCCGCGAGCAGCCGAAACTCCAACAGCACAAAGAAGATACGTCTATGTAGAACGGGAAGTTCCCTTGAATCATGGAGCTAGCGATTGTAGCAGGGAAGCGCTACGGAACCTGACAGCTATCGAAATGGATTCGATGCGATAACGCCAAAGTACTTCTGGCCCTCGTTGAAGTCCTCCGACCAAATCCGAGCGCACCCCGCCCGCTCGGCCGCAGCCACGATGAGGCTGTCGTAGAAGTGCAGATGGTAGGAGCGGTGAGCTTGAACTGCCCGGCGGATGATGTGCACGTCGGACAAAACGAGTTTTATCGGTTCAAGCCGGTCGAAAATCTCCGCGAGTTCTTCGAGATTGGGTGGACTCGAGAATTTATGAAGCAACGTGGCGGCAAACTCAGATAGAACCTGCGACGAGATCACACATTCTCCCGCGAGCGCCAGCCTCAGAAGATCGTGCGCCACCCTTCGCTTGCGGGAATCGGTGTTCTGGTAGGCGTAAACGAGGACGTTGGTATCGAGGAAGCCGAGCTCAGGCATAAACTTCAGAGTTTGGATCCCCGGCCGTATCGCTTTACGTCGCCGGGCCTGTCATAGAGGTCTTCGCGCTTCCAGGTACGTTTACCCATATCGAACTGGAACTTCCGGAAACTTTCTTCCAGCGCCTCAAGTTCCCGACGCTTGCGCCCGGAACCGGCGTCTTCCTCGGCGACTTCTTGCAGATACGCGCGTACCATCCCGGTCAGCGTCGTGTCGCGCTCCACAGCGATCCTCCGCACCCGTTTTACCAGTTGGTCGTCCAACGACAGGGTGATATTCATAGACCCATAATAAGGGAAACCCTTATTATGTGCAACCGGATTTAACGCGCCCGCCTAACCACCCGACCCGGCTTAGCCCCCGTGTGCTCGCCATCGTGAACCACCTCCATACCGTTGACGAAAACCTCGGACACTCCCGTAGCCAGTTGCCGTGGCTTCGCAAAAGTCGCGTGATCTTGAATCGTGTTCGGATCGAAGACGGCGATATCCGCAAAATATCCCGTCCGCAGCAGCCCGCGGCGCGCGATGCCGAGATTCCCCGCCGGCAGCGAAGTCATTTTGCGAACAGCTTCCGGAACTGTCATCAGCTTCTCATCGCGCACATAGCGCGCATACACGCGCGCAAAATTTCCAAACGTCCGCGGATGCGCGCTGAACTTAAGGAAGACCCCGTCCACGCCCTCAGGATCGGCATCCGCCCCAAAACTCACCCAGGGCAGCACGATCTCTTTGCGGATATTGTCCTCGCTCATCAGAAAGTAAACCGTCTCCACCCGCGAATCGTCTTCGATCACCAGATCCATCGCAGTATCTTCCGGCGTCGCGTGCCGCATGCGCGCGACCTCGCCCAGCGTCTTGCCGGTCAATGGCTTAAGTTTTTCGTTCTTGAATCCAATCAGCAGCACATTGTCGGGCGATCCCGCGCCGCGCATCAGGTTGTCATACGCATCGCTCGTAAGCATCTCCTGCTTGACCCGGCTGCGGATGGCCGGATCCTGCAACCGCTTACGCCACGTTTCGAGGCCGCCTTCCTGCACCCACGGCGGCATGGCCGCATCCAGCCCGGTAGCGCCCGCCCGATACGTATACATATCCGCCGTAATCGCAAGTCCCTCCGCGCGCGCCGCCTCGACCTTCTTGATTACCTCCGCCAGATGGCCCCAGTTTTTCTCGCCCGAAACCTTGAGGTGATAAATTTCCGCCGGAACTTTTGCCTGCCGCGCGATGGAAATTAATTCATCGATCGCTTCCAGTTCATGATCGCCCTCATTCCGAATGTGCGAAATATAGATGCCCTTGTATTTAGCCGCGACCTCAGCGAGCGCGACCAGTTCATCGGTACGAGCATAGTTTCCAGGCTGATAAATCAAAGCCGAAGCCACGCCCAGCGCGCCATCCTGCATAGCCTGCGCCGTCACCGCACGCATGCGGTCGAGTTCGGCGGGCGTAGGCGCCCGGTTAGCCCGGCCCAGCACATACACTCGCGGCGTCGCGGCACCAATAAATGATGCGACGTTCGGCGAGACGCCGTGCCGCACCAGCGCTTCCAGTCCCTCGTTCAGCGTGTGCCAGGTAACGTCGAACTTAATGTCAGACTGCTCCCTGAGCTCCTCGGCTCGCATGTCGTCGTTAAGCGGCCCCATGGACTCGCCTTCACCAAAGACCTCAAGCGTGACTCCCTGCATCAAGTCGCTGAGCCCACGGCCGTCTGCAAACAGCCCATCCGGCCCCGACATGAGGTTGATAAAACCCGGCGCAATAACCTGCCCGTGAACATCGATATCGATGCGTCCCAGGTCCGCAGAAACATCGCCGGTTTTCGCGATACTGTCGCCGTTAATGGCGACCCCACCGGCGGTGCACGGAGAGCCGGTCCCGTCGCAGATAATCCCGTTCCTCAACACCACGTCAAAGTTCGGAGTACCAGGGCCGGAAGCGAACGCGACCGGCAGCGCAAGCAGAAGTACGAGCACGACGAGAAGAAGAATTCGGCGCATGTTTGATTTTGAGTCAGTAAATCGTACAAGTCTACGCGAACCGCACCTTCACATCCGGCCCCTTATCCAAATGGATGCTATCCACAAACCGCACTCGCCCAGTCTTCAAGGTCAGAATGACCGATGATGTCCGAGTCCCCTCGCCAAAGAATCGCACGCCCTTTAAGAGCGCGCCTTCAGTTACTCCAGTAGCGGCAAAGATCAGCTGCTTGCCGGGCGCCAGGTCTTCTGCCTCGTAAATTCTCTTGCTGTCTTTGATTCCCATCTTCGCGATGCGTTCTTCAAGCTCCGGCTTATCGATCACGAGCCGTCCTTGCATGTATCCGTTAAGGCAGCGGATCGCAGCGGCCGTAATCACGCCCTCCGGCGCGCCGCCCGAGCCCATGACTACGTGCACTCCCGTCCCGATAACCGCCGCCGCGATGCCCGCCGAAAGATCACCGTCGCCAATCAACTTGATGCGCGCTCCCGCTTTGCGAATGTCCGTAATCAGCTTTTCGTGCCGCGGGCGGTCGAGAACCATCACCACCAGATCTTCAACTCCGCGATGCAGCCGCCGCGCAATGTTCTTCAGGTTGACCGCGACCGGCGCATCGAGTTCCACCGCATTCTTGCAAGACGGCCCGACGACAATCTTTTCCATGTAGCAGTCCGGAGCATGCAGCAATCCGCCCTTTTCCGATGCCGCCAGCACGGTAATCGATCCCGGCGAGCCGGTCGCGCACAGATTCGTGCCTTCCAGCGGATCGACCGCGATATCGACGTTTGGAACTCCCGAGCCATCGGTAAAAGCTCCGCCCACCTGCTCGCCGATGTAGAGCATCGGCGCGTCATCGCGCTCGCCCTCGCCAATGACGATGGTGCCATGCATCGGCACAGTGTCCATGGTCTTGCGCATGGCTTCGGTTGCGACCTGGTCGCTCAGATGGCGATCGCCCTGGCCCATGGTGCGCGCCGACTCGATCGCGGCATTCTCAACCACGCGCAAAAATTCCAGCGCCAGATCGCTCTCGATATTTTCTCCAAAGCTTTTGGTGCGCGGCTCGGGACGGTGATGGGTGTCGGCAGGGTTAGTCTCGGTTGCCATGATTGCCTCCGGATTACTTATGATGGCGCGCACAAGGTGATTTAAGGCGCGACTTCGAAATATACCCTTTCGCGCGGATGGAGGGAAGTGACGGACGACGGTGTGCCCAGAGTAGTAGATCGCTGAGGAATAGAGTAGTCGATCGCTGAGGAGGAATAGAGTAATCGACTGGTTTCGCCTTGGATTTCCTCGCTCGTTAGCGCCAGCGATTCTGCTAACCTTCGGCCATGAACGCGGAACGAAAAGAGCCGGCCTATCTCTTCACCGAAAAGCAGGTCGCCGACAAAAGCGAGATTGCGCGGCGTTTCATCGACACCCGAACCCGGCTCAACGCCAACGTCGAAAAGGCCGACAACTTCCTGGTCAAGCGCTTCTACAACCTCGACCACAACGCCTATCTCGAAGCCGCGGTCCCCGCGAAATACAAAGAGCTGATGGGCCTCACAGCCTCGATGTGCCTGCGCTGCGATGACTGCATCAGCTATCACACGATCCAATCGTACCGGCTGGGCGCGGTGCGAGCCGAACAGGAAGAGGCGCTCAACGTGGCCATGATCGTCGGCGGCAGCATCGTCATCCCGCACATGCGACGCGCCTACGAATTGCTGACCGAACTCTACGGCTGAGGAGATTCACCGCGAGAAGCTGCCGTCTCGTGCCAGTCCGCGGCCAGCATCCCATACATCTCAAGATCCAGGAACTCTCCCCACTTCAGAATATGGGAGCGCAGGTAGCCTTCATGGCGCATTCCAATCTTCCGCAAAACGTTCCCAGAGGCGACGTTTCGTGGAACGTAGCTCGCGAAGATTCGCTCGAGCCCAAGCGTCTCGAACCCGTACTCCACCATCGCCCTCGCAGCCTCAGTGGCATAGCCCTTTCCCCAGTAAGGCACTCCAATCCAATAGCCCAGCTCCGCGCGCCGATGATCGGCCTCAATCTGCAAACCGATGCCTCCGCATAACTCGCCGCTCTGCCTCAGTGTGATCGCGCAGCGCACACATTGGCCGCTAGCCTGATCTTTCTCGGCGAGGGCGATAAATGAGCGCGCTATTTCCTCGGTGTAGGGATGCGGAATGCGCAGCGTAGTCGCAGCCACTTCCCGCGCCCCGATCAGCGGCACGAGCACGGGAATGTCGGCCAGAGTGTAAGCCCGCAGCGTGAGCCGCCGCGTCTGCAATGGGAGAGACGACATCGTTCTACTCTAACCCGTGATCGTGTTTTCTCCGGCCCGCGCGATGGATGGCAAGGGTTTCGTGCTCAGATAAACACATCCGCCGAAGCATGAAATCGGCGGCTGAGCCGGCGAATGTGCTCAGTGGTGAGCCGCCGTTTGCCGTTCAGCACCTCGGAAACGATACTCGACGTGCCGAAGATGCCGGGCAGATCTTTCTGCTTGAGACCGTTGGCCGACATCAATTCTGCAATGACGGTCACCGGATCGGCTGGTTCTAGAGCATAGTGTGTTTCTTCAAAGTTCTCGATCAACAGGGTGAGCAACTCGGCGAGACGGCGTTCAGCGGCGCTGATGCGGCTCCCTTTGCGGTCGAGTTCTTCGAGAGCGCGAATGCAGCGCTCGTTTCGGCCTCGCTGCGAATTACAGCAGGCACGGCGCTGGTGAGCAGAGCAGCGTATTCGTACCTTTGCATCTGTGACTCCACCAAAGTTGTCCCGTAAAACATTAATATTAAACAACTTAGTAGTACTTCTAGGTGTGTATGTACAATTAGTGTACACTTCCCTTCAGTGAGGGACGCGCCCGAGTTCGATTGGGACGAACAAAATGAAACGCATTTATCTAAGCATAATATCAGCCGGTTCGAAGCGGAAGACGTGTTCTCCGGCAATCACATCCTGTTGGATTATCAAACGGAAGCCAATGAACAGCGGTGGGTAGCTGTCGGCTTGACCCGCGCGGGCCGAATTTTGAGCATTGTGTTTACGATTCGTGGCGAGGCGATACGGGCAATAACTGGCTGGACTGCGGATAAGGGGACCGCAAATCTATACCTCAAGGAGTGGGGACGGGAATAAATATGGCGAAAGCAACTATGAAAACTGGGGTGATCCCGAAGTTTTCCAGTGAGGCGGAGGAAGCGGCGTGGTGGGACGCTCATCGGTCCGAGATTGAGGCTGAGATTCGGCAGCGGATGAAACAGGAACGACCGCTAACGCTGAGTGGATTGCTACGCGGAGAAAAGCCGTCACAGCCCGTGACGTTGCGCATACCGGCGAAGGATCTCGAAACGGCGCGCCGATTGGCGTCACGAAAAGGCGTCGGATACCAAACGTATATCAAGATGCTACTGCGAGAGGCGCTTAAGAGAGAATGCGAATGATGATGGGAACAAGGTGCGCTATAGCGAGAGCGGTCGCCCCGTCAGCAACGAGAGGTTTAAGTCCTTGCTTTCGGTACTCGAGGCGAGAAAACGCAAATTTGAAGAGTCGAGACGGCTCACTCCGCCGGATTCTGAGTTCATCATACCCATACACCTTGAGCACACCGGGAAGGTCATAGGTTGGTCGAAGGGATTTATCTTCCATGATCGGAAGAGAACCATTGAAGTAGACACGGCCAGAATCCTTGACGATGAGACTTGGAATCGCATCGAACGCGGCGAGTTGGCCGGGTTTAGCTTTGCTGGAATCGTCTCAGATGCAACCTGTTGCATCTGCGGAAAAGAGTACGTGGACTGCAACCACATTGCCGGCATCAAGTACGATGGGGAGGAATGCATCGTGCGGACCACGATCCGCCCAGCAGAAATCAGCATCGTCAAGGACCCAGTGCAACCATTTGCAAAAATTAGGAGAGGATAGGCGTGACAGTTGTTTCCACGTAAGTCCTAAAACGCATCCACCCCCGTAACGCTGGCCCCAATAATCAGCGTATGAATATCGTGTGTGCCCTCGTAAGTCTTCACCGATTCCAGGTTCATCAAATGCCGCATGATTGGATAGTCATCGGCCACCCCATTCGCGCCCAGAATATCGCGTGACATGCGCGCACACTCTAGCGCCATCCAGACGTTATTTCTCTTCGCCATGGAGATGTGCTGGTGCTCGACTTTGCCGGCATCTTTGAGGCGGCCGACTTGCAGAATCAGCAGCTGCGCTTTGGTAATTTCGCTGATCATCCAGGCCAGCTTCTCCTGCACCAGTTGATGCGACGCAATCGGCTGATCGCGGAATTGTTTCCGCAGCAACGCGTATTGCAGCGCGCAATCGTAGCAGGCCATTGCGGCGCCAACCGCTCCCCAGGCGATCCCATAGCGCGCCTGGTTCAAGCACATCAGCGGAGACTTCAGCCCTCCGGTCCCGGGCAGCAGGTTTGCTTCAGGAATGTGCACATCCTGTAGCGACAATCCCGACGTCACCGAAGCCCGCAGCGACCACTTCCCATGAATATCGTCCGCCTTGAACCCAGGCCGGTCAGTCTCCACCAGAAAGCCGCGAATCTTATCGTCTTCATCTTCGACCTTGGCCCAGATGA
>JBAQJF010000010.1:0-6112 GCA_049300195.1 Terriglobales bacterium | reverse complement strand
TCCTTTATGAGGAGCGACTCGAGGCCTTTGGCATATTCCTGCGGGAGTTCGATGTCGCGCAGCATGACTTCTTTCACCATGATTCCGTCCGAGCCGAGGCGCTTGCGGATTAACTCAGTCGCGCGCTGGCGGACCTCTTCGCGCTTGGCGGAGAAGACTTCACGGACGGTATAGTTCGGCACCAGTTCGCGCCAGGCGGTGGCGACGACCGGGGGCACGATTTCTTTTTCGAGAGGCTGGGGGAGATTCGCTTCGACGTAGTCGAGACGCTTCGGGTCGAGCTGATAGCGGACTGTGATCGCGAGTCCGAGGGTTAACCCTTCTTTGGCCTGCACGTGAAGCGGTTCTCCCTTCACAGAGCCTTTGGCTACTTGATCGTCGGCGACACCCGTGGTGAAGAGCTGGTCGCGTGTGTTGAAGAGTTCGACCTTCTCGATGAGTGGGGTGACGTAATGGATGCCGGGGTAGAGAGTTCCGGCGAGCGTGCCGCGGGTCTGGCTGACGCGGACGCCGCCCATGCCGGCGGGCACGATTACGATGGCGGCTGAGACCAGCATCGGCGCCCAGGCCAGCATGACCAGCGCGAACGACGTGCGCCAGCGGACAGTTGGTTCGGGCGGTGGAGTTGTGCCTTCCGGATATACCAGACGGCGGCGATGGGCGAGGAAGAGTGAATAGTCGTAAGCGAGGATGCCGGCGGCGATGACGAACATTCCGACGCCGGCGCATAGCAGCAGGTACTTTACGAACAGCATGGTGGTGCTCCTTAGTTTTAGCGATTTATCGTGTCGCGCCGATGCTCTTTATCTGCGCCGACCGTTTGTGATCTGCCGGCACGCGGACAGGAGTGTCCGCGCTACACGGAACGCGGGGCGCGAACGCCAGGCCCACGATGCGGCCGAAAATCAGTTCTTCGATCAGCAGCGCGGCGGCGAGAGAAAAAGTTAGACCGCCGATTATGACTAAACCTTGCAGCATGGTTTCCATGAATTCCTCCTCGATGGAGCGCGTCTGAACAGATGGCACCTCGATGGCCAAGGAAAACTCGCTGAAATTAGAGGAGTTACGGGGGCGTTTGCGCTTCGGTGTTGTGTCTGGGAAGGGGTGCGTGTGTTGCGGGGGACACGGCGCACAAGCGTCTGCCGTCCACTGGACTCAACTTGGGCGATCCTGTAACTTTGTCGGCCTTTATGTATCTCATAGGTTGCGGCGCCAGGTCGGAACGCCATTTGTGTTAACTTTTGTGCTCGCACGAGCAAGGGGCCTTCGATGATTGAGCGACTGGAAGATCGCGAACTCAAACGGCGGGGCCGGCGCGAGCTGCTCAAGCTGGCTCCGGTGGCGGCGCTGGGCGTGTTTGCTTTTCCTAAGGCCAGCGACTGGCTGGTGGGCGAGGGAGTTCGATTCAGCGATTGGGCTTCGGGCAAATTATTCCGGCGCGAACACCTGGCTCAGACCTTTTCCAACGCGAGCGTCGTGCCGTTTGAGAAGTTCCCCTACAACGGCTACGACGTGCTCGATCCGGAGGTCGATCTCGCGAATTGGACGCTGACGGTCGAGGGCGATGTGCAGCATCCCGGCGAGTACACGCTGGCGCAGGTGCAGGCGCTGCCCAAGATCAATCAGAATACGCGGCACGTCTGTGTCGAGGGCTGGGACGTGATTGGGGCGTTTGGCGGAACGCGCATCTCCGATTTTCTGAAGCTGATCGGCGCCAATATCAATGCGCGGTTTGTCGAGGTCGAGTGCGCCGACGATTACTACGAATCGATCGACATGGCGTCGGCGCTGCATCCGCAGTCGCTGCTTTGCTATGAGATGTATGGGCAGCCACTGGATCGCAAGCACGGCGCGCCGTTGCGGTTCCAGATGCCAACCAAGCTCGGGTATAAGCAGGCCAAGTATCTGGATACTTTGCGGGTCACGAATGTGCTTAAAGCCGGCAAGACCGGCTATTGGGAAGACCAGGGCTATAGCTGGTTTGGGGGGCTGTGATGGCGGATGCGGAAGACAAGAAGCCGGGGCCGGAACCGCAAGAGTTGGAGGCTGCTAAGCCGGTCGCCTCCCAACCATCCGCAGATGGACCGGACGTGAGCGCTCACAAAGCCGACGCAGGTTCGCTGCCGCAGGCTGAGCGCGGGCGTGACGTCCCTTCAACGAGCTCAGGGCAGGCTCCCGCGACAGCCGGCGGGACGCCGGCGCTACGGCCGGACGCTACTCCCGCTTCAGCGGCTCAGGCGAGGCCGCCTGTGATCGCTCAGCCCGCGGCCGAGAAACAATCTGACCTGGTTCGAACGACTAAAGTGCGCGCGGCTTATGAGCATCCTTTTGCTATTCGCCTCACGCACTGGGTGAACGCCGTCAGTGTCTTTGTCCTGGTGACCAGCGGTCTGAGAATCTTTCGCGCTTTTCCTAGCTTCGGGCCGAAGATTCCGGAGCAGGATCTGATCGACATTCCGAAGGCGCTTACGCTTGGCGGATGGCTGGGCGGCGCGCTCCAGTGGCACTTTACTTTTATGTGGCTGTTTGCCGGGAGCGGCGTTATTTATCTTGCGTACCAGCTTTTGAGCGGGCATTACCGGACGGTGCTCTTTACGCCGAAAGACATTCCCGGCGTACGGCCGATGGTGCGGCATTACTTTTTCTTTGGGCCGAAGCCTTCGGTGACGGAGCAGTACAATCCGCTGCAAAAGTTGGCATATACGTCGACGGTTGGGTTCGGAGTGCTGTCGTTCTTGACTGGACTTGTTTTGTACAAGCCGGCGCAATTCTCGTGGCTGGCGTTTCTTTTTGGCGGATTTCACCTGACGCGCATCTGGCATTTCGCGTCCATGTGCGGATTCGTGGCCTTTATTCCAGGGCATTTGATCATGGTCGCGCTCCATGGCTGGTCGAATTTCTACTCCATGCTCTCGGGATGGAAGCGGGAACCGGAGTATCAGGACTGACCTGATATTTCTCGCCGGGGCCGACATTCCTGTTTGAGCCAAATCCCTGCCCAAGCGAACCTTGAGCAGCACCCTTGCCCTCGCGAACAAGCCTTCTCATTTACACTGGGCTGCTTATGGCGGAGCGGATGAAGCTCGGGCTGATCGCTGGAAACGGGAAATTCCCGTTTCTTGTGCTCGATGCCGCGCGGGCGCAGGGATACGACGTCGTGGTGGCGGCGATTAAGGAAGAAGCTTTCCCTGAGATCGAGTCGAAGGGCGCGGCGGTTCATTGGCTGTCTTTGGGCGAGCTTTCCAAGCTCATCGACACCTTCAGGCGCGAGGGCGTTACTCGTGCCGTCATGGCCGGTCAGGTGAAGCACAAGCAGATTTTTTCTTCCATCAAGCCGGACTGGCGACTGGCGAAGCTGCTGCTTTCTCTGGGGACGCGAAATACGGATTCGCTGCTGGGCGCGGTGGCTAAGGTGCTGGCGGATGAAGGGATCGCGCTGGAAAACTCTACTGCGCTGCTGGAGCCTCTGCTGGCGCGGGCGGGGGTGCTGACGCGGCGTGCTCCTACGGATCAGGAGAGGAAAAATATTGAATATGGGCGGGCGGTCGCGCGGCGGCTGGGGGAGTATGACATTGGACAGACGGTGGTGATCGCGGAAGCGGCGTGTGTTGCGGTTGAGGCGATGGAAGGGACGGATGCGGCGATCGCGCGGGCGGGGGGGATTATGGGGTCGCTCGCGGGCGATTCGTCAACTTTGGATCGTGCATTGACGGTGGTGAAGATCGCAAAGCCGGCGCAGGATATGCGGTTTGATGTCCCGGTGATTGGCGTCGCGACGATTGAGGCGATGAAGCGGGCAGGGGCTGGGTGCCTGGCGATTGATGCTGGGCGGTGCTTGCTGCTGGATGGGGCCGCGGTTGTGCGCGCGGCGGATGAGGCGGGGATTTGTTTGATCGCGGAGTGATGGTGCTTTTAGTCCGCGCCTTGGGCGCGGGGATGGCGGGGCCTGGATTTTGAGGAAGGGCGTGCGGGCTTCTTGCGCATCGCTTGCTGCGCGCGGCTCAGATCGTGGGCGGTTTGGAGGTTCATCCAGAACTCGGGCGAGTTGCCAAAGTATTGGGCGAGGAGGAGGGCGGATTGCGGCGTGACGCCGCGCTTTCCACGCACAAGTTCATTCACGCGGTTAAGCGGAATGTCCAGGGAGCGCGCAAGCTTCGCTTGCGTCAGGCCGCGCGGATGAAGGAACTCCTCTTCGAGAATCGTGCCGGGATGAGTTGCGATGCGGGAATTGGGTAACAATGCCGTGGCCTCCACCGTCATACTAATATCTACCAGGGAGGATGTATGTCTGAAACTTCGCGCATTGCCGATCAGTTGAAACGCGCGTTTTATGGCGGCGCGTGGCACGGGGATTCTTTATTTGAGATTCTCACTGGGGTTACGGCGGCGCAGGCCAGCTCGCGCCCGATCAAGAATGCGCACAGCATCTGGGAGCTCGTGCTGCATATTTCGGCTTGGGATGCGGTCGTGCGGCGGCGGATGACCGGTGTCGCCGTACAGCTCTCTGACGCGGAAAATTTTCCTCCGGTCACCGATACGAGCGATGCGGCATGGGGCAAGACGCTGGAGGATGTCCGGCGCGTGCATGATGAGCTGACCGCCGCCGTGACTCACTTTCCTGAAGCAGATCTGATGAAGCCGGTTCCGGGGAAGAAGGGCGCGCATTACAACTTCAGTTACATGCTGGATGGACTGGCTCAGCATGAGCTTTACCACGCCGGGCAGATCGCCCTGCTGAAGAAGATGTAAGCCAAATGCCCAACAAACACTCCATCCGACCTGAAACTTTCCCCACCCTGCGGGATATTCTCTGTGAGTACCGCAATGAGCGACTTTGAGGCGCTTTACCAGAAATATGCGCACGATCTGTTTCGCTTTGCCCTCTACCTTACCGGCAATCGCGCGGAGGCCGAGGACATTGTGTCCGAGACATTTGTGCGCGCCTGGACTGCGCCCGGTGAAATCCGGCAACCGACGGTCAAGGCCTATTTACTGGTGATTGCCCGGAATTGCTACCGGCAGGGATTGCGGCGCAAGGGAAGGCTTTCACAGCTGGAGACGGATTTTGCCGATCCGCGGCAGGCTCCTCACGATTCGGCGGAGCAACGAGCCGAACTTGCAAGCGTGATGGAGGACCTCCAGCAGCTTCCGGAAGTGGATCGTACGGCGCTGCTGATGTCAGCCATCGAAGAGATGCCTTACGAACAAATTGCAACGACGCTCGGCTTATCGCTGGGCGCCGTGAAAACAAAAATCCATCGCGCCCGGCTCAAGTTGGAGCGGGCGCGCCAAACGCGGAGTTTACGATGAACATCTCTCGCAATGTCATTCAGGATCTGATCCCTCTCTACCTGGCCGATGAGGCCAGCCCCGACACACGGGCCGTGGTCGAAGAGTTTCTGGCGGCTGACCCGGAACTGACCGCGGAAGTGGCACGTCTGAAATCGAGTTCCCCAAGTCAAACCCTTACAGGAGGCAACGTCATGTCATTACCACTGGATCACGAAGTTCAAACCCTGGCCCGCACCCGCAGCGAACTTGCGCAACGCAGTTGGAACCTGGGCCTGGCGATTGCGTTCACGGTGTTTCCATGCTCGTTTATCTTTGCCCACGGACATGTGGAGTGGATGCTCATGCGCGATATTCCGAGCCTGGCAATGGCGTCATGGGCCGCGGCGGCGGGCTTCTGGGTGGGATTTGTCATCCACCAGCGTCGTCTGCGGGCAAGCGGCCTTTAGCTCGCGCGCCGCGGTTTGCCATTCATCGGCGGAACTGAAAGAATACGCGATCATCGGTGACGAGGCGCGTATCTTTTGAGTTCGGAACTCCCGATTAACGTTGCGGTGGTAGGCGTGGGCGCTTTCGGACGCAACCATGCCCGCGTCTATCACGCGTTGCAGGAGTCGAGCGATGTGCGGCTGGTCGGCGTGGTCGATCCGGACACGTCTCGAGCCGACGCTGTGGCGCGCGAGTTCGGCTGCAAGTCCTTCGGCTCAATCGCGCAGATGTTGACCACGCATAGCGAGGTGCAGGCGGCTTCGGTCGCGGTGCCGACGGTGCTTCATCTGGAGGTGGCGCGCACGCTGATGGAAGCGGGCGTCGATGTGCTGAT
>JBAQJF010000009.1:0-17609 GCA_049300195.1 Terriglobales bacterium | reverse complement strand
CTGGCGATTCTCTACGAGAGCTATCTGCACCCGATTACGGTGCTCTCGTCATTGCCGGTCGCGCTGCTCGGCGGATTGCTCACGCTCTGGATTTTTCGCGAGGAAGCCTCGCTCTACGCCTATATCGGCATGTTCATGCTGATGGGCATCGTAAAGAAGAACGGAATCATGATCGTTGACTTTGCCGAACAGCGCG
Source organism: Terriglobales bacterium (assembly GCA_049300195.1). Taxonomy (GTDB): domain Bacteria; phylum Acidobacteriota; class Terriglobia; order Terriglobales; family Acidobacteriaceae; genus Acidiflorens. Next base: position 17,413 of record JBAQJF010000009.1, on the reverse strand, counting down.
TTCGGCAGGGGATCGCTGACGATCAGGCGATTCACGATGCCAGCATGGAGCGCTTCCGGCCGATCATGATGACGACCGCGGCGGCGTTGCTGGGCGCGATGCCAATTGCGCTCGGATACGGAGCCGACGGATCGTCGCGGCGTCCGCTTGGGCTTGTCGTTGTCGGCGGATTGATCGTCTCGCAGTTCATCACGCTGTTCGTGACGCCGGCAATCTACCTATACCTCGAAGAGTTCCAGGAGAAGGTGCTGGACCGCTACTCGTTCTTCCGTTCTCGCGAACGGGCGCGCGTGCCAGTGCCTGTACCGAGCTTCGCGTTGCAGGAAGGACATGGAGACTAATTTATGCACGGAATCATAAATGGAATCATGACTCGTCCTCGCTTGACGCTTGCGGGAGTTGCTCTCGTGATTGCCAGCACGATCGGTTGCGCGGTTGGTCCTAACTATAAGAGGCCGAGCGTCGATGTCCCCGTCACCTATCGCGGCGCGCAGGCCGAGCAATCGCCTGATCGTCCTGACGCATCGCAGCCACCGCACTCAACCACGACTCCAGCGCCAAGCTCCGCGGAGTCGCTTGGCGATGAGAAGTGGTGGGACGTTTTTCAAGACCCGCAACTGCAAGCGCTGATTCGGACCGCACTCAAGAATAACTATGACGTGCGCATCGCGGCGACCCGCGTGCTCGAAGCGCAGGCGCAGCTTGGCATCACGCGCGCCAATCAGCTGCCGACGGTGAGCGGCGGTGGCAACATTACAAGCCAGCAAAGCCCGAAGCTCGGGCCGATTCCATCGTATGAACTCACGCAGGGACAAGTCACCGCATCGGCGGCCTGGGATCTCGACTTCTGGGGAAAATATCGTCGCGCGACCGAAGCTGCCCGCGCAAATCTGCTGGGCAACGAGTGGGCGCAAAAAGAAGTGATGGCAACACTCGTTGCCAATCTTGCGACGTCCTACTTTCAACTGCGCCAGCTTGACCTTGAACTTGAAATCTCTCAACGCACATTAAATTCGCGCAAAGATTCGCTGCAATTGACGCAGACCCTCGAGCAGCACGGAATCAGCTCAATGCTCGATGTGCGTCAATCCGAGCAACTGGTCTACACGGCGGCCACCGAAGTTCCGGACCTGGAACGCGAAGTTGCGCAACAGGAGAATGCCATCAGCATTCTGCTGGGGAAAAATCCCGGAGACGTTCCTCGCGGCCTGAAACTGACCGAGCAGCTTCATGCGCCGAAAGTTCCCGCCGGACTGCCGTCAGCCTTGCTGGAGCGCCGCCCCGATATCCGCGAAGCGGAAGAAAACCTGGTTGCGGCCAATGCGCAGATCGGCGTAGCCCGTGCCGCGTACTTCCCCGACATCGCGCTCACGGCGAGTGCCGGCTACGAAAGCCCGGCGCTGACCAGCCTTTTCACCGGGCCGGCCGGTCTTTGGAACATGGCAGCGTCGCTGACTCAGCCGATTTTCCAGGGAGGCAGACTGAAGAATAACGTACGTCTCGCGCAGGCCGAACGCGACCAAGCGGTTCTGACCTACCAGCAGACCATCCAAGGCGCATTTCGCGATGTCTCGAACGCGCTCGTCGCATACCGCAAGGATCAAGATCTGAGGATCCAGCAGCAGCACCTCTACGACTCAGCCCAGGACGCTGCGCACCTATCGGAAGTGCGCTTCAAAGCGGGGACGACCGATTACCTGGAAGTGCTGACCAACGAAACCAATTCGTTTTCCGCTGAGCTGGCGCTTGCGCAAGCGCAAGGTAACGAACTGATCGCCCTGGTGCAGCTCTATCAGTCTCTCGGCGGAGGCTGGCAGTGAGCTTACTTAAGCGCCTCAACGGGATTTACTCTGGTTGCGCGTAGAGCCGGGGCATAGCTTGCCAAAAGAGCGACCCCGAGAAAAAGAGCAGGCGTGAGAATGAAGGTCGCGAGGTCCATCGTCCCAACCTTGTAGAGCATGCTCGACATGAGCCTCGTCAGAGCAATCGAGGCCAGCAACCCAAATCCGATGCCGAAGGCGGCAAGAATGAGTCCCTGACGGACGACCATGCGCAGGATGTCAGCACGCGCTGCGCCAAGGGCCAAACGAATACCGAACTCCTGCCGGCGTTGCGCCACCGAGTACGAGAGCACTCCGTAGATTCCGATCACCGCGAGCGCCAGGGCCGTTGCTGAAAAGACAGCGAGCAGAAGCATCGTGAATCGCGGCTGCGAACGGGAGTTGTCCATGAGTTCGTCTGCCGTTTGAACATGAGTGACAGGCTGGTCGGGATCGACCGCTGCGATTTGCGCCCGGACGGCTGAGATCAATCCCTCCGGCGGCACCGCCGTGCGCACCAGCAGATTCATATTCGTCCACGGAATCTGCGGAAATGAGAGATAAAGCTGCGGCCGAGGATCTTGCTCCAATCCATAGTTCTTAACGTCAGCGGCCACGCCAACCACCTCCGCAGAGTCAGTCCATCGTCCCACGATGAGGTGTTTGCCGATGGGATTCTGATTTGGCCAGAAGCGATGGACGAAGCTCTCATTCGCGATCACAACTTTAGGCGCCTGGGCATCGTCCGTTTCAGTGAAGTCGCGGCCTTCGCGCATCGGAACCCGCATGGTCTGGAACCACTGCGGGCTGATCGCCTCGATATCGAAAAACGGGCGCTGGGCGAGAGGAACGTCGGGCTGGCCGTCCGCCAGGACGGGCGTCATGCGCTTGAAGCTGAGCGGCAAGGCCGCAGAAGTCGCAGCGCTGCGCACACCCGGCAGAACGGAAACGCGGCGCAAGATTTCGTCGAAAAATGCGATCTGCTGCTCCGGTTTGGCGTATTTCACCGTGGGCAGTGAGATATCCATGGTCAGAACGTTGTGCGCGTCGAAACCGGGGTCGACGTTGAGCAGGCGCAGAAAGCTGCGCAACAACAATCCGGCTCCGATAAGAAGCAGCAGCGAGAGCGCCACCTGACTTACGACGAGCAGATTTTTCATCTGGGCTCGCGTGTGCCCGAGCGAAACCCCTCGCCCTTCATCACGCAGCGCCGTGTTCGGATTCGATCTCGCTAACTGTAGCGCGGGCACGGTTCCGAACATAATGCCGGCGAGAACCGAAATCGTAAGCGTGAACAACAGCACGCGCAGATCGATGCCGATGGGGATCCCGGTGGGAAGCTGATCCGCTCCCCACGTGACCAACACCCGTGTAGCCGCCCAGCCCAGGCCGATTCCGAGAATGCCTGCGAGAAAAGCAAGCAGCATGCTTTCAGTGAGGAGTTGCCAGATCAGCGTGCTTCGGCGCGCGCCCAGTGCGGTGCGTACTGCGATTTCTTTCTTGCGGGCCAGCGCGCGCGAAAGGAGCAGGCTTGCCACATTGGCGCAGGCAATCAGCAAGACCGCCGCCACGGCAGCGGAGAGCACCAATACTTTGCCGCGCACATCGCCAACCACCAGTTCGCGCAACGATTGCGCGGTCATGAACGCAGCGGGATTGGCATCGGGCGCATGCGGGTTCTGTTCACGATAGCGTTGGTTGAGCAGGGAAAGTTCGGAGTCGGCGCGGGCGAACGTCACTTCAGGCCGCAAACGCGCGAGTATCTGGAGATAGCCCACGCCCGAACGCAACCTTTGCGGCGTCATTAGCGAGAACTCGAAATAGCGCGGTGTCCAGATATCGGCCGGGCCGACGAACGGAAACTGGACGTTCGCGGGTAATATGCCGACTACCGTTTGGGGAGTCTCGTCGAGAGTAATTGTTTGGCCGACGATATTCGGATCGCCGTGAAACCGGGTGCGCCACATGGAATCGCTCAGCATGACAACCGGCTTGCCTTCGGGACGGCCTTCCTCTTCGGTAAAAGTTCGCCCCAGTTGAGCCTCGACGCCCAGCGTGGGGAAAAAACTCGGCGAGACGCGCGCGATCGGGACCTGAAGCGGTTCGCCATTCCCGGTAAGGTTGAGATTGTCGTTTGTCCAAACAGCCACGGACTGGAACGAGTGGTTGACGTCGCGCACCAACTCGTAGCGCATCAGCGTGCATGGAAAGCTCCCGTTATTGTCTTTCGCGACGATTGTTACAAGTTGCAGCGGATCGCGGTAAGGGAACGGCTTCAGCAGCAGCGCGCTGGTCACTGTGAAGATGGCGGTGTTTGCGCCGATACCCAGAGCGAGAGTCACGATGGCGGCGGCCGCGAAGCCGGGATTTTTACCCAGCAGTCGCACTCCAAAACGCAGGTTGCGGAGTAGCGCTTGCATGATGCAGGAAATTATAGGACACCGCGGGATCGACCTATTGGCCGACGCGCGCGCACCTACTTGCGCTTGCCCTCTTTGAGAAAGTTTCCTTCCTGAAGTTCCGTGAAGGCCTGCCGCAGTTGTTCTTGGGTGTTCATTACAATCGGGCCGTACCAGGCAACGGGCTCTTCAAGAGGCTTCCCTGATACCAGCAGAAACCGGATCCCATCGCTTCCGGCCTGCACAGTCACTTCGTCGCCGCGGTCGAACAAAATCAGCGAGCGGTTGTCGGCTTCGACCGGAGGATTCGTGTCAAGCCACTTTACCGACTCTGTCGGTACCGTGAGCGGGCCCGAAGCGTTGCAGAATTTTCCGTTGCCGGCAAACACATAGGCAAATGCGTGACGATTCGTCTCGACCGGCAGCGTCTTTCGCTTGCCGGGACCGACCGAGACGTCGAGGTAGATGGGATCGGCTGCCACGCCATCGACCGGGCCGCTCTTTCCCCAGAAATTCCCACTGACGACTTTCACGTGTGTGCCGTCGTCGTCGACGATTTCAGGAATGTCAGCCGACTTCACCTCCTGATAACGCGGCGGGGTCATCTTGAGCGTGGATGGAAGATTGCCCCACAGTTGAAATCCGTGCATCCGTCCGGCGTGATCGCCCTTGGGCATTTCCTGGTGAATGATGCCGCTGCCGGCGGTCATCCATTGCACGTCGCCCGCGCCGATGACTCCGTTGTTGCCCATGCTGTCGCCGTGCTCGACGCTTCCGGCGAGAACGTAGGTGATCGTCTCAATTCCGCGATGGGGATGCCAGGGGAATCCCGCGAGATAATCTTCCGGAACGTCGTTGCGGAAGTCATCGAGCAAAAGGAAAGGGTCGAAGTCTTTTGTATTGCCAAAACCAAAGGCACGGCTCAGGTGAACACCGGCGCCTTCCAGAGTAGGCTTAGATTTAATTACGCGCTTAACGGGCCTGATCGACATTTAAGACTCCACCCAAGAATTCTCAGATCCTTAGCGCAATTGATCCGATGCGCTTTCGATGGCGGGCGGCTCAAGGTTACAGAAAGTTGAGCAGCGCGTCCGTCGTTTCTTTGGGATTTTCCTCGAGCACCCAATGCCCGGTATTTTTGAAAACGATCATTTTGGCGTTCGCCGCGACGATCTTCATCTGCTCCCCGAGAACTTGTCCATTTGCCTTCTCGCCGCCAATTGCGAGTACCGGCATGGTCAGCTTGGTCTTCGACAACTCGGCAAAGTCTTGGGCGGCCTGCTGGAAGGAAACGAAATACTGCCAGCCGGCATGCATCCGTCTCGGACGCGCATAAGCAGCGGTGTAGGCGGCCCGGTCGGCTTCAGGAATGGAATGCCTTTTGTCGGCGGCAAAGTCATTCCAGAAATAATCGAAGTAAATTCGCTCGCGGCCCTTCACCAACGCCTCGGGCGTCGGACCGTTGAAGCGGAAATGCCAGATACCGGGATTGTTGTACACCGCTTCCCAGCCCGCCACGCCCGGCAGAAAGGCATCCATCACCACCAACTTCTCCGTTTCGGCGGGGAACTGCGCGGCGTAGGCGTAGGCCACCATGAGTCCAATGTCATGTCCCACCACTCGCGCCTTCGTGACCCCGAGCGACTTGGCGAGCGCATGAATGCGAATCGCGGCGTTCTTCATATCGAGGCCATCTTTCGGAATGGCTGAATCGCCGATGCCGGGCAGATCGGGCGCGATCACCGTGAATTTCTCCGCAAGCTTTGGAATGAGCGGCCGCCACATACGCGAAGTCTGCGTGTAGCCGTGCAGCAGGATCACGGCTGGACCGTGGCCGGCCGTCAGATAGTGCAATTTGACGCCGTCAACTTCAGCGTCGCGCGCGGCAATTGCCGCCTCTCCTGAGGCTGCCTGTGCCATCGGCACTAAAAGAGCCAGAAGAGAAAGAAGGCATACCAGTAGCGCAGCCCGTCGATTCGTCGCGTATCGCATCATTAGCTTGCCCCCAGCGATGGAATTCTGTGTTGCGGTGACGATCCCATCCGCAGGCCCTACGTTAAACGGCATTTTGTTGTCCCACAACCTGAATGAGGGATTTAAGACTCTGTGAACTACAATACATCTCTTGGGTCCTAAGTCCGATTCTAAGCGTTAGGAGGACGATAGGGACGGCACAGAGCGGCGAGCGACGGCAGTGCTCGCTTTTCGAGGTTCAAGCGTTCACCGCGCGATCTGTATTGATGTTCCAATAACATTTTGATCTCGACCCTTATGCGTTTCAGGTACTCTCGGCTGTCTGGTCGAACGTGCGCGGCGGCAGCAATGTTGTTCCTGCTGGTGGGAGCAGGTAGCGGGCAGAATACGACGCGAATTACCCTCGACCAGGCCGTCGACCTGGCGCTGGCTCACAACCATTCCCTCAGGGCAACTCGAACCCAGATCCTCCAGAACCAGGCGCAAGAGATCACTGCGAACCTCCGCCCCAATCCAACTTTAGGAGTGGATACACAGTTCGTTCCATTCTTCAGCCCGCAGGATTTCTCCGGCGAGAATCTGAATGAGACTCAGCAGTTCGACGTAGGACTCTCATACTTGTTCGAGCGCGGTCACAAGCGGCAGAGGCGGCTACAGGCTGCCCGCGATGCGACCGCCGTCACGCGCGCCCAGGTTTCCGACGCCGAGCGCACTTTGGCGTTCAACGTTGGACAGCAGTTTGTCAGTGTACTGCTGGCGGAATCGACGCTTCAGTTTGCGCAGGAGGATCTTAAGGGCTTTCAGCAGACGGTCGATATCAGCGAAGCACAACTGAAAGCGGGATACATCGGTGAAGGTGACTACCTGAAGATCAAACTCCAGCTCTTGCAGTTTCAGACGGACGTCTCTTCCGCGCGTCTCGCAAGGGTGCAGGCGCTGGTTGGTCTGCGCGAATTCCTCGGCTACGACGCGGTCCCTGCCGACTACGATGTAGTTGGCGATCTGGCGTATCGGCCGCTCAAAGGAAACCTGGAAGACTTCCAGGCTCGGGCGCTCAAGGAGCGCCCCGATTTCCGGGCCGCTGAGCTGGGGGTCAACGCCGCGCAGAGCCAAATCGCGCTCGCCAAGGCGAATGCCAAGGTGGACGTAACCGGCACCTATGATTTCGATCACGTTTCCGGAGAGAATACGGCCTCCATCTTCGCTAATTTCCCGCTGCCAATCTTCGATCGCGGTCAAGGCGAGATCGCCCGCACCAAGTATGCGTTGACGCAGGCCCAGCAGCAGCAGGAATCCGCCAGCGACACGGTGCTCTCCGATGTGGCCAATGCCTACGAAGCCGTCAGGAGCAACGACGAAGTGGTACAGCTTTACACCTCCGGTTATCTCAAACAGGCGCAGGATTCGCGCGATATCAGCGAGTACGCCTACAAGCGGGGCGCGGCCAGTCTTTTGGATTATCTGGATTCCGAGCGCAGCTATCGCTCCGTGCAACTGGCTTATCGTCAGGCACTGGCCGCTTATATGACGGCGCTCGAACAATTGAAGGAAGCCGAAGGAACGAGGAACTTGCCATGAGGAACAGGTTGTGAGGAAGCTGCGCTCGACCCGGCAGATAACACCGCATGCTCGCCGCCGGCGTCTGTCGGTGTGTATCGCCGCCTCGGCGATGCTGCTGCTATTTGCCGGCTGCCAGGGGTCCAAATCAGCGGCGCCAGCGGATGCGAATAGCCCCAAGAGCTCAGATAGCGCCGAACTGTTCACCATCCCGCAAGAGCAGATGGCACATGTGCAGGTGGTGACGGTTCAACCCACGTCGTTGACCCGAATGCTGCGGTTAACGGGAGCCGTGGCCTATAACAGTTTCAAAACGACGCCAGTCATCACGCAGGTGAGCGGGCCAGTCAGCAGGGTGGTGGTCGTTCCGGGTCAGAAGGTGCAACGCAGCGAGCCCATGTTGTACGTAGCCAGCCCAGATTACTCGCAGCTTCGAACAAATTTTTTAAAAGCCAAAGACGCCAACGCCCTGGCACAAAAAGCGTATGCCCGGGCTCAGGACCTGTATCAGCACCACGCTATTGCGGAACAGAATTTGGAACAGGCAGAGTCGGCCGAAGTGCAGGCGGGCGGCGATCTAGCGGCAGCGCAAGCTGCATTGAAGGTAATGGGAATCACGGATCCCGACGCGCTCGTCAAGGCCCCGCCTTCTTTTGAAGTTCCCGTGAGAGCGCCGATCAGCGGCGAGGTTGTGGAGCAGGACGTATCTGTAGGGCAACTCATTCAGCCGGGCACGACGCAATGTTTTCTGATTTCGGACATGAGCACCGTTTGGGTGCTGGTCAATGTCTACCAAAAAGATTTGCCGTACGTGCGCGTTGGCGACACCGTCTTGATTCACACGGACGCCTATCCTGACGTGTTCCACGGCCGCATTTCGTACGTTGCCGCGTCGCTCGATCCGAGCACGCGTACTTTGCAGGCGCGCATCGAGACTGGTAATCCGGGTGAGAAGTTGAAGAAGGACATGTTCGTATTTACGGATGTGAATGCGGGAACGATCCCACATGCCATCGTGCTTCCCGATGCAGCCGTGCTGCGCGATAGTGAGAATCTGCCCTTTGTCTACGTGGCCGTTTCATCCAATCAGTTTGGCCGGCGCCCAGTTACGCTCGGAGAAAGCCTCAACGGGCAGACGCAGATTACAAGCGGGTTGAAGGCTGGCGACAAAGTTATCGGAAATGGCAGCTTGTTCCTGCAGTTCGCGAACTCGTTGCAACGCTAAGAAATCACGAGCAGAAAAGTATAAGAACGTAATTTAAGGATAGTGTCCACCATAGAATGATCCACCGAATCGTCCAAGCGGCGCTGCGGCAAAGATTTTTGGTGCTGATGCTGACCGCTTTCATCACGGTCGGCGGCATCATCTCCTTTCAGCGCATGCCCGTGGACGCTTATCCCGACCTCTCGCCTCCGCAGGTCGAAATCATCACGCAGTGGCCCGACCATGCCGCCGAAGAAGTTGAACGACTGGTTACACTGCCTCTTGAGCTTGAGATGAACGGCGTACCGCACATGGTGGTGATGCGCTCCATCTCACTCTATGGTCTTTCCGATCTGATTCTCACGTTCGAGGACAGCACGAACGATTACTTCGCGCGCCAAATTGTATTTGAGCGCCTGGCGCAAGCCACACTGCCGAGCGGGGTAACTCCGGGCATGGCGCCGCTGTTCAGCCCCAGCGGTCTGGTCTATCGCTATGTGCTCGAAAGTCCCGACCGTACGCCGCAAGAGTTGAAGACGATCGAGGATTGGGTGGTCGAGCGCGCCTATCGCTCGGTGCACGGAGTAGCCGACGACTCCGGTTTTGGCGGCACGACGATGCAATACCAGGTGTTGCTCGATCCAGCGCGCATTTATGGGTATCACCTGACGATTCCGCAAGTGGTGGCGGCGCTCTCCGCCAACAATTCGAATGCGGGCGGAGGATTCTATTCCCAGGGCGGACAGTTCTACTACGTGCGCGGCATCGGCCTGGTAAAAAACACTGATGACATCGGAAACATCGTGGTGGGCGCAAATAAGGGTGTGCCCATTCGCGTGAAAGATATTGGCAACGTAGTCATTGGGCACGCGCCGCGCCTCGGCGAATTCGGCTACCAAAAAAATGACGATGCCGTCGAAGGCGTGATTCTGATGCTCCGTGGCGAGCAGACACAAAATGTCTTAAAGGCGGTTGAGGCGAAAACAGACGAACTCAATCGGCAGGTCCTGCCGCCCGACGTGAAGATTCACCCCTATTACGATCGGAGCGAACTTGTAGACCTGACAACCGACACCGTGGAAGCGAACCTGCTTCGTGGCATGGTGCTGGTTTTGATCGTGCTGATTTTCTTCCTGGTCAGCTTTCGGGCCGCAGTCATCGTCGCCCTCACCATTCCGCTTTCTCTCCTCTTTGCTTTCATCGTGCTTCACGCGCATGACGTGGCCGCGAATTTGCTTTCCATCGGCGCGATCGATTTTGGAATCGTCATCGATGGCACCGTAGTGATGATCGAAAACATCTATCGCGAACTGGCGTTGCGGGAGGGGCAAGAATACAAACTGAACGATGTGATTCTTGCGGCCGCGAAAGATGTGGATCGTCCGATTTTCTATTCGGTGGCCGTCATCCTCGCCGGATATCTTCCCATCTACGCGTTGAGTGGCCCCTCCGGCAAACTGTTTCACCCCATGGCTGAGACCATGTCGTTTGCCCTGATCGGCGCGCTCATCCTGACGCTCACGCTGATACCGGTGCTGGCCTCCTACTGGTTCAAAAACGGCGTGCACGAGAAACCGAATCGGGCCTATGAATGGATGAAGCGGAAATATGCCGTTCAGCTCGACTGGTCGCTCAACCATCCTAAGTTGACCATGCTGATTGCGTCGCTAATTTTTGGCGCAACCCTGCTGCTCGTGCCATTCATCGGCGGTGAGTTTATGCCGCACCTCGATGAAGGCGCGCTCTGGGTTCGGGCCACAATGCCTTACACAATTTCTTTCGAGGAAGCCAGCAAGATCGCCCCTCAGATCCGCGACATACTGATGTCTTATCCGCAAGTGACCGTCGTAGGATCGGAGTTAGGGCGGCCCGACGATGGCACCGACCCCACGGGCTTTTTTAACTGCGAGTTCTACGTGGGATTGAAGCCCTATAAAGACAAGTCGTGGTCCGTCGATGCGAGCGACAAGAAGAAGCTGATCGAATCGATCAACAAAAAGCTGACGGCATTCCCTGGAATCATTTTCAACTATACGCAGCCTGCGGAAGACGCCGTGGACGAAGCGCTCACCGGCCTCAAGAGTTCTCTGGCCGTTAAGATCTATGGGGAAGACCTGAATGTCCTTCAGGACAAAGCGATCCAAATCAAGAATACGCTCGCGAAAGTTCCCGGATTCACCGAGCTTACGGTAGTGCGCGAACTCGGCCAGCCGAGCCTGCTCGTCGATGTCGATCGGGACAGGATCGCGCGCTATGGCATCAATGTATCCGACGTAGAAGCTGTAATCTCGGCGGCAGTTGGAGGACAGGCGGTAACTCAGGTTATTCAAGGCGAAAAGCTATTCGATTTGGTGGTGCGGATGCAGCCCCAGTTCCGCAGCAGCGCGCATGAGATCGGCAACTTGCTGGTCGGCACGCCCGATGGATCGCAGATCCCCTTAAGCCAGCTCGCCAACATTACTCAGGGAAACGGCGCATCGTTTATTTATCGAGAGAACAATTCGCGCTATATCGGCGTACAGTACAGCATCGAAGGCCGCGATTTGGAGCGCGCCGTGCGCGACGGCCAGGCCGCCGTGAAGAAAGCAGTGACGTTGCCGCAGGGTTACACCATGTCATGGGGCGGCGAATACAGCCAGTTTCTTGCGGCGAAGTCACAGATGTATTTCATTGGGCCGCTCGCCATCGTGCTCATTTTCATGATCTTGTTTGCGCTCTACGGAAATTTTAAATTTCCGGTCACTATTGCCCTCGGCGTCATCATGACCGAACCGGTGGGCGCGCTGGTGGCGCTGAAACTCACGAATACTCCTTTCAGCGTGTCTTCCGTCCTCGGGCTGCTGGCGTTGCTCGGCGTTTCCGTGGAGACGGCCGTCATTCTGGTGTCCTACATCAACAAACTGCGCCAGGAGGGCATGGGAATCCGAGCGGCCACGCGCGAGGCGTCTTTACTGCGTCTTCGTCCGATCATGATGACGGCGCTCGTAGCCTGCCTGGGCCTATTGCCTGCGGCCCTTTCCACCGGCATCGGATCGGATACGCAAAGGCCGTTTGCGATCGTCATTGTGGCTGGACTTATCTCGCGCCTTTGCATTGGATTCTTCGTCAATCCGGTGTTGTATGAAATGGTCGCTCGCGAAGGCGACGTGCTTCAGATATGAGGAATGTGTCGCTCATATTTGCGCGGATTCATTAACCCTTTGCGGAAGGCTTCCGCGGAGGAACATTCTGGTTCAACCGAAAGAAGTTGTGCGGATCATAGTGCGACTTAACCGCCACCATACGCTCCCATCGCTCCTGGTAAGCTTCGGGCACGCGATCCTGCTCATCGCCGCTCATGAAATTTACGTAGACTCCGGGCTTCATCGCGGGCCGAAGTTTATTGAAGAGCCCGCGAACCCAGGAAATATTTTCGTCGTCCGAAGACGGTTCCGACCAGCTTGCCAACAAGTTGATGATGAAGGGAGCGCTGCGATCTCCGAACGCGGTCTCGTTCGCCGAGAGTCGCGCGGCGGCACCACCCAGATACGCGAGTTCAATCAGAGTTTCCGATGATGGAATCGTGGCTGCTGCCCCAACCATGTGATCGATGGTCCCGTCGTCGAGATAATTGAAATATCCGGATTTGGTGTAGTAGCGACGGCCATGCGGGAAAACGGAATCGGCCATGGTTTGGAGATTCAAAAATGAAATGATCTTGCTGTTCACGGAATCCGGACTGCACAAGGCAAGCGCGCGCGCCAAATATGGGCGCCCAGCTTCGGGGTCGCCAGTCCAAATCAACGAATTGCTGGCCACCGGTCGGCCACGAAGTTCGACGGGCACGTTCTCTTTGTGTGGAGCGAGGCGTAGATCGACATTCCATTTCAAGTCGAGCGGCGCCTCGGCCATGAAATCTCTCCAGCATTCAAGAAGCCGGCGAATGCCATGTTCGGCGCACAATCCTTCGGCGAGCACGACCGAGGTAAGAGGATGGAGCTCCACTTCGAATTCCGTCACTACTCCGAAGTTGCCGCCGCCTCCTCGCAACGCCCAAAACAAATTGCCATTTTCTTTTGAGTTAGCTCGCACGATGGAACCATCCGCGGTTACGAGCGTGAAGCCCTCGACGTTGTCGCAGGACAACCCGAATCGCCGCGTGAGCCATCCCGTGCCGCCGCCCAAAATCAATCCTGAAGCGCCAGTATGTGAGACCACCCCGGACGGAAACACCAGTCCCGCTTTTTGCGTCGCGGTGTCGATCGAACCCAGCAGACAGCCGCCTGAAAAACGCGCCCGTCGCGCTTCAGCATCAACGGAGACCTGCCGCATCCTCGACAAGTCAATCACCAAGCCGCCATCGCAGGTGCTGAAGCCCGCCAGGCTATGCCCTCCACAACGAACGGCGGTAAGAATTCCGTTCTCCGCGCCGGCGCGAATAGCATTTTGCACATCGCTGACATCCGCGCAGCGTGCAATCAGTCCGGGTGTGCGAGCTACCATGCCATTCCAGATGGCACGCGCGTCTTCGTAGCCTCCGTCGTCGGGACGGAGCAGATCGCCTTTGAATCGGCGGTGAAGCGAAGAGTAGAGTTCTTCGCTCGCTCGAGCCATCTCGTGCTCTCCTGGCTGGGATTTTAGCGTTAGCGCGCGCCTCTCAGCGGCCTGCCAATCGCGAGCAAGAAGATAGCGCTCTTGCCCTTCGCATGCGGCGAAAAGAAGTTAACTACGTCATCATCAAAGAACGTCAGGCCCGTCGCGCCCAGGCGCTGCGCATACGCTGCGATGTAGATCCTGCCGCCAATGGCACCCGCCTCCAACTGGACGGCTCGGTATCCCCGATTTCCATAGCGTTTCAGAATGCGTTCCAAGTCAGCCAGAAAGAAAATGTCCACGCAGGCATCGCCCGGCAGAGCCTGCTCCAGCCCGAGATGGTATGCCTCGGCGCGAAATTCCCCCTCCTTTAAGAGTTCCAGGGTGTTTCGTCCGCGACGGAAGAAGTAAGCGCCCGGCATTACATCCTGCACCGAATGTACGATCAGGTAAAGGTCGTTGAGCTGCGCCCCGGGGGGCTCAAGGAAGTCAGCCGGAAGACCTCGGGTGGCACGGTCGAGAACGGTTGAGAGTTGAGCCAATGTAATGGATGCCGACCGATCGAACGTCCGGGTAGAACCGCGGCGCAGAATCACCTGTTCGATTGAGTCCCTCGGTTGTTCTTCTTCCGGAAGGCTTTGAAGTTGAACTTCCTCGCCCCCAGGAGCGGAAGATGAAGATTCAAGGGCCGGTCGCTGCGCTCGCCACTGAGCTACTTCCTCCTCCGACTCAAGCGAAGACGCGCCGTGCATCTCAAGCATGGCGAGATATTCCACCTCGTGCCGTGAAGGCGGAATCGTCTCCAAGCCAAGGGCAGGAGTGGGATTTGGGGATGGCAACGAACTCTCCGAACTGTGCCCGATAGGAACGAGGCACAGGGAAACCTCGCGGCGAATATCGAGATCGAGCAGGCGATTCAACTCGGAGTCAACAAACCCGAGCACGATTTCGGCGGGCAGCCCCGAAGCCGCAGAAACGGCCAGCATATTTGCCAGCAGTGTGCCGTTGTCCCAGCCGAAATGGCGGTAGGTGCGCGCCTGATACTTCCAGGCGTTTCGCCAATATGTTCCGGTGCAAATGATGCTCGTAGGCGCGTGAGTTACCGCAGGCTGCATCCCGGTCCCCTGCGCCATATTTCCGCGAAAATCACCTTTTCGCAGAAGCCGCAGTGAAACATCCGCCGGATTGAAGTGATACACGCCGGCTTCCAAGTTCGGCAGATCCCCCGTCACAATGTACAGCTCGATCTCATAGAGGGCTCCGGTGCAGGCGGCGGCGCGAAAGTAGATTTCTCCGCCAGGGCCTTGGCGGTGTTTGGTAATCCCGGCCGAGAAATAGAGGATGCGCGCCAGATCCTGAATTAAAGGGATCGAATCGGCTTGCGACGATGGCAACGGCTCTGCGATTGACGAGAGCGCGGCCACCCCGGTTTGCGGCACGTCCCGCGGCAGTGGAAGTGGCTCTATCTCCGGATAGATTTTGAAAGGCTGCGGCCGATTCGCCCAGTCCAAAAAGTGAGGATTGTTGCGGATACTCCAATAGGAGTGCTTCGTGCCATCGTGATACTTCCAGGCGACCTGAGTGTCGCGGTTCTTCATGGGTTGCTACGACAGACTAGCACTTGCACGGGACCAATAGGCGCCAGCCCTGAACCCACACCAATTGAAAAAGGATGCGCCGCGGAAGAACAGACGAAAAGGAATGGAGCCGACGATCGGACTTGAACCGATGACCTGTCGATTACGAATCGGCTGCTCTACCAACTGAGCTACGTCGGCTTCTGGTTTACTTTCTTTAGTTTACCAAATTGCTCGGCGGTTTCTGCTGTACAACTGCTGTACAAGCGATCCGAGCCTCAAGCTGCTTCATGGCGGCGGTGACATCTTCTCGCACGGTCTTGATGTAAAACCGCTGCGTCGTTCTCACGTCTTCGTGCCTGAGGATCGCTTGGTTCACAGTGTCCGGCACCCCGAGTCTTTTCAGATTGGTTGACAGGCCGCGACGATAAGCGTGCCAGCCTTTCCACTCCAGCCCATTCATTCTAAAAATGGGCTTGATGACACGGTCGGCAAGGTTGTCCAAGTCCAGTGCACCGCCAATCGTATTCGGGAACATCCAGCCAGAAGCATTCTCGGGCTTGATGCCATCGAGTACAACCCGAAGAGGCTCGATTATCGGTACGACGCCGGGATCTTCTTCATCCTCGTGGTTCTTGGTCTCATCTTTTAGGTGAGTCCTCCACACCGAGCGTCGGATGTTTAGAATATCGCCTTCATCGTCTTCCCACCACTGCCCTCGAATCTCGCCCTCACGCAAACCAGCAAAAGCTGCCACTCCAATGATGGCCCGAATCACCCGTTGAGTAATCTCGGGGGTGTAAGGGCCGTCTTCGGTGGGAATGACAACAGGCTCCGTGCCGGAGAAAAGCTCAAGATGCTTTTCCACTTCCTCAAGAGAATAGGCAAGACGTTTCCGCCCGTGCTTTTTGCCCTTAGGAATTGTGACACCCGTCATCGGGTTCACGCCGTCAAAGATTCCCTTACGCTTGGCGAACGTGAACATCGCAGAAAGCGTCACTTTGATATGCATATACGTTCCGTGTGCCAAGTCGTCAGTTTTCGTCTTGTTCGCGGCTTCAATCTTGCACATCAGGTTCTCGCCATCCACGGTTCTGAAGTCCCTGACACGCCCCACCACTCGATTCCGAATGTGGCACCGCCAAGAGTCCTTGTACCCCTTAACGGTCGAGCGAGCCAACTTCTCTCCGATTGCTGGGAGGTAGATGTTCTCGAAGAATTCGACGATTGTGATTCCCGCATTCGGCGATCTTGCGGTCCGGTTCACCCTCTCCATGAACTCCTTCACGAGAGGCATGACCTCGGACTTCTTCGGGTAATCTTGCCTACTTGCCAAGCGGTATGAAGGGTGAACTCTCTTGAAGGAGCCATCCTGTTGCTGGACTTTCTCCCACCACCGCACGTACCAACTACCATGACTTTCAAAAACCGTACCCTGCTGAGCCATCAGCGTTCCTCCTTGTGTTTTGGCTCAGCCTTGCGTTGTTGTGTGTTGTAGCCAGCACGGCGGTCAAGCCAAGCATTCATCTCAGGAGAGCCCCACCGATACCGCCGATGCTTCCCTAGCCTGAAGACTGGGATTGGATCGTGAGTCCGACACCGCTTGGACTGATCCACAACCCAGCTTTCCTTGACCTTCAACCGCAGTGCAAGTTCGCCGGAGGTTAACACTTCGTAATCGAAACCACTAGACCCCATGAACAAACATCCATTTCTTTCTCTCCAACATATAAATACTGAGTTTTGGGGGCGTTCCCCGGCCATTTGCGGGGGGTACCAGAAACCGAATGCACGGGGGTGCGGCTTCTTCTTTGGTTTGTTTAGGCAAGGTCTTGCCAGTTGCGATTGGACCGGACCTCGATTTCGGGGGTGAAAACCCGAAAACTCAGTATTAGAGCGTCATGGAGGCAACTCACCCATGACGCTTAATTTGCAGACCGATACCACCGACGTGACCAAAACTCAGGACATTTGTCCCGAGTTTCCACTCAGTTCGACACCCGAAGAACTCCACGCCGAGTTCCTCCACCTGAATAGCCAGATCAATGCCAAGCTGGTCACGATCAAGTCCAAGGCAGACGAAGTCAATCAAGCGTTCGAGACTATGCTTCCCGAACTCGACAGGATGCAGGCGATGTTGTCGCAGCGGGGGGCGTTACGCAAGTTGATGGATCAGGCTGGGCTGCCCTCGTATATGGCATGGTTCGCAGGCTTCGAAAAACGGTCGCCGATTCCGATCAGTTACAAGCGGGTACAGAGAGCCCTCAAGGAACGTCGGGAAGTCGTTTCCGCTGATCCAGACTTCAATGT
>JBAQJF010000008.1:0-33062 GCA_049300195.1 Terriglobales bacterium | reverse complement strand
CCCATGCTGGCCGCGACGCTCCCGTTTTGGCCTGCATCGCTCCGCTCCCGAGCGCGGCAGAATCTCGCTTGATACGACAGCCGGGCGAGCCCGGCCCTAAAAGGCGCATAATTCCAGCATCCCTCTGAACGGAGGCCGAGATGAGAAATTTCGTCGCTGGAATTGTCGCCACGCTGGTCGTGCTTACTCTGGGCGGCTGGCTCTACCTGAAACTTGGCTACGTAGACACGCGTGCCGATTCCGAGCCCTCGCGGCTCGAAACCGAACTGGCGGGCACAGCCCTGCGTGCCTCAGCCGCCCGCAACGCGCCCCAGCAGCCCAATCCGATTCAGCCGACCGAATCAAACCTGCTGGCGGGCGCGCGTCTCTATCGCGACAAATGCGCCGACTGCCACGGCCGTCCCGACAACCCGGTCAGCGACTACGGCAGATCCTTCAATCCGCGAGCCCCTCAGTTTATGCAGCACCCATTTCGCGTGCCTGAGGACAAGACTTTCTTCTTCGTCAAACACGGCGTGCGTTGGTCCGCCATGCCAGCCTGGGGAAACATCATGGCCGATAGCGAGATCTGGCAAGTCGTGACTTTTCTTAAGAGCGCCGACAATCTTCCCCCCGCGGTCCAGCAGGAACTTCACAAACCCGCGGGAAGCAATCCGTGAGCCGGGCGACCCGGAACTTGAGTGCTAAAGTATGTGCGAAAGCGGGAAGGGCACGACTTCCAGTCCTGCCATCAGCAAAGGCACCGAAATGAAAATGCTTGACGCGCTACTCGGCACATGGCGACTCGTGGAGTTAGCCGATCTCGACAAAGACGGCAAGTGGCAGCATCGTTACGGCGAACATCCACGGGGATACTTCGTCTACGACCCAACCGGCCACGTGCACATTCAGATCATGAAGGTTCCAGCTTTGCCGCCTTTTCCAGAGGCCAGGCTCGATGTCGGCAAACTCCCTACACCCGAGCATGCTCTCGCCGCCTACAGCGCCTATGCCGCCTACTTCGGCACCTACACAGTGGACGCAGACAAGCATGTGGTGACCCATCATGTCGAAGGCAGCCTGTCGCCGGACTTCACCGGCACCGATCAGCCACGTCCGTTCAAACTGGAAGGCGACCGCCTGGAGATCGGCGACGGCAAGACATGGCGGCGTGTGCTGGAACGTGTGCGCTGATCTTGCGAGCGGCTCCGGAGAGGTTGCGCTCGCCGCGATTTGCGAGCATGATGCTCATCGCAGGGACAAATGCCCCTCGATGGCTCGAGGGTATAGAGATCGGGGGAAGCGGAGAAAGGCAAATCAATCATGAACTCCAAAATGAAATTCGTTCTCGGAGTGCTCACGGCTTTGGCCATGTTGGGGCTCACTTACCTGGTTCCAAGAGGAAGTGCGCTGGGAGACGCACAATTGGCTCTATTTCCGGTAACCGTCGGGGTCTGGGCGATTTTCGTTTTGTTATTCGTAAAACTGAAATAGAACAAGTAGCCGGTATGCGGTTTTTGGCTCCTGATCCCATGGCGAAATGGCTGCCTTACAATGCCCCCATCCGACTTCGGTATTCTTCTTCCGTATGAAGCCATCGCGCATTTTCTTCGGCGCTTCCGCCATTCTCTTCGGAGTCATCGCGCTGCTATGGCATGACGCCGACACCTGGCAAAACCTTCACCAGCTCTTCAAACTTCCTCTCGGCGTCGTCATCCCCCTCGGACTCATGACCCTTCAGATCGCCGGCGGCCTCGGCATTCTGATCCCGCGCAGCGCCCGCCCGGCTGCGCTTCTCCTTTGCTTCGTCTATATCTGCTTCATGCTCGCCTGCGTCCCTGCTATCGTCGCCGCGCCCGCCGCCTATGGCTCCTACCCGAATTTCTTCGAACAGCTCTCCATACTCTGCGGAGCGCTCGCCCTTTACGCTGCGACCACTGCCAGTGTCGCATCGCCGGGCGCGCTCGGCCATGCCGTTCCTCTCGGATTCGTTCGCCCCAAATTCGCTCGCCCCAAGTTCATCCGCCTCGGATTCGGCCTCGCTACCATCTCCTTCACGCTCACTCAAATCGTCTATTTTCGCTTCACGATGGCGGCGGTTCCGCGCTGGATTCCGCCCAACCAGAAATTCTGGGCCATCCTCACCACCGTAGCCTTCGCGCTCGCAGCCCTAGCCATTCTCATCAATCGCCACGCCCGGCTCGCTCTGCGCCTGACAGCGCTCATGACGGCACTTTTCGGTGCCCTGGTTTGGGTTCCGGCCCTCGTCGTCCATCCAAAGTCCCATTCGCGCTGGTCCGAGTTCGCCCTCACTCTTTTGATCGCCGGAGCCGCCTGGCTGCTCGCCGATCTTAAGCCATTCTGATTCATGCGGCGCTTATTTTTTCGTGTGATGCCGGCGTGTGGGTAAGCGCCGATTTCGTGAACCATCGTGGAAGCTCGCCGCGATTAGATAGAGTGCTGATATGCGGAAAGCGGCGGTAGTCTCGTTAGCAATAACGATTATGGAAATTGATGTAACTGCCCAAGTGGCACAGCATTGGAGGACGTTCGCCAGCCGAGGGGGGTGGAGTGTCAGCTATCCCGCGGACTGGCGAATTGCCAGTTGCAAAAGCTGCAAAGACCCGTCAGCGCTTGGTGTGTTTGTCGATTTCTTCCCGCCCCACCTGAAAAGTGATGAGGGCTCGCTGATGTAGAGCCTCTTGCCGACAAGCCCTCAAGCAAGAGCCCGGTTGCG
Organism: Terriglobales bacterium; assembly: GCA_049300195.1. Classification (GTDB taxonomy): domain Bacteria; phylum Acidobacteriota; class Terriglobia; order Terriglobales; family Acidobacteriaceae; genus Acidiflorens. The sequence continues at coordinate 30,346 of JBAQJF010000008.1, read as the reverse complement.
TGGCTGAGAGAAGTTTCAGTGACCAACAACCTAAACCCTCAAATTTACCGGGGGGTGCTGACATTAAATGGCTCTCCAGCTCTCAAAGTGCGCTACCGCGGGGGCAATGGCGAGGAGATGGAAGCTGTTTACGTTGTCTGCGGGTTTCAAACTTTCGTTGTCGAATTCAGCGGTGATTTAACTGGAAGCAGGCCGGGTATCCCTCCGGATAAACTTCGTAATTATGCCATCTGCCTTAAAATGGTGGACACATTCCGGTTTGCCCCTCAGCAGTCTCGCCGATAAAGTACTTACCTTGATTCCGCAGATCGCATCACCCATTCCAGTGCGCGCGAAAACATACAGGGATCGCATCTCGGCTTTCCTGGGTCTGAAGCTGGGGTAGCAAACGCTGCTAACGTGCTGGTTTAAGCCAAAGACGGTCTTCGCGCCGGCCCTGCCCGTTGCGGCGGTCACGCTGCGCCAGAACAAAAAGTTATTGCGACAAAGATAAGTAGACGAAGCCGGCGCATATCTATGCGCTTCGAGAATGCGGAACGCGACATTGTACTGCAGCTTGTGACGAACAGGTAAAAACGGCGACCTCAATCCGAACGGGTGAAGCCGACACCGGTTTACCATTCCCCGTCAGGCACCATGAGGGAATCCGCCCCAAAACGTCGCTTACAGAAGTGAGGCGGCGAGTCCGGCGAAAGTAAGTCCGGCCGCCGCGCCACATTGTTGGAAAAACGATCCGCGACACCAACGAGGGAGGGTATTACCATGAGGCGTGACAAGCTGGAAACGAGTTATATCAAGCGGTTAACGGCAGCGGCGCAGCAGATCTTTCCCGATATCCGCACCATCTCAGGATGCCCAACCGAACCGGACGTTGTGATCCGCGGCCGCAAGTCTCTTCTCATCTGCTCTCCCAACTACCTGGGACTGGCGAATCATCCCGCGGTGATCGGCTCGTTTCAACGGGCGACCGCGCGCTATGGCGCGGGCACGGTTGGGTCGGGCATCATTTCGGGTTATACGGAGGCGCATCGTCAGGTGGAAGAAGATCTCGCGCGCTTCATGAACGAGGAAGCAGCGATCTTCTTTAATGCCGTTTCCGATGCCTCGGCAGGCGTTATTACGGCGGTCGTGAATCCTCCGCTGCTGCCGATTCTGGAAGGCGTGTCGGCCGACGAGCTCGGCCCGTGCGCTGTTTTTGTCGACAGCCAGAATCACGCGTCGATCCTTGATGCGGTGCGCCTGGCCAAGCCGGACAAGACTTACGTCTATCGTCATTGCGATGTCGAGCATCTGGCGCAGTTGCTGCGCCGCAGTTCGCATGCGCGCAAGTTGATCATCACCGACGGATATTTTTCCATGAGCGCCCGTCTGGCCCCGCTCGTGGAGATGGCCGACCTATGCGAGGAAACCAATGCAATGCTCTTCGTGGACGACGCTCATGGGACGGGCGTCTTCGGCGAAATGGGGCGCGGGACTCCCGAGATGCTGGGCGTGGAGGATCGAGTCGACTTCTGGATCGGCTCGACAGCCAAGGGCTTGGGGGTGCGCGGCGGATACATTGCGGGGCCGCAGGAACTCATGGATTACATGCGCATCTCGTCGCGCCGCTACGTGTTTAGCGGAACGCTGCCCGCCGGAATTCCAGCAGCGGTGTCGGAGGCGCTTGCAACAGCAGAGGAAGAATCGTGGCGCCGGGCACGGGTTCAAGCCAATGCCGAAATGCTGCGCGATGGTCTGCGTGGCCTAGGTTGCGACGTCCGCGGCGAAGGCCACATCGTGCCCTGGTTCATCGGAGATGACGCGGAAGTCGATCGCATCTCGCATGTGTTGGAAGAAGAAGGAGTGTTCGCGTCGGCGGTGCGGTTCCCGGCGGTGGCGAAGGGAGAGGCAATCGTCCGTTTTATGTTGATGGCCAGCCACACGGATGAGCACATCGAGCGCACCCTGGAAGCCTGCGATAATGCGTGGCACGGTATGGAGCGCGCGAGCAGCCGGGTAGCAGTGGGACTGCTGCCGGAAGCCGCGCCGCTTGGTGGCAGTTCAACCCCAATACCGGTATCATCTTCGGTTTTGCTGTAGGTCACATTGATACGTACAAGAATGTGTGCCGTTCCACCTGGAACAGAAGGAACTATTGTCGACGGCCGCAACGGCAGCAGGGGAGACGGTATGGCAGGGGCAAAAGATACCAGGAAGCGAGCGGCGTGACCGGGGCAAACTGACAAACCTGATTGATCGTCAAGACCCGCTGCTGGACTCCGCTAATTTGTAATCGCAGGCATAACGGCAGGGCTCGCAGTACATCAGGCCGTCGGTGCAGAGGTGCACATCGATCTCCGATTGGCAAAGCACGCAGTATTTTTCGCAGGCGCAGCGCGCCTCCGACTGCTCACACTGCGCGCATACCACTTGACCAGCAGGCTTGGTGGACATGCCACGAGTGTAGATCGGGCTGGGATTGAAGAGAACGTCACCGAGGTAACGGGCAAGTCAGAAGTAAGAAGTCAGATTGTGGAAGGGGCAAACTCCGAACATTGAGTGCAAGGCCAAGCGCCGAAGCATCAACGTGTCAGGGAGCCAAAGAGGCAAGGAGGCAAAGGGCCAAAGGCTTGCGTCGCCCAGGACATGACCCCGAGGCCAATGCCCTGATGCTCAACCGCTGGGTTCCCGCTCGCGACTCGAACCTCGCCGCTGTGTTAACTTAAACAGTTCCAGATTGCCGGCGGTTCTCGACTGCCGGTCGAGGTCTAATTTTGTCCGCTGCGCCCACGATTCCGCCTGATTTGTCGAAAGACGTATCGAAAACTACTCGCAAGACCGCGCTGAACGCCGTCCATCGGCAGATGGGCGCGAAGATGGTCGAGTTCAACGGCTGGGATATGCCGGTCGAATACCCCGCTGCTATCGGTTGCGGGATCGTCAACGAGCACATGGCGGTGCGCACCGGCGTCGGCATTTTTGATGTCAGCCACATGGGAGACATCCGCCTCGCGGGCCCCGGCGCGCTCGATGCTGTCCAGCACATTTCGATGAACGACGCTGCGAAGCTGGCGATCGGACAGGCGCAGTATTCCGCATTGCTTTATCCCGAGGGCACGTTCGTTGACGACGTAATTGTTCATCGGCTCGGAGTCGACGAGTATCTTCTCGTCATCAATGCCGGAACACGCGAAAAGGATTTCAGCTGGGTACGCGACAACACGCGCCAGTTCGATTGCCTGGTCGACAATCTTTCGGACGACTACACCCAGATTGCAATCCAGGGACCGAAGGCTATCGATCTGATGGAAAAGCTGAACGGAAATTTCATTGACGTACCGGCCAAAGGGCTCAATGCGCCATTTCAGAAACTGAGAATCGACGCCGATTACAGGTCGCTGAAATTCTATTGGATTACGCGAGGCCGGACGATGGCGATGCGCGGAAGCGACCGCCTTTATGATTCGGGGACCCTGATCGGGCGCACTGGCTACACGGCCGAAGATGGATTTGAGATTTACATTGCTTCCGACGAGGCGATCGGCGCGCACGTCTGGTATGGATTGCTGGAGGCGGGCAAAGAATTTGGCGCCGTGCCCTGCGGCCTGGGCGCGCGCAACACGCTGCGCCTTGAAGGCAAACTGCCGCTCTATGGACACGAAATTTCCGACACGATCAATGTTTGGGAAGCGGGGCTTGACCGCTGGTGCAAAATGGAGAAGCCCGAGTTCATCGGCCGCGCGGCGCTTGAGAAAGCTCGGGCTGAGGCCGTTAAGCGCACGCTGGTCGGGCTTGAGATGATCGATCGCGGTATTGCCCGCGACGGCTATAAAGTTCTGGACGATGGCGGTCTCGAAATCGGCTATGTAACCAGCGGGTCGCCTGCGCCATTTCTGAAAAAGAACATTGCGCTGGCATACGTGCCGCCATCGAGGGCGGAGATCGGCAGCACGGTGCAGGTGGAAGTCCGCGGCCGGGGCCTCAAAGCCCAGGTTGTGCCAACACCATTCTATATGCGTCCTAAGAAAGCTTAAACCGCAGAGGACGCAGAAGAAAATCGAAACACGAATCGCGATTAGCGAACGACGAAACTGCCAGGAGCGAGAAAGCGACATGTCCTACCCTACCGACCGCAAATACACCAAAGAGCACGAATGGATTTCCACCGATGGAAAGATCGGCATCACCACCTATGCTCAGGATTCGCTCGGCGATATCGTTTTTGTCGAGCTGCCTAAACCCGGCACTGAGCTTACCGCGGGCAAGACGTTGGGCACGGTCGAGTCTGTCAAGGCGGTATCGGATCTCTATGCGCCGGTGTCGGGCACTGTGACCGAGGTGAATGGCGAGCTGGCGACCTCGCCGGAAAAAGTAAACAAAGACGCGCACGCCGCCTGGATGATCAAGATTGCACTTAAAGATCCAGCGGATCTGAACGGGCTGCTCTCGGCCGCCGACTACGAAAAATTTGTGAGCGAAGAGGCAGGACACTGAACAGCATTGCAGAGGTCAGAGGTCAGATTGCAGAGGTAAAAATCGTCGCTCCCATCGCTGCTGCTGCAAGCGAAGGTTTCTACCTCTGCAATCTGACCTCTGACCTCTGCAATTGTGGGCCAGTCTTTCAAGTCGCCCGAACCGCCGCAATCGAATCGACCGCCAGCGACATCTAACAAAGGTTCCTATGAGATATTTGCCTAAGTCTCCAACCGACCGTCAAGCCATGCTGAAGGCGATCGGCGTCCGCTCCGTGGACGATCTTTTTTCGCCGATTCCCGCCGAATACCGTCTCGAACGCGATCTTGCCGTGCCGCGGCAAATGGCTGAATCCGAGATTGTCGACTGGTTCAAGCAGCGCGCGCAGGAAAACGCCGAAGGCTATGCGAGCTTTCTCGGAGCAGGTGCCTACGCCCATTACCGCCCCGTCGTCATTGATGCGCTCGTCCAACGCGGCGAGTTCCTGACCTCCTATACGCCCTACCAGGCTGAGTTTGCTCAGGGCACGCTGCAAGCAATATTCGAATTTCAAACCATGGTTTCCGAGCTGACCGGGATGGACCTCGCCAACGCGTCGATGTATGACGGCTCAACCGGCGCGGCCGAAGCCGTGATGATGGCCGTCCGCATCACCGGCCGACGCGGCGCTGTCGTGGCGCGCACGCTGCATCCTGAATACCGCGAGGTGATTGGGACCTACGCAACGCATCAAGGCATTACGCTGACAACGATCGGCTACGGCGACTCCGGGCTCATTGACCTGAAAGCGCTTGAGGCCGCGGTTGGCGACGATACCGCCTGCGTGCTGATTCAGTCGCCGAATTTCTTCGGGACTGTTGAGGACGTGGAGGCCATCGCCGAAATCGCGCATAAGCGGGGCGCTTTGCTGATCGTTTCGATTGCGGAAGCCGTCTCGCTCGGCATCATCGAGCCGCCGCGGGCTGCTGACATCGTTTCGATGGAGGCGCAATCGTTCGGCGTTCCGGTCGGCTTCGGTGGACCCTATTGCGGCGTGCTCGCCACCAAAGACAAATTTGTACGCCAGATGCCGGGGCGCCTGGCTGGGCAGACCGTCGACAAGAATGGCAAACGAGGTTTCGTATTGACTCTCGCGACGCGCGAGCAGCACATCCGGCGCGAGAAGGCGACCTCGAACATCTGCACGAATCAAGCCCTCGTCGCGCTGATGGTCAACATCTTCATGACGATTTACGGCAAGGTCGGCCTGCGCGAACTCGCCAAGCAGAATCTGGCGAAGACGGCATATGCTGCGGGACAGTTCGGCAAGCACGCCAAAATTCATTTCGGTGGCGCACCGCGCTTCAACGAATTCGTCGTGGAGACCAGTGAAGATCCTCACGCCATTAACTCGCGCCTGCTTGGTCACAAGATTGTCGGCGGGCTGCCGCTTAAGAAGTTCTATCCCGAACTTGGCAATGCCGCTCTCTGGTGCTGCACCGAACTGACCACGCGCTCGATGATCGACACTGCCGTCGGCCTCGTCGCCGACAGCGAGCGCTCGGTGCGAAGTATGAAGGAAGTCGAAGAGGGGGTGGCGCGATGAAGCACATCACCCGTAAGGCCACGCGCCACATCAGCCAAAACGAAGGCCTGATCTTTGAGAAGTCATCGCCCGGCAAGGCCGCCTGGAAGTTGCCGCCGCTGGACGTGCCGGATGTTGACACCGCCAAAATGCTTGGCAAGCAGGAGCGAAAAGATTTGGGTTCGATGCCCGAAGTCAGCGAGATCGAAATCATTCGCCACTTCACACGGCTCTCCACGTGGAACTACGCCATTGATCTCGGCATGTATCCGCTGGGCTCCTGCACGATGAAGTACAACCCGCGCGTCAACGAATTTGTTTCGCGCATCGAGGGGCTTGCCAACGGCCATCCCTATCAGCCGGAAAAGATCTCGCAGGGCGCGCTGCGCATTCTGAAGACGCTCAGCGACTGTCTGATCGAAATCACCGGCATGGACGCCATCACCCTGCAACCCGCCGCCGGAGCGCAGGGGGAACTGACCGGCCTGCTCATGGTTCGCGCCTATCATGAGTCGAAAGGGAATCCGCGCAAAAAAGTTCTGATTCCGGATTCCGCACATGGTACAAATCCCGCCACTGCCGCGACCGTCGGATATGCCGTCGAAAATCTTAAGTCAAACGACCGCGGCATGGTTGATGTGGCCGCTCTCGCCGCGCAGATGAATGAAGACGTAGCCGCACTCATGGTCACAAACCCAAATACGCTGGGAGTCTTCGAGCAGGAGATTCATAAGATTGCCGACCTGATGCACGCCAAGGGCGGCCTCCTCTACATGGATGGCGCCAACATGAACGCGCTTGTGGGCAAGACGCGCCCCGGCGACTTCGGCGTCGATGTAATGCACCTCAATCTGCACAAAACTTTTTCCACCCCACATGGCGGAGGCGGGCCCGGTTCGGGGCCAGTGGCGATCAAGAAAATTCTCGAGCCGTTTCTTCCGAAGCCCGTCGTCATCACCAAGCCAGACGGCACGCTTGGGTTCGAATACAACCGTCCGCAGTCGGTCGGCCGTGTGCGCGCGTTTTATGGCAACTTTGGAATGTTCATCCGCGCGCTTGCCTACATTTTCGCCAACGGACCCGATGGGCTGCGCCAGACGACCGAAGACGCAGTCCTCAATGCCAACTACATACGCAAGGGGCTCGAAGGCGTCTACGATCTGCCGTACTCCACGCCCTCGATGCACGAGGTCGTCTTCAGCGATAAGGTACAGTCGAAAAAAGGCGTTCGCACCATGGATGTTGCAAAACGCCTGATCGACTATGGATTCCATCCTTATACGACCGCATTTCCTCTGATCGTGCCGGGCGCGCTGATGATTGAGCCGACCGAGAGTGAGCCGCTCGAAGAGCTTGATCTATTCATCGAGGCTATGAGGTCGATTGCGGAGGAGGTGGAGGAAGATCCGCAGTTCGTGCTCGATGCGCCGCATAATACGCGCATCTCGCGTCTGGACGAGACGGCGGCGGCGCGGAAGCCGGTGCTGCGCTGGAAGCCGGAGAATGCGCAAAGTTAGCGTGAAAATCCAAGAAGCAAGTTCTTAGGGCACGGCTACAAGTCGTGCCCTTCTTTTGTGCTCGACCTTTGTTGGCGGATGGTGCGAGACGGGTAGGCCCGTCTCTAGGCGATGTTTTTCCTCATGGAGTAAGCCGCTGCGCCCCGGTCCCATTGCAATATTGACCCGCAACGTACCTATGTACTGTGGTATATTAGTACCATGGTTGATGAATCCAAGCTTCTCGTTGAACGGGTGCAAACTGGCGTCCGCATGGAAAAACGCATTTTGAAGGTGCTCAAGGCCTTTGCCGAATACCACGACATGTCTCTTGGAGATCTGCTGGAAGGCATCGTGCTGCATGCTTTTGACGGCAAGACTCCCTTCAGCGCCGCTTCGCTCCAACGCATCCGCGACCTCAAGAAGTTTTACGAACTCGACCTGGATTCGAGCGCCAGTCATCATTTGATTGAGGGCAGGAAGCGCGCGCATGGGAAGCCTGTGGCCAAGACTTCGGCGAAGAAAAAGAAATGAATGAGAATCGTGGACGGGCGGCGAGCATGGCTCTGCGGTGGGCACTCGGGTTGGTAATTCTTGCGGAGTCGGCGCGGTTTGCCTTCTCTCACTCGGCGGCGCACACATTCGCGAATTCCGGACTGCCGAATGCTGTTCGTCTTGGGCTGGCCTGGAGTGAAATGGCGGCGGCCTTGCTCTTCCTTATCCCTTGTCTTGAAGTCGCCGGCGGCCGGTTGCTGATCGTGATCCTCGGCCTCGCGATTGTTGTGCATTTGCTGCACGGGTGGTTCGACGTGGGAGGCCTGGTGGTTTATATGGCGGCAACGTGGGCTGTGATCGAGGCGGCTCCGCGGCGCGGTTCCGTAGCACATCATGATTGAGCAAATGACGATTGACGAAATTACGATTCACCAAGCGAAGGAAGCTACCATGACGGTTCATGAAGATCTCATTTCCGAATTCGAGCAAGGCCGCGCCCCCGGCGACTTTCACCACGCCGATCACGTGCGCGTCGCTTTCGCCTACGTGTCAAAGTTCCCGATGCCGGAGGCGATCGCGAAGTTCTCCACCGCGCTCAAAAGCTTCGCGATCTCGAAAGGCAAACCGCATCTTTATCACGAGACTATTACGTGGACTTATTTGTTCCTGATCGGAGAGCGGCTCGCGCGCGCAGGCAAGGCGCAGTCATGGGAAGAATTTTCGGAGCAGAACGCGGACCTGCTCCAGTGGAAGGGCGGAGTCCTGGAACGCTATTACGCTAAAGCAACAATCGACTCGGACCTCGCTCGCCGAACATTCGTTTTCCCCGATGTCAATATGGACATAAAGCGCGGGTAAAAAGAAAGAACCCGGATCGCTCCGGGTTCTCTCGGTTGACTATTTCAGCTCGGTTGACATGTGTGCGGCTTATTCCGAACTGCCGGCGTCTGCCGCCGCGCTCATCGGTTCATTGTCGGGCTGGAGAACGACGCCGTCAAACGGCGTCGCGCCGATGAAGCGTCCGCCGACTACGCTGACCCGGCGCAGCGGGAATCCGCTGTCCGGACCGCGTTGCCAGCTGCGTCCGCCGTCCATGCTCTCGAAGATCACGCCCGTTGCGTCGCTGGTGGCGAGCAGACGCTTGTGCGCGGAGTCGTAGCTGACTGAGGTGATGTCCTTGGCAGGCAGGCCGTTGATGGCGTGCTCCCAGGTTGTTCCGCCGTCCTCGCTGCGATAAACGCCTTCGCGCGAGGCGACCAGAAGCTGGCCTTGGGGAGACATTGCAGCGCCGCGGATGCTGGTCACGTAGGACGGGAGGACGGCCTGTTTCCAGGTTGCGCCACCATCGGCCGAAACCATTGCTCGCGAAGGCGTGGCCGCGACGATCGTTTCACCTTGCGCGCGAACGGCGACGAAGTCCAGGCTTCCGAGACCCGGCTCGATCTTCCAGATCTTGCCATCGTCTCGGCTGGAATAAACGCCGGCGGTGGTCGCGGCATACCAGCGCTGCGCACCCAGTTCCAGATCGTTGACGCGCGCTTCCAGTTCCGACTTCTTCCAGAGCGTCATGGTGGTGCGCTTTTTCTTACGATAGACGGTTCTGGTGTGCTCGACTGCGACCTGGTTCATCGGTCTCCAGTCGGGGGAATTGTGGTCGAGATAGAAAATGCCGCGGTTGGTGCCGGCGATGAGCGTGCCTGCGGCCGTTTCCTTGAGCGTGAACACGTCGCGCCCGCCGAGGCCTGCCGCTTTCTGCATCCAGTGCTGGCCGTCGTCGTGGGAATAGAAGACGCCGCCATATTCCCGGTCGTTTACCACGCCGACGTAGAAGGTCGAAGCATTCTGATTGTCGGCAAGCAGTGCCGAGATGTAGCGATGGGCGTAACCGTGGTTCGAAGTTTCCCAGGCCGCTGCGCCGTTGGTTGACGCCAACACGCCGCTGCGGTCGGTGGCGATCAGAACGTGATTGGAATCCCGCGGATCGACGTAGACGTCATTGACGACGACTTCAGGGTTCGAAACGCGCTTCCACGTCTTGCCGAGGTCCATCGTTTTCCAAAGGCCCTCGGTGGTTCCGGCATAGACAATGGATTCGTTAGTGGGATCCTGCTTCAGAACACGCGTGCGGCGCGCCGAGAACGGGATGCCCGGAATCTTCGAGAACTGGTTGCCGGCGGTATCGCTCTTATAGATGCCGGAGCAGGCACTCGCGAAAACAACCTGCGGATTGTCGTGATCGACGATGACGGAGAAGACGTCGGAGTCGTCGATCATTCCTTTATTAATGTGCTGCCAGTGGGCGCCGGCGTCGGAGGTCTTCCAGGCCAGGTGCCAGGTTCCGGCATAGATCGTATTTGGATCCTTCGGATCGACCGCAATCGATTCAATGTTCTTGATCTCAGCGGAATCGGCAGCGGACAAATGCTCCCAGGTGTCGCCGCCGTCGTTGGTGCGGTATACGCCATCCAGCGCGCCCGCTACCAGCACGTTGGAATTGCCGCGGAACATGGCCATCGCGCGGATCGATTTCCCGTGCATGGCCGGCAGAGTCTGCCAGGTATGTCCGCCGTCTACGGTGCGGAAAATTTCGCCGATCTGCTGACTGGAAGAGCTCCATGCCGAAACATAGACTCGATCGGAATTCTGCGGATCGACCACAATATGGTCGAGAACATAGTCATCGCCGCCGAGGTGGGCGAGGCGGGTCCAGGCTTTGCCGCCGTCATTTGAGACAAACATCTGTCCCGTGCTGGTGCCTAGAAAAACATGGTCTGGGTTGTGCGCATCATACGCCAGGCTGCGCGCGTCGCCACCATCCGGACCTAAGACTTGCCAGGGCCCCGAAGCGAGCAGTGCCGTGCTCATAAAAACGACTGCCAGAAGCAGCCAACCGAGCTGCAAACTGGAGCGGAGAACGTGTTTGTCTCTCATACGCGGAAAGTGACCCCTTGCGAACAGTATTCGCTTGCGCCCCAGAGTGACAGGCTACCACGGGCCGGACAAGGTTACCGAAGCAGCCTAAATAGAAAGGCCGGTAGGGCGAACCCTACCGGCCTTTAGTTTGCGAAAACGAGCATTACTGGATCCCTACCGTTATTCGGCCTTTTTTGCCTTTTTCTTGGCCATCGGTTTCGGATGATCCAGAATCGGCTTCACCCTGGACTCATCGACCGGTGTGGTCGAGTCGGCCTCGGGGAACGTGGCGCCGGCGGGGATGATCCACTGTTCGGTGGTCATCGTGCCTTCGGTGCCAGTACGGGTCTCGATGCGGCTAGCATCGATATGCTGCTGCGCTTCGCCCTCGGTCAGGTAGTACTTCACATCAACCGCGCGCTCTGCGGCCAGGTTCTTGCGCTTTTCCTTCGGCTCGGCATTACCGACCACGACGAGCTTGGCGTCAGGATCCTGCTGTAGTTTGGCCGCTACGTCGTCGAGCATCGCCTTACAGGTGTTGTCGACGCGCCACGGCTTCTTGACGTTTGGATAGTCGCACTGGTTCAGCTTGGTGGCCTGGGGTGGCGGAGGCGGCGGATTTTCAACCGTCACCGTGCTCGAGGACGATGCAGTCAAGCCGCGTGAATCCGTGCAAGTTGCATTGACTGTAATTGGACCCGAGGCGGCGCCCGCAGTGCTCAAGGTAGCAGTGTCTCCGGTGCCGGAAATGCTGCCGCCTGAGGCGTTCCATCCGCTGACGGTGACCGGAACGTTGTCAGGGCTGGTGCAGGAGCAGGCGATGGTTGACGAAGTTCCCGCCTGCACGGTTGTTGGATTGGCCGAGCATGACATTTGCGGCGGGTTCTTGGGCGGTTCTTTCACGGTAAAGCTGGCGGTGCAACTTGCCGTATTGTTCTTTTTTGCCTTCGCATCGGTGACGGTAGCAGTTGCGGTATAGCTTCCGCCTGCAATGCCGTTCGTGTCGATGGTGGCCGTGGTGTCTTTACCTTCGATTTTGCCGCCGCTGCTGCTCCAGGAGTAGGCCAGCGTGTGCTTGGGGTTGAAGTTGCTGGCCGCGACGGTTACATGCACCGGCTCGCCGACCATCACGTCGGGATTCTGCACAGAGCAGGCCGCTGCTACCGCGGCCTCGGGCGCTCCTCCACCAAAATTGAAGACCAAGCCGGAGCGCAGCATCGCGCCGTTGAAGTTCTGGCGGCGAAGAGATCCATCGTCAAGGGGGACGACCGAGGCGAAGTTGTGGTGCGTCCATACGTAATCCGCTTCAAACAGGCGGAAGCTCAAGGGCTTCCAGATCCTGATATCCATGCCGCCGCCAAGCATGACGGCAACCCCATTATCCGAACCGAAACTCCGGCTCGTCAGGCGCTGGAACCCGACCAGGGAGTGGGCGAAGAAGTTGATGCCATCCGCGCCGCGATAGGTCACCCTGGGACCGAAGCCAGCTGTGTTGATGGTGGCATATTTATTTCCATCGATGCCCCAGGTGCCCTCAAGAGAAAAGTAGTTGTTCAAGTTCCACGCCAAACTGGTGCCGGCGCCTTGCGCGATCGCGGGCAAATGGAACGAGCCCGGCGGAACATTAAAGTCCGGGATGTTCCCCCCCGGATTCAACCATTGATAGCCAACAAATAATTCCGCTTTGGGGGCTTCCTCATTCGACTGTGCAATCATCATTGCCGGAAGCGCGGTCAATAAGAATGCAATGACGAGCGCGAATACCGCGCTTCGGTAAGCTTGGTGCCAACGTGACATATTTCCTCCACATGGAATCCGACGCAAACATCAACTAAAGCAAAAAAATAAAAAGATTTGGCCCGAGACTGCGAACCGGGAGATTGTGCTGTAAACAAAGGATCATACAGCAAACGCCGGCAGTTTCACAATTGGTAGTGGCCGAAAAGTGCGTTGAAAAAGTCCGCCCGCGTGGCGCTAGGGGCTTCGCAGAGTACATTTCCGTGCGTACTACTCTGCATTATTATCCTAACCCGCTTCCAGGTTAGTTAAGGAGTCCTCTCTAAGATGGAACACCCAAAGTACCGGGAACCGGGAAATCCCGTCTGGTCAATACTGCTCAGTTCATCGAAATTCAAACAAAGCCACTCGCCGATTCGTGCGGAAGGGGCGGGAGCGACTAGAATTCCTCAACGCGATCTTCGACCTCCACCCGCATTTTGGTTGGCCCCGGAACCAGCAGCGAAAGGATCCGACGCCACTCACGGATGAAGGGAAGTGTCTCAAATTGATATATGAGGTCGGCGATAACTGGATCTGGAAGGGCTATGGCTGCCCTCGGTTGCGGCGTAACCATCTTCCCTGAATAATATTCAGAAGGGCGTATGACGGCCTATGACACAAGAACGCGTACTGATCGTCGAAGATGAAGTGAACGAGCGCACCGGCCTGGCTGAACTGATCTCGGGTTGGGGCTATCGGACCGAAACCGCTTCCGATGGCGTAGAGGCGCTCGATAAGGTCGCCTCGTTTGCTCCGTCCATCGTGATCACCGACGTCAAGATGCCGCGCATGGGCGGCATGGAATTGGTGGAGCGTCTCTCCGAGCTTTCGCAGTCCATCGCGGTCGTGATGGTGACGGCCCAAAGAACGACCGAAAATGCCTTCCACGCGGGCCGACTCGGCGTGCAGGACTATATCGAGAAGCCAATCGATTTTCGACGGCTGCGCTCCATCCTGACCAATATCGCCGAGATTCTGAACGCACGCGTGGAAAACGAAGCGCTCCGCCGCCGTCTGCGCGATAAAGGGGCGCTCGGTCCGCTGGTCGGGTCGTCAGCGCCTATGCAGGAAATCTTTCATCTGATTGAGCAGGTCGCGCCCAGCACTGCATCGGTCCTGATTACGGGCGCCAGCGGGACGGGCAAGGAACTCGTCGCCCGCACCATTCACGATCTGAGTCCACGTCGCAATAAACCCTTTGTTCCCATCAATTGCGCGGCGATCCCAGAGACTTTGATTGAAAGCGAAATCTTCGGCCACGAGAAGGGTGCTTTCACGGGCGCGCTCGAACGCCGAACTGGATGCTTCGAACTGGCCGAAGGAGGCACTTTGCTGCTGGACGAAATCGGCGAGATGCCAGTCGGCACGCAAGCTAAGCTTTTGCGAGTGCTCGAAGATCACAAGCTTCGCAGACTGGGCAGCAAGGTGGAGACCTCGGTCGACGTTCGGGTGCTCGCCGCTACCAATAAAGTCCCGGACGAGGCCGTCGCCGCCGGCGAGCTTCGTCAGGATCTCTATTACCGGTTGAACGTCTTTAACATTCACATGCCAGCCCTGCGCGAACACAAGGAAGACATTCGCGAACTGGTAAAGAGTCTGCTCGCCGATATGAATCAGAAGCACGACCGTAAGGTTTCCGACGTAAGCGAAGCCGTGCTCAATCTCTTTCAGAGTTATTCCTGGCCAGGTAATGTGCGCGAATTACGGAACACGCTTGAACGCGCGGTGATTGTCTGCGAAGGCGGGCTCGTCGAAACCAAGCACCTGCCGCCGGGTTTCGGTCACAGCGTGCGCGTGGTGGTGAACGATCCGGACGCCGTGCACCTGGGAGTTGGCACCACGGTCGAGGAAGCCGAGAAGCTGCTGATCCTGAAAACTTTGCAGTCGACCAACAACAACAAGACAAGGGCAGCGGAAATCCTCGGCATCAGCCTCAAGACGCTGCACAACAAGCTGAAAGAATACGGCCGCCCGCAGGATGCCGTGCTGGCCAGTGAAGAAGAGTGAAAAGAAAGTCCTCAGCTCTCGGTTCTCAGTTCCCAGTGCAGACGCGAAAGGTTTTGGTTTTGCTGAAAACTGATAGGTGAGAGCTGACAGCTGTTCTCATGACTCGCAAATTCATCATCGTATTCGCCATCACCACGCTCTTCACCGCGCTGGTGGTCGCATTCTCCTGGCTCTTTCTTTCCCAACTTCTGCGCCAGCGTCTTATCTGGGCCGATGAAACCGCTTCCCAGCTCACTGACGAACTGCGCTCCGCCGCCTCCAACGCTGTTCCCGACCTCACCAGCACGCGCATCGACACCGCCAATCCCAAAGCGATGCGCGCAGCCATCGCCAATGACCTGCAAACCGATGTCGATCTGAACGAGATGCTGGAGTCGGTCGTCGGCAGTTCGCGCATCATTTACGACGCCGCCATCGTCGATCCTAACGGAGTCGTGATTCTCGATACCAACCACGCTATGAATGGCAAGCCGGTTCCTGAGCGTCCGCCCTTGACCCGGTTGCTCAACTCGGGGTTCCGGCACCAGTTGCGTCTGATTTACGCCCCCGGCACGGTCTACGACGCCAGCATCCCGCTCGAGGTTGGTGACGAGACGTTTGGCAGCATTCGTGTCGGCGTCTCCACGGTGTTCTTGCGCTACGAACTGACCCCGCGGTTGCAGCAGGCGGTGTTCTTTTCCGTCGTGGCAATGTTCTGTTCGCTGGTGCTCGGGGCAGTCGTGTCGAATGTGGCGCTCGGTCCTCTGAAGGCCATCAGCCGCAATCTTGACAGTGCGAGCGCGGGCGATCCGCTGCCCGAAGACGAGGATTCCAGCGCGGACGAAGTTGGCCTCGTGTCGCTCAAGATTGCGCACCTCGGCCGCCAGATTCGCGATACCAACCAGATTTTTTCCGCGCTCAAGGACAATGTCGAGCAGGTCATGTCGAAATTGCAGGATGGCCTGATGCTCTTCACGAGGGATTCGCGCGTCGTGCTGGTGAGCGCCTCGGCGGAAAAATTCCTGGGCCGTCCGCGCCGTGAAATTCTGGGCCGTACCGCGGCGGAAATTTTTTCCGACGGGACGGTGCTAGGCGCGGTTGTCCTGCCCGCGTTCCAAAAACAGCGCCCGCTCGTGCAATACGAATTCGAAGCCGCCGATGGCCGGCGTGTTCAAGTTTCGCTCGATTTCATTCAGGAGAAGGGAACTCCCATCGGCGCTCTGCTCACCATGCGCGATGCCGAATCGGTTCGCCGGATTGAAGATGAAATTGAAATTTCGCGCCGCCTCTCCGCCAGCGGACGCCTCACACGCGGTGTCGCCCATGAAGTCAAAAATCCGATTAATGCCATCGTGCTTCATCTTCAATTACTGCAAAACAAAATGAAGCAGGATGACCCTGAATCGCGCCGCCACGTTGACATCATCGGTAATGAAATCCGCCGGCTCGACCGGGTCGTGCAAATCCTCGTCGACTTCACGCGTCCGCGCGACTTGCATCTCGATGACGCCGACCTGCGCAAAATATTTGAGGAGGTCGCCGTGCTGGCCGCTCCCGATGCCGCGCGCCACGGTGTGAAGGTCTTGCGCGAGTTGCCCGCAGCGCCGCTTCTGGTGCGCGTTGACCCCGATCTGATGAAGCAGGCAATTCTCAACCTCGTGATCAACGGCGTGCAGTCGATGGAAAAAGGAGGAACCCTCACGATCGCAGCATTTCGCGAAGAGGAAAATATTGTCGGTGAGGTCCGCGATCAGGGCGCGGGCATTCCGTCTGACGCGCGCGAAAAAATCTTTGAACTCTATTTCACAACCAAGGGCGATCAGGGCGGCAGCGGTATTGGTCTCGCCCAAACCTACCAGATCATGCAGTGGCATTACGGCACAGTCGACTTCGAATCGGTGGTAGGACAGGGGACAACGTTCCGCCTGCGGCTGCCGGCGCTCGTGACCAAGGCGGAGAGCGAAACTGAGGTGCCGGCGTGACCTTTCAAGCCAATGCGCGCGTGACTTGCGGATTTGTGATCGTGATGAGTTTAGGATGTGTGAGCGCAGCCGCGCACCAGGACCCGCATTCACCTGCGAATTCCACCACGCGAAGGTCTGCAGCGGCTCCGCCCCAGGCTGAAACGCAATCGCCGCAACATCAAGATCAGATTCAAAATAGCGATTCCGCCAAGTCGCGGTCTCAAACAAAAACGCAGCCGAACCTGAAGCCTGCAAAGAAGCAGAGCGCGAACAGCGCGGCCCCGAACACCCATTCGGCGTCGCCAAAGCGTGCCGCAGCGCCTCCATCCGCGGCCGCTCCGAAAAAGGTCGTCATACGGGAAGGTGGCGCGCCTGAACCCACCGAGCAAATCATTGCCGGCATTACTCCCGAAGAAGCCCACCGCCAGCGTCGCGAAGCGGAATTGTTATTGAGCACAACCGAAGAAAAGCTAAAAGAGATTGCGCCGCGCCCGCTCGATGCCCAGCAGGAGGAAACCATCGCCCAGATCCACAGCTATATGGCTGGTTCGCGGTCGGCGCTGAAACAAGGAGATGTTTCGCGAGCCCATACCCTGGCGCTGAAAGCGGGTTTGTTAGCCGATGATTTAGCGAGTCGGTGAATAAGATTCGAATCCCAAAAAGTAAATCCGCAAACAATCAAAATATCCAATCCAGATCGCACGCTGATGGCTGATGCCCAGCCTACTCGCTCGTAAAATAATCCACCGTCACCGGATTCTCAAACAGTGAATAATCCCGCGTGACCACCGTAATGCCGCTGTCCGTCACGAAATAACGCTCACGGTCGGCCTCCGGTTCGTAACCGATCGTGGTCCCCTCCGGCACGTGCACGTCGCGGTCGATGATCGCCTTGCGGATGCGGCAGTTTCGGCCAACGTTCACGTGCGAAAAAAGAATGCTGTCCTCGATTTCAGAGTACGAGTTGACGCGCACGTCGGGCGAAACCACGCAATTCTTCACCGTGCCGCCAGAAATAATGCACCCGCCCGAGACCAGCGAATCGAGCGCGTGACCCATGCGACCGGATTCGGCAAAGACAAACTTCGCGGGCGGATACTGCCGCTGGTGCGTGCGGATCGGCCAGCGGTCGTCGTACAGATTGAAGACCGGCGAGACCGAGACGAGATCCATGTTTGCTTCGTAGTACGCCTCTAGCGTGCCCACGTCGCGCCAGTAGAGCGCCTCTTTTTTGTTCTCGTCGACGAAGTTGAAGGAGAAGACATTGTAGTCCTTCAGCATGCCCGGCAAAATATCTTTGCCGAAGTCGTGGCTGGAATTGGGATTCTCGGCGTCCTTCAGCAGCACTGGTATGAGCACGTCGGTATTGAAAATATAGATGCCCATCGACGCCGAAATCTTGCTCGCGTCGTATGGAGAGCGCAGCGCAGTCTCTTTCGGTTTTTCGATGAAGCCGGTAATGCGGCTGTCCGGGTCGATGTCGACCACGCCGAAGTGGCGGCAGTCCGCTGGTTCTGTCAGCAGGGTTGCGACCGTCGCATCGGCGGCGCAATCGGTATGCTGCCGCAGCATGCGCTCGTAGTTCATTTTGTAAATGTGGTCGCCGGAGAGAATGAGTACGTATTTCGGCTGCTCGGACCCGATGGAATAGATATTCTGATACACCGCATCGGCCGTTCCCATGTACCAGTTGTCGCTGACACGCTTCATGGGCGGGAGGATTTCGATGAATTCACCGATTTCGCGCCCCAGAATATTCCAGCCCTCGCGTATCTGCCGGTTAAGGGAAAGCGCCTTGTATTGCGTGAGAATGTAAATTCTGCGCAGGCCGGAGTTCACGCAATTGGAAAGTGTGACGTCGATGATCCGGTAGATGCCGCCGAAGGTGACGGCGGGTTTCGCCCGGTCACGCGTTAGCGGGTAAAGGCGCTCGCCCGCGCCTCCGGCCAGCAATACTCCCAGCGTATCTTTCATCATGGCACTGTTCCGATGCAACGCTCACTGTCGACGCTGCCCCAGTCCAACGCGAAATACTAGCATAGCCGATGCCAGTGGACTGACAAGACACGCCAAGCACCGCCCGCAGATGATGGTGCTGGTCATTCAGATCGCAAGCTGCGTCAGCTCCGACGGCGTGCGCAGCAGCGTTTTGCATCGCGCCGACGTCAGTTCGGCCTCGTCGCCATAGCCCCATAGAACGCCGACTGGAACGATGCCGTTCGCCCGGGCTCCCACGGCATCGTGGGAACGGTCGCCAATCATCAGCGTTTCCGACGGTGCAAGCCTCTCGTGCAGCAGCAAGTACGCGATCAGCTCGCCTTTGTCCGATCGACCGCCGTCGAGTTCACATCCCCAAATCGTGCGGAAGTGGCCGGTCAAACCGAAGTGCTCGAGAATGCGCTCCGCGTAAATTTTCGGCTTCGATGTGGCGACAAACATCCTATCGCCGCGCTGCGAGAGCTGCGCCAATGCCTCAGGAATGCCAGGATAAACCTCGTTCTCCAGCAGTCCAATCGTCGAATAGCGCTCGCGATAGACATTGACGGCATGATCGATCGCGCATTTGTCGGAAGTATTCAGAATCTCGCCGAAGGATTCGCGCAGCGGAGGGCCAATGTAGCGCGACAACGCCTGATCCGTAGGCAGTTCCCGGCCAAGCTTTTCGAGGGCGTAGCGAATGCACGCGACGATGCCAACGCCGGGATCAGTAAGGGTGCCGTCGAGGTCGAAGAGAATATTCACCGAAAAATACTTGCCGAGAAATGTACAGCCACATGTTTTCTGCCACCGACAGAATCGAGCAGCAGCCGCGCGGAAGGGGACGCCTGCTCCAAAGGAGAGCTAGCAGTGGACGATTTTGTCGCTCTTGATGCCGCGTGTTGCATTGCGTGAATCCACCACCAGCTTGGCCTCGTTCACGATCTTCGGGTAGTCGTAGTCGGAGTGGTCGGTCACGATCAGCACACAGTCATACTCCCCCAGCTTGTCGAGCGGAGTGTTCTTCATCTGCAAGTCATACTTGCGTCCGCGGCCCACGAACGGGAAATAAGGATCGTTGTAGCTGACCGTCGCGCCCTCCTTTTGCAGCAGCTCAATAATCGTCAAGGCCGGCGACTCGCGCAGGTCATCAATATCTTTCTTATAGGCCACGCCCAGCACCAGCACCTTCGATCCGTTGATGGCCTTCTTCTGCTTATTGAGCGCGCCGATGGTTGCCGCGATCACGTGATACGGCATGGCCACGTTGACCTCGCCAGCGAGTTCGATAAACCGCGTATGGAAGTCGAACTCCTTCGCCTTCCACGAAAGATAAAACGGATCGACGGGAATGCAATGCCCGCCGAGACCCGGCCCCGGGTAAAACGGATGGAAGCCAAACGGTTTGGTGGCTGCCGCGTCAATGATTTCCCATATATTGAGATTCATACGCAGGCAGAGCATTTTCAGTTCGTTCACCAGCGCGATGTTCACGCAACGATAGATATTTTCGAGCAGCTTCGTCATCTCGGCCGCGGCCGGCGACGACACCGGAACGGTGCGACTGAAAATCGAGCCGTAGAGCGCCGCCGCAATTTCACTTGCCTGCGCGTCAAGCCCGCCGATCACCTTCGGAATATTGTGGCGTGCGACGGTGGTATTTCCTGGATCTTCACGCTCGGGAGAAAACGCAACCCAGAATTCGTTGTCGCCAGCCGCGCCTTTCTGGGACGCCTTCAGTCCAAGCTTATTTTCCTGCTCAAGAATCGGAACGAGCACCTCTTCCGTCGTGCCCGGATAAGTTGTGCTCTCCAGAATCACGATCTGCCCGGCCCGCAGATGGGGTGCGACTGCATGCGCGGTGTTGGTGATGTAGCTCATGTCGGGCTCGTGATATTCGTTGAGTGGCGTCGGAACGCAAATGATGATTGCGTCCATCTCGCTGATCTGCGAATAGTTCGATGTCGGCTTGAATCCGTTGGCCTTGGCCGCGCCAATCTCCTCCGCCGTAATGCGGAAAATGTAGGTGCCGCCCTGGTTGATCGTATCCACCTTGCGCTGATCGATATCGAATCCGGTGACGGCAAATTTCTGCTCGCTATAAAGAAGAGCGAGCGGCAAGCCAACGTAGCCGAGGCCGATGATACCCACCCGCGCACGGCGAGTCTGGATGCGGTTTTTCAGCTCACTGAAGGATGAAGACGCAGTCATTTGTGTGGTCATGAGGGTACGAGAATTCTAACATCCGGTTTGCAGCCGATTTAAGGAGTACTTACCCGCGATGTTCCGCGCAGGTTAAAGCGTGGCACTGCGCTGTTCCACTATTTTCCCACGCCTTTGCGCGCGCCATTCGGGTCCGCGATTACGACGGTAATGGAAATTGCAGCAATCGCGCTGTAGTACCATGCGCTGAGATGCGCTTACTCCGGCTCTTCGTTCTCGCGCCGATCGTCGCTGTATTGCTCGCGAGCCAGGCCGCGCGCTTTCTAGTCGTCGACAACCCGCAAAAATCCGATGTGATTGTCGTCCTCGCCGGAGAGACCATTGTTCGTCCCGCGCGCGGGCTCGAACTCCTGCGGCAAGGTATGGCGCCGCGGATGTTCATCGACGCCGAAACCGGAAGAATCTTCGACTCGCACCTGACCGATATTGCGCAGAGGTACATCGACGAGCAACCCGATGCGAAGTCAATCGCCGTCTGCGGTGTCGTCAGCCATTCCACGGTGGCGGAAACCGCCGATGTTGACCGCTGTATCCAACCACTGCACCCGCATCGTGTGCTCCTCGTTACTTCCGACTACCACACGCGACGTGCTCTCGCGATTTTTTCTCGTCGACTTCCGCAATACCAATGGAGCGTCGCGGCCGCACGCAATCCCGCTCAATTTGGAGATGCTTGGTGGACCGAACGCGAATGGGCAAAAGTCACCTTCGACGAGTGGTCCAAGCTTGTATGGTGGGAGACAATCGACCGCTGGAAGTAAACTCGAGCCAAATTTGTACTCTATGCCCTTTCTGCGATAGTTTGAAAGTTTACCGGAGGCCTCATGGCTCAAGTCACAATCACAGTTAAAAAGAATGGCTCCCTGCGCGTCGACGATCCGAACGGCGTCATCGAAATGATCGATGGCGATGGCAACAAGTACGACCTTACCGGCAAACCCGCGTTCTCCCTCTGCCGGTGCGGCGCGTCCGCAAATCGTCCTTTCTGTGACGGCAGCCACAAGCGCATCGATTTCCAGGCGCCCGACTCGGCCATCAAACCGCCTGAGTCGGCAGTCCAAACGGTCGAACCCGCGATCAAGACCGGTGAGTAGCCTTGCTAGTGCCTAACTCGGAAACCGGACCCGCCAAAGCTATATCCGGCTTTTTTCCGGTAATCTAGCATGATTATGGATTGTGTCTGCTCAAGCGGGCAGATTCGGGTCGTTCCATTCGGGCGAAAGAATTTTCAACCGCGGATCTATGGGGCCTTCGGAAAAAGCGCAGCACGCAATTCGTCGCAGCACACGCTTGCCGCTGGAAGTTCCGGTGCAGGTGACGAGCCTCGACCCGTCGTTTTCTTTTTCAGAGCGCTGTAACACAACTCTCGTGAACGCTCATGGCTGCGGCGTCATCTCTCCGCGTGCGCTTGAGATGAACTTGCCCGTACGCCTCGAAATCATCTCCGCCAAGCGTCACACCACCGCCGTCGTATCCGAAGTCGTGCCGCTCGGGGGAGATCCGGAAACCTGGCTCATCGGACTCGAACTTCAGATTCCCGGAAACTTCTGGGGCATCGAATACGCTCCATCGGATTGGGCGGTCGAGGATCTGATGGAAGAAGAGCTGGGGAGGATGCGGCGGACGCGAACCGATCCCGATGCGGCCAAGGCGGTCACGCCTCCCCGGCGCTGGCGTTTGACCGACGTCAGTGCGGGCGCTTGTTATTTGGAATCGACCACGCCGTTGCCCGCTGGCACGCCTGTGGTTCTGAGTATTCGCGCCAACGACAAAGAGTATATTCTCGACGGTGTTGTTCGCGTCTCTCATCCCGAAACCGGTATGGGGACCGAGTTCACGCGCTCGCACACGCCCGCGCAGCACGTCGAAGAGTTGATTGAACAATTGACGAACACTCGCGAAGCGCCGCGAGTTTTTGTCGGGCGCAAGGAGCGGCAACACGTGGCGGAGACCGAGACCATGCCTCCGGCTCGTGTGCCGGGAGAGCCCGACCTGCTTTTGGATCTGGTGCTTTCCGGCTCATCTCTCACCCCGGAGCAATTCTTTAGCGATCTGCGAGCGCAGCGTCTCGGCAAGCGCCGCGATCCCCGCGTTGACATCGCGCTGCCCGTTCTGCTCAATGGAGTCGATGTCAGCGGCCGTCCTCTCAGCCAGCGCGTATTGACTGTCAACATCAGCCGGCGAGGCGCGTTTCTGGAGGGAATTCACGGCCTGCTCAAAATCGGAGACACGATCTCTCTCACTCGGACCGGTAGGAAAGAAGAGTTTCGCGTCGCATGGGTGCGGGATGAGGACGCGCCGACCGGAGCGAAAATCGGCGTTGCAGCGATTGATCCCAACAGCACGTTCTGGGACGCCGTGCTCGAAGCAAGCAATCAGCCGGGTGCTCAAGCCGCAGGGGTGAGCGAACCAACATAGAGCCAATACTATCCGTCCTACAAGTGAATGTGCTGGAGAAACTGGTGCGGCCTGTTGCGCCGGGGCTAAAATGTCCGTCATGCCTAAAGCCCGTTCTCGCTCCCGCCGTCCGCCGCGCAAGGCGGCAAACGCGAAATACAGTCCCAAGGCCTCCCGCCCGTTCGCTCCCGGCTACGGAATCCTCGGAGCCAACGATGGCGCCGGTCTCCTCTCATGGACTTGGGTCGCCCGCAAGATGAATCGCTGCCGCACATTTTGGCTGGCCACGATTCGTCCCGGCAAGGGCAACGCGCGACCTCGCCCGCACGTAATGCCCATCTGGGGAGTTTGGCTCGACGAAGCGTTCTTCTTTTCGACCGGCCGCAAATCGCGTAAGGGACAGAACCTGGCGTCGAACCCCGCCTGCACGGTCACGAACGATGACGGAAAAGAAGCAATCATCGTCGAAGGCCAAGCCAGGCAAGTTGATGCCGCAACAAGCCTCGAGCGTGTCGCCTCCGTTTACAAGAAGAAATACAAGATGGATCCGCGCGGCATGAACGAGCCCATCTTCGAGGTGCGTCCCAGCAAGGTCTTCGCATTTATCGAAAAGAGCTTTCCGAAATCGGCGACCCGATGGAGGTTTTAGAGAACTGAACTTTCTACAAATTCCCGAGACTCCGTCGCGCCGATAAGTGCGCACCCGCCAGCAGCAGCATCCCGGAAAGAAACGCCCAGAATATGAGGCTCACTGAGATCGCAAACGGACCGTATACTTCGCCGAAATTCAGAAACGGCAGCGCAAAAATATAAATGTACTTCAGCGCCTCGGAGAGCAGTCCCATGATGACCGCCGCCGGCAACACGGCCCGCGCCCGAACCTTCCCATTCGGCAGCAGCCAGTAAATCAGAAAGAAAATCGCGATGCTGGCCCCGATCGAGAAAATCTTCATGGTCAAGAATCCCACCCAGTGCCTGTCCCAGGCGCCATAGCGGTGCAACACCGTTTTCAGGATCTCGACATTCCCCGCCGTCAGTCCCACGGACAACAGGGCCAGTGATCCGCAGGCGAAGGCCAGGCCGAGCGCGATAAGTTGGTTGCCGATATACGACCGGTTATTGGGAAATCCCCACACGCGATTCAGCGCCACCTCGAGAGGCATAAAAATTCCGGTGGAGCCGACCAGCATCATGACCAGCGAAAGGATCTGCGCGCGCTGATGCGATTCAACCAGCGCATTCAGATTGCGAATCACGAACTCCTGCCCTGTGGGCAGCGAATCGCGCACCAGATTTTCCACAACGTTGTACATCACCTGCGAATGAAACACGCGCCGGATCAGCGTCATCAGCAGCAGCAAAAAAGGGAAGAGCGACAAAATTGCGTTGGCCGCCACCGAAAACGCAAAGGTATGGACATCGGTTCGCAGCAGATAACGCGCTGTCGAGCGCACCGCGTTTTCGTTAGGTGCGGCGTGGATCTCGCTCGCGCCTTTCTGGTCAGAGGCCTGGATCGAAGTGATGGAAGTCACAGTTTTCCAAATCTTATCAAATACTTACGGATTTCCATCTCTTCCAATGGGCGCTGGCCTATTTGCGCGGCAACCCGTTTTGCGTCCTCTGGTCACACCCGGATGGCGCACGCCGCCGGGATGAGTTGCGAAATCCTCACTCCGCCCTCCGAAAATTTCCTGCTTGCCAATCAGCCTCTTCCTGCTATTATCTGGGGCTTCGTCGGGTGCTATACGCTCGACGATGCTGCAAAACGGTTGACGTTTCTGTGTGGGCAGTCGATATCGCGCTTTCGTCTATGCGGCTCCACTGGGTTTCGTCGCGCGCAATGGCCCGGCGAAATGCGGGGAGCTGTTTCTGTTTGGCGCGCGCTTGCTTCGCTCCGCAGTAATGCCAACCAATTCGAGCGTCCTTTGAGGGCTGTTCCGTTCTCGCACGCCGTAGTTGGCTGTTCACCGTGCGTGGCGCGTGCGCGACCCGCGGGACAAACGCAGAAGAGGCGCAAGAATAATTCAGACGACCGAGGCGAAAGGAGTTTTTTGTGAGAGAGAAGGGTACTGTGAAGTGGTTCAACGGGGCGAAGGGTTACGGGTTCATCCAGCGCTCCACGGGTGAGGACGTGTTCGTGCACTTCTCCGCCATTCAGGAGAACGGCTACCGCTCGCTGAACGAAGGTGAGACTGTCGAGTTCGATCTGCTCAAAGGGCCGAAGGGCTTTCAAGCGGGCAACGTGGTGCGCGCAGCCTAAAGACATTTCTTCAAAACCAGTTCGCAAACCCTCTCGCTGGCTGAGAGGGTTTTTTATTTTGCGGTTGAGTGAATTCGAGCGCTATTACTTTTCGATTTTATTTTCCCCTCCTGATTTCTTTCGGGCTCGGTGGTAGCATCGCCTGCGTGAAAATTCTCCTCAAGATAGTCGGAGCCGGGCTCTTGCTGCTCCTTATTATTTTCATCGGGCTTCGAGCTATTCCCATTCACATCTATGACGGCTTTGAGTCGCCGCACTTGAGCTGGATCCGGTGGTCCAAAGGCCGACTTGTGCCGGGTGCGCTCGCCTCCGAGCAGTCGGTTGTGCGCGCCGGCCGCAGCGCGCTTGCCATTACTGTTCATTCCGGCGATCGCTACGAAGCCGCCAGCGACACGGGCGCCGCGAGCGAGCGAGATGAGCTGATGGAATCCTGGTGGCTCTACTCGCGCGCCCGACGAACGTACGTCTATTCGTTCAGCCTCTATCTTCCCAAAGAAATTCCGCAAACTTCCGAACGTCTTGTGATCGCGCAGTGGCGGCAGTTGTGTGAGGCTGCACGCTGCCTGCCCGACCGTCCGATTCTGGCGGTTCGCGTTGAAGACGCGCGTTTCAAAATCACTCGCATCGATGAACTGGGAACGCATGTACTCTATCGAGGCGACGACGACATCCGAGGCCGCTGGCTCGATTTTCGTTTTGTTACCCGCTTTGACAGCGGCCGCGAGGGGCGGATTGACGCCACTCTCGATGGTCACGACATTTTGCACTATCGAGGTCCCACGCTTTTTCAACCGGCTCGCGGATATCCTAATCGCGCACTGATCTACTTCAAGACTGGCCTCTACCGGGATGCGCTGCACGAACCTCCCTGGACCATGTATGTCGACGAATATCGGAAAGATCAATGCCCTGACTCTGGCGGCCGCTGAACGAGCGGAATCGCATTCTTCGAAGGTCCCATTTAGACTCTCAACCATCTAAACTTTCGACCATGACACCAAAAATTCATGTACCAACGCTGGAAGGCCGCCACGTCCGGCTCGACCCGCTCTCACGGCGCCATGTCGAGGGACTCGCCGCCGCCTCCGCCGCCGATCCATCGCTCTATCAATGGAGCCCGGTTCCGCAGGGCAGGAGCGAAGCCGAAAAATATGTCGACACTGCTCTCGCCTGGCAGGAGGCCGGCACCGCCGCGCCCTTTGCTGTTGTTCGTCTGGCCGACGACGCGGTTATCGGCTCCACGCGTTTCTTCAATCTCGAATACTGGGCCTGGCCTCCGGGCCATGCTTTTCACGGCCGCACTCCTCAAGGCCCGACAGCTCGCGATAACCCTGTGCCTGACGCATGCGAGATCGGTTATACCTGGTTTGCGGCGAACGCGATTCGAACGCCTGCCAACACTGAGTCCAAGCTGCTCATGCTCACGTACGCATTTGAAACCTGGCGGGTGCTGCGCGTTTGCTTACACACCGATGTGCGCAATGCGCGGTCGAGGGCTGCCATCGAACGCATTGGCGGGAAATTCGAAGGCATTCTTCGCGCTCATCGCATGGCCTCCGATTTCATTCCTCGCGACTCGGCGCGCTATTCGATCATTGCTGCGGAGTGGCCCGCGACGAAGGAGAAATTAGCGGAACTGAGGGACGGGACCCGCTAGGTCCGTTCGCAGGTTCTGGGAACGCGACACACTGCCCTCGGCAACCCCGCTTTCTCAAAGCTCGCAGCTATTTCGTAATCACGCCGCAAGCAATTCGGTCTCCCGAGTTCCCCGAAGGATCGGTCTTCTGATCGTCGGCTTTCGCGTGGATCACGATTGAGGTTCCTCCGTGGCTGAAAAGCGAATGGCTGTCGCTGCCTTGATTATCGGCACGAAGGTTCACGTCTTTGCTTTCGGTCTTTACTTTCGCTCTGCCGTTTGCGCCCACTGTGAAGTTTGCGTGATCGCCTGCATGATGGCCTTCCGGATTTTCCAGGCCGTGCTTCTTGCCGTCCGGATTGAAGTGCCCGCCGGCGGATTTAAAGTCCGGCGCGGTGCAGACCGCGTTCTGATGGAAGTGAATGGCGTGTTCGCCCGGAGGGAGATTTTCGAGATTCAATTGCATCCCCACTCCTCCGGATTTCAGTTCCCACAGAATGATGGTGCCGACGCTCTTGCCTTGCGCGTCCTCCATGTGCACGACGGTTTTGGCGAAGCTCGCAGTGACGAGCATCAAGAATAGCGTGAGCGCGAGGGCTGTAGTTTTCATGGTCGGAAATTATAGAACAGGTTTGAGCGTTTGTGGCTTGAGCTATGAGCGGCCGCTTCTCCGTTCCTGCTTCCCACGTTCTCGGTTGCTTTCCTCTTGGCGCGAACGCGCTGCAATGGGACAATAGACAATATGCGTAAATCTCTCATTGCAGCGGTCCTATTGGCCGGAGCGATGCTCGTGGCCGATAGCGCCGCGCAGCAGACTCCGGCAGCGAAAACACCAACAGCCACTTCCAAGGCTCCCGCCAAAAAAACTACGACTGCGAGCACTAGCGCGGCCGCTCCGCTTACTTCACGCAAGGACAAGTTCAGCTACGCTCTCGGAATGAATATTGCCACTGGACTCGGTGCGAACCTGAAAAAGCAGGGCGTGGAAGTCGACTGGAATATTCTGGCCCAGGGTCTTAAAGATGGCGCGAGCGGGGGCAAGACCCGTCTGACCGAAGAAGAGGCGAAAAGCATACTCACCGAAGTGCAGAACGATCTCCGCAAAGAGCAGCAGGAAAAGATGAAAGAGGCTGCCGCCAAGAACAAGACCGATGGCGAAGCGTTCCTCGCAGCCAACAAAACCAAAGAGGGTGTGAAGACCTTGCCGAGCGGGCTACAGTACAAGGTCATCACCGAAGGCACCGGGCCGAAGCCCACCGCCACCGACACGGTCGTGTGCAACTACCGCGGAACCTTGATCAACGGCACCGAGTTTGACAGCTCGTACAAACGTGGAGAACCGGCGACGTTCCCGGTTGGCGGAGTGATCAAGGGCTGGACCGAGGCATTGGAGATGATGCCTGTGGGATCGAAGTGGCAGCTCTTCATTCCACCGGACCTGGCATATGGTGAGCGCGGCGCCGGAGCTGAGATCGGGCCTGACTCTACGCTGATCTTTGAGGTTGAATTGATTTCGATCAAGTCCAAGGAAGAGGACAAGACCAAAGAACAGAAGGAAGAGAAAAAGCCCGAAGAGAAGAAGCCTGAAGACAAAAAGGACTAGGGAAAATAAGGCATCTACAAGTTTCGAGCCGCGAGCCGCGAGCAACCTCAACGGTTGCTCTGGACTCGCGGCTCTTGTTTTGCCGACTCGTTACCGCCCGGTTTCGAACTTCTTACTACGCTCCCAAAAACAGCACGTGCACATACGTTCCAAGACGCACGTTGTAGGCCAGGTACCAACCGAGATGATCGGGGTCTTCGTAGATTACGACGTCATCCGAATCCCACAGCCAGTCATTGCAGTAACCGATATCGTACGGAGCCACGGAGAAGTAGTATCCCCCGAACCAGAAGCGATTCGGGCCGCCTCCCGCGAGTCTCCAGATATGTTTGTGGCCAAAGCCACCGGTGAAGCGGCCGTGCTCCCAGGGATGATCGAGGTGATAGTGGACGTCCGCGGGGCCGGTGTCGTGCCCGATCCAACGCTTGCCCTGGTCCACGTGCGGGGCGTTAGGATGGCCCGGACGATTATCGAAGTGACGGTCTCCCTTCGCCGGAGCCGATTTCTTCACGTGGTCGGGACCGTGCGAGGGAATGTTTTCCTTGCCGCCTCCGACTTCTGGCCGGCCGCCGTGCTGTGCTAATGCTGACAGAGAAAACACGAAACAAATCGCGAATACGCCAATCAGCTTTTTCATATCATTCACCATAGTTGAATTTTGAATTAAGGTGGCACTTCACAACTTCACCGAAAGAAACCCCATCTTTTCCGGGATGTTTCGGTGGATTGAACGAGGCAATCGGGATTGTACACGCTGGCGCGAGCGCAACAAAAGCTGTTCGGCGGTGTTGACGCCTTACTCGTAGCGAAGCGCTTCGATGGGATTCAGGCGCGGATCGCGGGCAGCATGCTGTTTACTAATTTCATGCTTATCAGGATCACACAGCGAGCAGCGAATGGTCGGGGAAACCGGGGGGACACGAACCGGAGGAGGTGATGGACAAAGTGGTGGCGCGGACGAAGCGCGCGATTCGGGCGGAAGAAGAGAGCGAGAGGCGAGCGGAACAGAATCGGCGGATGAAGAATCAGCTTTCGCAGATCACGGAAAAGATGGAGAAGTATGGCGAGGAGGTGGAGAAATGGATCGCGAAGGGGGACGCTACGGCGGGTGACTTGAGGGGGGTGGTCATGACGATGAAGGGAAAGATGGAGGAGGTGGCGGACGCGAACCTGCACGAGTGCACGCTGTATGACGCGACGCTGTTGGATGAGGACGAAGCGGAGGAATGGAGGAAGGAAAGGGCGAGGAGGAACACTCAGACGGATCGGCAGGTTCGGGAGATTATGAAACGGCATGGGGAGTGAGGTTGGGGGATGTTTCGTCATTCGCGCGCGGCGGGTGGTTGGGTCGGAATTCTTTGGGCGGCGTCAAGTGTCTAAACGCTCGCTGCCGGCTTCCGTGGTTCCCACCCCTTCGACAGGCTCAGGGCAGGCTCTAAAATCGCATGGAACGCGATTTTAGAATAGGGCACCGTCGGGGGGAATGGTGCACGGGAAGAGCGTTAAAGGTGGGCTAGTCGCCCTTGGGGTATCCCCGCTATTGTGTTACGATCCGCGGCTTGCGACCCGGCCATCTCCCGAAAATCAGCACGTACTTGATC
>JBAQJF010000007.1:0-95465 GCA_049300195.1 Terriglobales bacterium | reverse complement strand
ATCGAAGGTATCGTCGTGCAGAACGGCAATGCCTACGTGGAAGGCATCAGCGCCGCTTTCGAGCCGCTGCAGCCTTTCTGGGCGAATCGAAATGAGGAGACGGAGAAGGCGCCGCGCACGCTGCTGACGAAAGAAACGACGATCTTCCAGTACACGCATGGTGCGAAAAACCCAGCGGCGGTAAGCCCGGACAGCTACACCTTCGACCAGGCGCTGCTGGACCGACCCGGCAATGACGCCATTCAACTCGACCTCCTTCACAACTACACCTCGAACGTGGCGCTCTACGATGCGTGGCACGAATACTTCCGCAGGCACCAGCCGCGCACGCTCATCGTGTGGGGGCAGAACGATCCCTTCTTTATCGTGCCGGGAGCCAAGGCGTTTCTCCGCGACCTGCCCAAAGCGGAACTGCACCTGATCGACGGTGGCCACTTTCTGCTGGAAGAGCACAGCGAGTTCGTCGCAAGCAAGATCATCGTCTTTCTGGGAAAAGGGAAGAAGACGGAGGCGGGCAAATGACCACCTCTACCCTGAACCCGACCCATAGGAGTGAGCCGCAGCCGGCAGCGCATACGTTGCCCGTCTCTCGCGCCATCCTCTATGCCACGCTGGTGGTTGGAGTGCTCGATGCAACCGATGGCGTCGTCTTCCTCGGCCTGCACGGCCAGAATCCGATCCAGGTGTTGCAGTACATCGCGAGTAGCCTGCTGGGCGCACGGTCCTTCTCGGGTGGCCTTGCGAGTGCAGGCCTTGGCCTCGTCCTGCATTTCGCCATCTCGCTGGTAGTCGCAACGATCTATATCCTTGCGAGCCGACGCGTCGCTGTGTTGCGTACGCAGTGGGCGCTCCTGGGACTGCTGTACGGCGCTGCCGTGTGGGCGGTGATGAACCTGCTGGTGTTGCCGCACACTGCGGTCGTTCACGGCCCGATCGCGACTGCGGCGTTGGTCAACGGCGTCATGGGCCACGGTCTCTTCGTCGGCTTGCCCAGTGCGTTCTTCGCGAAGAAGGCGGCGGCATGAACGGTCTATCAGAAAAGAAGCAACGGTAGTGCTGGTTCATGCGGCACGGGCGGACGGCTCCAGTTGAAAACGTGGGTGCTCGCGACGTCCTCATCTGCCCTTGCGTTGGCAGCAAAGCCTGTTAGCGAATCGGAGGACATCTGATGTAAGCAGGGTGAACGGACGAGGAGAGAACGCTAGGCAGGCAATCTCTAAGTGTGGCCAGCGATCACCTGCGCTTGTGTTTATCGGCAGCTATGCGTCGGCTCAGAATAACAGTGGAAGGCATCAGCCATTTCGAAGGTCGTTTCCCGATGTCCGGCGCTTATGGCGGAGACCTTGCTTCTTCTGCCGACTGTGAACTCGTCGGCAACTACCTGGGTATCTGCGCTTTGGCGTCGAGATGCTGAAGGCGGCAATATTGGACCCCGAACCGGGCGAAGTTGCCTTAAACATTTCGGTTGGCTACATGGAAATAGATAGGTGGGGCCTCTGCGTCAAAAGAATTACCCGGCGTGAGGATGTCAAAGCTCACTTTGACAGAGATTTCGCGGCTAGGTTTCCCCCTCGCACGTGGAAAAACAACAGACCATGGGCTATGAGATTTTCCTGGGCATATTTGTCGTCCTTTGCTTGTTGATCGGATTTGGGGAAATGATCGTTTGGGTCTGGCATCGGCTCTTTTGAGTTCTTCGAGTGACTATACTTTTTGCGTAGACGCACTTGTGTTAACCAAACCGATCAACTCCGGCTTGTCGGCCAACCGGAAGTTATCCAGAAACGGGCTTAGGGGAAGCGCGGCAGATCGGTAACGGGAAGTCGGCCGTGCGGTAGCGATGACCTCGAGCTTATGAACCGCCGGGTTCAAGTCCGATGGCATCGTTCACCGCATTGTGGAAACGCTGCTTGCAGCCCAGGTAGCGCTCAGTGGTCTCAATGGAAACGTGCCCAAGAAGAAACTGGATCTGTTCGAGCTCACCTCCTGCCTGGTGGCACAGACCAGCACACGTTCTGCGCAGATCGTGTGGAGCAAGCCCTGCTAGGCCACAGCTCGTAGCTCCCTCTCTAACGATCGACCAGATCACCTTTGGTGTGAATCCATTTCCCCACGTTCGGCCCGCCTTGTTGATGGCTCGGAACAGAGGGCCTGAAGTGATGCCAGCAGGAACTGTCCATTCGTCGATTGCTCTCTTCACCCAGTCCGGCACCGGAACCGTGCGGATGTGACCGCCCTTTCCATTCAAATCGGCAATCACCCAGCGTCCATCCCGGAGTTGAACATCTTCCAGTTTCAAGGCAGCAGCCTCCGCCCTTCTCAAGCCGCAACCGACCAAGACAGCGATCATGGCCCGGTTCCTCCGCTCCTTTGGAGTCGATGCGCGAAATGCACCGACGAGGCGTCTGCCCTCTTCGACCGTCAGCCAGTTGCCGATTCGAACGCCGAGCCGGCGTGCGCCCTTTACTCTGCGAATGCCGGCAGCCAGATCGGGACTCAGGAGGCCACAATCTGAAGCTTCGTAGGCGAGCCGACGTACCGCTGCCAATCGCAGGTTGATTGTTGACGCAGCGTATTGCCGCTGCTCCAGCGAAATTCGATATCGGGTGACGACGGTTTTGTTGAAAGCCAGCCGTGGCTCCGAGCAATACCAGTCAATGAACTCGCGAATCGCATGGTCGTAGGAGCGCTGAGAACTGGGCGACGTGAGGCTGTTGAGCACAGCCGATTTGGACTGCTCAAGATCCGGAAGCTTCAAGATTGTCCTAGGAGCCCGCTTCCGCTTCGATTTGGGAGTGCGTGCCATCGCGACGGCCTCCTTCAAGCCGTGGCAACAGCGTTAACCACTCCGATGTCTTCTGACCATCTGCGCGTTTCTCAGGAGTAGTCCGCGGTGCCTCGTCTAACTAGGCTAAATAAGCGGATTTGCCTGCGGTCACCACTGCAAAGAGGGCTCTTTCTGCCCCGGAAAAGATGACGCGCGCTGGGTAACAAAATCAATTGTGGTCTTGACGGGGATTAGATTACGGTCGTACTCTAACGTCATGCGATACTCGGTGAAACACAAAGCGCAGAACCACGAGAATATTCTTTCCGTGGCCGCTCGCTCCTTCCGCGAGCATGGCGGAAGCAGCGGCATCGGAACGGTGATGAAGAAGACAGGCCTTACGAAAGGGGGCTTCTACCGGCATTTCAGGAGCAAGGACGACCTCTTCGTTGGAGCGGTGGCAAGAGCAGTCGATGAGGCGGGAAGAGGCATGGTGGAGGTTGCAAAGTCCGCGCCCGAAGGTCAGGCTCTGCGAGCCATCATCGAACGCTATCTAAGCCCGAGCCACGCGAAGTCGCTGGGAACGGGTTGCCCTCTCTCCGCCCTCGGGCCGGAGTTCGCACGAAAGCCGTTGTCAGTGCGGAAACGGATTGAGGCATTGCTGGAAAAGTATCGGGAACGGCTATTGCCATTTATTCCTGGTCAGACGCGAGAAGAAAAACTAACGAAGTGCAGGTTGCTGTTTTCCGGTATGGCGGGGGTGTTGATGATGGCCCGCGTTACTTCGGCTCCTCAAGAACGTGAGCAGATATTGATGGAGGCGAGGAACTTCTTTATAAAGTGCTTCGCTGAAAAGTAAGAGTTTTGTCCGGAAGGATACGGTTGTCCAAAACAGACCATGAAGCCGATTCGACGGGACGGGAATGAGAATGGAAACGCATATAAGCGAATGAGGAGAGACCATAATGACGGGCGACCCTATTTGGCTGAAATCTCTATTGGCGATCCACGTGACGGCCGGGTTCGGTGCCTTCCTGCTTGCGCCCGTAGCGCTGATGGCTGCCAAGGGCGGTAAACAGCATAAGCGCTGGGGAATGGTTTACCTGTGGTGTATGGGCCTGGTGGCGATGACCGCGCTGCCAATGGCATTGTTCCGGCCGGTGCTGTTTCTGGCGCTCGTAGCTATTCTGTCGTTTTATCTCGCGTTCACCGGCTATCGCGTGCTGAAGCTCAAGAACCTCGCTGTCGGCCGAGCGCAGCCTGTGGATTGGATGGTGACCGGCGCTTGTTTCTTTTCTTCTGCGGCGCTGCTGTCGCTGGCTATATTGCGTCCGGCGCTGGTGCAGCATATGGGCATTGTGGCGATTTTGTTCGGGGCACTCGGCGCTCGCGCATCAGGGACGCACCTTCTCAGCCTCGTGCGCCAGCCGACGGACAAGATGTCGTGGTTGTACAAGCACTTCCAGCATTTTATTGCCAGTTACATTTCGGCATGGACTGCGTTTAGCACGGTGACGCTGCCGCGACTCTTCGGTCACACCATGTGGCTGTGGATCTGGCCGGCGGCGATCGGCGTACCCGCCATCATTCTGGCGACGGCGTATTACAAACGGAAATTCGCGCCGCGCGAGCGAGCAGAGACCACGGTTGCCGTGTAAGACCGGCAGCATTCCCCCGGCCCTGCCCGACGATGTGCGAAAGCCGGTCGTACAGGGCAGAACTGGCTGTCACGATACCGATCATAAAGGAAGGTGTTGCCGTAGTCGGCGGCACAGACGACCACCAGCGGCACAGGCACGGATAGGTCCTCAATAGTCGGCTTCTGGGAAGGCGGCGACGCGATCAATCAACGTGTAGATATTGGATTTGGGGGAAATTGGAGGCTTTTCCGGTCTCAAGCCGCACATTTCCGCATGATGTGGAACGAGACAAACATGGGAAGGGCCGGCCACCGTGGTGGCAAATTCTCAACCCACAATCCAACCCACAAAATGCGATGTCTTATACGACTTCCGCGAACTTTGGCAGTCCCCGCGGTCTTGTAAGTTGTTGTAAAACCTATTCACGCAGCGCTGTCACGGCAGAGGCCGCGGGTTCGAGTCCCGTCGTCCCCGCCAATTCTTTCAAGCACTTGCAAGGAATTGGCAATTTTCATTATGGTCCAATTTTGGTCGAGCCAGGCCGCCGTTGTAGGAATCAATTTGATTCAGTCTTACCACTCTGTTCAATGAATTGTCGGGAGCCTGTCCCGTTATTCCAGAGAGGAATGCCAGGCAGCGCGTGGCCGATCCCTCACTCCAGTTTTTCTCGAACATGCCAGTTGGTAAGTGCCGGTTGTCGGCATTAATCTTGCAGTTTCTCTCTTCTCAATATCCAACCCCTTCCTCGTTCGACAAATCAGAGACGAGGGGACCAAGGTAAGAAGAATGAGCCGCAAGCACGCAGGGCACCACGCCCTCATGACAGTCTGGCGGCCCTGGCTTATGGTGTCGTTGGCCGCAGTGCTTTCCGCGCTGGTATTCGCATTCGTCGATTTGAAGCCTCAGGTTGACGAAAACTTCTTCTTCTCGTCTTCGGATCCACGGTTCCAGGAGTCGGCGAAAATCGACCGCTTGTTTGGCTCCGACAGCCAATTGATTCTCAGCGTGGCTTCGCCTGACATTTCGTCTCCGGAGTATCTGGAGCGGCTCGGACGATTGACCGATGACCTGCGAGCGGTCGAGTCCGTCGATAGCGCGCAGAGCCTCGCAGATGGCCCCAAGAACCTGAAAGATGCCGACAAGAGCCCATTCTGGAGGCGGCTGTTGATCGCGGACAATGGGCGTTCAAGCAACATCATATTGTTTGTCTCCGACCGCGATACCGAAAGGCTCATCAGCCGAATAGAACGCCTCACGCATCAGTTTGAAGCCAAGGATTTTCACATCGAGATTGCAGGTGCGCCTTACGTAGCAGAGATGATCCGTCGCAAGCTGCTGCGGGACTTCCGTACCTTCAGCCTCACCTGCTTTCTATTGTTTGGCGTCGTCATGCTAGCCCTGTTCCGCTCCTGGAAGCTTACGCTGGGAATGCTCGCCACATGTTCAAGCGCGGTGCTCGCGTCGTTATTGCTACAGGCGGCGTTCGGCCAGAAGATCGGCATTTTAACCGCCAACCTGAGCACGATCATTTTCGTCGTGGCCTTATCCCACCTGGTGTACATGACTTTTAACTGGCGGACTCTCGGCCAAAGCGAAACCAACTCGCACAACCTTGGGACGAAAGCGTGGCGGATGACGCTGCCCGCATCGTTCTGGTCGATGATCTGTGCCTCGCTCGGTTTTGCCAGTTTGATTATTGTTCCGGCCAAACCTCTGCGTGAGCTTGGCATCGGCGGCACCCTGGGAACCATTGTCGCTTTCGTATGTGCCTATCTTATGTACCCGGCATTCCTCGATTGGACGGGAACAACGGAAAGGAAAAGGCGGCCTGCTTCCACTGAATTTGGTTTCTGGCGCCACAAGTTTATGTGGGTTTCGATATTCGCGATTGCCGGCGTCGCAACTCTGGGAATCGGCCTGACGCGATTAAATACTGATCCCAGCCTGCTCAAGTATTTCAAGAAGGGCGAAGAGCCTTGGAACGGGCTGGAATACATCGATCGCAACGGCGGCTCCAATCCCCTGACTCTAGTGATTGAGGCTGACGACGGGAGCAAGCTTGATACAAAACAGGAATACGAGAAGATGTGGGATCTGCAAGATGCTCTCGAAGAACACAAGGGAGTGGGAACTGTGATCTCCTTGCCAGTCCTCATGGCAGAAGGTCATCGACGCCCGCTCGCCTTCCTTCTGAGCTGGAATCACCTGCTTAACATCATGAATGAACCTAAATATCACCGCGTGGCCAGCACGTTCGTCACAAAGGATCGAAAAATGGCAGCGTTCTACTTGCGCATGGAGGAACGCGAGCGCAACAAGCCCAGAGTGGAGGTCGTGAACGAATTGCGGGCCATCGTGCACAAGAACGGATTTCGAACCGTTCTCGTCGGCGGCGTTTATGACTTGCAAGGCGAACTGGCGAAACTGGTTGCCGCAAGCCTGGTAAAGGGTTTGTTCTGGTTGATGGTCTTCTTTGCTGCAATCGCGTTGGTTATCGGCCGGAGTGCGCGTACTGCCGCCGCTATGATCTTCAGCTTGAGCCTGGTTCCCATATGCATGCTTGGTGGAATTGGGATGCTTAGTGTTCCCGTCGACATTATTTCGGCGCCTGCCACCAACGTTTGCATTGGTATGGCAATCGACTCGATGGTGCACCTGGTATTCGCGGTGAAACGGTCGAAGAAAGCCGGACACTCGGGGTGGGATGCCTGGGTAAGAGGCCGCAAGGAACAATGGCGGGGAATTGTCTTCTCTGACGTTATTATCGGCGCCGGATTCGCGATCTTTGTGCTTTCCAGCTTTCCTCCAACGCAGCGGTTCGGACTTGTCGTCCTGGCAGGGACGGTGATCGATATTGTGGCCAATCTGTTCGTGTTGCCGCTTTTAGGCGGCGCCGAATTTGGAAAGCGATCAAGAGTGACGCGCTAGAAGAAATCACGCAATCGCTCGGCCGCGATGAACAGCACTATATGATTTCCGTAAGCCGTTGCACGCTTTCGATTCGTGTTGCCGTGACTCAAACCTCTATCGGCCTTCCTACATCCCACAGGAAAGTTCAATAAGGAGAGCGCTTACGGCTGGTGCGAGGTTTGCGGCGATGATTACGATAAGAGTTTCAGCGTCGCGATCGAAGGCACGTCTTTGACAGCTTTGAGTGTGCAATCCAAGCGTTGGCGCCGCAGTGGGTGCGCTGCGCACCATCGGTCATGGCGTCGAAGTCAATGGCCTCAATACACAACTCGTAGCTTGAACCGTAACTCCGAGTTGTAACCCCAAAATGTAGCATTTAAATGTAATGCGGAAGGGAATAGCTCTATTGCCTCAAGCCCTACTGAATTGCACTTGCCGCATTCGAAAATACAGTATTGGCGTTGGTTCCAATCAGACGAACCGTTCCGATTACCAGCACCAGAATAACCGCCAACATCACGGCGTACTCAGCGATGTCCTGACCTTGCTCATCCTGCCAGATGTTGCGGAGAAACTGAATCATAACGCCTCCCATAGCGAAGAAAGTTTTCTTCGGCCAGTTGGTGTACGTAATAATGCCGCCTGGAGCCCGGATTGTCAATCGGGCCGTCCCACGCGCGATTCACAGGAAATATCAATACTTTTCCACACCATGCCGGTCAAGGTGCAACCCTCCTCATTGCGCGCTGGAATGGCGCAAATAGAGGAAATATTCTGGCTTCCCGAGGAGTAGTTTTGTATTCTCGTGGCAGTATTGGATTCAACATATTGTGTTGCACATAGCCTGATGACAACGAGCACGATTGCATTGACCGAATTGCTGGGGTCGCCGGTTTACGACTCGACCGGCGTGGCCAAGGGCCGCGTGCGCGAGGTCGCTGTGTCTCCCCAAGAGGATCGCACCAGGATCGCGCTGTTCATTGTTAAGACATCTTCCGGGAATCGACTGCTGCCGCTGGTTGCGGTTTCGAATATTAATGGCGGTGTGCGGGCGACGACGTCAGCGGGAGATTGGGTGCTGGCCGACGGCGCTGAAGGTTTGCTGCTTCTGAGCCGCGACCTGCTTGATCAGCAGGTCATCGATGTCCATGGTCGCAAAGTTGTGCGCGTCAACGACGTCGATTTTCATCAGGACACAGCGCTCGGCCGGGCTCAGCTGAAAATTGGCGGCGTCGATGTAGGAGCGCGGGGCGCGATTCGCCGTTTGCTCAAGGGCGTGGTTCCCGCCGTGGCTTTGCGGGCGCTGCTGCAGCGCGTTCCGCCGCGCGAGATTCCGTGGGATTTCGTCGATCTCATTGAGACTGACGCCGCCCGGCGCGTCAAACTCAAAATTTCGCATGAGCGTCTGGCGAAACTGCATCCTGCCGACATCGCCGACATCATCGAGGAACTTGCCCCCAACGAGCGCGAAGCGGTGTTTGAAACGCTGGATGAGGGAGTCGCCGCTGAGGCCTTGGAAGAGCTCAGGCCGAGCGTCCAGAAGTCGGTCGTCGAATCGCTCGATTCCGACCGCGCCGCCGACATTGTCGAGGAGATGGAACCTGACGCTGCAGCCGATCTGCTCGCTGACCTGCCCGAAGAGCGAACCGCAGAAATTCTGGTGCAGATGCAGCCCCAGGAGCGCCAGGAAGTTACCGAACTTCTCGAATTTAAGGAGAACAGTGCAGCCGGCCGCATGACCACCGAATTTATTGCGCTGCCGGTGGCGGCCACTACCAACGACGCGATCGAGATGATGCGTAACTTTGACGGCCGCATGGAGAGCATGAGCACGATCTTCCTGGTCGATTCGCACGGGACCCTCGTCGGTGCCGTGCCGCTGGCCAAGATCGTGCTCGCGCCGCTCGGAACACCGCTGCTTGCCCTCTCGCAGGAGCCGCTCATTTACTGCCAGGAAGATGCGAAAGAGAAAGAATTCGCCGAGCTTTTCGATAAATACAATCTGCTTACCCTGCCCGTGATCGACCGGAAGAATCAGCTGAAGGGCGTTATAACGCCCGACGACGTCATCAATATGCTGCGCGCCAAGCTCTGAATTCGGTCACTCTCAGGCGCTGAAGTTTTTCTTCCTGAAGCGCAGTTTCGCCTGTTCAGAAAACGCGTCTCCGTTTATCCTGAACCGGCTGTTGGACATATTCGATTCCTTTTGAACTGCGCGCATGAAATTCCTGAGACGCTGGAAGATCCAGATCCTGCTGTTTTTTGCTGTAGTAGGACCGGGCTTCATTACCGCGAACGTCGACAACGATGCCGGCGGCATCTTTACCTATTCGGCTGCGGGCGCGCAGTTCGGCCACTCCCTGCTCTGGACCATGATCCCAATCACCATCGCACTGATCGTGGTGCAGGAAATGTGCTCACGCATGGGCGCGGTCACCGGCAAGGGTCTTAGCGATCTAATCCGCGAAGAATTCGGCCTGCGCATCACCTTCCTGATGATGCTCGGCATCCTGATCACCAATTTCGGAAACGTCATCGCCGAGTTTGCCGGCATTGCGGGCAGCATGGAATTGTTCGGCGTATCGAAGTACTATTCCGTTCCCATCTGCGCGGTGATCGTCTGGCTGATCATCGTCAAGGGACAGTACAAGAGCGTCGAGAAAGTTTTTCTGGCGGCTTCGTTTTTTTACATCACCTACATTGTTGCGGGTGTGCTCGCCAAGCCGGCCTGGATCGAGGCTCTGACCGCGACCATCAAGCCCCCCCAGCTGGCGGCCTTTAAACAGGATTCATACCTCTACATGGTGATTGGCGTGGTCGGAACGACCATTGCGCCCTGGATGCAGTTTTACCTGCAATCGTCGATTGTGGAAAAGGGAGTGACAAAGCGACAGTATAAGGCTTCCAAGCTCGACGTAGTCGTCGGTTGCGTTTTTACCGATGTGGTGGCGTGGTTCATCATTGTGGCCTGCGCGGCCACGCTCTACGTGCATGGGCACAGTGAAATCCGCGATGCCGCCGATGCGGCGCAAGCCCTCCGCCCACTCGCCGGCGATTATGCCTACATTCTTTTCTCGCTCGGACTCTTCAACGCTTCGCTTTTCGCCGCATCGATTCTGCCGCTGTCGACGGCTTATACGGTCTGCGAAGGGCTGGGCCTCGAATCTGGAGTCGGGAAAAAATTCTCCGAGGCGCCGACCTTCTATTGGCTCTACACAATTCTGATCGCCGCCGGCGGCATCGTGATTCTGTTGCCGGGCTTGCCGCTGGTCAAGATCACCGTCTTCTCGCAGGTGGTCAACGGCGCGGTGCTGCCCTTCGTTTTGATCTTCATGCTGCTGTTGGTCAATAAGAAAGAGTTGATGGGTGAATTCGTAAATACGGCGTTCTTCAATGTCATTGCCTGGGCCACAACGGTAATTATGATCGGATTGACAGCTCTTCTGGTATGGGGGCAACTGAGCGGAAAGGCGGGCTGACCCCGGGTGCGGATCGTGTTTTAGCAGAGCCTAGAGCAGTTTTCCAGCCGCCAGATCCTTCACCAAAGACCGGTCAGCTTCCAAAAAATCGAGTTCCAGCAGTTCCTTTCGCGTGACCCATCGAATCTCACGAAAAATCCGGTTCTCCAGCTCACCCTCATATTTGCGCACTTCAAAAAATCGCAGCTCCACCGAGCCGCCGCCCGGGTAGCGATGTTGAATGCGCGCCACTTCGTTGCCAATGCTTGCGTCGATCCCGAGCTCTTCCTCAAGTTCGCGCCGCAAGGCATCGCGCGGTTGTTCGCCTGCCTCGATCTTGCCTCCGGGAAACTCCCACTTCAAGGGCATCGGCTGATGGCGGGTTCGCTGGCCTGCCAGGATTCGATCATCGTCGACAATGAGAGCTGCGACTACTTGTTTCATGAAAGCCGTTCTACAAAACTTGTTTCACAAGGAATGTTTCACCAGTCCAAGACCGAACAAGTCACTTAGTTTTGACAGGCTGAATGTCCAGTCGCTGGCCGACAAGTTGCGCGCAATATTCGACCAGCGCGCGATCGTCCTCGCCGAATGCCGCGGCAAAATGGCTGTCAATGTCGAGCTCGCCGGTGACCTCGCCGCGCACGAAAATTGGCACCACGATCTCAGACTTGGTTTCGAGCGAGCAGGCAAGGTACCGCGCATCCTTCGAAACATCGTCGACCACCACGGTTTTGCCGGACGAGGCGGCCGCTCCGCAGATTCCCTGATTCAAATGGATGCGCGTGTGCGGCGTCATCGCGCCCTGAAAGTGTCCGAGGATCAGAACTGGCGGTTCGGCGCCCTGTTCGAGCATGTAAAAACCCACCCAGTTGTACTTGAGCATCCTTTCGTTCAGCAGCAACGTGATGCCGTTCATGAATTCGTCGGCGGAGCGCGATCCGGCATAGAGGCGATCCACGGCGTCGCGCACATCCTCTTGTTTGTCGAATGTCGTGGAGGTGGACATGGCTTTCTATCCTAAACCAATCCGCGCGTCTGAGATCGGCGGCAGAAATCGTCGGTAATTGAGCGCAACCCGTGAGTAACCTGGACGGCGGCGCCGCCGTCCGTAGGACCGGGATGAGGATGAATCGCCGCTGACAGGGCGTGCAATCCGGCTACCAGCGTGGGCGCAGGGGTGTTCAGAAGTTCGTCCGAAATGCAGTAAACCTGCGAGTTCCGGGCCGCGGTAGTCTCCGACCACCCGCGCTCGCGAATGATCTTTGCCAGAGGCACGCGGTCGCCGGCTCCGCACCAGGCCGCGATTATGACCTCGGGATTCAGTTGGACTATTTCGTCGGCGGAAATCTGCCCCCCCGGCTTGCCCAGAAATTCACCGCCCGCCGCCTGCACCAATTCCGCCACCCACGTCTGCGATGCGATGATGGGCTTACCCCACTCCTCGCAAAAGACGCGTTTCTTCGCCAGCGCACTCGTCTTCAGCCTGACGCTTTCAATCTCGGCCTGCATCTCTGAAATTACTTGCGAGCCGCGCTCGACGACTCCGGCGCACCCGGCAATTACCGCGATGTCGGTGTAGATGTCTTCAAGCGTGCGTGGAGCAAGTCCCAAAAATCGCACTCCGGCCTTCAGAATTTCCGCAACCGCAGTCTCCTGATAGGGAACCGCTGCGATCACGAGATCCGGTTTGGCTTCGAGAATCTCGGAGGCCTTCGCAGTCCACGAATCCGCGATCACCAGCAGCTTGCGAGTGTCGAGTCCAGGCACGACCTCGGCGCAATATTTCGTGCAGGCAACCACGCGATCGAGCGCGCCCACGCTGGCCAGGATAACGGTCGCGCTCGGCTGTAGGCAGGCAATTCGCCGAGGCGCGCGCGAGTCGGGCATCTGCATATTGTAGGGGAACGGGAAGTAGTTGCAGATGCCCTGGAGTGAAGTAGCCAAATTCCGGTTTGTACAACTCAACGCCGACCTTCGCGAATGAAACACGTTCTGATTTTTGATCCGCGTAAATCCCCGGAAAGGAAGGCCGAAGGCTGGGGCACATTACCTGGGGCACATTACAATGGCCCCGTGTACTCTGCCCAGCTGCTCGATCATTTTCAAAATCCCCGCAACGCCGGCGAACTGCAAAACGCCGACGCCATCACGCGCGCGGAGAATCCCGTCTGCGGCGACGTGCTCGAACTCAGCCTGAAGCTAGATGGCGATCGTATCGCCGACATCCGCTTTCGCGCGAAAGGATGTGTGCCTGCAATGGCATGCGGATCGGCGATCACCGAGCTGACAAAAGGCAAAAGGGTGGAAACCGCGCGAGCCATCAGAAGAGAAGAGCTGCTAACGACAGTGGGGGGATTGCCGGAAGCCTCTAGCCATGCCAGCCACCTCGCGATGGACGCGCTCATGACGCTCTTGCGAAAACTGTGAAAAGTTAAAGCATGTCCTAATCCGGCTGGTAAATCGGCCACCCGGTCGCCTCGGCAATCTCCCGCAAATTCGCATTTGGGTTGATGACAAACGGATGCTTCGAAAGCGCCAGCATCTCCCGATCCCAGATTGCGTTTCCAAACGCGCAATCCGGCGGACCTTTGATGGCAGCCTCAATCGCTTCGACCTTTCCTGCCCCGCTCGGCACGCGTACGAGTCGGCCGGTGATCGTGCCATTATCGACCGCCGCTTCGGCGGCCAGAATTCGATGGTGGGGAATGCCAAAGCTGCGCAGCCCCGAGCGGATGATCCAGTGGCTCGAAGAAGAAACCGCCCAAACGTCGCAGCCGGAGTCGAGCAGACGCCGCACTAGTTCGCGCATCTCGGGAAAGATGGTGTTCTCGAGAGCCATGGTGAAATATGTATCGCAGGCCCCTTGAATTTCTTCTTCCCGCAATCCGTCGTGCAGAGTCACCATCTCCCCGCACATAACCTCTTCCGGAACCTTGCCGGCCCGATAATCCGCGTAGCGCGCCCGCGCCCAGCGCGAGGTCTTGGGCGAGATCAATTCCTGGTCCAGCTCCCACCAG
Organism: Terriglobales bacterium; assembly: GCA_049300195.1. GTDB lineage: Bacteria > Acidobacteriota > Terriglobia > Terriglobales > Acidobacteriaceae > Acidiflorens. The sequence goes on along the minus strand of JBAQJF010000007.1, from coordinate 81,670 downwards.
AAAAATCCCTCGCCCGCATCTCCGGACCAGAGCGTGCCATCGCAATCGAAGGTCGCGATGCGCGGTGAGAGGCTGAGGACACTTTCGATAAATTCAGTCTGCTTCGCTGTCAGGCTTGTCATGAGTTGGGCTTTGAATTCTAGGTGGCTGGCAATGGCGATGCAGCTAAGTCTGCGTATTGCTCTGGCGTATCTATATTAGTGACGACGAGCGGATCGTCGACCGGGACATAACTAATCTTCTCCAGGTGTTCATGCTCCACTTCGCGCGCGCTCGCTGTCGCAGGCGCCCGCAGGAACGCTTCCATCATCTCCCGGCCCACGAAAATGGGATGCCCGTGCGTACTCCGATACTCCGGCACGACCGCCCATTGCGACCCGAGCAATGCGTCGTCGAACGCATCCGACAAAATCTGAAGGGTAGCCGGCAACACCGGCGGACGATCCACCAGCGTGATTACGGCCGCATCGCGCCCGCGGTTCAGCACTTCCTGCAAACCGGCCTGCAATGAACTGAACTGACCGCGCGCAGGATCGGGATTCACAACCAGCGACGCGCCGTTTGCATACACGACAGCAGCGATATCCTCCTGATTCTTGCCGGCGACGACCAGCACGATATCGACAAAAGGATCAAACAGCTGAATCGCCGCGGAAAGCAACGTCCCGGTAGGCGCAGCCTGCGGAGGCCATGGCAACAGCGCTTTGTCGCGCCCCATGCGCGAAGACTCGCCGGCCGCGAGAATCATGGCGCATAAGCTGGAGGCTCGACCCATAACGCGAAGATAGCATCCCGACAGGCTGCTGCCAAGGATCACCCTTTGTAGCGCTGCTACATTTTCAATTGAACATGGGCAGCTTGACCAGATCGTCGTTTGGCACCGGTTCGACGGCCTGACCGGCTTTACGCCAGGCGCGCAAGCCGCCGGAAATTACATAAACCTTGAATCCCTCTTTAATCAGGATCTGCGCCACACGGGCGCTAGTGGCTTCGCGTGCTCAAGTACAGTAGAGATAAATCTCGCGATCCTTCGACAGATTTTTAACTTCTTCTTCGAGAAGATTGGGCTCGAGCCGAACTGATCCTGCGATACGTTCCGAGTCGGCATCGTAATATCCATGGCTGCGTACGTCGGCGATCAGAATGCTGCCGGGCGCAGCTGAAGCGAGACGCCGGCCTACTTCGTCGGCGGGCACACGCGGAGCGGCGTCCAGCAAACGATAACGGCGGTAGATCACGACGCGATATACGGCATAAGCAACGAGCCCAGTACCGAGCACGACCTCGGCAGCAAAGCCGGCCGAGCGCAATCCGCGCGTGATGGCGCGCAACGCGTCGCTGAACACATATCCCACCATCGAGTAAGTGCCGATATAAATCGCAGCCCCGAGAGCGTCAAATGTCAAAAACTGCCTGGGCTTCATGCGCATGCTTCCCGCCAGTGGCGGGGACATGCTGTTGATCCCCGGGATAAACTTGGCGAATAACAAGGTCAGCTTGCCGCGCCGATAGAAATATTCCGCCGAACGCAGGATGCAGGTTTCCGGATTCGCCGATACGCGGCACAAAAGGCCAAGCAGCGCCCATCCACTGAACCGGCCGGCGAAGTAAAGAATGACATCGCCCGAGAGCGTAGCGGCAACAGCCGCCGGGATAAGAAAATAGAGGCGAAGGTCGCCATAGGCGGCGACCGCGCCCGCCGTTAGAATCGCGAGCGCCGCCGGTACCGGAAGCCCGATCGCCTCCGCAAAGCAGGTGACCGCCAGCAGCATATATCCGTTGTGCGAGATGAGCGAGCGTAAGTCGTTCATTCAGAAAAGTCTGAGCAGCATAAACAAGCAAGATGCAAGCGACGGTATGAAGGACACAAACAAAATCGCCGCTGCTGGATTTGCCAGGACGTCTCCAGCCGGCAGCTGGCAGCTATTTCTCCCTCGCCACCACAAACTCAGGAGCCCACAGCAGCGCGCGCTTGATCTCCGAATCTGGAAACACGCAGATCGCCTGCCGTGCCGATTCCGCGTAGCGAGCCGCCTCTTTGTTGGCAAACTCCAGGGAGTTGTAACGACTCAAAATGGCCAGTATGTCGGCGTGAGCTACGCCGTTGAAGGCGCGATCGCGCAGCACGGCTTCGATCTGCAATCGCTCGGCTGCCGTGCAACGCTCCAGCGCGTGAATAACCGCCATCGTTGCCTTGCCTTCGCGCAGATCGCTGGCGACGGGTTTGCCCAGCACACTCTCGGAGGCGGTCAGGTCGAGCACATCGTCCACAATCTGGAACGCCATCCCGAGATCGCGTCCATATTGTCCCAGGCGCTCCTCTTGCTGCGCCGTCGCGCCGCCCAGAATGCCGCCCACGCGCATGGAGACGGAAAACAGGCAGGCCGTTTTGCGATAGATCAGGTCGAGATGTTCTTCCAGCGAGATCGGCTTGCCGAGCTTTTCCATCTGCAACAATTCGCCCTCAACCATTTGCTGCGTTAGTTCAATCAGCACATCGAGAATGCGAAAGTTGCGCTCCTGCACGGCAATTTTGAACGCCTGCATGTAGAGCCAGTCGCCGGCCAGCACGCATTTTGAATTGCCCCACTGCGTGTTGGCCGCCGGGCGCCCACGCCGAATCTCAGCCTCGTCGATGATGTCGTCGTGAACCAGCGTCGCGGTATGAATAATTTCAACGACTGATGCGAGCCTGACGGCGCCCGCGCCGTTATAGCCCATCAGCTTTGCAGAGAGCAGCAACAGCGCCGGACGAATACGCTTGCCGCCGCCGGCGCGCAGGTATTCGCCGATCTCGGTGATCGCGGAAACGTTCGAGACCGTGTCCTGCCCGAATTGCTCTTCGATGGCGACAATGTCGTCGCGCAGCAGGTCGAAGATCTCTTTCCCGTTAATGGCGCTGGTTGTGCTCAAAGGAGACTCAAATCTACAATTCGGCTTTTTACCTCAAACCTCATACCTCATACCTCAGACCCCGCTTCAGTTCGATCTGTAGTTCGTAAATTGCATATCGATCCCGAAATCTTTCTGCTTCAGCAGCGCGATGATCTGTTGCAGCGTATCGCGGTCCTTGCCGCTGACTCGAATCAAATCGGCCTGGATGGAAGCCTGCACTTTCTTTTTCGAGTCTTTGACAAATTTCACAATCTCGCGCGCTTTCTCGATCGGAATGCCCTGCTGCATGGTGATCTTCTGCTTGGAGGTGCTTCCGGCGGCCGGTTCCACCACGCCATAGGTCAAGCCCTTGAGCGGTACCCCGCGCTTCACCAGTTTGGCCTGAAAAATATCGTTGATCGCTTTGAGTTTGAATTCGTCGGCGGAGTGCAGAATGATTGCGTCTTTTCCTTCAAGCGCGATGTCGGACTTCGAATCTTTCAAGTCGAAGCGCGTGGTGATCTCCTTCATCGCCTGCTGGATCGCGTTCGACACTTCCTGCAAGTCGATTTTGCTGACGATGTCAAAACTATTGTCGGGCATCGGTTCTGCCTTTGAAGTCGCTAGATTGTCGCGCCGGGAAACGGAATTCTGTGACGGACATCATCTTCTTGTTGGCTCGCCATTCAAGCTCGGCCACGACGAAAGTCCGCCCCTGCGTACCCTTGAGGGTAACAGAAGAAACAATCTCTGGGCACGCGAAGCGCACGCAAGGATGAGAAAACTGATGAGGCAGTTATTTTTTGACGCGTTCGGAGAGTTTGAAGAATCTGGAAAAATTGTCTGCGGTTTGCCGGCCGATTTCTTCGCCAGTCAAAGCGCGCATTTGGGCAATTTGGCGCGCTGTCTCGATGACGTAACAGGGTTCGTTGCGCTGACCGCGATGAGGGACCGGAGCAAGGTAGGGTGAGTCGGTTTCGATCAGCATGCGGTCGAGCGGCACAAATTGAGCGGCATCGCGAATGTTTTGTGCTTTGGGAAAAGTAATGTTGCCGGCGAAGGAGATCAGGAAGCCGAGGTCGAGCCCGCGCCGCGCATGCTCCACGCTGCCGGTAAAACAATGCAGAACGCCGCCGAGGCCGCTCGAATCGAGGTCCGGGGCGCTCCAATGCTCCGCGATCATGCCAAGACAATCGTCCCAGGCGTTCTCGCTGTTGTCGGATGGCCGGCAGTGGATGATGATCGGCAGCTTCGCGGCTTGCGCGAGTTCCATCTGCCGGAGAAAAACGGTCTTCTGCACATCCCGCGGAGAGTGATCGTAAAAATAATCAAGTCCAATTTCTCCCCAGGCAATCACCTTGGGATGGCGCGCCCATTCAAGCATTTGCGCATCGGCCGCGTCGTTCGCCAAGTTGGCTTCGTGCGGATGAATGCCGACGCTCGCCCAGATCTCGGGATACTGCGGCTGACCACCGTATTTTTCGGCTAAACGAATGCCGCAGTCCGCGGTGTCCGGACCCTCTCCATTGCCGATCGCGAGATACGCGCCGACGCCGGCGGATTTCGCGCGAGAGAGAACTTCGTCGCGGTCGGCGTCGTAGCGTTTGCCTTCGAGATGGGCGTGGGAGTCGATGTACATCGGATCGTCAGGAGGTCGTCAGTCGTTCGTCGTAGGTCCTTCACTAGGGCAGCGTAGAGACGACGCCCGCCTAGTCTCTATGCCGAGGCTGGAGTGACTACTTCAATCTTGCCCCTATCGGTATCTCTTCCAAAAAGCTCGCCAACACCGGCTTCCCGCCTTCCACAGACGCGGCGACGATCATGCCATTCGATTCCAGCCCGCGCAGCTTGCGCGGCGCGAGATTGGCCACGATGACCACCTTCCGCCCGATCAGCGATTCAGGTTCGTACGCTTCGGCGATCCCAGCGACCAACTGCCGAACCTCGGTTCCAAGATCGACCTCCAGACGCAGCAATTTATCCGCGCCCTTCACGCGTTCAGCGACCTTCACTTGAGCCACGCGTAGTTCAATCTTTGCAAAATCGTCGATGCTGATTTTGCCATCGGGAACTGCCGCAGGCGGCTTGGCCGCGGGCTGAGCTTGACTCGGAGTAACTGCCGCGCCGCCCACTGCTCCCTTTCCCGCGGGTCCGCCTGGGGTCGGTTGTACAGGAGCTCCACCCGTCCCGGCATTTGCTTCTTCCATTTTCTGCATCCTCTCGATTGCCGATTTATCCGCCCGTGGAAAAACTCCGCTCACCTCGCCGAGCTTTGTTCCGAGGTGCAACTGCCCCCACCGCAACTGCGTAAGGTCGAATTTCCCAATGTCACCGAGTCCCATCTGCGCCCAGATCTTCCCCGTCGATTCCGGCATCACCGCGTGCGCGAGCGCGGTCACAATTCGCAAAGCTTCCGCGCTCGTATACAGAACTGTCGCCAGTCGCTGCCGGCTTTCCTCATCCTGCTTCTCGCCCAGCGCCCACGGCTCGTTTTCGACAATGTACTTATCCACGGCCGAGACCAATCCCCAGGCCGCTTCAAGCGCCTTAGAAAACTGATACTGGTCGAAATACGATCCAAAATCCGCGATAGCTCTCCGCGCCGTCTCCGCAATCGCATCATCCTGTGGAGTGCGCGCCGATTGCGAAGGGTAGGGAACTTCTCCCTTGAAGTAGCGCGTGATCATGGTCAACGTGCGGCTGGCCAGATTGCCGAGGCCATTAGCGAGGTCGGCATTGTAGCGCTGCACCAGCGCGTCGAAGCTGAACGATCCATCCTGCCCAAACACAATTTCGCGCAGCAGAAAATAGCGCAGCGCGTCCGTGCCTAGCACATCCACAATGGTTTCGGCCCGCACAATGTTGCCGCGCGACTTCGACATCTTGTTCTCTTCAAACAGCAGCCAGCCGTGCGCCGTGATGCCCTTCGGCAAAGGCAATCCAGCCGCCATCAGAAATGCCGGCCAGTAAACGCAATGAAAGCGCACGATCTCCTTGCCGATCATGTGTACGTCGGCCGGCCAATACTTCTCATACTTGCTCGTGTCGTTCGAGCCGTACCCGAGCGCGGTGATGTAGTTCGCCAGCGCGTCGAGCCACACATAGATGACGTGCTTCGGATCGTCCGGCACCGGAATGCCCCACGAAAAAGTGCTGCGACTAATAGAGAGGTCGCGCAGCCCGCCGCTAACGAATGACAGCACTTCATTGCGGCGAGTTTCAGGCCGGATGAAATCCGGCTGCTCGGTATACAGCTTGATCAACCGTTCCTGAAACGCCGAAAGCTTGAAAAAATAATTCTCTTCCTTCACCGTCTCCGTCGGCCGTCCGCATTCCGGGCAAGGCTCCCCGGGCCCCACCGAATCCACGTAGAGTTCGTCAAACACGCAGTATTGGCCGGTGTAGTGGCTCTTGTAGATGTAGCCTGCGTCCGCAATCCGCTTCCAAAGGGCCTGCACGCCCTGTTTATGCCGCGCTGAGGTTGTGCGGATGTAATCGTCGTAGCTCAGGCCCATGCGGTCCCAAAGCCCGCGGAATTGTGCCGACACTTCATCGGTCAATTGCTGCGGCGTCTTGCCCGCCGCCTGCGCCGCGCGCTCAATCTTTTGCCCATGCTCGTCGGTGCCAGTGAGGAACCACGTATCGTCGCCCAGCATCCGATGCCGGCGCGCAATCGTGTCGCAGGCAATCGTGGTGTAGGCATGCCCGATGTGGGGGCGCGCGTTGACGTAATAAATCGGAGTCGTGATGTAAAACTTGTTACTCATTCCTCTGCCTTACTCCGGAAGCTTTGTTTGAATCTGCGCGATTAGGCGGCAGTTGATTGATTCCTTTTGATATCGTCCACTTCAATTCCGATGTGCCGGAGATGGTGCACCATGTGAACGAGATAGTCCTCGAACACGAACTGAAGAGTCACAGGCGCGGAACCGGCGACGGTAAGAGTTCGCGACCATCCGGCGGGCGGCACAGACTCCGCAGCCGACAGAAGTTGCTGGTTGAGCGCCCGCCAGAGTTCGATCAGCTCTTTCCAGTCGCGCTGCTGGTAGGCGTGCACCGCGATCCATCGATTCTGCTCATAGCCGGGCATGGCGGGGATGTCCTCCAGTTGCGCACGCACGATCCGTTGATGATTGTTGGCGGCGGAATCGAGCAGATGCCCCAGTTCCTCTTTCGCGGACCACTTGGATGGCGCCGGCTTGCTTTCGACCTCATCCCCAGAAAGCTTCACGAGACGGCCGGGCACAACCTCCAAAATATTACGCATTGAAGAAATCGCGTTCACAGTTCCTCCATAACACACTTCCTCCATAAACCAGCTGGCCGTCGAATTCTAGTTACCGATCAACCTCTGCCGTTCCGCGAGTACGAGCGCTGCGCCTCCAGCATAACCGTCTTCAAAGGCACGTGATGTTCGGCCGCGATCCGCCGGCAATCTTCAAATTCGGGCGCATAGTTCGCAACCGTGCCATTCATGTTCGCAATCTTGATGCGCACCGGCCCCCACGATGTTTCGACCGTTTCCCATCGTCGCGCGAGCACCTGCCGCGCCTCATCGCGCCGCCGCACCCCCAGCGTTGTAGTTTCCGCAAATATAAGCTTCGTGAGGCGGCCTACATCTTCCGGTTTCGCGAGCACCGTCAGCAGCGCTCCGGGGCGATTCTTCTTCATCTGCACCGGCACGCTGAACACGTCCAGCGCGCCCTCGGCCAGCAATTGCTCCATGGCATAAGCCAGCACCTGCGGATTCAGATCGTCAAGATTCGCCTCAAGCACCGCAATGCGATCGTTCGAAACTCCATCCGATGTCCCGACCGGCCCGTGCGCCGCAATTTGCGAGATGGCCTCCCCCGCGGCCGCCTCTCCAATCGTAAGCCGCAAAAGATTCGGATGGTCCGGAAATTCGCGACTGCCCGCGCCGTATCCCGCCCTTTCGATTTTCATTGCCGGGAATGAGGTAAATCGCGCCGCTAGCGTCTTCACGATTGCCGCGCCCGTCGGCGTCACCAGTTCGACCTGCGGGCCAGAGGAGTAGACCGGCGCGCCGCCCAGCAACTTGATAGTGGCGGGGGCGGGAACAGGCAAGGTTCCGTGCGCACACTTCACCGTGCCTCCGCCGACGTTAAGCGGCGAACAAGCCCATTCGTCCACGCCCAGCGCCTCGACTCCGACGGCCGCGCAAACGATATCGACCATCGCGTCCACCGCGCCGACTTCGTGAAAGTGCACCTGCTCGATCGAAGTGTTGTGAATTTCCGCTTCCGCCGCGCCGAGCGCTTCGAAGATGCGGATCGCGGTGACCTTGGCTGTCCTACTAATCGCGGCGCTTTCGATGATCCCGCGAATCTCCGTCAGCCCTCGGCCATGAGCATTCCCGTCATCGTCCCCATGTTCATGAACATGTGCCCGGCGCGCATCGGGCGGATGCGCATGCCAGTGAGCATGTCCAAGCGAGTCGGCATGCTCGTGCGAATGCGCGACCTCCACTGACTGCTGCTCCCGGTAAGCCTCGCGCGGCAAATCTTTCTCGCCATGCGCGTAAACGTCAACCTTGGTCGCCGCGATTCCGCCGCGCGTAACCCGCGAAATCTCCAGCCGTGCGCCGAGGTCGAGCGCCGCGACCGTCTCTTCCAGCAGCTTCGGCGACACCCCCGCGTCCACCAGCGCGCCCATGAACATGTCGCCGCTGATGCCGGAAAAACAATCGAGGTAGGCAATGCGCATAGGAGTTGCTGTCTGTCCTTCGCTTCTCGCTCTCGCAAATTGCTAACAGCGAACGACGAATCGCGAATGAGGATCAACCGACGACGAATTTTCATCATAGGTTTCGCCGCGCGCCTCCGTCAAACTCGCTCCCCGCCGCGTCTTTGTTAGAATCACTGTTTCTTCAATCATTTAGAGGTTCTTCTTGTACCGACTGCTCGAACGCCGACTCATCGACGCCATGCGCGATTTTCTGCGCCACGCCTATCAACTGGAACTCGCCAACATCGTCGTCGAGCAGCCTCCCAAAATTGAGTTCGGCGAGTACGCGCTCCCCATCGCCTTCGAACTCGCCCGCAAGCTGCGCAAGGCGCCGCGCAAGATTGCCGAGGAGATCGTCGCCGGAATCGGTCCCGTGCCGGGCATCGAGAAATTTGAAGTCGCCGGCGCCGGATACATCAACGTGCGCGTCAATCGCCCGGACGCCACCGCGGCCCTCGCTGCCGATCGGGCTCCATCTGCCGATGAGGCTCCAGTCGCCGCCGCGCCCAAAGGCAAAGTTCTGGTCGAGCATTCCAGCATCAATCCCAACAAGGCCGCGCACATCGGACATCTGCGTAACGCCATCCTCGGCGACACCTTCGTCCGCCTGCTGCGCTTCGCGGGCAGGGAAGTCGACGTGCAGAACTACATCGACAATACCGGCGTCCAGGTCGCCGACGTAGTCGTCGGATTCCTCAACGTCGAAAAGAAATCTCGCGCCGAGATCGAAGCGCTTGCCGCCGCCCCTCATTTTGATTTTTATTGCTGGGACCTCTACGCCAGCGTCTCCCATTGGTACGCCGAGGACAAGCAGAACCTCGCCGCCCGCGCCGCCACGTTACACGCCATCGAAGAAGGCAACAACGAGACCGCTCGAATTGCCGAACTGGTTTCAATCGCAGTGCTGCGCCGCCATCTCGAGACGATGGAACGCCTCGACATCGAATACGACTTCCTCCCCCGCGAGAGCGAAATACTCCACCTTCACTTCTGGGATGCCGCGTTCACCAAGCTCAAAGAAACCGGTGTGCTGACGTACGAAAGCGAGGGAAAGAACCAAGGCTGCTGGGTCATGCGCCGCGCCGGAACTAGCAAAGACCATGTGGCGCGGGAACTCTTGCCCGCGACTGCCGACGCCAAGAAAAAAGCAAACGGTTCACCGCTGAATGAAGATGACGTAATCATGGAGATTCCGCTGGCGGGGGATGTTGACGTTCGTTCGTCGGACATTTCAGAAGAAGACCAGAAAGTCATCGTCCGGTCCAACGGCACCGTCGGCTACGTCGGCAAAGACATTGCCTACCACATGTGGAAGTTCGGCCTCCTCGGCCGCGACTTCAGCTATCGCAAATTCTTCCGCTATCCCAATCAACACGATTGCTGGATTTCCACCACGCCCGACGATCCCAACGCCGCAAAAGATCATCCGCATTTTGGCGATGTCGCCGAAATTTACAACGTCATCGACGCCCGCCAGTCCGAAGCGCAGAACACAGTCATCGAAGCTCTCCGCGGCCTCGGTCATGACGAAGCCGCCGACCGTTACACCCATTTCTCCTACGAGATGGTCGCGCTCACCCCGCGCTGCGCCGCCGAACTAGGCTACGAGTTAAGCGAGGAAGAAAAGGCCCGCCCCTGGATCGAGGTCTCCGGCCGCAAAGGTTTCGGAGTCAAAGCTGACGACCTGCTCGACGCCCTAATCGCCTCGGCGCGAAAAGAAGTTGACTCGCGCCATCCCGAGCTACCCGATCCCGAGCGCGCCGCCATCGCCACCCAAGTCGCCATCGGCGCGCTGCGCTACTTCATGCTCAAGTTCACCAAGCCCTCGGTAATCGCCTTCGATTTCAAAGAAGCGCTCAGCTTCGAAGGCGAGACCGGCCCCTACGCGCAATACGCAGTCGTTCGCGCCACCAATATCTTCCGCAAGGGCGGATTTGATCCCGACGCTTTCTTGGCAGACGCAGCGAGCCAAGTCTCAGGCGCCGATTTCGCAAAGTATCTTGCCGGCGATTCCGGCGACGGCATCTGGGAACTCTGGCTGGCCGCCGCCAAAACGTCCTACGTCGTCGGTCAATGCATCGCGACCACCGAGCCCGCCTATCTAGCCAAGCACGCCTTCCAACTGGCGCAGCTCTTCAACACCTTCTATCACCAGCATCCGATTCTCGTCGAGCCAGACGAAACGCGAAAGCACTTTCTGCTGACAACAGCGGCCGTCGTTCGCCGCGAGCTAATCCGCATCCTGGCGATCATGGGCATCACCGTCCCTCCTGTCATGTGACCGTTGCCCCAAGCATGAGCACGACAAACGCAAACCATCGTCCGCAGAAATCCAAAAAAGGTTCTAAATCCGCGTACATCCGCATAAATCCGCGGAAAAAAATTTGATCCGAGGCAAAGTCAATCGTATAAAAATTCCATCCTTCTTTACGCGATTGCCCCATCAGCGGCCCGCCATCTTTTCCCCACCCCGCCGCTAACCCATTGATTATCAATGTTCTTACCGCCATGGTTCTCTCGTTCCGATTGGCATCCTTCGTGCTTTAATAGACATCGAAAGGCAGTCTTAACAAACGCAATAATTTGGGCAAGGAGCCCCTGAATCGCATGAAGCAACTTTCATTGACCCTAATGCTGGCGTTAGCCGTCGCCGCATCCATCGGCTGTACCACCAAAAATTATGTGCGTCAACAGACGACGCCCCTGATCAACAAGACCAACGAACTCGACGACATGACTGCCCAGAACACCAAGGCCATCAAAGACGTCGACCAGCGCGCCCAGGTCGGAATTCAGACCGCCCAGAACAACGCGAGCCAGGCCGACCAGAAAGCTCTAGCCGCCGGCCAGAGCGCCGACAAGGCGCAAATGGCCGCCAACACCGCCGCCCAGCGCGTCGATACGCTGACCAACACCGTCGTCAATCTCGACAACTATCGCCCAGTCGCCGAAACCTCCGTCCACTTCGGCTTCAATAAAGACAACCTCACCAAGGAATCCCGCGAAGCCATCGACCAGCTCGCCGAGAGCGTCGCCACCACCAAGGGATACATCATCACAGTGGAAGGCGCGACCGACTCCGTGGGCGGCGCCGACTACAACTACGAGCTCAGCCAGCGCCGCGCCGACGCGGTCATCCAATACCTGGCCTCCGAGAAGAACATCCCGGCCTACAAGATTTATCTGATCGGTCTCGGCAAGGATAAGCCGGTCGACTCCAACAAAACCTCGGCCGGTCGCGCGAAGAATCGCCGCGTCGATATTCGCCTGATGACCAACACCGGTGCCGGAACGCAAACGGAGGAAAATCCGTCGGCCAGCGCAGCTCCGCCATCGCTATAAGTTCTCCCTCCTCCCCGGAGGATTTGCCAAACCAGGCCGCCAGAAAGAGGCGGCCTGGTTTTTTTTGCGGTTCTGCACAGTCATCTCGAACACCAGCAATGTCGACGTAACGGCAACACGGTGCTGAACAAGATCCAGAATCATGTCGTGCGCTGGCCCAGGCCGCACATTCAGCTTGGAAATCAACTGATAATCGGATTCCTCGGACATTCGCCCGGCTTTTTCCACTTTTGCTGTGCAGGTGCGCGAAGTAACTGGGCACGACGACGCCACGAAGGCTTCAATTCTTGTCCAGACCAGGGCGTCGACAATTTCAAAGCGCACATGTTTATTACTCCTGGGGAACTTTCGGCAGCGGTCGCCGCTGCTCACAAGCGCGGCGCCAAAGTTACCGGGCATCTTTGTTCAACCGGTTTCCGCGAAGGGCTGCCATCGGCGTTAACGCCCCGGAGCACTGGAATTACGTTATATCCCCGGAGACGAAGAAAATCTATGCATAGGCAGAAATGGCCAGAAATAGCTGGTCTGCCCTGGCACGGGCGAGAGAGCCAGTGCCGGCACTAGAACAAAAACGAAGGGCTCTCAGCCGCTCCACGATGTCGCGACCGAGAGCCACCGTTCCCCCCGACTGAAGGAAAACGACTGAAGGAAAGTCGGTTGAGGGGAGAAGCTATTGAATCTTTTCCGTCTTGCTGTCGTACTTGACGTCGCCGTTCTTATCGTTCTGGCGAGTCACATCTTCGTTGGTATAGGAGTGCTTGCCGGGCCCGGGACCTCTTACCGCGCCCGCAACACTCGTCGTGGATTCGGGGCCGGAGAAATAGGCCCACTGGGCGCGCTTTTCATGCTGCCCTTCGCGCTCCATGGCATGTTCTTCCATTGGGCCGCGCCTCGCGTGGGCTCCGCGACCGAGCGGCTCGGGCCAAAGATTGACCTGCGGAGTCATCAGAGGTGCTCCGCCTTGGTACCAGACGGCTGCGGTATAGCTCGAACTCGTCGATCCTTCAATTTCCGATACAGTCGCGTTAGTCGCGCCCGCGACCAGGCCAGTGGTGGCATTCGAAGCGCCCACCGGATTGGGCGAGATGGTTTCGAACGAGATCATCGGAGTGCTGACCAGCGGGGCAAACGGGCCGTAACCGTAGCCAGGGATAGAGGGATAGGGTCCTGCTTGCTGGCCAAAGGCCAACGCGGCAACCAGGGTAAACGCACACAAAACCAGATAGGGTCGCATACTGCCTCCACAGACAGAAACTGCTGTCTCCTCTCTGATGCAGTTTGGGGGCCAGTCACCAGAGTCTTCGCGAAACGCGCTATGCTCGGGCATTTCGGGTGATCTCGGCCAATGTGGGGTCAAAACCCGATGATTTCGTTCCAGCCTTGTTTCGCGGAACTGAAAACGGATGCGCACAACCTGCAGTCATATGCAGCGCCCAGCAGGCGTTTTGCGCCCTCAGCTCCCAATGTAGCGGGCGTAAAGACTGCGGGCAATTGCCGTGTCGGTCGTGCCTTTTACGATGGCGCGGCCGTCCGGAAAGAGCGTGATCTCGTAAGGATCGCGCCAGAACTTCAGCACGAAGCTATTGTGGCGAACGCTGCCCAGCGGATTGAGTCGCTCGCTGATTTCGCCGAAATCCACGGGCCGCTCCCGTTCGTGAATTTGCACGGAGTTCCTTCCGCAGAGCGTAATATGCGGCCGACCTTCGCCCGCTAGATGAATAAAGTCGTGCTCGCCGCAGGTGCGGCATCCAGCCCGCGGCGCCGCCGCGCCCACCTCGGCCTGCTCGTTCGTCCACACATCCCACGAAAGCAGCGTCCGGCGCATCTTCACTCGAGCGCCGGCCAGCAGTTTCAGCGCTTCAGTCGCGGCAATCGACGCCACCAGGTTGACCGCCGAATTCAAAATACCGGCAGTCTCGCAGGTCTCAATCGCGCCGCGCGGCGACTCGGCGAAGATGCAGGAAAGACAAGCCGTCTCGCCAGCCAGCACGTTCATGGTCACCGCGTAGCTGCCAACTGCGGCAGAATAAATCCAGGGCAGGGAATTCTTCACCGCGTAATCGTTAATCAGGTAGCGCGTTTCAAAGTTGTCGGTGCCGTCGAGAATGAGTTCAGCCTCGCCGAGGAGCGAGGCGACATTTTGCGGAACCAGATCGGCCACCTGCGGCTCGACCGTGATCTCCGAATTAAAGCGCGCAATCTGCGCTGCGGCCGCAATCGCCTTCGGCACGGATTCGCGGGCATCGTTCTCGTCAAAAAGTGACTGCCGTTGCAGATTGCTGGATTCGACATAATCGCGGTCCACAATGCGAAGGGTTCCCACGCCCGCCCGCGCCAAGAGTGAGGCAAGAACCGACCCGGTCGCGCCACATCCAACAATGACGACACGCGCTCGGGAGAGCTTGCTCTGCCCCTCGGCGCCGATCTCCTTGAAAAGGATCTGGCGAGAATAGCGGTCTACAGCTTTCTCCTGCATCTCAGTGACGCCCTCCTGAAGCCCCGCCAAACGTCGTCAGTCCCAAAGCGATTACCTTTCGCAAGCCTTTAACCCTTTATTATAGGTTGCGGTCCTCAAACTTCTTCGAGCAACGCATGGCGATGATCCGTTCATCGAACTCGATGGGTTTCATTTTCGATGGGCGGGCGGCGGGAAGGGAGATTTTGCGACGAAATAGCGCCGTACGGCTCACGATTTCCCTGCTGGTCTCGTTCTTGCTGTTATTGGCGGCGTCCTTCGAAACCACATGGGCTTCGCCCCAGCCTCCGGCCACGCAACGACCGGAGGAATCCAGCCCGCAGTTCGGCGCGATCACACCGTATCTCGGCCTGACCATCGACGAACTCGACTTGCCCGGCGTCCCGCACGACGAGGCTGCCGCTCTTCTGGCTTCAACGCCCCTCAAGATCGGCGAACCGCTGACTCGCGACAATTTGCATGACGCGATTAAGGCACTTTTCGCCACCGGCCGCTTCGCCGATATTCAGGCCGAAGTAAATCGCACGGAAACGGCCGGCATCCGCGTCCAGTTTATTACCGTTGCCAACTACTTTATCGGCATCGTCAACGTCGAAGGCGTGACCACCAATCCCTCGCAGAATCAGCTGATCAGCGCCACCCGCCTGCAATTGGGCGAACTCTATACCAAAGAAAAACTTGACACCGCCGAGGCGGGCATTCAGCGCGTCCTCGAAGAAAACGGGTTTCATCAGTCAAAGATTACCCAGTCCGAGCAGCGCGACGAAGTGCAGCACCAGGTCAATATCACCTTCAATGTCCTGCTCGGCCCGCGCGCCGTGGTCGGAGAGGTCAACGTCGAAGGCGATTCCGGCTACTCGCAGAGCGAAATTATGGAGATAGCAAAGCTCCATACCGGCGACCCCGTAATATCGAGCCGAATGAGTCGCGCATTGCAGCGGATTCGGGGGCGCTATCAAAAACAAGATCGCCTTCTTGCCCAGGTTGCGCTGGCTAAATCGGAATACCATCCTGAACGCAATGCGGTGGACTACACATTTCAGATCGACCGTGGTCCGGTGGTGAGAATCGAATCCGATGGCTACAAACTCAGCCAGCGGACGCTGCGACGGATGGTGCCGATTTATGAGGAGGGTGCGGTTGACGAAGACCTGCTGAATGAAGGTTCCCGCGCGATTCAAAATCACCTCCAGTCGCTCGGCTACTTCGAGGCAACGGTCGCAGTGAGCAAACAAACGGCGGCCGATGGCAAGAGCCTGAACGTCATTTACACCATCCATCCCGGAGATCGCCACAAACTCGCTGCCATCCGCATCTCGGGCAACCACTATTTCCCAGAGGAATTGATCCGCCAACGGTTGCAGGACGAGGCTGCGGGACACTTTTTGAGCCACGGGCGCTACAGTCAGGCACTCCTCGACCAGGACGTCAGCAACATTCAGGGCCTATACCGAGCCAGCGGATTTCGCCACGCCGAAGTCAATGCCAGGCTCATCTCCAACTACCAGCACGACCCGTCGCTTCTGGCGATCGACATCAACATAAAGGAGGGCCCACAGACTCGTGTCGCGTGGGTGCGGATCGAGGGCAATTACGCCCTTCCAACAGACCAGCTCCCGGAGATTTCCACTGCCGAAGGGCAGGGCTTCGACGAATCGACGCTCGCGGCGGATCGCGATCTGATCCTCAGCAAATACTTTAACGATGGCTTTTCAACTGCCACGGTCGACGTAGCTTACGTCAAGGCCCCTTCCGGCCCCGATAACTTGCCGCGGGTGGGTGTTACCTTCACGATTCACGAAGGCGAGCAGTTTTTCACCAATCAGATCTTCCTGGATGGGCTCCACTTCACCCGGCCCGGGGTCGCTCGCCGTGAACTTCAAGTGCATCCCGGCGAGCCCCTGAGCCAGAGCGATCTGCTCGAAACGCAGCGCCGTTTGTACGACCTGGGACTGTTCAGCGAAGTCGACACTGCGATTCAGAATCCCGATGGCACCGAGTCCCACAAGAATGTAATTGTGACCGCGCGCGAAGCCAAGCGCTATACCTTCGATTACGGCGGCGGCCTCGAATTTCAAACCGGGCAACCGGCCGTCGGAACCAACCAGCCTCTCGGCCAGACGGGTGTAAGCCCGCGTGCTCTGTTTGCTATAAACCGCATCAACGTCGGAGGACGCGACCAGACCTTCACCTTCAAGGGCAACGTTGGCCGCTTGCAGCAAAGAGCGCTACTCAACTACGACATTCCCAAATTGCTGAACCGCGAGGATCTTCATCTCGCCTTTACCGCCTTGTATGACAACACCATAGACGTCGTGACCTTTACCTCGAAGCGCCTCGAGGCCAGCGTCAAGAACTACCAGGTGCTTTTCAGGAGAAATGACCGCGATCTGACGACCATCTCTTACGGCTTTAACTACCGGCGCGTCGAGGCTACGAATATCGAAGTCACCAGCGACCTCATTCCCTTACTCTCAAAGCCGACCCGCGTGGGCATGCCCAACTTTCTTTACGTCCGCAACCGGCGTGACAATGATCTGGAGACAACTCGCGGCAACTATACCTCCGTCGAAGGAGGAGTTGCCACCGGCTACTTCGGTTCGGAGGCCGACTTTAGTCGGATCCTCATGAAGAATTCAACTTATTATTCGTTTGGCCGGAACCTGATTACGGGACGACGATTTGTTCTTGCGCGATCCACGACCATCGGCATCGAAAACCCGTTTGGTAGCACGGTCGTGATCGATCCGACGCAGAAGACGACCGACGTTGAAACGCTTATCCCCCTGCCCGAGCGTTTTTACAGCGGCGGCGGCAACTCCAATCGCGGTTTCGGGTTGAACCAGGCGGGGCCACGCGATCCGCTAACCGGGTTTCCGCTCGGCGGGAGTGCGCTCTTTCTGAACAACCTCGAACTTCGATTTCCGAGTGTGACTTTGCCCTATCTCCACGACAACGTAGGCTTTGCGATTTTTCACGACATGGGAAATGTATTTGCTCGGCCGCAGGAAATGTTTCCCAGCCTGGCGCGCTTTCATCAGCCCGACCGCCACATGTGCCTTGTGCCACTCCCGCAGGGCGCGGTGTCGCCATGCAATTACAACTACGTCTCCCATGCAATCGGGCTGGGGGTTCGTTATCAAACACCGATCGGTCCATTGACCTTCGACTTCGGGTACAATTTGAATCCACCGGCCTTTCCCAGTTACACGAACATCACGATCAACAACGGGCAGGAAACCGGCATCTGGGGTGTGCAGCGGGCTCCGCATTTCAATTTCTCCTTTAACGTAGGGCAGTCCTTCTGATGAAACGCTGGCAGATATTCCGGCAAGTGCTTCGCCGAACCGAATTCCGGAAGCCGATTCTAACTCTGTGCGCTCTGCGGAGTTCCTCCGCGACCTCTGCGGTTAAAATCTTTGAACCCCAGAGTGCGCGGAGCAGAACCGCGCAGAGAAGAAAGCGGCACAGTGCGCTAGTGGCGCTGCTCGCCTTCTTACTGCCGATTGGCGCCGTCGCCGGTCCCATCGTTGACCGCGTAGTCGCGAACGTCAACGGCCACGTGGTGTTGCAAAGCGATTGGGAGGAAGAAGTCTCGTTCGAGGCATTCGAGGACGGCAAGGATCCGGCTTCGTTTACCCAGGAGGAGCGCAAGGCCGCGCTGGATCGCCTGATCGATCAGGAACTATTGCGCGAGCAGGTGCGTCCCTCGCAGCCCGCTCCCCCAGACCAGGTGGCGGCGCGAGTCGCGGAAGTCCGCAAGCTCCAGCCCAACTCCTCGACCGATGCCGGATGGCACGCTGCTCTGCAACGTTACGGCATGACGCAGAGCGAACTCGAGGCCCGGCTCAGCAACCAGATCCAACTGATGAAGCTCGTCGAGGACCGTCTGCGCCCCTCCATCCAGATCGACCAGAAGGCGGTCGAGTCTTACTATCACGATCAGCTACTGCCGCAGTTGAAAAAAGCGGGCGCGCAAGCCAAGCCTTTGACCGAAGTCTACGGGCGAATTAAAACGCTGCTGGCTGAGAAAAAACTGAACGAAATGCTGACCGGGTGGCTGGCGAGTCTTCGCTCCGAAGGCCACATCCTCACGCCCAACGCCAAATCCGGGGAACAGAACCGTTGAGCGAGCAGCCCGCTCCTCCCGTGCGCCGCCGCATCCTCCGAAATTTGTTGCTGTCATTTCTCGGGTTCTGCATCGTAGCCTTTGCGCTGCTTTCCTGGTGGGTTACCACCGATTCGTTTCAGCAACGTGTCCGTCGGCGCGTGATTGCCAAGCTGGAGCGGGCGACCGGCGGGCGCGTCGAACTGGGCCAGTTGCATACCATTCCCCTTCGCCTGCGCATCGACGCCCGCAACCTCACGATTCACGGCCGCGAAGCGCCCGATCAGGCGCCCTTGATTCAGGTCGACCGCGTGCAAGCCGAACTCAAAATCATCTCCTTGTTCGAAGCCGAAATCGGACTGCATTCGCTCGTACTCCAGAATCCGGTGGTTCATCTCATCGACTATCCCGATGGCACGACCAACATCCCCGGCCCAACCGTGAAATATTCCTCCGATAAGAACGCGATTGAGAGTCTGATTTCCCTTTCCGTCCGGCACATCGAAGCTCATCAAGGCAAATTCCTTTGGCAGGATCAGATTGTTCCATTTGATTTCGCGGCCAGCGACGTCTCGTTGCTTCTGAACTATTCATTGCTGCGACAGCATTACAACGCCCATGTCGCGGTTGGAAACGTCACTACGCAGTGGGCGAAATATGCTCAATTTGTCTGGAGCGCGGATGCCACGCTCGTCCTCGCTCGGCATCACGCGGACATAAACAATCTGACGATCAAGTCCGGCCACTCCGATCTGCAATTTGCGGGCCGGCTCGAGGATTATCACGATCCGCGCGTCACCGGGGACTATCACGGCATTGTGGATATGGCCGAAGCAGCCGCCGTCTTGCGCGATCGGCAACTCCGTCAAGGCACGGCGCAATTCGCGGGCCAAGGCACCTGGGACTTGCGCGAGTTCGCGCTGAGCGGAAATTTCGATGCAAAGGACCTCGACTGGTCGGATGGCAAAAAACTCTCGCTGCGCAATGGGCGGCTGCAAGCGGCGTTCGCGCTCGATCCCTCGCGCCTGCGCATTTCGCCGCTGAAGGCAACTCTGCTCGGCGGCACCGTCACCGGCGATGTGGATATCACCAATTGGCGGAATTCGCTGGAATGGTCAAAGGTCGCCGCTCGCCGGGAACACGCGCACGGCGCCACTCCAAATCTCCAGCGCGGCTCGATTCGCTTGCAATTGGCGGGCTTCCCGTTGACCCCATTCTTCGGGGTATTGAGCACGCCGAAACTTCCGCTCGATCGTCTCAGCTTTGTTGGCAACGCCAGTGGCGCGCTGGAAGTCGCTTGGGTCGGCTCGATCCGCGATGCCGAATCGCGCGTCAACCTCGACGTTTCTGCTCCAGCGCGTCCCGAGCCCGGCGCCATTCCACTGAGCGGACGCATCGACGGCCTCTATCACGCCTCCCGCGATGAACTGGATCTGAGCACGCTGCATCTCACAACGCCCGCGTCCGACATTCAGGCATCGGGCAGTCTCGCAGCCAGCTCTGCTCTCCACGTCGCGGTCGCAACCCACAATGTGAAGGAGTGGTGGCCGTTACTGGAAGCGGCTTATGGGTCGTCTCAGCTCCCTTTCGCGGTACACGGCTTCGCGACTCTCTCCGGCAACGCCAGCGGACGCCTCTCTGCGATCTCGTTCAACGGCAATCTCGAAGTCTACGATTTTGATACCGTCTTGCCCGCCACCCGTCGTACGTCTTCGCAACTCATCCATTGGGACGCGCTTTCGGCCATTCTTCAGTACTCGAACAGCAATATTGCCGTACGCAATGGTTC
This sequence comes from Terriglobales bacterium, assembly GCA_049300195.1. GTDB lineage: Bacteria > Acidobacteriota > Terriglobia > Terriglobales > Acidobacteriaceae > Acidiflorens. The sequence continues at coordinate 61,336 of JBAQJF010000007.1, read as the reverse complement.
TGTGATTCACGGCCACGCCATCGCGCATTTCGATGCCGGCGCCGCGCTCACGGCCGGGGCACTCGAAGAGAATTCGCCTTTCACGCTGCACTTCGACGTGGCCAACGCTGACGTGGGTGAACTGACCCACCTTGCCGGAGTCGACCGCCCACTCGCCGGCAAGCTCGCTCTCACCGTCAATCTTTCAGGGTCGCGTGTCAGTCCCCGCGGCGACGGCCACTTTGAGGCGCGCGATGGTGTAGCCTACGGCGTTGCGGTTCCCTACTTGAACGGAAATCTCCATCTCGGCAACGGGGAACTCCAGTTCAACAACGTTGAGGCAAAAGCCTACGACGCTGTGCTGGCAGGCAATGGTGGCATCAGCACCTCCACCGACGCGTTCCACCTGACCCTAACCGGGCGAAATATCAACCTCGATCATTTCCCCCGGCTCCAGTCGACGCGCTTCACCATGGACGGCATCGCCGATTTTTCCGCGCGCGTCAGTGGCACGCCCGAGCAGCCCTCCATTGAAGCGCACTTTCGCCTCAAAGACCTTGCCATCGACCAGCAAAGAGCCGGCGATTTCTACATTGACGCGACTACGACCGGGCACCTGCTCGACATCAAGGCCCATTCCGATTTCGGCAAATCCGGTCTCACCGTTGCCGGAACCGTCGGCCTGCAAAAAGATTTTCCCGCCGACCTGAAACTCGACTTCCACGATCTGGACGTGGTCTCGCTCCTCAGCATCTACCTGCCTGGAAAAATTACCAGCCGCTCTCCCATGGATGGCACCATGCAGTTGCTCGGCCCGCTGCGAAGTCCGCGAGACCTGAAAGCCTCCGCCGAAGTCACCGCCTTCAGCGTCGAGGTCGACCGTGTGCGGGTACAAAATGTAGGGCCGATTCGATTTGAAGTCGCCGGCCAGACCATGAAGATCGAAAGTTTTCACCTGGCCGGCAGCGGCACCGACTTTACCGCCCACGGTCGCGCCCAGCTGGCGGGCGCGCAAGAAATGGATTTCGGCCTCGATGGCACCGTCAATATGACCTTGCTCCAGTCGCTGAATCCCAAAATTCTGTCGCGCGGTACGCTGGATATTGACCTCACCGCATCCGGCAGCATGCAGCAGCCCGTCCTGCAAGGCCGTATTGACGTCAAGAACACCTTCATCAGCCACAACGATTTCCCCAGCGGTCTGAGCGATCTGAACGGTCTCTTGGTCTTCGACCGCGACCACATTCAGATTCAAAACCTGAGCGGCACCACCGGCGGCGGCATCGTCACTCTCAGCGGCTCCGCCAGCTACGAGCGAGGAGTGTTTGATCTCGACGTTGGCGCGGCCGCCAAGGGTGTTCGTCTACGCTATCCGCCGGGCGTCAGTTCCACCGCCAACGCCAACCTTCGCCTGACCGGCACGTCGAAGTCCGCAGTCCTGAGCGGCGACGTGGTTGTGACCAAACTGGCCATCACACCCGGATTCGATTTCGGCGCCTACCTGCAAAGGACGAGCCAGACAATTACCTTTACGCAAACCGACAGCCTCGCAAATCGGCTGCGGCTTGATGTTCACGTTACAACGACCCCTGAGCTCCAGATGCAGACCGCCATCGCCCGGCTGTCCGGCGAAGCCGACCTAAGGTTGCGCGGAACCGCCGACCGTCCCGTGATCCTCGGCCGCGCGGAAGTTCTGGAAGGTGAAATTTCCTTCAACGGAAATAAATATCAGCTGGAACGTGGGGACGTGACCTTTGTCAATCCCGCCAAAACGCAGCCCATCATCGATCTCCAGGCCACCACCCGCGTTCGCGACTACGACATCACAGTTCGTTTTCGCGGCGATGCCAGCGCGCCCAACGGCCTCAAAATCTCCTGGCAGTCCGAGCCCCAACTGCCGGAACAGGATGTCATCGCTCTCCTCGCCCTCGGCCGCACTCAGGAAGAGGCCGCCTATGCGCAGCCCAACGGCTCCTTCGGATTTGGCGGAGACGCCTCCAATCTCTTGATCAACGAAGCTCTCAACACCAGCGTCAGCAGCCGCATCCAAAAGCTCTTCGGAGTGAGCCGCGTCAAGATCGACCCCCAGGGCCTGAACAGTGAAACCAGCGTCTATCGCGGCGCCCAGGGACCTCAGGTCACGGTTGAGCAGCAGGTGGTCAGCAATCTCACTCTCACCTACAGCACGAATGTCTCGGTTTCCAATCAGCAGATCATTCAAGGTGAATACAACATAACCCGCAACATTTCGATCATCGCCTTGCGCGACCAGAACGGCGTGGTCAGTTTCGATCTAAAGATTCGGCGGCGAAAAAAGTGATGGCGCGGCATGAACCGCAGCGGGCACCAAGCCCCCGGAAGGCTGTTGACGACGATTTCCTTCATGTACCTTGGTGCCCTTGGTGGTTAATTTGTTTTGCACTCCGGCGAGTCCCGACGATGTCTACTTAAGTTCCGTCTTGACATAAGCCGCCAAACCAGCAACCCTAGTTGTTTTTCAGTTCCCGCACCAGGAAGCGGGCAGGGGAAGACATTTTGCGAGTCCGGGTCTTTTATCACGACAAGTGTTTTGACGGAGCATGCTCGGCGGCGCTCTTCAGCCGCTTTTTCCGCGAACGCATAAGCGGCGAAGGCGAATTCGTCTACTCCGGCCTCCTCCATCGCGCCGGCTCCCTCTTCGACGAAAGGCAGTTCGACGGCGATGAGAACGCCATCGTAGATTTCAAATATTCCAGCTCGCCCAAAATCACCTGGTGGTTCGATCATCACGAGAGCGCCTTTCTCTCGCCGGCCGACGCCGCCCACTTCGAGCAGGATCAAAGCAACCGCAAGTTCTACGACCCGGCTTTCAAATCCTGTAGCGGTTTCATAGCCATGATCGCGGAGCAGCGCTTCGGCTTCGATCCGCGTCCAGTAGCGGAACTCGTACAGTGGGCGGATATCGTCGATGGCGCCATGTACGAAGACGCGAAGTCAGCCGTCGAAATGCAGGCGCCGGCCATGAAGCTGACCATGGCCATCGAAGCCTCCACCGACCGCGATTTTGTGAAGAAGATGATTGCCGTGCTCGCCTACCATCCGCTCGCCGAAATTCTCGAACAGCCCTTCGTCGCCGCAGTCTTGCCGCCGCTCCTCGATCGCCACCGCCGCTCTATCGATATCCTCCGCCAGCGCGCCGAAGAAAAAGACGGCACCATCTTCTTCAACATCACCGACCTCGACCTCGAAGGCTACAATAAGTTCATCCCGTACTACTTGCATCCCGATTCGATCTACAGCGTGGGCGTCAGCAAGAGTTCGTTCCGCGTAAAAGTCTCGGTCGGATCCAATCCCTGGTCCAAGCGCGAGCCCACCGTCAACTTAGCCAAAGTGTGCGAACGTTACGGCGGCGGCGGCCACGCCCGCGTAGGCGCCATCTCATTCGAAGTCAGCCAGAACGATGCCGCCCACCAGGCCGCTCAGGAGATCGTCGAGGAGTTGCGCGCCACCGTGCGCGACCAGCAGTGAAGCCCCAACGACTCATCAAGGCAAGGATGCCTCATCCGGTCGTCCGCGATCCCCAGCACATCAAAGGCGTCCGCACAGTGGCCACCGTCGAACTGGCGAAGGGGGTAATCGTCTTGCTGGCAGGCGTGGGCTTGCTCACCATGCGCCACAAAAGTATCTGGGAAGTGGCCGAGAGCCTGCTCGAATTCCTCCACGTCAGCCCCTATCACCACTATGTCGGAGTTTTCATCGATCTGGTGGCCCGCATCAGCGACGTTCGCCTCTGGAAGATTGCCGTCATCGCCAGCGTCTACGTGATTCTTCGTTTTATCGAGGCCTATGGTCTGTGGTACACCCTGCCCTGGGCGGAATGGATGGCCGCCATCACCGGTGGCGTTTACGTCCCCTTCGAAGTCGACGACTTTATCAAGCGCCCCACCTGGTTTCGGCTGATGATCATCGTCGTGAATCTGCTGATCGTCCTCTACATGCTCTATCTCCGCTTCGAAGCCGAAGAAAAACGCCGCGCAGCCCACAAGCTCGCCATCCGGCGTTAGGCGCCTGAGATTCGTATCAGGGCACGGCGTGCCGTGCCATTAGCCAAGACATCGTGGGCCTTAGCCGCCGCCGAGAAACTCGGGATTCTTGCCCAACCGGGAAAAGACATGAGTTACAGAGGCTGCGGTAAAACTCTGGATGTGAGCACGACCGGGAAGGGCACGAGTTCCACTCGTGCCAGTGGCCGGCCAAAAATGCCTCCGCGCTTTAGCGCCTGCGGGACGGCGTCCGACGACCAGAGTGGCTTCTACGCAGACGGGTCTGTTCTTACTCGGAGAGTACTCGGCCGTGGCTTCGTGCGGAAACGCAGAAAAGGCAGGCGGAGATAGCAGGAAAACATGAGGACTGTCCTCATGTTTCCGTCCCCGGGGAAAACATGGGGGGGGAAACATGGGGACGGGAAAACATGGGGACGAAAATCAGAAGATTGTTTCGGGTATCGAATATCGGTTCCAGCTTTGCGGGTCCCGGGGCTTCCCACTATTTAGCAACGGATTACTATTCGCTAGTCGCTCAAGCCCGCGTCTTTCCACTTGCCTGCTTTTCGTGCGATTGATTCGGAGGCGCGTTTCGATCCTCTCGCTTACGCAACAGGCGATCGAGTTCGTCGGCGAGGGCACACGGATTGACCGGCTTCGAGAGGTACCCATCAAAACCAGAATGCAGGATTTTTTCGCGGTCGCCGCGCATTGCGTAGGCCGTAATGGCCAATAGCGGGAGCCGGGCTAGTGCGGGATTGTCCCGGATCCTGCGCGCAACTGCATACCCATCCAGAATGGGCATTCCGATGTCCAGCAGTAGTATGTCCGGTTGAGTTTCGTCAACCATCCTTAGTGCTTCTTGACCGTTGGGCGCTTCCACTACGTCATACCCACGGTTCTCAAGTAGTTCGCGGAGTAATTCGCGGTTAACGGGATTGTCCTCAGCCACGAGAACCTTGGTCACGATTGCCCCGCGGACTTCGCCATCCTGCGGCTCTGGAAAACTCTTCCTACCTCGACAATAAGCTGTTGTTGCCAGGCGCCATTTTTGTGAAAGAGCGCCTTGGTTTCGCGGGTGAGAACCGCCATCTCACCGGCCGTCAAATTCTTGGCGGTCATCACAAAAATCGGCAGTTCTCTCAATGTGGGCTCTTGCCGAATATGGCGGAGGACCTCAAAACCGTCCATGCCCGGCATCAGCAAATCCAGCAAAACTGCGCTCACGAGTTTGGAAGAGAGTACCTCCAAAGCTCTGGCGCCGCTTCGCACGCTCTGCGTCTCGTATCCCACTGATCGAAGTGTTTCCTCCAACAACTCCAACGTTCTGGGGTCGTCGTCCACCAGCAGAATCGCCTCGTCCTCGTCGGACTGAGGCCGTACATATTTCTGGATCGTTTCAAGCAACACCGGTTTGCGAATCGGCTTGATAAGATAGTCGGCCGCACCCAGGGCGAAACCGACCTGCTTTTGGTCCACGACGGAAAGAATAATAATCGGGATGTTTGCCGTTTCGGGGGCAAGTCTCAAAGCTGCGAGCGTTTCGAAGCCATTGCCACGTGGCATCATCACGTCCAGAGTGATTGCGTCTGGCCGGAGATGCCGAGCCTGTTTAATAGCTTCTTCTCCGGACTCCGCCATGGCAATCCGATATTCAGAACACAGATAACTGGCGAGCAGCTCGCGGGCGGCCACTTCGTCGTCCACGACCAGGATCAGTGGCTTGCCAGATTCGCTTGCCACGATCGACGTGCTTGGTGGTTCGTTCGCCGGCGCGGTCCCGAATGCTCCGGTTCCCATCGGCAGAGTAAAAGTGAATCGGCTGCCCCTGCCAAACTCGCTTTCCAACGAAATTCTGCCACCTTGCTGCTCCACCAGGCGTCTGGTAATCGCCAGCCCCAGACCCGTGCCTTCCTGGGTGGTGCCGGATGGCCCCTCGACCTGCCGGAATTCCTCAAAGATAACCGCCTGATTCTCGGCCCGGATGCCGACGCCCGTATCCGTTACCGAGACAGAAACCGAATTTCCAGCTGCGCGGCAATCGATGTCGATTCGCCCCGACTTTGACGTGAACTTCACGGCATTACTCAGCAGGTTGTACAAGACCTGCTTGAACCGCAGCCGATCGGCGTAGACGTATAGACCAGTTTCCACCTTTTGCTCGATCCGGATCGTCTTTGCCATAGCCAGCGGCCGGATCGTGGAAAGAACCTCCGGCAAGGCATCTTCGATCTGGAAATTGTCGCATCGCAGTTCGAGTTGTCCGGCCTCGATCTTCGACAAATCCAGAATGTCGTTGATCAACTGCAACAGGTGAGCCGAACCCTGCTTGATGTGGCCCACAAAGCGTTTCTGCTTGTCGTTGAGCGGGCCTGCGGTCTGCTCGCCCAGAAGGTCTGAAAAACCCACGATCGCATTGAGTGGGGTTCGCAGTTCATGGCTCATGCTCGCTAGGAATTTGCTCTTCAGTTTTGTGACCCGCTCCACCTCGCGATTGCGAAGCTCAAGTTCTCGATTGGAAGCAGCCAGGCGGTCCATGAACTTGCCCTTTTCTGCTTCGGCCCGCTTGCGCTCAGTCGCGTCTGTGACCACGCCCATCATCCGAACGGGCTGTCCCTGCTCGTTGCGGGAGACCTCCCCCTTGGCGGAAATCCAGCGCATGGCTTGGTCCACTCGAACGATGCGGCATTCGAACTCAAGGTGACCGGTCCGAAACGCCTCCTCGAATCGCTGTTGCACAAGCTCGCGGTCCTCGGGAACTATATGGTTGAAGAAGACCTCCCGGCCCCACTCGGGAAGAAGGGATTGGTAGCCAAAAATCCGGTCGTGCTGGAGTGATCGCCATGCCTGGTCGGTACTCACGTCCAAATCCCAAACACCTACTTCGCCCGAGATGGAAGCGAGAGTAAGTCTCTTTTCGCTCTCCCGCAGCAACTCCTCCGCCCGCATGCGTTCGGTAACGTCCTTGGTTACCTTGGAAAATCCACGCAGTTTGCCGGTTTCGTCTCGCACGGCGCTAATAACGACATGGGCCCAAAATCGCGATCCGTCCTTGCGTATCCTCCAACCTTCCTCTTCGTAATGGCCCTCGGCGATGGCGGTCTGGAGTTCGCGCTCCGGTTTTCCATTCTGCAGGTCCTCTGGTGCGTAGAAGCAGGAGAAATGATGGCCTACTATTTCGGGGGAGCTATAACCCTTGATGCGTTCTGCCCCTTGATTCCAGCTCGCAACCCGTCCCTGTGGATCAAGCATAAAGATGGCGTAATCCTTGACGCCGCCCACCAATAAACGAAGCTGCTCGTCTTTTTCTCGGGATGCTGCTTCTTCTTGCTTGCGCGCCGTGATGTCCCGTATGAAGCTGCTGAATATCCATTGCCCGCCGAGCTTGACCGGTGAGGTCAACATCTCGACAGGGAACTCGTGACCGTCGCGGTACAGCGCTGTAGTCTCTGTCCGCTGCAGCAGCATCTTCCCCTCACCCGTGTCCAGGAAACGTTGGAGGGCTCGCTCGTACTCCTCCCGAAACGGGCGCGGCATGATGATCTCGGATAGCCGCTGGCCTAGCGCCTCCTGAAAAGACCAGCCGAAGGTTCTTTCGGCCTCCGAGTTCCAGTTTGTGATCAAGCCCACCGAATTCGTGGTGACAACAGCATCCAGAGCTGTATTGATGATTAAGCGAAGCCGCTCTTCGCTAGATTCCAGAATCGAATATCGACGGTCCACCACCGAAGTAAGCACAGCAAGACCAAGGACCATAAACGTAGCTATCGTTATTCCGGTAATTCCTAGGGACGAAACGCTCACGGCGTGGGATAGGTCGGGCGCCTCGCCGGTAAAAGTAAAACTGGCGGCGGCCATGCCGGTGTAATGCATGACCGGAATCGCCGCTCCCATTAACACGGCGCTGGCTACTTTTGACCGCCATCTCCCCTCTACGTCATTGCGGAAATGAAACGTCAGCCAAAGGGCAACAAGAGAGATGATGACGGCGAGCACTACCGAAAGTGTAACCAAGGCGGCAGAGTAAGAGCACATCGCCGCCAGCCGCATGGCTGCCATTCCCGTGTAGTGCATGGTTGCGATCCCAGCACCCATAATGAGGCTGCCCACAATAGCCGCCGGCAATCCCATTCCCTTGCGACTCACGACGAACAGCGCGACTGCGGACGTGAAAACAGCAGCCAGCAGAGATAGCAGTACTTCGGGCCAATCATAGAGAACCGGAATCGGCAGACTGAAGGCCAGCATGCCAATGTAGTGCATTGACCAAATGCCAGCCCCCATTGCCGCGGCGCCCCCAAAAAGCCACGCGAACCGGATTCTGCCGTGTGCGGCGGTTACCCTGGCAGCCAAATCAAGTGCGGCATAGGAGGCGAGTACCGCGATAAAAACGGAGAGAGCAACGAGCCGATAATCGTAAGAACCGTTAATTACCTCACCAATGCTAGTCATTGTTTTCCACGACCTTACTCAATGCCGCCGAAAGCCCTCATAGTTTGTAATGAGCAGTTTAATCGCTACCTATTGCCCCGCCACTGCGCCTCGACGAGATAGAGACTCGGCCGTGCCGCTCTTCATCAGCTGCTCGAATTGTTCGAAAATGTGCGGATCCCACCACCCTTTGGCTACCTCTTCCTTCATTGTGTGAAATGCGTCGGCGGAAGAAAAGGCTTTCTTGTACGGTCTTTCGGTGGTGAGGGCATCGTAAACATCGACGATTTGCAGGATCCGCGCAGTGATCGGGATGGCGTCTCCTCTAAGTCCATCCGGATATCCGGAGCCATCCCGTTTCTCGTGATGGTGACGGATGATCGGCAGTACCAAACGAAACGACTTCAATGGTGCACAGATGCGCTCCCCCACAACGGGGTGCTCTCGCATCAATTTCCACTCCGCTTCGGTTAGTTTTCCGGGTTTCAACAGAATTGCATCGGGCACGGCAATCTTTCCCACGTCGTGCACCACGCCAGCACGCCGAAGGGCAGTAATTTCATCCCCGGTGAGCCCGAGGTGCTCGCCTAGACGCGCCGAATGGTCTGATAAGCGTTCACAATGGCCGTGAGTATAAGGATCTTTGCCCTCGATGCTCTGCGCCAGGGTGAACAGCACGGATTCGGCTCGCTCCAGTTCGTCGGTGCGGTGCTTGAGTTTTAGAAGCGATCCCACTCGCGCGAGCAGTTCGGCTCGATCCACCGGGCGGGTTAGGAAATCATCCGCTCCAGCCTTAATCCCTTCGATCCGGTCCTGCTTGTCCGATAGCGCCGTAATCAAGACGACGGGTATCAAATAGGTTTCCGCGTTGCTCTTGATCTTCTGGCAGACCTCAAACCCACTCAGGCGGGGCATCATGACATCCAGAAGCACGAGGTCGACTTGCGTTCGAGCGAGTTCCTCAACCGCAGCTGCACCATCCGGCACAGTGACTACTCTGAATCCTTGCGTTGTGAGGAGTTCGTCTAACAGCTCGCGGTTGGCGGCTTGATCATCCGCGACAAGGATGGTTCCGGTTACCGACTGATGGGACTGATACTGCATTTATTGGCATCCATATTCCAGCTAGCGTCGCACGGAAGGTTAAAAGGAGCTAATTACCGAAGTTACGAGTTTTGGGGATCGGGGATATCTCGCGAGAGATACTCCGTATAAAACAAAACAAAACATGATGTGAGGAAACATGGGGACAGACGGGAAACATGGGGACGGAAACATGGGGACGAAACATGGGGACGACGAAACATGGGGACAGACGGGACGTTCACCAGTTTTTTAAAGAACTAAGCAGCCGAAGTCAGCCCAGTTTGCCCGCAATCCACCACGGGTTTCCTGGGCCGCCCTCCCTTTCGCGGAGCGAGCGGACGCGAAGTCAACGCCTCGAGGTCTTCTACAAACCCTTGGACCAAGGCGGCAGTCTTGCCCACGAGATCCTATTCCACCTCGCTCTGCGTTCCAAATCTCGGCTGACCTGCACACCTTGTCAACTTGACAAAATCCAGCCGCGGAACCCCCCTAAAACACGGAGAGAAAAGCGAACCAAAACAAGTAAGTCCTTTACTCCCGGATACTTCGCTCTAAGTCCTTCATTCTAAGACCACACACCACCAATTACCGCTAACTACCTGTATTGTCATAGGTCAAGCAAAGCCCAAATCATGATTGAAAGAGAGAATCTATAACCAGTTGGTAAACGTCCCGCCGAACCAAAATCCACCATGTGCCCACTTTCACGACGCCCCGAGAACCAACTTTATTTTATTCGCATTATCTTCGCCCGCCAGGCAGCGCTTTATCGTTACAAGAATGTACGTACATAGGAAGGGCCATGACAGCAGCCTTCACTCGTTAACCGAGCACCCGCAATCCGCCGGCGGAACGCGCGCGATCAAAAAATCCGCCACCCGCTTATAAGCGTCAATCTGATTCTCCACGCGCGCAAACCCATGCCCCTCATTATCATAGACCTTATACTCCGCAATCCCGCCCCGCTTCTTGACCGCATCGACCACCTGCTGCGCCTCGGACTTAGGGCACCGCGGATCGTTCCCGCCCGCCAGCAAATAGAGCGGCGCCTTAATCCGATCGACGAAGTTAATAGGGGAGCGTTCTTCATAGCGCGCCTTATTAGCGACCAAGTCGCCCATGGTAGCCAGATCAGACTGCTGCAAAATCGGATCCTCATTCCGAATCTCCGTAAACCAGTTCACGAAGGGCACAATCGGAACACCCGCTGCCCAAACCTCTGGAGCCTTGGTAACTCCCATCATGGTCAGGTAGCCGCCGTAACTGCCGCCCATCAGAATGATTTTTTTCGGATCGACATAACCAGTCTTTTTGATCCAGTCAGCCGCCGCCAGCACATCCTGCAAATCGCCGCCGCCCATATCGAAGAGATTAGCCTGCTGAAATTCTTTTCCGTACCCGGTCGATCCGCGATAGTTAGGCGCAATCACAAGGTAGCCCTGATTCACCATGTACTGCACAAAACGGTTGAAAGTGTTCACCGTCTGCGCGGCAGGACCGCCATGCACATAGACGATGGCCGGATGCTCGCCATTGCGCGGCAAATTGTATGGAACATAAACCAGCGCCGAGATCGTCCACTTGCCATCCTTGCTCGGATAATGTACCAGCGACGGCTCGACCATATCCTCGGCACGTACGCCACCTACCAGCGAATGCGTAAGCTGATGCGACTGTCCCTCGCCCGATTTACCGGAAAAAGCGTACACCCACAAATCGCCAGGCGCAGCCGCTCCCGTGTGCATATAGAGCAGGCGCGATCCGTCACGAGTAAACGGCGACCGCCGGCCCGAAGGCCAATTCAAACCCTTGGGGAAGGGAAGCGCGCGAGCTTCGCCCGAGGCAATTTCGTAAGAATAAATTTCGTTATTGCCGTCAACGTTCGCGGCATAGAGCAGAGACTTGCCATCGGGAGCGAAGCTGTCACCCGCAATTTCCCACTTGTCCTGCGTGAGCCAGTGAAGTTTCTTGGTCGCAATGTCGAGCAATCCGGCATTGTCATATCCATTGCCCGCATTCGAAGTGATTAGCAGATATTTCCCATCCGGCGACGCGTCATTAGCGCTGTAGGTGTTTTCTCCTTGATGCGGCGTGAGCAAGGTGCTCTCCCCGTTCGCGACATCGGCCACAAAGATGTTCGAGTCCGTGCCCTTCGACTGCTCCTGCGTGTAAAAAATAAACTTCCCGTCCGCCGACCAGATCGGCGCAACGTTCATGCGATCTTTCGCCGTCCCGCTGGTAATGTGCTTCAAGTCACGCAACACCGTGTCATATAAATCGATCTCAAACACCGACGAAGTCCTCGGCTTGACCATATATGCGAGATATCGTCCATCAGGCGACCACGTGGGACTCTCCTCGGCAATCTCACGCGTATTCGTGACATTGACGACCTTTCCAGTTTTCGGCGAGACGAGAAAAATATCCCATTGCTCATCGCCGTCGTAATCGGACATATAAGCGATCCACTTGCCATCGGGCGACCAAGTGGGCGCAGTCTGCCGCTGATCGCTCACGGTAAGTTGCATCGGCCATCCGCCATCGGCAGCAACTGTCCAAATATTGTTGCGTCCGCTCAGGTTGCTGACGAATGCGACCGTCTTCCCATCCGGAGCCCACGTGGCTCCGCCGACCTGACGCGTCATGTAGAGCTTCTCGATGGTCAGACTCTTCTCGACGCGCGCGTCCGGCTTGGAGGTGATTTGCTTCGGGTCGGTAATCGCCTGCGGAGTAGGCAAGGTCTCAGCTTGAACGAAAGTGGTCATCAGAACGACGATAGCAAACAGCCAACAAATGCGCATGGACTCCTCGGAACGAAAGGAGAAGTCTAACAAAAGAGATCAAGGCGTCACGCTTCAGCCGGGAATCGAAGCCGCAACTTCTCCTGGCTCAGCCTCTGAAGTATGCTTGCCGCAACCCATGAACTTCACCATTCTCGACTGGTCGGCCATCGTCGGCTACCTGCTGATCACTCTCGGCCTCGGCCTGTACTTCCGCCGGCGCTCCGGCAAGAGCGTCGACGACTACTTCGTCTCGGGACGCCGCGTCAGTTGGTGGCTCGCCGGCACGTCGATGGTCGCTACTACCTTCGCCGCCGACACTCCGCTCGTCGTCACCGGCCTCGTCTACTCACAGGGAATCGCCGGCAACTGGCTCTGGTGGTCGTTTCTGCTGTCGGGGATGATGACGGTCTTCCTCTTCGCGCGTCTCTGGAGGCGTTCCGGTCTGCTCACCGACGTCCAGTTCGCAGAGATGCGCTATTCAGGGAAGCCCGCCGCGTTCCTCCGTGGCTTCCGCGCTGTCTATCTCGGACTGCTGATGAACTGCCTCATTCTCGGATGGGTGACGAAGGCCATGACGATGATCGTAGCGACAACGCTCGGCCTGACCGATCACGGCGCGCTGATGGTCTGCGTGTTCTTCCTGATTCCGTTCACCGGACTTTATGTCGCGCTCGGCGGCTTGTGGGGGGTCTTGTGGACGGACCTGTTTCAGTTCGTCCTAAAAATGGGCATCGTGATCGCGGTCGCTTACTACGGCGTGGAGGCCTGTGGGGGCATGAGCAGCTTGCTGAGCCGCCTCGCGACCGTGCGCGCAGCGGCAGGCCACGGCGCGGGCGACGCAACCTCGTTCTTCCCCGACTTCTCGCGCCCTCTAAGTTCCGAGGCGCTTTGGACGCTTCCCGCGCTGACCTTCCTCGTCAACCTCGGCTTGCAGTGGTGGGCCTTCTGGTATCCCGGCGCCGAGCCCGGTGGAGGCGGCTACATCGCGCAACGCATTTTCAGCGCGAAAGACGAACGCAACGGCGTGCTCTCCGTGCTCTGGTTCAACATCGCGCATTACGCCGTGCGGCCGTGGCCGTGGATTCTGACCGCTCTCTCGGTAATCGTGCTCTATCCGAACCTCGAGCATCCTGAAGCCGGCTACATGATGGTGGTCACGCAGCATGTGCCTCCTGCGCTGCGCGGAATTGTCGTTGCCGGGTTCATGGCCGCGTTCATGTCCACCTTCGCGACGCAATTGAATTGGGGCGCGTCGTATCTGGTCGCGGACTTCTACCGGCGCTTCCTGAAAAAAGACGGCAGCGAGGCGCATTACGTGATGGCGTCACGGCTCTCCACCGTCATTTTGGTGATCGTCTCGGCCTATGTGTCGGCGCAGCTCGCCTCGATTCGTTCCGGATGGGAATTCGTACTCGAAGTTGGAGCGGGAACAGGCGGCGTTTATCTGTTGCGGTGGTACTGGTGGCGCATCAACGCCTGGAGCGAGATCTCAGCGATGGCGACTGCGCTAGCCTCGACCCTCGCGCTGCGCTGGTGGTTACCGTTCTCGGGCAATCAGCCGGTCGTGTTTGCCAAGACCGCGATCGCAACCACCGCGCTCACTACGCTCGTCTGGATCGTCGTTACCTTCTTGACTTCGCCGGAGCCCGAGCGCGTGCTGGTAGATTTCTATCGTCACGTTCGCCCGCACGTCAGCGGCTGGCTTCCGATTGCTCGCCTTGCTCCCGATGTCGCGCCGACGCGCGATCTGGGGCGCAACGTGATCTGCTGGCTACTCGGTTGCGCGATGGTGTATGCGGCCCTCTTTGGTGGCGGTTGGCTGATCATTGGACCGCGAGCAAGAGGTGCGCTGCTACTAGCGATTGCTGCCGCCTGTGGAGCCGCGCTGTACCGCGACCTGTCGAAACGAAGCGAGATGCAAGCCTAGGAATAAAACCCTCCGCCGGACAGCCGCCGGGATGGCGGCGCCACGGTCGAGATTCACTTCTCACTCCACCGTAACCTCAAAGTCGCGACCTTCCCACTGTCTGCTATTTCTCCAGAAAAACGTGAAGACGAGCCGGCGCCCGCTGACTAGCGTCTCCGTGGGGAGGTCGAGATGCTGAAAATTCCATCCACTCTCTTCCGAGTCGCTGTCGCGGCTGGTGTGCCAGTCGTCGAAGCTCCAGTGCACCATCGCCGGCTCCGTCATCAGAATGCGCAGCTTCTTTCCGCAGGGCATCGTGCGCGGTTTGTTGTTAAACCGCCAGTTAAAATATTCCGCGGATTTCTGCTGCACCAGGTACCTCTCCACCGTCTGCGGCGGCTGATCGAAGATCTTTCCATCGAGCAGGGAGCGGCGCAGCTTGATGTACTCGGAGTGCGCCCAAACCAGCGGGCATGCCGAACCCGAGCCTTTTCCCACAAAGAGTTCACGTTCCGGAATATCCTTCGCATCCCATATCTGTTCGGGAATCAGCCGCGTATCACCGGTAGAGTTTTCCATCACCGTAAGCAAGGCTTCAGCCAATAACACGTGTCCGGCCGCAAGTTCGTAGTGCGCGCGTTCGCCCGCCAGCAACGGCCAGGGACGCCCAGTGCCACTGCCGTCAAACGGAGATCCATCCTCATGCTCCCCGTAGCCATCTCCGTTGTAGCGATACCAGTTCGGCCCGGATGGCAGTTTCACGCGTAGGAGCGCGTCGATAACTTTGATGGTGTTGAGAATTCGCGGATCGTCCGGCGCACGCAATCCAAAGCGCACCAGGGCCAGCGCATCCGGGCTGACAATCTCTACCGCCGCTGTGCTTGTGCCGAAGCCGCGATTCTTGATCGGAACAAATCCTTGCAGCGGCGACGCACCATCAGCGGTCGGCGGCGGCGTGATGCGCACATAGTAACCTTCCACTCCCTCCTGCCGCGCCAGATCGGTATTCACGGCATAGGTCCGCCGCTCCATGTTGAAGTTCCACGTGTCGGCCATGGCCCGCAGAAATTCCGCGGGCCGCGGGAGATTCATTTCCTCCGCAAATTCTGCCGCGATCAGGAGGGCGGTGATCTCAGCCGCCATCGTGAACGGCGAATAGCCGCCATCTTCCTCCCAGCGATCCTGCTGCGTCACCGGACCATTAATCAGAATGAAAGAAGCCGCCTTGCGCACCATCGGCCACCAACGCCGGTAGCTTTCGAAACAGCGCGGCGACTCGCGGCGCAGCAGATCCAGCAGCAGAATCGGAAAGGCTGTCTCATCCATCTGCAAGCCATCCCAATAGGGACGCCCGTCCAGCCACATGTTCTGCGCCCAATGCCCGTCAGCTTCCTGAGTGGCTTCGAGATAGTGCAGGACGCGCAGGGCGTCGTCATGCGCGCCCGCAGCCAGAAGTCCGCCGGCGTTCTCGACCAGATCGCGCGGCCAGACCAGGTGATACCCGCCGAGATCCTCGTCGCCCTTGTCGAACCCCCACGGAATGGAAAGGCTGGCAATGAGGCCGCCTAGAAAATCTTTCGACTCGTGGGAGCGCAGAACCGCAACGCTTGCTCGGTACAAATCCTTGTCGCGCGGCTGGGCGTCCAGGTTCTTGAGAGTTTTCTGCCAGTGCCTCCAGTGAAAAACGTACTCCTCGCGCGTTTTCTCATAACCATTGAGCAGAGAGGAGACCGCATGCTGTCCGGCCTCGGACCAAATCTCTCCAAAGCCGAGCGCGAGAATAAACTCGCCGTTACAAGCCGCCAGATCGATCTCGCCGGTCAGCGCGATGTTTCCGTTTTCCGCACGCTCATACTCCCACGCCATCTCGAAGTGCTCGGATAAATCCTGCCAGCCATCGGATGTGCCCACAAATCCAACGGATCGCTTGACCCACGGCGCCGATGAAGCGAGAGCGAGCGCGCAGAAGCCGCGCTCGGCAAACAGCATCGGCGTGCCCTTGTAGCCGCCAATCCAACCGGTGTTGCCGTATCCGAAATTACTCAGGTGGGGAGACAGCAGTGCAAAGAGCTTGTAGTCGCGCAGCGCGCCTTGAAGAGGCGTAAAGCGAATTTTCTGGAGCACCACGTTGCGCCGTGGATCGGTCAGCACTTCTTTCTTGATCCGATACCGGCCGTCGATCGAGTTATTTTTCAGTTCATACAGGGGCACGCCCGGCTCGATGGGCAGGTTTTCAAAGGTACAATGACGTTTTTCCTCCGAGAACCAGCCGTGGCCGTCCGTCACCAGAAGGCCGAAGTCGCGCGTACAGGCCTGATCGACGCGCGGAAAGTAAATTTCATTGAGAATGCCATGGCTCAGTGTGAACCAGACGCGGCTGTGCAAATTGAGCGCGGTACCGATGCCGGTTTTCGCGCTTGAAGTCCAGCGCGGCTTGATGCCGGGCCAGCCCGGCGCATAGTGAATATCATCACTCACGGATTAAGGTCCTCTTGATTTCCTCAGAGACTAGCAGTTTGCCAGAAGATGAGGATTCGTGCCTAGGCTTGTACCATCGTGCTTTAGGAAGCATCTAATTTCGGATATGCTTCAGACGTGTCTGGTGATCGGTTGAGTCGGGATCGCATTTCAGGGGTCAGGCCGCATGCGCTCCGGCGCGTCTTTGCGGCGACCCGGATATGTTTCTGCGCGATTCTGCTGATCGCGACGTCCGCTAGCGCCGACCTCCCATCTTTTGGCCTGCACGATGGCTATTTCCGCCTCTATGATCTCGATTTCGCCGGCGCGCAGAAACATTTCGAAGCCTGGGAAAAAGTGAACCCCGAAAATCCCATGGGGCCGGTGAGCGAAGCGGCCGGTGTTCTGTTTTCCGAGTTCAACCGCCTGGGCGTGCTCGAAGCGCAGTTCTACGCCGACGACTCCATCTTTGCCAAGCGCAAGAAGTACGACGCCGATCCAGCGCAGCAAACGCTTTTCGAGCAGCATCTCGACCGCGCGGAGAGCCTGGCGAAGGCCCGCTTGACTCACGATCCGCACGACATCGATGCGCTTCTCGCGATGACGATGTCGGCTGGCCTGCGGTCGGACTATTCGGCCCTGATTGAAAAGCACAACCTCGCATCGCTGCACTACACAAAGGATGCGACGAACTGGGCGAACCAGCTTCTCGCGGCCGATCCCACCTGCTACGACGCTCACCTTGCGAGCGGCGTGAGCCGCTACATCATCGGCTCCATGTCTGCGCCCGTCCGCTGGATTCTCCGTTTCGGTGGCGTGCAGGGCGACAAACAAGGTGGCATCGCCGAACTCCAAACCACCGCCGAGCACGGCCATCTGCTTGCGCCCTTTGCGCGTATTCTGCTCGCGATTGCCTACGTCCGCGATAAGGACAATGCGCGGGCTAAGGAAACACTTCTTGGATTACAGAAGGAATTCCCGGAAAATCCTCTCTTCGCCAAAGAACTGGCTCGGCTCGATAATGTCGCAAGCCGCTGAGCATCCCTAGGGCGCGGGTAACGAGCGGAGTCTCATGCAACTAGCATTTTGAGCTCCGCGCCTCGCAACTCCTCGCACCCCTCACCTCCCGTTCATCAGAAATTCATTGATCTGTAACAGTTCTTTAACACTTCGCCGCTAGAACCGAAGTTGTAGAAACTAAATGATAATGAGGAGGCTTACCAGTGATTCGACGCATCGCGCTGCTGTTGGCGGTTGTTGCGCTCTCCTTGCCGCTGTTCGGAGAGACCATCACGTTGAACGGAGCGGGCGCAACTTTTCCCAACCCGATCTACCAGAAGTGGTTCAGCGAATTCAACAAAATCCATCCCGACATACAGATCAATTATCAATCCATCGGCAGCGGCGGCGGCATTCGACAGGTTCTCAGCGGCACGGTCGACTTCGGCGCCAGTGACGGCCCCATGACCGACGAGCAGCTCAAGGAAGCCAAATTCAAAATCTTTCACATTCCCACCGTCTTGGGCGCGGTCGTTCCCGCCTACAACGTTCCTGGCGTCACCGGAGACATCAAGTTCACCCCCGAAGCACTGGCTGAAATATTTCTCGGCAAGATTCAGAATTGGGACGATCCCGCGATTGCGAAAGCCAATCCGGGCGTGAAGTTTCCCAACCAGAGCATCATCGTTGTCCACCGTTCCGATGGCAGTGGCACAACCTACATCTTCACGGACTTTTTGTCGAAGGTCAGCAAGGATTGGGAATCGACCGTGGGCAAGGGAGTCTCCGTCAAATGGCCGGTAGGCCTCGGAGGCAAAGGCAACGAAGGCGTAGCCGGACAGGTTCGCCAGTTGCCGGGTGCGATCGGCTACATCGAGCTGATTTATGCGCTGGAGAATAAGATCAGCTATGGCGATGTCCAGAACGCCGCGGGAAATTTTATTAAGGCGTCGCTCGATGGAGTGACGGAATCGGCTGCCTCGGTGAAGAACATGCCGGCCGATTTTAGGGTCTCCATCACCAATGCGCCGGGTAAAACGGCTTATCCGATATCGAGCTTTACCTGGCTGCTGATTCCGGCTCAATCGAAGGATGCAACCAAAGGAAAGATCTTGAAGGAATTTCTGAACTGGATGGTCACGGACGGTCAAAAAATGACCACCGCGCTCAGCTATGCGCCACTGCCCGAAAACGTGGTGGGGAAGGTCAAAGCGACCATCGAGCAGGTCCACTAGAGCAAGCTGGCCAACCACAGCTGCAGGCCGCGAGCCCGGATCGGGCGCTCGCGGCTTTTATTTTGATTCTTGGTTTGATGAATTCCCGAGACCGAAGGCGCACTCTGCCCGGCGAAATTTAGGGTGGAAAGAGAAAGTAGTTTCACAGCGGGCGCGGGCGCGGGATCGGGGCTCTCTTCAACTCCTTAAAACCAAATACTTTCCTCTAGCCTAAAGGTATTGAGCGCTGGCAGATTAATTGCTATATGTCCCATGTAGTCTAGTACTATGATAGAGATGCTGGAGACAACGGGGTTTCCAGACCCCCGGTTCGCCCCCTTTCAATGCCGGTGGAAAACGAAAACGAACAAGGAGAGGACTGCATTCGTATGAAACGACCCACACACTTGTATTTCATAGCCTTGGCAGCGGTGGCATTGCTCACCCCCGCTTGGGCGCAAAACGCTGATCGGACACCGGTTTCAGGTGGGACTTCCAATCCCGCGGACGCCGCTTCCTCCCCGTCCGGTTCGGATCTCCACAGCGAGGTCGAGGAACTGCGGCAAATGGTACGCGAGCAGCAGAAGCGCATCGAGGCCCTTGAGGCAGAACGCCAGGGTAACGCGCCTCGTCCGGCAACCGGTGTTTCCGCAACTCTGCTCCCCGCGGCCCTTACCGAAGAGACGAACTCATCTTCCCAGGCTTCGCAGCCGGGAGCCCCTCAATACCAGGATGTACAAGCGGGTAGCACGGACGAGCGTATCCGCAACCTGGAGCGGGAAATCAAAGGTATTGGGCCGATCTCGTTCAGCGGGGACGTTCGCCTTCGCGCGGAGCCGTTCTTTGGTGGACCGACCGATCAATCGCTTGATCGGGCGCGTGGCCGCGTCCGGGTTCGCTTTAACGCCGTGGCTGACCTTGGCTCGCAATTCCGCACTGGGATCACGCTGGCCAGCGGTGACGTCAACGACCCCACGTCCACCAATGCGACCCTTACCGGCTTCTACACGCGCAAGGCCGTCACATTGGATCAGGCATTTGTGCAGTTCACGCCACGGAATTTCAAGCCGCTTACCCTGGTGGGGGGCAAGTTCCGCTACCCCTGGTACAACACGGAGCTGACCTGGGACAAGGATTTAAATCCGGAGGGTGCGGCTGAGACCCTTGGGTTCAAGCTGAACACGCCCGTGCTGAAAAAGCTCGCCTTCGTCGGTTTTCAATTGCCCTTTGCGGAAGTTGCGGGAACCTCGGCCACGGACAAGCGAGTGACCCAGCAAATAACCTACGGCGGTCAGCTACAGACATCGTGGCAACTTGGGTCGCCTCGGGTAAATCTCGGACTCTATTCGGGCTACTATGACTTCCGGGGCGCGGATTCGATCGCGTTGGCCCTGGCGCGCGCAAGCAGTAAGAATCCGCAGACGCCTTATGTCGGCCTGCTCCCGCTGGGAACGGGCAACACCGTTCAGGACTCCATTTACACAACGACGGCGACCACGGTAATCACGATCGACGGAACCGCCTATCCAACGGGGGTCAGTTCCGTCAGCAACGCGCAGTTTGCCTCGAAGTTCGGATTGTTTGACAATCTCGCCCGTCTCGACATCGACACCGGTAGGGCGCGCTTCCCGGTTTCATTCATCGGTGACTACGTTCAGAACACTGAAGCCTGCGGCAACCTCGGGAACATCGCTGCCGCGCCTGCCAATAGCGCGACCACAACCTACAAGCAGACGGTGAATGCCGCGTGCATCTCCAACCAGAGGCGAGGCTATTGGGCGGAGGCCAGAGTAGGTCGTCTGCAAGAGAAGCGGGACGTGCAGTTCGGGTACACGCGAATGTACATCGAGCGCGAAGCCGTGCTGGGTAATTTCAACTACAGCGACATTCGCCAGGGAACGAACGTTACACAGCATCGCTTCGACGCTTTCTATCAGTTTGATCGGAGCGTTCAGTTAGGCTTTACGGCACTGGTTGGTAGGCCGTTGGGAACAACTGAACCCTGGCTCACGCGCTTGCAGTTCGATACGATTTACATCTTTTAGTCGCCAACGCTCCTCCCAAGGCGGCCAATCCCGCTGGGGTGACGCTCTGCGTGGAAGCGAATTGAAACCGGTCCCGCGCTGGCAGCCACGGGAGATCGGTTGATCCAAAATACGCTGATTATCTCGCCTCATACGCAGGCGCCGGGCCGCATCCCGGCGCCTTTTGTTCTTGTAACACGATGTAACTGGTCGTTCTATATCGCTGCCCAACACTAACTTGCATTATGTAACCGTGTCACACCCAATGATACTTCACTTCCTCATTCAGGTGTCATAAGCTGCTTCAGGTGCTTCCGCACCACTTCAGTTCGCTTCTCCCCCGCGCCGGGGCAAATACAGATAAAACCTTAAGGAGGTTATGGTATGCACCAGTCGGTCTCGGCATCCAAACGCATCTCTCACGCCATCCCGTTTCTCATAGTCGTCTTGGCCTTTGTAGCCCACACACTTCTTGCACAGGATTTCAAAAAACAGGTCATCTACCAGATTGTTACCGATCGCTTTTATAACGGCGACACGACCAACGACAACCCCCCGCAAAGTTCAGGACTCTTTGATTCGACGATGACCAACTGGCACCTCTATTGGAGAGGAGACCTTGCGGGCATCAAGCAGAAACTCAGCTATCTCCAGTCCTTGGGAGTGACCGCCATCTGGATCTCTCCACCGGTCGACAATCTCAATTTGAACATCCCGGATAGCAACAACAATCCGACCGCCTCCTACCATGGGTATGGCGCGCGCGATTTCATGCGCATTGAAGAGCACTTTGGCGACTCCGCCAACGACTGGACCGCTTTTGACGCACTGGTCAGCGCGGCGCACACGGACGGCATCAAGATTGTTGTCGACTTCGCGCCCAATCACTCGAACCCTGACAACGGCGGCGAATACGGTTCGCTCTACAACAACGGCACCTTCATGGCCGCCTGTAACAACGACTCCGGCGGCATCTTCCATCACAATCCCGACATTGCCGATTTCGACGATCGCTACCAGCTTCAGTACTACACGCTCGAAGACCTGTGCGATCTGAACCAGGAGAATTCGACCGTCGATTCCTATCTCAAAGCGGCGGTCCAGCAATTTCAACAGCACGGAGTCGACGCATTTCGCATCGACGCAGTCAAGCACGTCACCTGGGGCTGGGAGTACAGCATGTCCAATGCGGCGTTCACCTACGGCGGCAGCTTCTTTTTCGGCGAATGGGCTCAGGGGTGGGGTGATGCGCTGTATCACGACTCCTACAAGTTCGCGAACAAAAGCGGCATTTCGGTGCTGGATTTTAACGTCAATCAGGCGGTACGCGACGTCTTCGCCAGCAACAACAATTTTTCGGAACTCGACAACGTGGTCAATACCGAAGACTCGAATTTCACCTGGCAGAACGACCTTGTGACGTTTGTAGACAGCCACGATGTTCCGCGCTTGCTGAGCGTGAACAATAACAACAACCGTCTAATCGAAGCGCAGTCCTATGTGCTGACGACCCGCGGGATTCCCGTTGTCTACTACGGCGACGAGCAATACATCCACAATGACACCGGCGGCGGCAGCGACCCGTATAACCGCAACGAGATGAGCGGATGGAGCACTTCCACAACGCTCTTCAAGGTCATCAATAAGCTGGCCGGCCTGCGCGCTGGAACTAACGATGCATTGGCTTATGGCTCCTATACGCAACGCTGGATCAACGACGATGTGTATATCTACGAACGCAAGTTTTTTAACGACGTCGTGCTGGTAGCCATCAACAAAAATGACACGACTGGTTACTCCGTGACTGGTCTCAACACGGGGCTGCCGTCAGGGAATTACACGGATTATCTTGGAGGCCTGATGAGCGGACCGGGAATCACTGTAACGACCGGGAGCGGGGGAAATAATCCCGTAACCGGTTTCACAATGCCGGCGCACTCGGTTTCAGTGTGGCAATACACTAGCACGGCGACCGCGCCCGAAGTTGGTTCCATCGGACCAACGCTTGGCCAGTCTGGCGTCAAAGTGACGATCGCAGGTAAAGACTTCGGTTCGAGCACCGGATCGGTGCTGGTGGGCTCCACGGCCGCCACGATTAATAGCTGGTCGAGCACCTCGGTAACTTTCACGGTGCCCAGTGTGACCAATGGAGTCTATAGCGTCACCCTCAAGAACTCCTCCGGAACCGCCGCGAATACGATCCAGT
The DNA here is from genome assembly GCA_049300195.1 of Terriglobales bacterium. Lineage (GTDB taxonomy): Bacteria > Acidobacteriota > Terriglobia > Terriglobales > Acidobacteriaceae > Acidiflorens. The sequence continues at coordinate 38,229 of JBAQJF010000007.1, read as the reverse complement.
TCACCGTGCTCACGGCGAAGTTGATTCCGATTACCTTTACAGTCAACAATGCCACGCCGACCAGTACCGGCGACTACATTTTGTTGAGCGGAAGCACCATCGAGTTAGGGAATTGGGGGACGACTTGGGACACTGCAATTGGACCGATGCTCGATCCTAATTATCCCAACTGGTTTTTGAACGCGTCCATGCCGGCGGGTACAAATATCCAGTTCAAGTTTCTCAAGATCGCGGCCGATGGTACGGTGACCTGGGAAAATGGCAGCAATCACACCTACACCGTCCCCAGCAGCGGCGAGGGATACGTCAATGTGAATTGGCAGTACTGACGGGACTAATCAAGAGAATCGAAGCCTCTACGATTCAACGAGGGCTGGCGCGAGCTGGCCCTGTTTTTATTCCGGTGCTACGCCTCCAGCTTTAACTCATCCAGCTCCAGAAATTCCTGAATGATCGGGTGATTGGAGCGTTCCATTTCCTTATAGGTCCCGAAGAAGATAGCTTGCGCCTCGTGCAGGAAGACGAGGCGGTCGGCAAGTTTTTTTGCCAGCCGCATGTCATGCGTGACCACCACTGAGGTCAGGTGCAGCTGCAGCTTCAGGCGGGCGATCAGGTCGCCCAGCAGATTGCCCATCAGCGGATCGACCATGGTGGTCGGCTCATCGTAGAGCACGCACTCCGGCTGCGACGACAAGGCGCGGGCGATAGCCACCGAACGCTTCATCCCGGTCGATAGGTCAGAGGGCAACATCTCGCGCATTTCTTTTACGCCTACCATTTCAAGCAGCCCGTCGACCACCTGGTAAATCTGATCTTCGGAAAGTTCGCGCTTCTCGCGCAGCGGGAAAGCCACGTTTTCGCCTACCGTGAGCGAGTCGAAAAGGGCCCCATTTTGAAAGACCATGGTGACTTTTTTGTGGATCTCTTCGAGTTGCGGCTCGGTGTAGTCGGTGATGTCCTGGCAGGCGACGATAACGCGACCCGAATCCGGCTTGAGGAACCCCATGATGTTGTGAAGGGCGACAGATTTGCCGACACCACTGCGCCCAAGAATGCAAACCATTTCTCCCGGTAGGACATCGAAGCTGACGTGCTTGAGGACTTCGCGTGACCCGAAGGCCTTGGAAACATCTTTGAATTCGATGTAAGGGGCGACAGGATCGCCCGGCAATATTGGGGTCGCAGCCATCGCTAACAGAATGGCATGAAAGCGGGTTGGGGCTCAAGCAGAGAAGGGAAGTCCCCGAAAAATGCCTGGGGATCCGAAGAAAATGCCTTGGCCCTTAGCTTCGCAAGGATGACACTATTGAGAACGGGACAGCCTATCGGCCGAGCGTCGATCGTCCGGTGTGTTCACGTTGAAGAAATCTTTCTCGGAAAAGCCGGCGGCTGCCAACTGTTGCTCGGCGATGACGTGGATTGGAATGTCGCCAAATGTGGCATCGATTTTGTAGTTGCCCGATCTCATTGCCTTTTCGGCGACCGGAGCGAAGGCGCGCCGATAAATCGCGCACAACGGTTGAAGGCCTCGGCTGGTTTGTGGAATGGTGACGAAGGCGGTAGAGGCGTGCGCGCCATCCTCAGCCTTCTGTAAAAGAAATCTAAGCAGTTCGGGTCTGACGAACGGCATGTCGACAGCAAGCAGTAGGTTCAACTCGGTGGAAGAGTGCGTGAGAGCAGTGTGAATCCCGGCCAGAGGTCCGGAGCCGGGAAATAGGTCAGGGACTACCGGGTGGTAGCTGAAGAAGGTTTGGGGGTCCCCGACGATGGTGACGCTACCGCACGCCGCGCGGAGCGTCGCCAAGGCGCGGTCGAGCAGAGTCTGCCCTCGAAAATCTATAAATGCTTTGTTCTCGCCCATGCGGGAACTCTTACCTCCGGCGAGGAGGTAGCCAGCGTGGGAAAGTGTTGGACTCGGCATGTTGAATTGAAGACAAGCATAGTCTCGCGATGGCGGGTTGCGAAATAGATAACCGCTATGCATCTGCTCCGAGGTCGAGGATGCCCCGCCACAGCCCGTGGTGAGAGCCTGCGCTCCGGGTTCAATTTGCCTAGAACAATTTGCGGAATGTCCAGAACAAGAATCCAGCTAGAACCATGGACGCGGGAAGCGTCAAGACCCAAGCCATGGCGAGATTCCGTACCGTGCTCCATTGTAGGCCGGAGTGATTCGCCGCCATTGTCCCCGCCACGCCCGAAGACAGCACGTGCGTGGTACTCACCGGTAGGCCGAACCAGTGGGCGGCTCCGATCGTGACATGGCCGTGATCTCGGCGGCGGCGCCTTGCCCGTAGGTGAGGTGCTCCTTGCCGATTTTCTCTCCCACCGTAACGACAATGCGCTTCCAGCAAATCATGGTGGCCCGAGTTGCATCGCTCGCCCTGAATGTGAGATCACTGATGAGTCTTCATCTCGTCCATCTTTGACACTGCATGCCGACTTTTGCCGCCATCGACATTGGATCGAACTCCGTCCGCCTGAAAATTGCCCGTCTACACGCCGGACATCTGAAGGAAATACACGAGGACCGCGAGGTCACGCGGCTTGGCGAGGGTGTATTCTCCGGCGGGCTGCTCGCGCCCGAGGCGATGTCCGAGACGGTGCGCGTGCTGCGTCGCTTCCATCGTGCAATCCAGGAATGCGGGACCGATGCGGTTCGCGTGGTCGCGACCGCGGCGCTCCGTGATGCGCGCAACTCGCGCGCATTTCTCGAGTGGGTACGATCCACGACGGGCTGGACGATTGAAGTTATTTCCGGCCTCGAAGAGGCCCGCCTGATTCACCTCGGAATCATCTCCCATGCGCGGCTCGGTGCCGCGAGCATTTTGCTGGTGGACCTCGGCGGCGGTAGTTGCGAATTGACGCTTTCCCGTGCGGGGCACATTCGCGACACAGTCAGTCTTCCACTCGGCGCGGTCCGGCTGACGGGTGAATTCCTGAAGCATGATCCACCCCGCAAGCGTGAGTTAAAGCAGTTGCAAAGTTTTGTGACCCGCGAAGTCGGCCGCATCCAGAACCGGATTCGCGCAGCGCGGGTGGGGATGGTGATTGCGACCTCGGGCACGGCCGCCGCATTGGCAGGAATCGCAAGCCACTTGGCGCGAGCGAAGAAGGGGCGAGCGGCGATGCCGGTCACGCGTGAAATGATGCGCCGCATCGTGAAGCAGATCACGCGCATGACGCTCGAGCAGCGACAGAAGGTGCCGGGCATAGGGCCGCGGCGTGCGGAGATCATTTGCGCAGGCGCCATGGCATACGCCGAACTTTTGGAGCGCTGTCATCTGTCGGCGTTCCGCTATTCGCCGCTCGGCTTGCGCGACGGAATTCTTGCCCAGATGGCGGCCGAGCACGATCGCAGCACCCGCTCGGGACGCGCGATCGAGTCGGAACGGTGGGAATCGATCAAGCGCGCTGTGGAGCACTACCGGGTGGATCTGCATCATGCCCTCCACGTGCGGGATGCGGCGCTGCAACTGTTCTCTTCATTGAAGTCGGTGCATCAGCTTACTCCGGATTATCGCGAGTGGTTGTCGGCGGCGGCCATGCTCTATGAAGTCGGCGATTACGTAAACCGTAACGGCCATCATCGGCACACCTACTACATCATTGCGAACTCAGAAATTCTGGGATACACCCCGCAGCAGAGGCGCATCATTGGATCGATTGCGCGCTATCTGGGGAAATCCAGGCCTACTCCGGGAGATGGACCGATGAACGCCCTGAGTCCCGACGAGCAAGAGTCGGTAAGGAAAGCTTCGGTGTTGCTCCGCATGGCTCGCGCGGTGAACATGGGGCGCAGTCAGTCGGTCGCCCGGGTAGGGGTTTCGGCGCGTAACGGGCGCGTCTCCATGAAGCTGGCGGCGCGCGGCAATGCCAGCGTTGACTTGGAAGTTTGGGCAATCGAAAAGGACAGCGCTTACTTCCGAGAGGTCTTCGGGCGCGAACTTTCGGTTGCCGCAGTGTAGAGAGTTCTCAAAATTCGCGGAGTTACGCACCAACTGAGCGACCCGGCATTGCGCCGCATCTCAACTTTGGCGACCGCTCCTTTTTTCAAGTCGATGACAGCCTCACAACCCGTGTCGCTGATCACGCGCCCGAGAAAATCACGCAGGTTGGGATTGTGGCCGACCAGCAGAACCGAATCCTGTCGGGCATATTTCTCGATCATCTTCTGAAAATCCGCAAAACCTGCCTCGGGACGCAGCGCATTTTCGATTACCAGTTTGCCCTCGTGGCCCATTTCATTTCCGACGAGAGCCGCGGTTTGCGTAGCGCGCTTGAGCGGGCTGGTGATAATGACATCGACCTGCACACCAAGCGCGGCCAGAGCGCGGCCAATGTAACCACACTGCTGAATGCCATCCTTATCGAGGGCGCGCTTTTCATCTTTCTTTGCGCTGCTGCCGAGGCTGCGCTGGCCGGCGCTGGCGTGACGTAGGAAATAGACAAACATCGTAGGGAGTTATGCCTTTCTCGGCTAAACCGTTTGCTTGACGCTAAGGTTGGTGCCAGAAAGATATTGGATGATCATCTCCGCCCTTCGGTGCAGGCGAAGTCAGGACTGCAACGATACCACAGACGAGCCGCGCTGGATGGAGGTGGGAATATTCTCAGGGGATGCATTTCCCTCAGCCAGCGCAATCAGGAATTCCTGAACACTGAAGGCAGCGCGCCCATGCGGCGGCCGCTTGCTGCGCCCGGTAGGCGATTGCCAGGCCCGCAAATACCGGCCGTCTTTCTGTAAGAATCTTGCCTCTAAATTATCGGCGAGATAGGCCGCAAGAATTTCGTGAAGCACCCGTTCGCGCAGCAGTCGATCTTTGAGCGGAAAAAGAACCTCGACCCGCTCATGCAAGTTGCGGGACATCCAATCGGCGCTGCCCAAATAAACTTCCGGCTCACCTCCGTTTTCGAAGCAGAAAATGCGGCTGTGTTCGAGAAAGCGCCCAACAATGCTACGCACCCGAATGCGATGACTGATGCCGCGCATGCCAGGCCGCAACGAGCACATACCGCGCACAATAAGATCGATATCCACACCTGCTTGGGACGCACGGTAAAGACACTCAATCATGTCTTTATCCACCAGCGAATTCATCTTCGCGACGATCCGCGCGGGCCGACCCTGACGCGCATGTTCCGCCTCGCGCTCGATCAGCGCCTTCGATCGTTCAGCCAGGTCGAGGGGCGCTACCATCAGTGGACCGTAGTCCGGATGCTCGGCATAGGCCGTCAGGAAACTGAAGACGTTTTGCACCGCCGCGGTAATTTCCGGGTCAGCGGTCAGCAGGCTGAGGTCCGTGTAAAAGCGTGCAGTCGTCGCATTGTAATTGCCCGTGCCGAGGTGCGCGTAGCGGCGGGTCTGGCCGTCAGCATCACGCCGCACCAGAAGAGAAAGCTTGCAGTGCGTCTTCAAGCCGACCAGGCCGTGAAACACCTGTACGCCCGCATCTTCCAGGTCGCGCGCCCATCGGATGTTGGAGGCTTCGTCGAATCGCGCTTTCAATTCCACTACCGCCGTAACTTCTTTCCGCGCGGCCGCCGACATCAGCGCCGGAACAATAAGCGAGTGCTCGCTCGTGCGATAGAGCGTCTGCTTGATGGACAGTACATTGTCGTCTTCGGCCGCCGACTGAATAAATGAGATCACCGCATCGTAGGAATCGAAAGGATGGTGCAGCAAAATATCGTGCCGTCGCAACTCTTCGAACAGGTCGCGGGACTTGGCGGTCAGTCTCAGTTCACGGGGCATAAATGCGCGGAACTTCAAATCAGGCCGCGCCACTCCCTCGTAAACATTGAAGAGGCGCGAAAGATTGACCGGGCCGTCAACAGGGAAAACCTGCCAAGGTTCTAACTCGAACACGGTGCGCAGACGTTCGATGATCTCGGGATCCGCGGCCGACTCGATCTCCATGCGAACAGCATCGCCCTTGCGGCGATTGTGAAGCTCGGCGCGCACCGACTCCAGCAGGTTGCGCGATTCCTCTTCCTGAAGATACAGATTACTATTGCGGGTGACGCGAAACGCGGCCGACGAAACAATGTCATACCCCTTGTACATTCGCGTGGCATGGTGAAGCACAAGGTCGGCGAGAAAGATGAAATCCACCGTGCCCCGGGACGGCACCCGAACAAGACGCGGCAGAGCGCGGGGAACCGTTACCACTCCCGTATACGTCAGTGACGAGCGGCGGCGGCGGCGCAGCAGGAGAGCCACGCACAAGGCTTTGTTGATGACTCGCGGAAAAGGATGCGAAGGATCGACAGTCACTGGCGTGAGCAGCGGATCAAGCTCGCGCTCGCAATACTCTTCGACGAAGGCCTGTGCCTGCTCATCGAGTTCGTCGAGGCCGAGCACGCGAATGCCTTGCTCGGCAAGCTCGGGGCGCAGCCGATCGTTCCAGCAGGAATACTGTTCATCGACGAACTTGTGGCTGGCGCGGTTGATCAGATCGCGCTCCTCGGTCATGCTCAGGCCGCCGGAGGTCATCGAGGTCTGGCCGTCTTCCAGTTGCTGGAGTAGGCCGCCGACGCGAATTTCGAAAAATTCGTCGAGATTGCTGGCCGTAATGGCGAGGAACTTCACGCGTTCGAGAAGAGGATTGGTCGCATCTTCGGCTTCTTCGAGCACCCGCCAGTTGAATTTCAACCACGACTCTTCGCGATTAAGGAAGTGGGTCCGGCGATTGAGAGTTCGCGTAACCATACGATTTTAATAGTAAAAACGTCTTCTGCTTAAAACCCCTGCCTCACCAGTTCCTCTACGCTCAGCAAACTCTGCCGATCGCGTGTCATCATCTTCTCTACGTATTTGGCAATCACGTCAGCTTCAAGATTAACCGCGTCTCCTGGCTTCAGCGACCCCAGATTCGTAAGTTCCACCGTGTGCGGAATGATGGCGATCGTGCAGCGATTCTCCGCCAACCTTGCAACGGTCAAGCTGATGCCTTCAATCGAAATCGATCCCTTAAACACCGTGTACTTTTCAACTTCCGGCGGAATCTCAATGTGCAGCCACCGGTTTTCCGACTCCTGATTTTCCGCATCGACGATGCGCTCCAGTTCAATCAGCCTGCCTACGCCGTCCACGTGCCCTTGCACGATGTGTCCGCCAAGGCGCCCGTCGGCCTTCATCGGCAATTCAAGATTGACGAGCGTGCCCTCCTGAATGCGCGAAAAAGAGGTCCGCGCCCAGGTCTCCGGCGCGAGATCGGCGCAAAACGAATGCGGCCGAATATCGAGCGCAGTAAGGCAAACGCCGCTCACCGAAACGCTCTGCCCGGTGGCCAACTGCGGCGGAACACTCTCCGCGCAGATTTTAATGCGCCGATTTTCGCCGTGCTGCGCAATCTGGGAGATTTTTCCGACTTCCTCAACAATCCCAGTAAACACGAGGCCTCCAATTCAAATGACTCAATGATTCAATGACTCGAAGATTCAATCCGTCACTCCTGATACGGGTCCCGCAAATATCCCTCCACCGCAAAATCCTCGCCGAACTGATGCAGCCGCAACCGCCGCGCCGCCAGCGCGACATGAGTATGGCCCGGTCCGGTGCTCGCCACAAACGGCACCGCCCCTTCCCCCATGATCTTCGGGGCATAGAACAAAAACAGTTTGTCGACAACGCCCGACGACAGCGCATTCCAATTGACTGTCGCGCCCCCTTCGATCAGGACGCTCGTAATATCGTACTTCGCAAGATGCCGCATCACATCGGGAAGATTCGGCCTCCCATCGGAATGGGCGGCGACCTGCTCTATCCGCAGACCCAACTTCTCCAACTCGCGTTTCCGATTCTCATCGGCCTGCGAATAGAGCACGAGCACGTCGCCCTGTACCGATTTCACGAGGCGCGACGTTTCCGGCATGCGCAGCCAGGAATCGAGAATCACCCGCAGCAGCGGCCGGCGCCGCGCCCGCCCGCTGCGATCCGTAAGCAAGGGATCGTCAGCGATGACCGTTCCCACGCCAGCCAGGATCGCGTCGTGCTCGTGCCGCAGAACCTGCACATGCTGCCGCGCGATCTCGCCGGTAATCCAGCCTCCGGTCGAACCGCCCGCTGCGACCTCGGCCGAAACATGCGGATCGGTCTTCACAGAGCCAGGAGGCGGCGCGATCTTGCCATCGAGCGTCATCGCCGCCTTCAGCGTAACCAGCGGAATGCGATGCCGGATGAACTTCGCGAATCCCTCATTCAGCCGCCGCGCTTCCGTCTCAAGCAAGCCAGCCTCCACGCGAATCCCGGCCGCACGCAATCTGGCAAACCCCTCCCCTGAGACCTGGGGGTTCGGATCCTGCATGGAACAGACCACGCGCGCAATCCCCGCGCCGATTACGGCGTCCGCGCACGGGCCGGTTCGTCCCTGATGCGAACATGGTTCCAGATTCAGATAGAGCGTTCCCCCACGGGCTCGCGTCCCGGCCTCCTGGAGGGCAATTACCTCAGCGTGCTTCAGGCCGTCGTAAGTGTGCGTGCCCCACCCAACTTCGTTGCCGGCCGGGTCGACGACAACCGCTCCCACCGCCGGATTTGGCGAGACCAGGCCAACACCGGCGCGCGCCAGGTCGAGCGCCCGTCGCATGAATTGTTCATCGCTTGGCATGGAACCTTAAAGGGTAACGCAACGGCGGGAAGCAATCCACCAATGCGCCGCCGGGCACAGGAGAATTCGCTCAATTGAATCGCGGTGGATAGGTAGGTACTCATCTTCCTCAGGCTCTTCGAGAGCGACGGCACCTGCGCGGCTCCGCGGCGCGTTCTTCTTTGGCGAAGGCACGCGCGCAAAGGGGTCCGCGGGGGTGGATCCCTCCACCGCTTCGGGGATGTCCTGGTGTCGAAACTGGTTTCGCACAAAACGGAATACGATCCAAAGAACTGCCGCCCCGATGACCAATGGCAAAAGATATGTCATCTCAAACTTCAAGATCATGCGCAGTTCTTTTCAGCCGGAAGCGGGTTAAGCAAAGAGCGAGTCTACAAAATCCCTCGCGTCAAACGGCAGCAGATCGCCCACCTTCTCGCCGACGCCTACAAACCGCACCGGCAGTCCAAGCTCACGTGAGATCGCAACCACCACTCCACCCTTCGCTGTTCCGTCGAGCTTGGTCAACACGATGCCCGTCACTCCAGCCGACTGTGTGAACTGACGCGCCTGCTGCAATCCATTCTGGCCGGTGGTCGCGTCCATCACCAGCAAAACCTCATGCGGAGCCCCCGGCACGATCCGCTGCGCCGTGCGCTTCATCTTTTCGAGTTCCAGCATCAGGTTCTGCTTGGTGTGCAGCCGGCCCGCGGTATCGACGATCACGTAATCGGTATGCCGGCTCGCCGCCTTTTGCAGCGCATCAAACAGCACCGCCGATGGATCGCCGCCGGCTTTCGTCTTAATCACTTCCGTCCCCGTGCGCTGGCCCCAAACTTCCAGTTGCTCGATGGCGGCCGCGCGAAAGGTATCCGCGGCGCATAACAATACGGTCTTGCCCTGCCCCCGAAACACCTGCGACAGCTTCCCAATCGTTGTCGTCTTTCCGGTTCCATTCACCCCCACAACCAGGATCACCTCCGGCGTCCCGTCCACTCGCGCTACCGGCCGCGTAGGTGTCGAGGTCAGAATCGCCAGCAGCTCTTCTTTCAGCAGCCGTTTCAGCTCGTCCACGTTTTTGATTTGTTTCCGGTCTGCTTTCTCGCGCAGTTTCTCGAGCACTTCGTGGGTGGTCGTTGTGCCGAGGTCGGCCGCAATCAGCATCGCTTCTAGGTCATCGAGGGTCGACCGGTCGATTTCCTTTCCGATCGAAACTACTTCCTCAATGCGTTCGGCCAGGTTCTCGCGTGTCCGCGAGACGGCCTCCTTCATACGCTCAATAAAACTCGGCTTCTGCTCTTCGTCCAAGCTGCCAAATAAGGTTTGAATCATTCAACATCGATTATATGAGAATTTGTAATTTGGCAATTTGTAATCGGTGATTTGAAAATCCAGACGAAAGAGACAAGGATCCCGCAGCAGGTTCAAATGTGGTGTGCGATTACCGATTACAAATTGAAAATTACAAATTGTGTCTATGTCCGCGAGATTTCTACGACTAGAGGATCGCGGGGAAGCGCCACAATATTTGTTGCAGGAGTCTGTTCCACCGGCTCCACGGGGGCCGTCTCCGTAAGCTGTTTCTGAATACGAATCTCTCCCCGCTGAAATACCGCGAGCAGCGCATTCACGGCCGTCGGGTCAAGCCGCTGCCCCGACAGGTTTCGAATAATGCGTACCGCTTCGACCGGGTCGAATGCCTTCTGGTAAGGCCGGTTCGTGGTTAGCGCGTCGAACGTGTCGGCGACAGCGATGACCCGCGGCATCAGCGGAATTTCATCGCCCTTCAGCCCATATGGATACCCGCGCCCGTTGAGCGCCTCGTGGTGCAGTTCGATTCCAGGCAGCATCTCGCGCAACTGGGTTACCGGGCGCAATATGTTCGCCCCCTTGGTAGTGTGCGTCTTCATGATCTCGAATTCTTCCGGCGTCAGCGCGCCCGGCTTTTTCAGGATTCGATCTTCAATGCCGATCTTGCCCACGTCGTGCAACTGCGCCGAGACGCGGAGAATCTCAAGAAATCCCGGATCGAGTCCCATCTCTTTCGCAATCATCAGCGAGTAGCGCGTTACTCGATCAGAGTGGCCGCGCGTATAGGGATCTTTTTCGTCGACCGCGCCGGCCAGCATCTGGATCGAGCCCATGAACAGGGCCTTATTCTCTTCGGCGGCGCGCTTCAGGTCTTCGACGAACTGCTCCAGCTCCTCCGACATCGTGTTGAAAGTCGTTGCCAGTTCGCCGATCTCGGTGCGTGTCTTCACGTGCACGCGCTGCGAAAAGTCGCCACGAGCGATGGCCTGACTCGAGCGCGTCAGCACCTGCAAAGGATTGGTGATGCGCCGCGCCGAGAAAATGCTCAATCCCACACTGACAAAAACCGCCAGCCATGCCAGCAGCCGCCCGGTGCGCTGCATCTGATAAATTCCGCGATAGGCCTCTTCGCGCGGCTTCTGCACCACCACCGCCCAATCCAGCGCGGTCACCGGACTATACGTCCCCAGCATCATCTCCGGTTTGCCCTCGCCGCGAATGTTAAACTCCTGCGTCGCCGCGAGCTGTGCCTTCGCGCCCACGTCCACAAAGCTCCGGACAATTTCAAAATGCGTCATGTCCTGCCCGGTGGCATATTGTGTCGTCGCTGCCGCCACGAGGCGCCCCTGGCTATCGACCACGTACGGCATCAATCCGCTCTGACCGACGGCCTGCAAGCGCCGGATCAGGTACTCAAGGTCCACCACCGATCCAACCATTCCAAGAAATCGTCCGCCATACGTGATCGGCGAACTGACCAGCATTACCGTCTTGGCCGATTTCCCCCCGCCCACCATCAACGGCTGGCCGCTATAGACGCGGCCCTCGCGCGCCGCCTGATAAGCCCGTTCCAGTTCGCGCTGCAAAAATTCATCGGGAGCAATTCGACCTGCCGAAACGCCCCGCGCATCGGAATTCAAAAGGGTCGCATAGGCAATGTCGTTGGACGACGAAACAAAATTCTCCAGGAGCGCGCGCAGTTCCGGAGTCTGGATATTCTCGCCGCCGATGTCGTTCCCACTCTCCACTTGCACCGACGACGACAGATTCGCCAGCATCATGCGCAGCGATTCCTGATGCTGAGAAATATCGTCCGCCAGCGAACGCGTCACCGTATTTTGCAGCAACATTTCGTTGGTTTTGAGGCGCTCCCGGTTCATCTCCTCGATCTGCGCCGAGTAGAAATACATCGGAAGAACGCTGATCGCCAGCAGCACGCCAAGAATGACGTACAGGAGCGGAATGCGCGAGGGTATAGGCAGGTTCAGCTTCAAAAGGCAATCCAGTCGGCCCAGGCGCGGGGGTGCCTGATCCGGTCCCTCAATTCTAAGTTGGGTCGGGCAGGTTACCTCACGTGCTTAAAGTACAGCCGACCGTTACTGAAGTACTCAGGCCGGCGTGACCGTGGACGGGGAAGGATTGGGAAGTTTGTGCTGCCCTCTGCTTCGAGCTACCGCCATTACGTTTCGTCCCATGAACGAACCGTGATAAAAACGCAGCATGGCTCCGAAGCCTTCCTCGTCAGACCGACCAACCATCACCGCCCAAGCCCCGTGCCGCGCCGATCTCGCGGGCGGCACGATCGACCTCTGGCCCCTATATCTCTTTCACCCCGGTGCGCTCACGCTGAACTTCGCGCTGCAAATCCTAACCACCTGCCGCATCACGCCACTCCCCGGAACGCGCATTGAACTCCGTTCGCTCGACACCGGGCGCGAGGAGTCCTTCGCGAATCTCTCCGAACTCAATAAAGCCAGCAATCCGCATCATCCGCTGGCCGCCTACTCTGTCCGCTTCTTCGCTCCCGAGCAAGGCCTTCGCCTCGAAACCAACTCCGAATCCCCAGCCGGGGCGGGCATCTCCGGCTCCTCGGCGCTTATGATCGCCACCTGTGCCGCGCTCGCCCGCTTCATCGGCCGCGATCTCAACCTGGAAAGACTACGCGTCATCGCCCAGAACATCGAAGCCCAGATCATCCGCGTGCCAACCGGCTGTCAGGACTACTATCCCGCACTCTACGGCGGAGTAAGCGCCATTCAGCTCGATGCCGAGGGAGTCCACCGTGCCGCCGTGCCGGTCGCGCCCACAGAGATCGAGAAGCGCTTCCTGCTCGCCTACACGGGAGCCCCGCGCCAATCCGGCATCAATAACTGGGAGGTCTTCAAGGCTCACATTAACGGTGACAAAACCGTCTTCCGCAACTTCGAAAAAATCGTCGCCATCGCCCGCGACATGCATCAAGCCTTCTTGCGTCACGATTGGGAGAATGTTGCCCGCCTCCTCCGCGAGGAATGGAAGCTGCGACGTACCAACGCTCCCGGCATCACCACGCCGCTCATCGACAAGCTGATCGCCGCTGCCAAAAAAAGCGGTGGCCGCGCCGCCAAAGTCTGCGGCGCAGGCGGAGGCGGCTGCGTCCTCTTGATGATCGAAGAAGGTTCGAAACAGGCCGTGTCCCAGGCTGTCTCTCACGCTGGAGGCCGCATGCTCCCCCTCAAAGTTGCCCGCCTGGGCCTGCGAATGTCGGTGGACATCTCCTCCGGAGCCTAAAACATCGAAGCTCCGCAGCGCTTGCCAACCGGGGCTATAATGTTTGCCTGGGCTCGGGTGCTTTATGCAGTACTTCCGCTCTCTCCGTGATCGTCGCCGGTTCTCTTCTTTTTTGGCCATCGCTGCTCTGCTGATTTTGTCATCCTTAGCGTTTTCCGATCCGACGATCCCCCCACCTGCGCCCGAGGTCATCGCTCCGCACCCCATGTCCGCCCACACCCGCGAAGAGATACTGCACGCCTTCAACGCCGAACTGGTCTACATCCGCACGAATTTTCCGATGGGAAGAACCGGCCTCAAGCTAAAAGATGGAGTCCTCGCTCCGAACGGCGAGCAACTCCAGCAGTTGATGTCGCTGTGGGGACCGGCCGCGAAGCCCGGAGACCAGGCCCGGATCAGTAACGTCATCATCAAGGGCAGCTACATTCGCTTCGAAATCAATGGTGGACCCGTCAGGCATGAGAAGTGGTACCGCCATATTCAGATTCAGGGCGCGCAGCCCGTCGCCGTCACTCCCGGCGGCGAGCAACCCAGTAATCCGCGCGGTTCCTACGTCGAACTCGATTTCGATAGGTTCGTGCCCGAGATGACTGGCCCCGAGCTGAAGCAATTGTTGCGTCCGGTCTTCGACTTCGATTCCAAGTCATCTCTCGAGGCCTATCTCGAAACCGTTCCGCCCAAAGTAAAAGACGCCATCACGCATCATCAGGTGCTCGTGGGAATGAACCAGGAAATGGTGATTTATGCCAAGGGGCGTCCACCGAAGCGCGTGCGCGAGCGGGATGGCGATACCAGCTACGAGGAATGGATCTACGGCACGCCGCCCGAAGACGTGGACTTTGTCCGCTTTGTTGGCGACCAAGTGGTGCGCGTCGAAACCATGACGATTGCTGGTAAGAAAACCGTCCGCACAGAAAAAGAAGTCAATCTCGAAGAAACAACGGTCGCCAGGAAAACTGAGCGTCCCGCCGCCGCGCCCACTCTGCGGCGGCCCGGCGAAGCGATGCCCGATGCAAGTCAGCCCGCTCCAGGGAACGCGCCCGTGTATGCTCCGCAACCAACGCCCGAACCGCCGGGGGGCGACCCCGGCCCCAACTGGCTTCCGTCCTTTAGTTGAGTCATTGAATCATTAAGTGATTGAACCACTCGTGTAATGACTCGATGATTTAATGACTCAATGATTCAGTGGCAACATTTAAACTAGAGATGTGAAGATCGCCCTCGGCCAGATCAACCCCACAGTCGGGGATTTCTCTGGCAACGCCGCCAAGATCATCCACTTTGCCCAGCGCGCGCGCAGCGCCGGCGCCAGCCTGATCCTCTTTCCCGAACTCGCCGTGTGCGGCTACCCGCCCCGCGACCTCGTCGAGCGACCTTGGTTTGTCGAGCGCAATCGCACCACCGTCGAGCAAATTGCCGGAGAAACAACTGGCATCGCCGTCATCTGCGGCATGGTTACTCCAGCCAAAGCCGAATCCGGAAAGAGTGTCATGAACTCAGCCGCGCTCCTCCGCGACGGCCGCATCGAATTCATCCAGTCGAAGATGCTTCTGCCGACCTACGATGTTTTCGACGAGATGCGCAACTTCGCGCCTGCCCGCAGCCAGCAACTCTTCAACTTCTGCGGCAAGCAAATGGCGCTGACCATTTGTGAGGACGCCTGGAACGACAAGCAATTCTGGAACAAGCGCCTGTACGTCGTGGACCCTGTCGAAGAACTGGTTCGCGCCGGCGGAAATTTCGTGCTCAACATTTCGGCCTCACCCTACTGGTTAGGCAAACGTGAATTTCGCCGCAATATGCTCGCGGCCATCGCCACCAATAAAAAAGTTCCGGTCGCTATGGTCAATCAGGTGGGAGGCAATGACAGTCTAGTGTTCGACGGATCAAGCCTCGTGATCGCGCCCGATGGCCGAGTCATCGCGCAAGCCACGTCGTTCGAAGAGGACCTGATATTCTTCGACTCCGCAAGCCTGACCGGCGACATGCACGAACAAATTCCCGGGGTCGATGCCGGCGCATACGAAGCCCTCGTTCTCGGCACGCGTGACTACGTTCACAAATGCGGCTTCCGGCAGGCCATCATAGGCCTGAGTGGCGGCATCGATTCCGCGCTAACCGCCTCCATTGCCGCCGACGCTCTGGGCGCCGAAAACATAATCGGCGTCGGCATGCCCGGACCGTATTCCTCTCCCGGTTCGATCATTGACGCCCGCGCGGTTGCCGCCAATCTTGGTATTCGCTTCGAATTGCTCTCGATCAATGGAATTTACGAATCAGCGCTCGGGACGCTCGCGCCAATCTTTGCCGGCCGCGCGCCCGACGTGACCGAAGAAAATATTCAGTCGCGCGCCCGCGGACTGCTTCTCATGTCGCTGTCGAACAAATTCGGAGCGCTCGTGCTCTCAACCGGCAACAAAAGCGAACTAGCCGTCGGCTACTGCACCCTCTACGGAGACATGGTCGGCGGACTCGCGGTCATTTCCGATGTGCCGAAGACTCTCGTCTATCGTCTCGCTGCCTACGTTAACTCACGCCGCAACACGCCGGTCATTCCGCAGGCTACCATCGACAAGCCGCCCTCCGCCGAATTGCGCGCCGATCAAAGAGACTCCGATTCGCTGCCGCCCTACGATGTTCTCGACGTAATTCTCGAAGACTACGTCGAAGACTCGCGCTCCGCAGAGCAGATAGCGGAAACCCACAACTTCGATCCCGAACTGGTGAAGCGCGTAATCGGAATGGTCGCGCGCAGCGAATACAAGCGCCAGCAGGCCGCCCCGGGAATAAAAATCACTCCGAAGGCGTTTGGCTATGGAAGAAGATTTCCCATCGCTGCCAAGGCGGAAATCTAGTACAGACATTGTTTCAGCGGGCACGTGCGCGCGGCGCCGTGCAGCAGACAAAAACCGCTCCCCGATCCGTGCAACCCGCGCAAAAATGGAAGTCCGCTTACTGCACCGTCTCCTTGAAAATCAGCGGGGTCAGCCCAGCCGACGACGCCGTGATATTCACCTTGCCGGGATTCGGCCCCGTAGTGTACTGAACGCTGACCCTACCTTCCGAATCGGTCACGCCCGTGGCTGGGTTGAGCGTGCCTCCGGCACCGTTATCCGTGAAGTTTACCGTCACCCCGGGCACGGGCACGTTGCTCGCATCCACCACCTTCACTACCAGTGGTATCGGCAGCATCGTATTGGGCGGAGCCGTTTGTCGTTGTCCCGAAACAGCTTTCAGATCTGCCGGCACTCCCGGCGCGCAGGCTTCATTAAATGTGGTCGTGGTTGTCGTCAACGAGGTGCAACTGATCGTGATCGCCTGGGGAGAGCTGGGAAGTTCGTAATCGTAGGTCACCGTCCCCGAGGCATCCGTGGTCTGAGTCGCGTTCGGCATAAGCACACCGTTAGCTTTGCCGTCGTTGCACTTGATCGTGATTCCCGCGAGTGGTGCGTTGGTATAGGCGTCCGTCGCCGACACAACGAGCGGCACCGGCAAGACCTCTCTCTTGGTCCCAATTTGGTTGTTCCCGCTCACTGGAGAAAGAACGGGAAGCAACCCGAACACGGTCAGTTCGGTTCTTTCCGGGATATAAACCTTGCCGTTTGAAATGGTGGGAGTCACATAGCGCGCCATGTCATCGAGCTTGTCCCGCTGGTGCAGGGCCTGCTTGCTGTTATAAAACTCGTTGGCAAGATTGGTCGGATCGAATGCGTATAGGATGTTGGTGCTATGCTGAAGCGCCCACAAAATTCCATTCTGGGTTCCGTTTGAGGTAATCGAAGTGGAAGCGACCCCCTTGCCGCCAAATTGCACGGTGGTTTGAGAAACGGGCGTGGTTGTGAGGTATCCATTCACCAAACCGTACTGCTTGATGAAGTCGTGATCGCCGGCCACGTATACGCTGCCGTTCCAGTAGCTTGGAACCCCAGTCAGCTGAAAGGAAGTTTCACCCGGAAAGGATTGAATCACATTATCGTATCCCGAGTTGTACTGCCCAAGGTCGTCACGATTTATCAGGTACAGAGTGCCCCCTTTTCCTCCCGCCACCAGTTCATGGGGATAGAGGCCGGGCTGATCGGGCAAGATTAGTGGCCCCGCCGATCCGAGATCCTTATCGTTGTCTTGGAGATAATCCTGGTTGTACGGCGTAAAGTAATCGAGGATGCCGAAGCTGCTTCCGTTCCAACCCACCTTCAGGACACTGTCGCCGTAGTCGTTCTCCCCGTTCGGACCGTCGTATGTCCCATTGGCGGTTATGGCATAAATGTTCCCGAATTCGTCCACCGCCGGCCCGGCCCCGCCTTGCCAGAACGATGACTTTACTCCATTCGGAGAGACCTCAAAAACTCCCTGCTGCTGCAGCGTTTGCGAATCGTAAGCAAAAAGCCAGCCGTTGTAGGTGTAGACATCGCAGCCGTTGCCGCCGAATCCGATAAATACTGACCCGTTCTGCAGAAGCAGCGCCGGACGCTGCATCTGATATTGGACTAGGAAGCTTTCTGATCCATAGGAGCCAGTAATCGTCACGGGACCACCCAGTTTCTCAGCGCCGGTCGTCAGATCCAGAGCGTGCAAGTCGAACTGGCGCTCATCCTTACCCGTCATCGTCTTGGCCACCACGTAGATGGTAGTTTTCGCCGCATCAATCACCGGGGTACTCATAACCCCGATTTCCTTAAAATGGACTCCGGTACAGCCGAAGTCGCCGATGGGATCGGGCGTTCCCAGGCTCACGGTCCAGATGGGCGGCGCTTCGCTGTCCGCGTCGAATGCATAAACCGTGTCGTGCTGTGTCGCCACGATCACGACATTGTGCACCAGTCCATCGCCCATCAATACATTGCTGGCATAGAGGGGTTGTCCGACCAGAATTCCATCCACGCTCTGCCGGAAAAGCTTTCCAAACTGAGCTGCATTCACATTGGCGGGCGTGAGTATAGTCTCGTTCAAGTTCTCGCCTGTCCGGGCAACGTCGTTATGGTGGGTCAGGACATCGTTTTGGGCTAGGGCATCAGGGCAAGACAGACAACTTAGCGCAACCACGGCGAGGACCGCGCACAGCATCCGAATAGGGCCACGATTTAGGTGCGAATCTATCCGGTTTGTTGGTGCTGAATGCGTTACGAAGCGGACGAGACCTTGCATGTTCACCTCACGGGGGAGCAGGGTGGAAAGAATCGCGGAATCCGGGTTGAATGCGTAGATGGAAAACAGCGTCCCACCGTCGCTGTTTCCAAACGAAGCGCGCCCGGAATGTGTTTTGAGAGGTTAGCTCGTACTACGACGAAAGCGTTTGACCCGCGCCCCGCCACTCCTGTATTACGAACCACCCTGGGGGATAATCGCTCGCATTGGCGGGCGATGTGCACGATTATGTCACCAATCTCCCGAAATGACAATCCGCTTCTGTTTTGTAACAATCAGAGCTCAATGAATATCCAAATCCCTATGAGACCTGTGTATCGCACCCTGCTGGCCGCCTTTTTAGGCTCCGCGGCCATGATCGCGCAATCCGCTATCGCCCAAACTCAACCCACACTCGCGCAACGGCCCGCCGAAGAATCCGCGGCGAAGTCGACGACTGGCTCTTCTTCAGCCCCCTGCGCAACCACTCTTCCAACCGAAGACACTGTCAATTCCTTTCTTTTCCAGACCTTCGGCTACGATCCCACCATCACTTGGAAAATCGACGACATTCGTCCCTCTGAGATTCCGGGCCTGGCGGACGTCTCAATCGTGATCACCACTCCCCACGGAGCAAACACGAACCGTCTGCTGGTGAGTTGCGACGGCAAGCACGCCATCGCGGGCGATGTGCTGCCCTTTGGCGCTCACCCTTACCAGGATGCCCGCGAAAAGCTTGAGAAAGGTATAAATGGCCCAGCCAAGGGTCCGGCCAACGCACCGGTGACCATCGTTGATTTCAGCGATATGCAATGTCCGCACTGCAAGAAGGCTGCTCCTACGGTGGATTCATTGCTGGCGCAAGAGCCGGACATACGTTTTGTCTTTCAGAACTTCCCGCTAGCCATGCACAACTGGGCCGAGAAGGCCGCCGGCTACGTCGATTGCGTGGGTCGAGCTTCCAACGCCGCGGTATGGAAATTTATTCAGAAGACCTTCGATGAGCAGGACAACATCACCGAAGCGAACGCCGACGAAAAGCTGAAGGCAATTGCAACCGCGTCAGGCGTAAACGCAGACGAGATTGCGGCCTGCGCCATAAAGCCCGAGACCAGGTCGCGCATCGAGGCGTCCATCGCGCTCGGCAAGTCGGTCGGAGTAAACGGAACCCCGACCTTGTTCATCAATGGCCGCTCCGTAAGCGCCACTGCGCCCCCGGAAACCTTGAAAAAGCTGGTGGATTTCGAGGCAAGTCAGGAGAAGGGAACGAACGAGAAAAACACGAAATAGTGACTGCCTCGCGTTTTCAGCCGCCCATCGGGAATCCTATGATCTGCTCGCTGCCCGTCACTCGCGGCTCGCAGCTATTTGTTAAGCCAAATCAGCGGCGCGTCCCTGCGGTCGGCTTCGCCAACCACATGTGGAGTGAGTAAAATCAGCAGTTCATCCTCCTCGCTCTGTTTGGAATTCTGCGAAGTCAACACGCCAAAGCCAGGAATCCGCGCGAACAGCGGCAATCCGTTCAGGCTCCTCTGATCCATGGTTGTTACCATGCCCGCGATGAACGCCGGTTCGCCGTCCTTTAGCAGGATTCCGCCCGTGAACTCTCGATTGGTAATGATCGGGATGCCGTTGTTGCTGGTGGCTCCCAGCGCGCGCATTTGAACGTTCAATTCGAGGGCGACGTCGGAGTTGTAATGAACCAGCGCTTTCGCCTTAAGTGTCAGCCCGATGTCTTCATAATTCACCGACGGAAATGGCGCTGTATAAGACTGGTTCCCAATCACACCTGCGATCGCCGTGCTGTTTGAAACGGGCGAGAAGCTGGCGTTCAGCACTGGATAACGCGAGCCCAGCTTGAATGTGGCCTCTTTACCCTGCGATGCCCGCAGCGTGACGTGCTCCAGCGATTGCACCGAACTCTCATTCAAAGACAGCACGGCCGCCAGGTGGTCCAGGCTGAGCCCCTCCAGTGTAAGTCCGCCGCCAAAAGTCGCCAGCGGCGTGTTGAAGATTGAACTCGACTGGCTTGAGAGCTGCGCCAGGAGCGCCGAGAGCGAGGTATTGCCCGCCTGATTAATCCCGCCCGATGAAATGAGCTGGTTGATCAGATCCTGAATATTTTGCCCGCTGAGCGAAGCGATTGCCGCCGCTGGAATGTTGTAGAGATTGAATTGATCGGGCACGTGCAACCCGATGTTTCTTGCGTAAGTGTGATTAACCTCCATCACCTGCACGTCCAGCATGACCTCCGGCTGTTCGGAACTCAGCTCCTCCAAAAACTGGCTTGCGGCTTGGAGTTGCGTCATCGGCCCACGGATCGTGATGGTGCTGGCTGCCAGATTCTGGCTGAGGAACCGGAACTCAAAAATGCTTCTCAGCGCATTCGTTACCTGCTGCAAATCCCGGCTGACGTCGGAAGTCGGAATGTAGAATGCGCGCATGCCCATGCGATCGAACAACCGGTGGTTCTCCGGAGTGTCGGCCGCGGCAAAAAGGACTGTATCTTCGACTGGGACGCTGAAGCTTTTCGTGACCGCCGACGCCGCGCGCAGCGCCGTCGCAAAATCGGCCTGGCTGATGTCGAACCGGACCTGGCGTGTCGGAAAGGTGTCATCAAAAGTGACCGATAACCCAAAGCTCGTCGCAACCGTTGTGATCAATCCCCGCGCATCGCCCCGGTAGTGGAAATCTGCCAACCGTTCAAGCGGCCGAACCTCGAGATGATCCTGCCGCGCAACCACCTCCGCTGGCCCGCGGGCACTTGTCGGAGGACCAACCACGTCGTGCACGCGCTGCTGCGCAAACTCATTCTGCGGATCGAGATTAAGCGCCGCTCGGAACTCCGCAAGCGCCTCGGGCTTTCGCCCCTGCAAAAGATCGTTATTCCCGCGCTCCAGGTAAGTCGATGCCAAATGCTCGCGCGTCATCTCGCGGGCCGCGAGGTATTCAGCATTTTGCGGAGCCAGCCGCGCAGCCTCTTCGAATTCATAGAAAGCTTGGTCGAGTTCGTTCGACTCCTGCAGCTTAAGCCCGCGGGCAAAAGCATGATGTGCGGCTTTCCGGTCTTTTGGCGAAGCAGGAATAAAAACCGCAGCCGCACTCGGCGCGGAAGGAGTCGCAACGTCCGGAACAGCGGGAGCACAGACGCCACTATCGGCGGTGCAATCCGTTTGGGACCGTGGCTGAGGGGCTGTCTGAACAAATGGCGACGCCGCGTCCGCGGCCCAGGTCGCACCGGCCGCGCATACTACTACCGCCAAAAGACATACTCTTCCCTTCAAGCAGTGCATAGTTAAACTATAGAATGCCTTCTGGCCCATGTCTTGCAAGGGAAATACTCGTTAGGGAACTACAGTCGTAACGGCGGGACGATCATCCAGATGTCCTCTCGGACCGTTTCCTCAGGCCGTCACCGCAGCATCAGGCGCTCGATTCGGGTGGCCCGCCCGGTCAGGTCGTCGCATTCAACCACTACGCCGCAAAGGCGCACATCGCCGGCGGCCGGTTCAAAGCGCGCCGGCATCCCGCTCAGAAAGCGATCGATGACCAGCTCTTTTTTCACCCCGATCACGCTGTCGTAGGGTCCAGTCATGCCAACATCCGTGATGTAGGCCGTGCCTTTCTTCAGAACGGTTTCATCGGCAGTAGGAATATGCGTATGCGTGCCGACCACAGCCGTGGCGCGCCCATCAAGATACCATCCGAACGCAACCTTCTCAGAGGTAGCCTCCGCATGGAAATCTATAAAGATTATCTTCGCCTTGATTTGCTCAAGCAGACGATCGGCATAACGATAGGGATCGTCGGCCGACCCCATAAACACGCGCCCTTGCAGGTTGACAACCGCATAAGCAACCCCATTCTTCTGTCCCTCGTAAACGCCCCAGCCCGGCAAGCTGGCGGGAAAATTAGCCGGTCGCAGCAACCGGCGCGCTGGACTGTGCGGGTTGCCGTCGGCAATCTGAAAGTATTCGATAATCTCGCGCTTGTCCCAGACGTGGTTCCCGGTGGTCATTACGTCGATGCCAAGATCGAAAAGCTCCTCCGCCAGTGACGGTGTAATCCCAAACCCCGCGGCGGCATTTTCACAGTTGGCGATAACCAGGTCTGCCGAATAAGTGCCTACCAGCCCCGGCAGACGATCCTTCACAATCGTTCGCCCAGGACGGCCAAAAATGTCGCCAATAAAAAGGATTTTCAAGATTCGATGGTACCACGCTAAAAATCGCGCGAAGTTCGGGCACGCAGCGGCGCAATCGTTACTGGCCGCCGATTTCCGCCGTCTTCAAAAAATCGTAGTTCCCGGACGGATTCAACGACACATCGCGCACTCGCTTGTTGTGTACCAGCACATTATCGAAGTACCACAGATTGATGTACGGTTCATCCTGCGCCAAGGCTTCCTGCACCTTAAAGTAAAGCCGTTTGCGGGCAGCTTGATCGGTCTCGCGCCGCGCCTCATCGATCAAGCTATCGACGCGCGCATTCGAATAGAAACCGCGGTTTGCTCCCTTCGGAGGAAACCGGTGAGAGTGAAACGAATACTCAAAAATGTCGGGATCTTCGTTCCCCCCGATCCAGCGCAAAGAGTACATCTGAAAAGACCCGCTCGTGACATCGGCAAAAAATGTAGCGAACTCGAACGTGCGAATGTCAAGCGCAATACCCACGTCATGTAATTGTTGTTGCAAAACCGCCGCCAGCAGCCGCGTCGACTCCTCGGTGGATGTCTTCATCGTGAGATGAAAGCGCGCTCCATCCCGCGCCGGATAGCCGGCGGCGTCAAGCATCTGGCGAGCCTTCTCGGGATCGTGCGGGTAGGACGGCACGTCCGGATCATAGGCCCAACTTTGCGGCGGCAGCACGCTCAAAGCCGGCTGCGCGAATCCGCGCCACACGTATTTCAGAAGCGGACCGCGGTCGATGGCATAGGCAATCGCCTGACGCACGCTCACGTCCCGCAGGATGGGATCGCGTAGGTTAAACGCGAGATAGGCAAGCACCGTGCCGGGCGCTCGCTCAATCTGTAATTTCGTTTCGCGCTCCAACGTCACCACGGTGTCCGCGCCAAACGCATTAATTGCGGCGTCGGCGCTGCCCTTGCGCAGTTCAAGCGCCCGCGTGGTCGCGTCCGGCACGACCGTAAAGCGAACCCGCGCCAGCCGAGCTTTCGTGCCCCAATAATTGTCATTGCGCTCCAGGATGACTTCTTTATCCTGCTCCGCGCTCACAAACCTGAACGGTCCCGATCCGATCGGTTTTCGCGTGACCTCGTCCAGCGATCCGAACGGCACAATCCCGCTGGCTCCCTCCGAAAGATTCCACAGCAAAGTCGCGTTCGGCTCCGTCAGATGAAACACCACCGTGAACTCATCGGGAGCGTCGATGCGATCCACAAAACGGTAAGCCGCCGATTTCGTGCTGCGAATCTTTCCCGCCAGCAGGGAATCGAACGTCCACTTCACATCACGCGAAGTGAGCGGCCGCCCATCGTGAAACGTCACGCCCCGGTGCAGATGAAATACATAAGTCAGCGGATCGGGAATTTCCCAGCGTTCCGCAAGCCCAGGCTGAACATTAAGGTGCTCATCGCGCGTGAGCAGAGCGTCAAAAATAAGCTCGTCAATGCGCTCCGACTGCGCGTCAATCCCCACCCGCGGGTCGAGATTAGTAGGACTGCTCTCAATGATCATCACCAGCGTGTTCGGATTGGGAGGTGGCGAGCAGGAAAGAAGAGGAAAAAGGAGTGGGCAACCGAAATACAAGAGGCTTGTCATCCCGAGTGACCGGAACCTGCGGCGAGCATTCTTCTCAGGTTGGGTCTTGGGAGCGAGGGATCTGCATTTGGGCTCATCTCGGTGGCTGACTTCATGCATATGAAATCTTCCCCAGAATCGCACTCCGCCGCGCGTCAGTAGCCGACGGAACATTCGACGGCCTCCGATGCCACGTCTCATAAGCCAGCACCGCAAAGGCCACGGCCTCTTTCGCCGCCGACGGAATCCCGAACTCATCCGAAAAACGAAGCTCAATTCCGAGCGGCGCAATCTCGCCACGCAACATCGCCATGAGCGTAAGATTCTTAGCGCCCCCACCCGAAATAATCAGCTCGCGATAGTTCTTCTGCCGGGGCAAAACAAAACGCTGAACCGCATCCGCGATCGACCGGGCCGTCAACGCGGTCGCCGTCGCCGCCACATCGGTCTTATCCAGGCCCCGGCAAAGCCGCAAAAACCGCGCAACATAATCGCGCCCAAACTCCTCCCTCCCAGCCGTCTTCGGCGGCCGCCGTAGAAAAAATGGCGCGCGCATCAGGCGCCCGAGCACGCCTTCATGAATCCGCCCCGCAGCCGCAACCTTCCCATCGCGATCGTATCGTCGGCCAAAAAGCTCCTGCATGACGCCGTCAATCACCATGTTGCCCGGGCCCGTATCGAAGGCCACAATCCGTTGCTGAGACGCACCCGTCGGAATCGCAGTCAGATTCGCAATGCCGCCGATGTTCTGCGCGATCCGTCCCACGCGCGCATCGCGATAAAGAAAGTAATCGAGAAACGGCACCAGCGGAGCCCCCTTGCCGCCCGCCGCCATATCCGCCGGACGAAAATCGGAAACGACCGGCACGCCCAGCCGCGCCGCAATCACCGCGCCCTCACCCGTTTGCCATGTCACCGCCAACTTGCGTCCGAGAAACGCCGCCGCCTCTCCCTGGTGATAAAGCGTCTGCCCGTGACACCCAACCAGGTCGAGTTCGACGCGATGATCCTGCGCAATTCGAGCCACCGCCTCCGCATAAAGCTCGCCTAGCAAAAAATTGAGCCGCGCCAGATCGGCAACCGAAGCCGACTCGGCATTCATCGAAGCAAGGATCGCCCGCCGGACGCGAGCAGGGAAGGGGTATTCCTGGTGCGCGATAAACGTGTAGCGCGGACACTGGGGTCCCCAGCACGCTCGGGGTTGGCGTGATGGGGTAGCGCGCTCCTGTCCGCGTGAGGGCTTGCGCCGAGGCAAAGTCTTGTGCGATTTCGGCCCGTCGAATTTCACGAGCGCCACATTAATCCCGTCCGCCGAAGTCCCGCTCATAACGCCGGCCACGATCATGCGCCGAGCTCCGGGTCCTTCATCACATCCCGCTCGATCTCCGCCAGTCGGACTTCCTCAGCAAACTCCCAAAGCCGGCGCGTGAGCCGCTCAATTTTTCCCAGTGAAGGTGATGAAACATTCCGATAGCTAGCCGAAGAAAAAAGTTTGCGTTTGAGCCTCTGAACTCTGCGTGTAGCCTCAGCCACGCGGCTTCGAAACCCCCCATCCGCTTCCGCCGTACGCACCAGCGCCTCATACCCGCGCGTAACCAGTTCCTCGCTGTGGCAGATCAACGCCAAATCCCCGCCAGCGCGGATATGCTGCACAACCGTCTCTTCAATCGGCGCAAATTTGAGCACCGCGCCCATCTCCATATCGTCCGACACGACGAGCCCGTTATATCCAATGCGCTTCCGTAAAATGTCAGTGATCCACTTCTTAGAGAGCGACGCGGGAGCGCGATCCCCAGTCACCTCCGGATAAGCCGCGTGAGAAATCATCACCAAAGGCAACGGGCGGCGAAGAATTCGATAAGGGACAAGATCCTCCGCCCACATTTTCTTGAAAGACTTCCGAATCACCGGAAGTTCATGATGACTGTCGAGCTTGCCTTCGCCCAGTCCTGGGAAATGCTTGCCGCACCCGAGTACGCCAGCGTCGCCCAATCCATGCAGAAACTCGCGCGCGTATCGCACCGTTTCTTTAGGGTCCGCCGACACCGCCCGCGAACTCATCACCTTCCGCGAAGCCTCAAACCCAAGATCAAGCACGGGCGCGAAATCGACATTAAAACCCAGCGCGCGGCAGTTCTCGCCGATTATGGTCCCATGCTTGCGAAAGAGCTTGCGATCGCGAGAAGCGAAAACATCGCCCGCCGAAGGCGCCGGCCCCAGCACATTCCGGAAGCGATCCACCTGCCCGCCTTCGAGATCAACGCAAGTAAAGAGCGGCAGCTCAACGCACTTCTGGCATTCACGCAGCAGACGATGCGTCTGCTCGGCCTGAACAATATCGCGAGCGAACAGAATCACGCCCGCCGGCTGAATTTTCGAAAGCAGGGAAGCGAGCGGCGGAGAAATCTCGGTGCCGTCGAAGCCGACGATAAGAAGTTGGCCGATGTCCATGCGGGTAGTTATGAGTCGCTGAGTGCACGATCACTCGGCCGCGCCCGCCGGACTACATTCTTAAACCATTGGGCTATCACAAAAAGAATGATCGAGTAACTGATCTGACTGGCAATCGCTAACGCGATTTCACCGGAATGCAGTGCGCCGGCTGAAATATGTAGATACGGAAGTATGAGGAGAAGCGTGTACTTTATTCCGAGTAACGAAAAGGCAAGTTTTAGCGTTTTCGTTGGAAAAGAATAAGCAAACACGAAGGAATAGACTGATCCGAGTACATAGGTGAGCGTATCAAGCCCGTGACGAAGGCCAACCGAAACTCCGAGCCCGACCCTGTCAAATAAGAGATCTCTGACGCTCCATCCCAGGAGGAAGCTTAGAACCGCAAAAAGCAGAGCCATACCGATCGTAGTGATCCAGTTGCTGTCGATGGTTATGTCCTGCCGCTTGATTTGCCTCGCCTCGCTCACTAGATTTCCTTCTTCAGCTCCGCCAGCAAGTTTAGCGCCTCCAGCGGCGTCAGCCGATTCAAATCCACCTCGCGAAGCCTTTCAAGCACTGGCTGCGACAGCGGAGTAAAGATAGTCAACTGCGTCGGCCGCTCCGGCACAGCGGAAGCTCCAGGCGTGATCCGCTCCGTAAGTCGATGCTCGGACGACTCATGCTCAGCCAGCACCTCGCGCGCCCGCACCACCACTTCATTCGGCAACCCGGCCAGCTTGGCGACTTCAATTCCATAGCTGCGATCCGCCGTGCCGGGCTCAACCTTCCGCAGAAATACTACGCTCCCGCCCGCCTCTTTCACCGAAACGTGATAATTCTTCACTCCGCTCAACTGCCCGGCAAGTTCAGTCAGTTCGAAATAGTGAGTTGCAAAAAGAGTCTTCGCCCGCACGCGCGCATGCAGATATTCGATCGCCGCCCACGCGATCGCCAGGCCGTCATAGGTCGAAGTGCCACGCCCAACCTCGTCGAGCAAAATCAGCGAGCGCGAACTAGCCGTGTGCAAAATGGCCGCCGTCTCAGTCATCTCCACCATAAACGTCGAACGCCCCCGCGCCAGGTTGTCGCTAGCGCCAATGCGCGTAAACACACGATCGACAATTCCCAGCCGCGCCGACCGCGCCGGAACGAACGAGCCCATCTGCGCCATGATCACAATCAGTGCGGCCTGCCGTAGATATGTACTCTTGCCTCCCATATTCGGGCCGGTGAGCACCACGACATTGTGGCTCGAAGAATCAAGGAAGATATCGTTTGGAACAAAGCGCTCGCAGCCCGCTGCCAGTTCCTGCTGCTCGATCACCGGATGTCGGCCCTCCATAATTTCGAGATCGCCGGAGCGTTCAGAATCCTCTCCTGCGATATCCCGCTCAAACTTTGGACGGCAATAATTCCGCAGCGCGGCGATATGGGCAAGACAAGCCAGGACATCGACTTCAGACAGCGCCAGCGCAGTCTGCCGAATCCGCTTAGCCTCGCCCGCGATCGCCGATCGCAGCTCGGCAAACAACCGCCGCTCGATCTCGACAATCTTCTCCTGCGCGTCCAGAATCTTCGACTCGTACTCCTTCAGCTCGGGAGTCGTGTAGCGCTCCGCATTCACCAGCGTCTGCTTGCGCTCGTAATCCGCCGGCGCATGGGCCAGATTGGCCTTCGAAATCTCGATGTAATAGCCAAAGATCGAATTAAACTTGACCTTCAGCGACCCAATACCCGTGCGTTCGCGCTCACGTAATTCGACTTTAGCCAAATACTGTTTTGAATTTCGGCTCAGATCGCGCAACTCGTCCAGATCTCTGTCAACTCCAACCGCAATCACGCCGCCATCGCCAAGGGTAAGCGGAGGCTCGGCAACAACCGTCCGCTCAATCTTTTCCCGTACGTCTGCCAATTCATCCAGCAAAACGTGCAACGCCGTAAGCCGCGCCGCAGGCAATCCACTCAAAGTCGCGCGCGCATTGGGAATTCGCGCCACCGACGCACCCAGCGCAATCACATCCCGCGGATTCGCCGTCTCCAGCGTGACTCGGCTAAGCAGACGCTCGAGATCGAGAATGCCTTCCAGCGTCCGCCGCAATTCCTCGTGCCGGACGATATCTCTTACCAGCGCCTCGACCGACTCCAGTCGCGCCTCGATCTCACCGACTTCGACCGAAGGCCGCAGCATCCACGCCCGCAGCAGGCGTTTCCCCATCGGCGTCACGGTCGCGTCGAGCGAGCGAAAGAGCGTCACTCCCGCATCCGTCCCGGCAAACAGCGGCTCAATCAATTCCAGATTCCGCACCGTCACCGCATCCAGCACCAGGCAATTCTGCCGCTCGTAAAATCCGATGCGGTCGATGTGATCGAGCGTGCCGCGCTGCGTCGAACGAACGTAATAAAGGATTGCCCCAGCCGCCGACGCAGCCGCACGCTTGCCAGCCAAGCCGAAGCCTTCGAGCGACAGTACCCCAAAATGATTTTCCAGCAGCGGAATCGCATGATCGGGCGCAAAGACCCAGTCATCCAGAGGAGTCTCGGCCCATGCGGATTCAGGTCGTCTCGGTGCAATGCCAGTCGAGGATTGTGCCGAAGCTGACAAAATGGACGGCGCTGGAAGAGTGGAAGATTGATCTGAAAACACCCTCGCGTGTACCCTCGTGCTCAGCTCAAATAGCGGTGCCGAAGACCCATAAAGAAGTTCCCTTGGCCGCAATTGTTCAAGTTCTTCTTGAATGCGCCGCCCAGCCGATTCGCCGGCAAATTCTGTAGCCCGGAACTCCCCAGTCGACAAATCAAGCGCGGCAAATCCAACGCGATCCCCCGCAGTCGCCACTGCCGCCAGAAAATTATTTTCCTCGGCATTCAGCGATGAATCGGCCGCGGTCCCCGGCGTGACCACGCGCGTCACCTCCCGCCGCACCAACTTCTTCGCCAGCCGCGGATCTTCCACCTGCTCGCACACCGCGACCTTAAACCCACGCCGGATCAGCTTTGCAATGTATCCCTCAGCGGCATGGTAAGGAACGCCGCACATCGGAATGGCGACACCTTTTTCCTTGTTGCGCGAGGTGAGCGTGATCTGCAACTCGCGCGCCGCCAGCACGGCGTCGTCAAAAAATAGCTCGTAAAAATCCCCCAGACGAAAAAACAGCAGAGCATCGGGGTGCTCTTTTTTAATCGACGAATACTGCCGCATCAGGGGCGTGGAGAGGTCCGACATGAGCAATTGGTGATTTGTAATTTGAAATCGTGCAAACAGCAATTC
Organism: Terriglobales bacterium; assembly: GCA_049300195.1. Lineage (GTDB taxonomy): Bacteria > Acidobacteriota > Terriglobia > Terriglobales > Acidobacteriaceae > Acidiflorens. Next base: position 8,476 of record JBAQJF010000007.1, on the reverse strand, counting down.
TATTCCCGAGTGAGTCTCCGCGTCGGCCTGTCTCATCGGGAGGTGGCTCTAAATTACAAATCACCAATTGCAAATTACCAATACTTTTGTTCTCCTTACCCCCATGGAACTCCGCAAAGATCCCATCACCCGCTCCTGGGTGATCATCGGCGATGAGGTCGCCGAGCCGGCGCCCCGCCCGCACACCTGTCCGTTCTGCGGACCATCCGCCGAATCCGCGCAAATTGTTGCTACCCAGCCCGGTCTCAACGGCAATCCTTGGTCAGCCCGCTCGGTGGTCCATCCCCAGGCGCTTTATCACATTGAAGGCGACGCCGGACGCCGCGGTGAAGGGCTCTATGACCGCATGCGAGCGGTCGGAGCCCACGAAGTTCTAGTCGAAAACCCGCGCCATGACGGCCACGTCTGGAACGCCACCGACCCCGAAGTCGAACAATTCCTGCGCCTGGCCGCCCTGCGCATTCAGGATCTAAAGCGCGATAGCCGCCTCAAATATGTCAGCATCTTCAAGAATCACGGCGACAGTGCCGGCCAGGAATTTGCCCATCCCACCTCTCAGCTCACCGCCACCACCTTCGTCCCGCGCCGCGTTCTTTATGAACTGCGCGCCGGACGCGACTACTTCCAGAGCAAAGAGCGCTGCGTCTTCTGCGACATCATCGCGCAGGAGGAACGCCAGAACGTGCGCGTCCTCGAAATGCGCGGCGACTACATCGCGCTCGGCCCGTACGCTCCGCGCGTTCCCTACGAAACCTGGATTCTGCCCCGCACCCACGAATCGTCGTTTGAGACGACGGGCACGTCGCGCGTCAACAGCCTGGCCGATCTGGCATCACTCCTGCGCCGCACATTGCAACGCATTCGCACCGTCGCCGCCGAGTCCTTCCACCTCGTGCTGCACACGTCGCCCAACAGCCATCATCCTTCCGAGGCGCTAGGCTACTGGAAAACGATTGACGAGGACTACCATTGGCACATCGAAATCATGCCCATCCTGGCAGCCAAGGCGCGCTCCTACACGTTCAAGGAAACCTACTATTCGCCACTAACATCCGAGACCGCAGTAAAACGTCTGCGTGAAGTAAAACTGTAGAAGTTATTCGGTGACCGGTGACCGGTCACCCGTGACCCGGTTTCCAATGACCATCCGACGCCTAAAAACCTACGCAGGTTCCCAAGGCTACGTCTATCAGTATTACTTCGTCGGACAGCGCCCCTCCGACGGACCTCCGCAGAGCACCGAATACGTCTTCGACGTCACCTCCGACCGCAAGCTCACCTACTCCGTTAGCATCCTGCTGCCTCGCGCCATCGTGCTCTCATGGGTCGAGTCGCACAGCCGCCCGCTAAGCGACCCCGAGCAATACGCCGCCGTAAAGCTCCGCCTCTTCCGCGCCTTCGACGAGATCGAAGACATGCAGTCCCAGGGCCGCCAGTTGCAGGTCGATCTCGAATTTTTGGGAGAGGCACTTGCCAGCCTTGGGCTGGAATGAAAGTTGATGCGATTCTCTCCACCGCAGTCTATTTGTATGACTAGGAGATATATTTGCCGATGCAGACGCGTATAATCTCCAGCGTCATGCTCCGAAGTCTCATTGTTGTTTCCATCCTTCTGGCTAGCAATCTTGTTCTCACTATGGCCGCCGACCAGAAAGATACGGTTGCGCGCCAGCAAGCAGCCAGAAGGTTCAGCGACGCATTTCTCGCTGACTGGAAGACCGGGAGCGTGTCAGAGACTATCGACAGATGGTTCATAGTTCCGGATGAGAAGGAGCGGCAGCTTCTCGAAGCAGGCATTCGGGAAATGGATGAGAAGTGCGGCAGACCTGTCGACGCCGAGATCGAAAACGGTGGTCTGGCGAGAGAGAAGGACGAGTCCACCCGAATCGGACAGGTCCACGAATTCATTTTTAAGTATCGAGCAACCACCAGCGTCCGAGGCACGAATACGGAACTCATGGTGGACGTTGCACGACACACTAACGGGAAGTTCTCCATTGGTATTTACCAGTGCGGAACCTCTTCCTTAAACGGCACAAAATGATGGCCGCTCTGTTGACAAGGCCAGCTACCAAACACCGCCTGCGATCTCCCTCACAAGCCCCTGTGACCACTCCTGTTTCCGCGCTCCCGTAAGCCCGGCACACTATAATGCCAGTCGAGAGTGGGGATCGAAATTCGGCTGGAAGCAATCAAACGTTTATGACTCTGACCTGGCTACGCGTGGCGCTCGCATTCTATGGAGTCGGCTTGCTCTACGCCATGTTCGCGCTCACACGCACCTCTGAAATTCTGAGCAAGGTCGCCCTCCATGCCGCTTACCTTGGCATGGTCTTTCACCTGGTCTCTCTGATCGAAGCCGTCGTACAGGCCGGACAATTCGACTCCGCCTCCATCCACAACGCCGAGTCGCTGCTAGCCTTCCTGATCATGGTCGTCTTCATGCTCGCCTACCTCGTCTATAAGACAACCTCGCCCGGCATCGTGGTCTTCCCGCTGGTCTTCTTGTTAACCTTCATCGCCGCCACCGGCCAGCAGCCGCTGGTGTTCACCTCCGTCGCCGTCAAGCACGGCTGGCTGGCCGTTCACATTCTGATGATCTTCACCGGATACGCAGCCCTCTTCTTAAGCTTCGGCGCCAGCATCCTCTACCTGATTCAAGAGCACGCCCTCAAATCAAAGAGCCGCAGCGGAGTATTCTCGCGCTTGCCCGCCCTTCAAGTAATCGACGACCTCGGCTATCGCTCATTAATGCTAGGCTTCCCGTTCATGACGCTCGGTCTGCTCGCCGGTTCGGTGGTAGCCGAATTCGCCTACGGCAAGATCGATTTCCTGGATCCCAAAATTCTTCTCTCCGTTCTCATGTGGGCGGTATATCTGCTGATGGTCTACACTCGCCTCGAAGCCGGATGGCGCGGCCGCCGCGCCGCCGTGCTAGCCAGCGTAGCTTTCGCCACCGCCATAGTCGCCTGGATTGCCAACTACTTCAGCGCCATGCACAGGTTCGTAACGTCATGAGATTCCAGCTCATCGGCGTCAATCACAAGACCGCTCCGGTCGAGGTCCGCGAGCGCTTCGCAGTTCCCGAATCTCGTCTGCCCGATGCCTGCAAAAAACTCGTTGAGCATCCCGCCGTCTCCGAAGGCATGATCGTCTCCACCTGCAACCGCGTCGAATTCATCGCCAACATGAAAAATGGCGCAGGCGATCTGCGCGAATTCATCGGCGAATATTTCCAGGTTGATCCCACCCAGTTTTCAGCGCATCTCTACGAATTTCATGAGGACGATGCCATCCGCCACATTTTCCGCGTCGCCTCCAGCCTCGATTCCATGGTCGTCGGCGAGCCCCAGATTCTAGGACAGGTCAAAGAAGCCTACGCCACAGCCCGCGCCGTCGGCGCAGTGCGCGCCGAACTCGACCAACTGCTGACGCGCGCTTTCGCCGTAGCCAAGCGGGTCCGTAACGAAACGGCCGTCGGATCGTCGTCCGTCTCAATCGCATCGGTAGCGGTCGAGCTGGCCGAAAAGATCTTCGGTACGCTCAACGGCAAAAGCGTTTTTTTGGTCGGGGCAGGGAAGATGAGCGAGTTGGCGGCCCGCCATCTCCTCGCCCATGGTGCATCTTCAATCTTCGTCGCCAATCGCACCTACGATCGCGCCATCCGCCTAGCGCACCAATTCGACGGTCAAGCCATCGAATTCAACCGTCTCTACGAAACCTGCGACAACGCCGACGTGGTGATTACTTCGACGGGCTCGCCGCACTTCATCTTCCGCCCTGAGCACGCGGAACAATTCCTCTCCCGTCGCCGCAATCGCCCCATGTTCTTCATCGATATCGCCGTCCCGCGCGACGTTGATCCGGAGATGAACAAGATCGACGGCATCTTCGTCTATGACATCGACGATCTGCAACAGGCGGTCACTTCGCACGTCGCCGACCGCAGAAAAGAAGCCGAAAAAGCCGAGGCCATCGTCGCCGGCGAAGTGCAAAAATTCCACGCGCGCCTTCAGACGCTCGATGTCGTGCCCACCATTGTCAGCCTTCAGGATCATTTCGAAACCATCCGCCAGGCCGAAATTGATCGGGTTCGCGGCCGCCTCGGTCCCCTATCCACGGAGCAGGAAATGGCCGTCGAAGCCCTAACCCGCGGCATCGTCAACAAAATCCTGCATACCCCCATCAGCACGCTGAAAACCGCCGCGCGCGATCCGGAGTCAACCACGGTCATCGATCTAGTGCGCCGCCTCTTCAACCTCCACGATCAGGCCAAAATTCGCGACAAGGAGCGGGAACAAGACAAAGGACGACAAGAGAAAGTCTCGGAAAAAGAAACTATTCCCAGGTCAACTGGCCGCGGAGCCCAGCGTTAATGGCTAGCCTCCGTATCGGCTCGCGCGGATCTCAACTCGCACTCTGGCAGGCAAATCACGTTTCAGATCTCCTTCGCGTGCACGGCCATTCCGTCGATATCGAAATCATCAAAACCACAGGTGACAAAATTATCGATGTCGCCCTGGCCAAAGTCGGCACCAAGGGAATGTTCACCAAAGAAATTGAAGAGGCTCTCGTCGAAGATCGCATCGACCTAGCCGTGCACAGCCTGAAAGACCTTCCGACCGAGCTAGGCCCCGATTTTGAGATCGCGGCCATCACCACGCGCGAAGATCCACGCGATGTATTCTGCTCGGCGAGATTCGCCACGATCGACGAACTCCCGCAGCATGCGAATATAGGCACCAGCAGCCTGCGTCGCCAGTCTCAGCTAAAAGCGCTTCGCCCCGATCTCAACATTCATCCTTTAAGAGGCAACGTCGACACCCGCCTCCACAAGCTCGAAGCGGGAGACTACGACGCCATCATTCTTGCCGCCGCCGGTCTCAGTCGCCTTGGCAAGACGCAACTGGTAAAACAAGTGATTCCCGTCGAAGTGATGACGCCAGCCGCGGGCCAGGGCGCGCTGGGAATTGAAATTCGCAGAGGCGACCCCACCACGCGGCAAAGGGTCGCCTTTCTCGATAATGCGGCAGCCCGCGCCACAACCACCTGTGAACGCGCTCTGCTGAACAAGCTGGGTGGCGGCTGTCAGGTTCCAATCGGCGCCTTCGCGGAAATGCGTGGCGCAATCATTCATCTGCACGGACTGGTGGCTCATCCGGATGGCACAAAGGTTCTGCGCGAATCCCGCGATGGCACCGATCCCGTTCGTCTGGGCGAAGAAGTAGGCGAAACGCTTCTAAGCCGCGGAGGCAATGATATTCTCGAAGATGTTTACGGAGAAGGTTTCGCATTGCCGCAACAACCCTAAAAAGTCAGGTCGTAGGTCACCAGTGACAGGCAAGAAAGTCCGGTGACAGGTGACCAGTCACCCGTGGACCCGATCCTCATGCGCCCCAACGAAAATTACCCGCTCACCGGAACCCGCATCCTCGTCGGCCGCGCCCGCCATCAGGCTGGCAGCCTTTCCAAAAGCCTGCGCAGCCTCGGGGCCAGCGTCATCGAGATTCCGTTCATTGAAATCCGCCAGCCGCGATCGTTCGCGGCATTAGATGAAGCGCTGAAAAGTCTTCAAACCTACGACTGGCTCATTCTCACCAGCGTCAACGGCGTCGAAGCGCTCTGGCAGCGCCTGCGCAAGCTGCGTATTCCGCGCACGCGCCTGAAGCATCTCCAGATCGCAGCCATCGGCCCCGCCACCAAACTCGCCATCGTCAAGCACCGCCTGAAAGTTAAGATGATGCCCGAAGAGTATGTTGCCGAAGCGGTCGTGAAGGGACTCCACGACAAAGTGAATGGCAAACGAGTACTGCTCGTCCGCGCCAAGATCGCACGCGACGTGATTCCCGATTCGCTCCGTCAAGCGGGAGCCCACGTCGACGTAGTCGAAGCCTACGAAACGGTCGTTCCCGAGAAATCAAAGACGCGCCTGCGCGCACTTTTCAAGAACAAGCGCCGCCGCCCGCACGTGGTCACCTTCACCAGTTCATCGACCGCACGCAACTTCGCCGAACTCCTGGGAGGACCGAACCCGAGCAATTCCGCCCCGAAAGCGGCCGCCCTGAAAGATATTCAGTTTGCTTCGATTGGTCCAGTAACCTCGGCAACGCTCCGGGAACTGGAACTGCCCGTCTCGATCGAGGCTCGTGAATTCACAATGGGCGGATTGATTCGTGCGATCGTCCTCGCTCGCTACGCCCAGGTTGGATGACAGAGTCGGATGGCGGGGTTAGGGAAGGTCTGATTACGCCCGTGGCGTCGCGCCCTTAGCCGCCGCGGAATCAGCGTTTCGCGGGCGCTTCCAAAAAAGAGATCCGCGTGCATCCGCGCAAATCCGCGGAAAAGAAGTTAAGGAAGGTCTGATTAAGCGCCGCACTACTCGCCTTCTGAAATTCCCCGTTGTGGGTCGACGGCATCCAGAAATTTCTGCAGCTTGATCTTGCCATCAGCCGGCAAGCCGGTGAACTCGATTCCGTTCCCCACGCCCGGGTCGCAAGTCCGCACCACGGCGGTCGCACTGATGCGGTCCGTATCAATCCAGATTTCAATTCGTAACACCGTGCCGGTTGGCATCGGCATCATGGTCTCGATATAGCAGCCATTCCCGCTCACATCGGTGGCGTTGATCCGGGTCGGCGCCTGCACCCGCTCGTCCCGAACCTCGATAGGTAGGCTGATCTTATGCCGGTAGTAGCGTCGACGGTTCGAAGCCGAAATCTCGGCGCTCTCCGCGCCCTCCGGCAGATGTTCGCGCCAGGGGCACTCCTGGTCGGTAACTAGCCGGATCCCAACCTGATTTCTCTTCAACGTTCCGGTATTCATGGCCCAAATCACCGTACAGCGCGCTTTTTTATCGTCGCACTGTATGCCGATCACGTCGCCCACTTTGAGCTCGCTTTCGACATCGTTGAGGGAAGCGCCCTCGCCGCTGATGTTCTGAGCCCGTACATGTTGCGAGAAAGGCCGACCCTGCGCGCTCATTCCCCAGATGCGCACCGGGATATCGACGGTAAGCCGCTTTTCTGCTGCTTGCTGCCCAGACATTCATGCTCCTCGCATCCAGTCGACACCGATGCGGACTTTTTCATGATACAGCCTTGCGTTATCTGCGCGATATTACCTCCGGGTCCGGCGCACACACGAGAGGAGTATCACTTTCGGTGCAAAAAGTCATTTTTTAACGCAAAAAAATACTAGCGTCGGCGACAGCTGTGCTCGCGTTATCCCACCCGCCGTCTCCTGCCAACCGTCCTCAGTTTAAATGTTTTCAAGCGCTGATCCCCGCGCTCGCCTCAGTCCTGGCCCCCAACTCGCGGTAACTAATCAGCCGGATCTTCTGCTTCTCCAAAAAATCCTTTAATTCCAAAGAAATCAGTAAAATCCGTTCCCGCTCCCGTGACTCAACCAGCCGCGTGCGCACGGCCCGCAGATCGTCATCGGCATAGCCCGGATGGCACACCAACTCCCAACTCCCCTCCGGCAGACCTTCCAGCGCCTGCCGCAGCAAAATGCCGTCCATTGATCCGGTCTCAATCACTCCGATCACGCCGTCAGGAGCGCGCAATCCGGCCCGCGAAGTCTGCCGCCGAAAGGTTCCCGCGAACGTATTGAGAATTCGCACTTGCCCGTAACGTTTCAACAGCGCGCGCCGCCCGGCAAAATGCTGCGCCATGATCGCCTTCATGGGAACAAACGGACTGCGGATCGCGGGCACGCCGCAAATCTTGGCCGCGCGCAGCATCGCCCGCAGAATTTCCGGGAAAATATGCGTGTGCTTGTGAGAATCAAGATGACTGACCTCAATTCCTGCCGCCTGAATCTTTCTGATCTGCGCGCTAATCTCCAGCACCAATTGCTCGCGGTCAAACCCGCCCATTGTAGCCCGCGCCGCAAATGCGGAAAGACTCGAGTAGAAGTTTTCCGGCTCGCCCGAGCGGATCGCCAGCAGCGTATCCACCGCGCCCGGCGGAGAAACCGGCGCGCCATCCACCAGCACCACATGGCACCCCACAGAAAGCCCGGGCAGCGCGCGCGCCATCTCTACCGCTTCCCGAAACGCCCCCTCGTTCGCCGACGCCATCAACGTCGTCGACGACACCACCCCATCGCGGTGCGCCTCGACGATTCCGCGATTCACTCCCGAGGTCAGACCAAAATCATCCGCATTGACGATTAATTGCCGCACCTAGCAAGTTTAGCAGCGGAGGAGCATAGCCGCGGAGCGGCGCAGGAATTCAGCCCACGGCGCGCAAGCCGTGAGATAAATATTCGAACGTGACGAAAACCTAGCGGGGCGAAAGGACAGCTATGAGGCAGACTCCGAGGGGCGGCCGAAGGCGTGTGCCCATGTTTGACCGCCATGAAAGCGTCCGTTATTCTCAAACCAGTTTGCCCATGTGGCGCATTCGCGCCGAGGGGGCGGTTAGCTCAGCTGGTTAGAGCGCCTGCCTTACAAGCAGGAGGTCGCAGGTTCGAG
>JBAQJF010000006.1:0-14411 GCA_049300195.1 Terriglobales bacterium | reverse complement strand
CTCTTCGGGGGCGATTGAGCCTTCACATGTTTTGATGGCCATGGGAATGCCGGCCGAGCGGGCTCGGGCTAGTATTCGATTTAGTCTGGGGAAGATGAATTCGGCGGAGGATGTGGAGTTTGCTTTGAGCTTGGTGCCGGAGACGGTCGGGCGATTGCGGGAGTTGTCGCCGATTTGGAAAGGGCTTCGAACCTCGATCCACGAGGTGCGAGCGATCACGTAAAGTACGATGCTGAACACCGAAACCATTGCCGTCGCTATGTCGGGAGGGGTCGACTCCTCAACCGTGGCGGCCATGCTGCGCGCGGAAGGGAACAACGTCATCGGCCTCACCATGCAGCTTTGGAATCAGCGGCGGCTGGCTGGCTATGAGGGGATGCCGGAGTCGGTTACGGGGCGCTGCTGCTCGCTCGACGATGTTTACGACGCTCGGCGGGTGGCGGAGACGATTGGGATTCCTTATTACGTCGTTAATCACGAAGACCGGTTTGAGCGCGAGGTGGTGCGTCCGTTTGTCGAGGAGTACCTGGCGGGGCGGACGCCGATTCCTTGCAGCCTTTGCAACAATCACTTGAAGTTTGATCAGTTGCTGGTGGTGGCACGGCAGATTGGGGCGGAGCGGATTGCTACGGGTCACTACGCGCAGGTGTCGTTCGATGACGCGGGCGGGCGGTGGCTGTTGAAGAGACCGGTCGATCGATCGAAAGATCAGACTTACTTCTTGTTTGGCCTCACGCAGGAGCAGCTTTCCAGGACTCTGTTTCCTCTCGGCGGGATGACCAAGCCGGAGGTTCGGGAGCTGGCTCGTACGTACAATCTTGTGATTGCGGAAAAGCCGGACTCGCAGGAGATTTGTTTTGTTCCGGGTGGGGATTACAAGAAGTTTATCGATGCCTATCTGGCGGAGCAGGGCTCGGAGGCGCGCCTGGACGTGGGCGGCGAGATGGTGACTACTGACGGCTCGGTCATCGGCGAGCACGCCGGGGTGCACAACTTTACCCTTGGTCAGCGCAAGGGATTGGGAGTGGCCACGGGCTCTCCCCTGTACGTCATTCAGATTAACAACGACACCCGGCAGGTGGTGGTCGGTCGCGATGAAGAGCTTTATACGCGGATTCTGCGGGCTCGGCGGGTAAATTTGATTTCGACGTCCGAGATCAAGGAGCCGATGCGGGTTGGCGTGAAGATTAGGCATAAACATGCGCCGGCGGCTGGAGTGCTGGAGAGTTGCGGCTCGGATGAGGTTCTGGTCACGTTCGATGAGCCGCAGCGGGCGGTGACTCCGGGGCAGGCCGCGGTCTTCTATGATGGGGATGTGGTGGTTGGGGGTGGGTGGATTTCGCAGTAGCCGCGAATTGCTATCCGCAGATGAACACGACCCTCTCCAGTGCGGCTCGCCGGGGCGTCAGGCGGTTTTAAGTCGTCCCTAGTGGAACTCCTTTTCTCTCTCCAATCTTTTCTCTCTCGAATCTTGCCCGCCGCTCAACCGTCGGCCTATTTTGAGTCGCCCTTTCCGCGGCTGACTTTGGTTATCCATAATGTGTTACTGCGAGGTGACCTTTTGGGCAGTGCCATGGCACCTTCGTGGACTGGACCTTGGCACTGGCCCGCAGTAACGTGAGCTTACGACGGGACGGGCGTAGTCACTCCCCGATGTCAGTTCCGGCGTGGGGAGCGATCTATGAAGATCTGGCATCTATGCTATGCGGCGTTGGGGATTGCCGTGGCACGCTGGGTTTATAAACGTCAGGCCGTGCCGATGGACCCGGTGAACCGTCTACGCAGTTCTGGGCTGTTGTAAGTAAGTCCCTAAAGTTGCGGTGAGGGAAGGGCAGGAACGCGCCCCGTTGCGCGTCGCTTCGATCTCGAGCGCGATCCTGCCCTTTTTCCTTTTGCTGCCCTCACGACTTCCCTCGGAAGTCGTAGCACCTTGGGGTGCCTTCGGTAACTTTCTTCCTGTTACTTTCCGCCTAGAATTTGATTGAGGGCTGTGGCGTACGGTCTGCTTCCGTGGGAATTTCGCGCGGAGCGGAACGCCCTCGCGACAGCCGGCGAGACGCCGGCGCTCCGGCTGCCAGCGCGCTTGCGCCCTCGGTTGCCGGCCTTCGTCACGGAGACCATGTCGAATCGGATTCGAATTCTTCTATTGGGCGCGCTCTTTGCCGTCCTCGCGACCGCTTGGCCGGTGGCCTTGCGGGCGCAGGATCAGGATGAAGATCAGTCGCTCGGCGCTATCGCCCGGAATCTCCGGCGGGAGAAAGCGCAGCAGGAGGCCTCTGCGCCGGCACCGCCCGCATTGCTGCCAGTGGTCGATAACGACAATCTGGCGCAGGTGATGGCGGACGCGAGCAAGCTCAAACCAGCCTCTCCGGATAAAACGGTGCTGTCGCTGAGCCCATCCGGGAACATGCTGAAAGTTTCATCGCCCGACGTGACTTGCAGTATGTCGTTCAATGCGCGGGCTGCTTCGCTGATCGTGAAGCCCGTGCTGGTGGAGGATTTGCCGCCCGATGAGCTTTTGAAGCTGGATGGGCCCGCCTCGATTCGCGACAACAATTTACAACTGGAAGTTTTTAACGGTTCGGATTGGGCCCTTCGGGAGATAACCATAGGCCTGACGATCGAAAGGCGGCCAGGGGAAGATGCGGAAGTGGCAGCGCTGGCCCAGGTATTACCTGTGGCCGATGGCAGCAGCGGGACGATCGTGGAGAGGCATTCGGATGTGACCTTGCTGTTTCATCTGAAGACGGAGACGAAGCCGTTCGAGCGCTCAACGCTGAGCGAGTATGTGGGCGTAACCCCGGGTCCGGATGAAGATTGGAAATGGTCGATCGTGGAGGCGAAGGGGATTCGTCCTCAAGGATCGCTCGTCGGGCCGGAATCGTTGACGGAACCGTTATTGGGAAAAAAAACGCCGGCTGTGCCGTTCACCAACGCTCCCACCACCCCTCCGGCGCCAAAGAGGGAAGCGCACTGAGCGCGGTCGCGCGCACATGGTGCGGTTGCGTCGCAGATTGTTTTGAAGTACCGCCGATGTTAGTCTAACGAAGTTGAGCGGGAGTAGTTCAGTGGTAGAACGCCAGCTTCCCAAGCTGGATGTCACGGGTTCGATCCCCGTCTCCCGCTCCATTGATTTGCAAGCGTGATTTGCGCGCGCCGTCCTCCCGATTCACAGTCGCACATGCCGATCGAGTATCGGAGGGCTGGGTTCCGGTTGCTATTTGCCCGGAGTCGTCGTCGTGGACGACGAGGCTTGCAGGGCGCGGTATTGAATCAGGCCAATTCCAAGGCCGCCCACGGCTCCGGCGAGTACTCCGAGGACGAGCAGCATAATCACGTTTTCCAAAATCGACTTCCTCTTTGTCACGGTGTTCCCCTTGTGGTTGCTGGTGTTACCTTATCTTAGCATTCCGGCGGCCACTTCCAGTGCCAGAATTTGTCTGCAAGTTACTGAAGTAGCGTGGGATCGCGCCTCGCGATTGGCGGCAATGTGAACCGTTTTTCCGCTTTTTCTCGACGAAGAGGCAGGCCTGAACCTATGATGGAACGAAATTCATTGGAGGTGCATTCATGGCGGAACCCACTTATGAGGAGCTGAAAGCGAAACTCCAGGAGTTGGAGAAACAGGTCGAAACCAAGAAGCGCAGCGGCGCGATGGAGTTTCGCGTGAGCGAAAAGGGCGGCGTGAGCGTGTATGGATTGGGGCGCTTTCCGGTGACTCTTTATTACGAGCAGTGGACGCGCCTGCTCGGCGCGGCTGAGGATTTGAAAACTTTCCTCGAAGAAAATAAAAACAAGCTCAAGTTAAAGGAGTAGCCCGCTTCGGTGATTCGTGTCCGCTGAAGACATTCTTAACAAGCCGCAGCCGGCGCCGGATGAGCGCGTTAGCTATGGAGCGGACGCGCAGCAGTTCGTCGAGGTGCGGCTGCCGCGCTCGTCTGGCCTTCATGCCGGGCTGATCAATATTCATGGCGGGTACTGGCGTGCGAAGTACGATCTCGCGCATACCGGGCATTTGTGCGAGGCATTGCGCGCAGCGGGCGTCGCCACTTTCAACGTGGAATACCGGCGCGTGGGAAATGCGGGCGGCGGATGGCCGGGGACGTTTGACGATATTCGCGCGGCTTACCGTCTCGTGCAGCAGCAGGCGGCGCGCTTTCGGATCGATGCGGCACGGGCGGCGGTCATGGGGCATTCCGCGGGCGCGCAACTGGCGTTGTGTCTGGCGGCACATGAGCCGTTGGTGCGGGGCGTGATTTCGCTGGCGGGGGTCTTGGATTTGAAGAAGGCGTATGCGTTGCATTTGAGCAACGATGCAGTCGTCGAGTTCCTGGGCGGCAAGCCCGACGCGGTTCCGGAGCATTATCGGGAGGCGGATCCGATGGAGCTGGCGATTCCGCAGGCTCGCCAGTGGATTTTGTGCGGGAAGGATGATGACGTGGTGCCTCCGGAGTTTAGCCGTGAGTATGTGCGCTATAAGACTTCGGCGAAGAAAGAGAATGCTGAGCTTGTGGAGATTGCCGGGGCGGGACATTTTGAGTTGATCGATCCGTCGTCTGAGGCATTTGCCCGCGTGCGGAACGCGGTAATGGCGGCCGTTGCGTAATCCCTTTTACAGATCTGCATAGCTTTGCTTGCTACAATCGGCTGAATCGATTGGTCGGTCTATGTGCGCGATTGACGGAGCCGAACTGGCGTTTGACGCGGAGGATGCCTTTGAAGGTTTTGAACGGCTGATGCCGTTTCGCGTCCAGGATATCCTGCTCGTTTCCAATCTCTACGACTCTTTCATTCTGCGCGAGGATGGGCGGCTGAATGAGCTGCTGATCGGCGAGTCACGCGAACTCAATCTTCCACAGATTCCCGGAATCACGCATGTTTCCAGTTGCTCGCAAGCGCTCGATCTCGCGCGCTCGCAGGAGCGCTTTAATCTCATCGTCACGAATCTTGCGGTCGGTGAGATGAATGCCGCGCAACTGGCGAGTGAGGTCAAGAAACTTGGGCGCGATATTCCGGTCGTCGTGCTCGCTTATGACTATCGCGAGGTGAAGAGTTTTGTAGCGCGAAATCCCGTGACCGATGTCGATCGGATTTTCCTGTGGCAGGGAAATGCGCGCATTCTGATTGCGATCGTCAAGTACGTCGAGGACAAGCTTAACGTCAGCCATGATGTGAAGGCGCTCGGCGTGCCGGTGCTCTTGGTGGTCGAGGACAACATCCGGTATTACTCGTCGATTCTGCCGGTGATTTATACCGAGCTGATCGGCCAGTCACGCAGGGTGATTCGCGAGGGCATCAACATGGCGCACAAACTCGTGCGGCAGCGGGCGCGCCCGAAGATTCTGCTGTGCTCCGATTATGAAGATGCCGCGCGGCAGGCCATGGAATACCGCGCGAATCTGCTGGCGGTGGTGTCGGACGTGCAGTTTCCCCGCAATGGGGCAGCGGACGAAAATGCGGGATTTGAGTTGGCGCATGTGATTCGCGAGTCGGTCCCGGATGTGCCGATTGTTCTGCACTCCAGTCACACCGAGTACCGTACGCGCGCCCATGCTGAGGGGTTCGCATTTTTGCAGAAGCGCTCGCCCACTTTCTTGCGCGATTTCCGGCGGCTGCTTACGCAGCAGTGTGCGTTTGGAGATTTTATTTTTCGCATGCCCGATGGGACCGAGGTATCGCGGGCCAGCGATATGAATTCGCTGGAGGCGCAACTGCACACCGTCCCGGCGGAGAGCCTTAGTTATCACAGCCAGCGAAATCATTTTTCGCGCTGGCTGACGGCGCGAACCGAATTTGCGGTGGCGCAGAAGTTGCGCCCGCGCAAGGTCTCGGATTTCCCTAACCTGGAGGCGCTGCGGCAGGACCTGATTTCCTCGATCAACGAGTACCGGCTCGAGCAGAGCGAGTTTCTGATTGGCGATTTCAACGCCGCTACGTTCAAGGCCGAGGGCAATTTCTTTCTGCGGATCGGCGCCGGGTCGCTCGGCGGAAAGGCGCGCGGGCTGGCGTTTGTGCGCCACTTGCTCTATAAGCGGCGATTTTCGCTGCGCTTCGCCGGGGTGAAGATCGGCGTGCCCCCGGCTCTCGTTTTGAGTACGGATGTCTTTGACCGCTTTCTGGCGGAAAACAATCTCTCGGATTTCGCCATTCACTGCCAGGATGACGCCGAGATCGAGCGGCGCTTTCTGTCGGCTCCTCTGCCCGCATTTTTGCAGAATGACTTGACTGCTTTTCTGAATGAAGTCACCTGGCCGCTCGCCGTGCGGTCCTCAAGTTTGCTCGAGGATTCGCAGTATCAACCCTTCACAGGCGTGTATGAAACGTTCATGCTCGGGAATCATCAGCCGGAGTTACAGGTGCGGCTGGCCCGTCTGACCGAGGCGATTCAGCGGATCTATGCTTCCACATTCAGCCAGCATGCGAAGGCCTACGTGCGCGCGACCCCGTATCGGACGGAAGAAGAGAAAATGGCGGTGATTGTGCAGCGCGTGGTGGGTGGAATGCACGGAGAGTTGCATGGAGCGACGCACGGGGAGCGATTCTATCCGGATTTTTCGGGGGTCGTCCGGTCGCGGAATTTCTATCCCGTGCCACCCATGGCTTCGGAGGATGGAATCGCGGCGGTCGCGCTCGGCATGGGAAGGGAAGTGGTGGAAGGCGGAAAGTGCTTGACGTTCTGTCCGCGGTATCCGCGGAACCCGGTGCAGTTTTCCGCCGTAAAGGATATTTTGTCGAATTCGCAGTCGGAATTTTGGGCGCTGGAAATGAACGGGGACCAAAGACTTCACGCCCAGGAAAAACCGGATTCGAACCCTGTCGCCGGCGGGCTGACTGCTTTGCGCGAGGCTCGGTTTGCGCTGAAGGATGCGGAGGCTGATGGAACCTTGCAGGCTGTGGCTTCGACTTACAGCCGCGACAACGATGCCGTGTACGACGGAATGAGCCGGCCGGGGATGCGCGTCGTTAGTTTTGCTCCGGTCCTGAAGCAGGAGATGTTTCCGCTGGCTCCGATTCTTCAACAACTGGCGCGCGTGGGTGAAGACGCGCTCGGGCAGCCGGTGGAGATTGAGTTCGCCGTGAGCTTGCCCGGCCCAGGCGTTACCGCGATTCATGGCACGGCCAGCGCCGCGGAATTTGGATTCTTGCAGATTCGCCCGCTCGTGCTTTCGCGCGAAGGTGAAGAGTTGCGGATGGACGACGTCGACGGAGCGGATCTGGTTTGCCGTAGCGCGATGGTGCTGGGCAATGGCCGCATTCAGAATTTGTCGGATGTCGTCGTGGTCGATTTCCATCGCTTTGAGCGCGGACGCAGCCAGGAAGTGGCGGAAGCGGTCGCGCATTTTAATACGAGGCTTGGAGCGGAGAATCGCCCGTATCTTTTAATTGGCGTTGGGCGCCTGGGATCGAACGATCCCTGGCTTGGAATTCCGATCGAGTGGGACGAAATTTCTGGTGCGCGCGTGATCGTTGAGGCCGGATTCCGGGATTTTCGTGTGATTCCTTCCCAGGGAAGCCACTTCTTTCAGAACCTGATGGCGTTTCAGGTCGGATACTTTACCGTCAATCCGGATGCGGGCGAGGGCTCGGTGGATTGGGAGTGGCTGGGTGCCCAGAACGCCCAGGAAGAGCGCGGGTGCGTGCGGCAGCTCCGTTTCGAGGAGCCGCTGCTGGTGGTGATGAACGGCAAGGCGCGCGAGGGAATGATCTTTAAGCCGGAGCATTGGAGGACGGCTGCGGAGGCGAGCGCCACTCGCGCTTGAGGTGCGCCGGCCGAGGCCGCGCCGCGCTCTGCAAGGAAGATGGGCGGGACTATTGTCGCGACTGCCGTCGGGACTATCGTCTGTCGGGACTATTGTCCCGCCCATTCCTTCACCTTCCTGACCGTTATTTACCGGTTCCCGTTAGTGACACGCTTTGCGGGCTGCCCGGAGCGTTATCGGTAAAGCTGAGGCTGCCCGTACGCGCGCCGGTTTGTGTCGGCGTAAAGCTCACCTTGATGCGGCAACTCGCGCCCGGAGCCAGGTTCGTACCGTTGGCGCAGGGCGTTACCTTCTTCGTCGCTTTGACGGCCACCAACCCGAAGTCGCCGGTGGTCGAAATATTCGTGATGGTCAGAGTCGAACTGCCGGTGTTGGTGGCGGTCAATTTCTTTTCGCCTGCGGCCGTTGTGCCCACCGGAATCTTGCCCCACTTCAGCGACGTGGGACTCAGGCTCATGACGGGCCCGCCGCCCGTGCCGCCGCATCCCGGGAAGACGAATGACGCAATGCGGGTCGTCCAGTTCTCGTATCCCGTGGCCCGTTGATACTCGTCCACATACCAGAAGGTGCAGTCGTCCGTCGGATCGACCTGCATCGCGGTGTAGTCGCCCCAGCGATTCGCCGAGGAACCGCCGGTCTGCGATCCGGAGCCTTCGATGATGCTGGCTTCGGTTTCCATCGTGCCCGACGGATCGGTCGGCACGCGGCCCGTGAAGCGAACCGCGGGATAAACGCTCGTGCTGGAGGCGCTGTAACCCATGGCGATATCCCCACTCTGGTCCTCAGCCAAACTGGACATCCAGCGGTACGTACTGTCGGGAGCGAACGTCCCTTGCTGGTTGAGAGTGACGCTTCCGGCCGGGTCATAAAGTTCGTACCAGCGGATGGCCACTTGACTTCCATTTTCGACGGCATGGCTGAACACCGCACGATCGTGATCCGCAAAGTGGCGAATGGCGAAGCGGTACATCATGCGATCGCCCAGCGTGTCGAGCATCTGGGTGGTTCCGGGCTGCGGAACGCAGGTTCCAAATCCACTGCCGCAGGAGAGGTTGTCATTAGCGACGTTGATGGTTGTAGGGTTTGACATCGTGACACTTCCGGCGGAAAAGTTCAGTGTCAGCTTACGCAGGTAGAGCTGGCCGGGATTATTGTTCTGCCAGGTCACGAACAATCCGGGCGTGCCATCCACCGGAGGAGTTGGTCCGTCCATGTCGGAAGGAAGGTAGCTGCCCTCGCTCGATGGCGTCTCCTTGCAAAGCATGGCCGCGTTGGCGTTGCCCGCCAGCATTTTGGTCCGGTCAAATCCGCAGAGATCCGCTCCACCGAAGCCGACGGGCGGGTACAGATTATAGGTCGCGAGATACGCGCTGTTGCTGGCAGTAGCCCAAACGCTCACTTTGTCATAGTCGTTCAGCGTCGTGCCAAATGGATAAATATAGGTGGCGTAGGATCCGGTCGGATCGTTGGTGGTCGAGACCGCCATACACTCCGAATAGTTGCCGTTGTAGTCGAGTCCGATTCCGGCCACCACCCAGCGATCCGCGGGTCGGTCATACAGGACAATCGGATCGACCACGTAGACCGTGCACAGGCCCCCGATCGCGCCGAATATTACCGGAATATTCGTCGGACCGGATATAAGTGTCCCAGTCTTGCTGTAGAACGCCACATCCGTGTTCACGGTTACGCCGATGATGGTAGGACTGACCGCCAGGTTGTTATCCGGAGGAATCCAGCCGCTGGTCGAGATGCCGTCAAAGCTGACTCCCTGTGTCGCGCTGACCGCGGGCAACACTTCCTTCTGGAGGACTGGATCGAGTTGCCACGCGCCAGGGGTAGCGTGCGAGGCGAGCGGACTCGGGCGCGGCTCCGGCATGACGCGGCTCGGGTAGGAGGACAGATCGATAGGCAGGTCCGACAGGCGTTGCGATACTCCGAAGCCGGAAGGATAAGTCACGCTTGTTTTGCTGTTGTTCGATGCGGCCCAGGCCACCGTTGCAGTGAAGCTGCACAAGAAAAGAATTCGAAGTATTGTCCCTGCACGAACCATGATTCTTTGTCCTCTCGAAGTTCCCATCAAATTTGTGAGTCGGGATATTCCATTCCTTTGCGCCGGCAATAAAAACGATTTCGCGACTGTCGACAAGAAGGAGGGCTACTAGCGCGTCTAGTTTATTACTCCGCATCGCGCGAACGCACGAAGAATCCTCGCCCGAAGCGCCTTTTTTTATAGCCAGGTGAATTTGCTTGCAGCATCGCTGGTCGGTGAGTTCGCGTGTTTCCGAAGACCTGAGGAGACGCACCAAAAAAAATGGGCGGGACCGAAGTCCCGCCCGCTCGTAGCACATTGTCTACTGACGTTATTTGCCGGTGCCGCTCAGGCTTGAGACCTGTGGGCTGCCGACCGCGTTGTCGCTTACCTGCAACGCGCCCGTCAACGTGCCGGTCTGGGTCGGCTTGAAGACGACGCTGATCGTGCACTTGCTGTTAGCCGCCAGAGTGGATCCGCAGGTGGTCGCTGAGATAGCGAACTCGCCGGTTGTGGAGGGCGAGATGCCGGTCAGCGAAGCGGTCTTCTGCTTGTTGGCAAGCGTGAACGTTTTAGCCGCGCTCGTCGCTCCCACCGCTGTTTTGGCGAACTTCGCGCTCGCCGGGGTCAACGTGGCTTGTACGCTTCCCGTGCCTGTGAGCGGCACGCTCTGCGGGCTGCCCCCCGCGTTGTCGGTGATGGTGATTGCGCCGGTTCGTGTGCCAAGCTGAGTCGGCGTGAACGTGACTTTGATCTTGCAGCTCTTGCTTGCGGCCACCGTGCTGCCGCAAGTGTTGGAACTGATCGCAAAGTCGCCGCTCGGAACAATACTTGAGATGTTGAGCGTCCCCGTGCCCGTATTGGACAGCGTGATCGTTTTGGCTGGTGAGGTCCCTCCGACCGCTTCTTTAGAGAAGGTCAAAGAAGTCGGCGAAAGGGTGACCACCGGTTGGCCCGCCGCCTGAGTGACGGTCAGCGAGATGGTGGTTTGCGCGCTCAAGCTGCCCGATGTGCCGGACACGGTGACTGTGGTTGTGCCAGTCGCCGCGGTCCCGCTGGCCGTGAAGGTCAGCGTGCTCGTCGTGGAGGTTGGGTTCGGATTGAAGGCGGCCGTCACACCGGACGGCAAGCCCGATGCGCTCAAGGTAACGCTGCCGCTGAAGCCGTCCGAAGGAACGACCGTGATCGCGCTGGTGGCTTGGGAGCCTTGCTGCACGCTCACAGAAGTTGGATTGGCGGTCAGGCTAAACGACGGTCCAGCGGGTACGGTCAGGGCGTTAATAAGCGCCGCGCCGTTCGGGCTGCCCCAACCGGTTGCCAGATCGTAGCCAGTGGTTGCGGTATAGCCATTGCTGCCGCTGGTGATGTCGTGAAAGTCAGTGGTATAGCTTCCGCTCAAACCGATCGTGTAGAGTGCCGGATTGATAAAGCCGAGCGGCTGATTGCCCGCGGCTTCGCCCTGTTGGTTGGCCAGAGCCAGATAGCCGGCCCACATGGGAGCGGCAAAGCTGGTTCCACCGTAGTCATTTTCCGTGCAGGTCGTCTGGTCGGCACAAACATAGAACGTAAAGTTCGAGTTCGCCGCGACGTCAGGGCCGTTGCGTAAGGTTTGCGAACACTTCGAGCAACCGGCAGCGGTTGCAACCTGCCAGGAAGGGATCGGAATGTTGTTCGGCGAAATGCCGCCGCCGCCGTCCACCCAAACCGTTTCCGATTTCCAGGGTCCGCCTGCGCTTTGCGTGTCCAGATCCGTGCCGCCAACCGAGACCAGGTAAGCGTCGTCAGCGGGCCAGATCGAACCGCTTTCCTGCCAGTCGTGATCGTCGCCGGCTGCGTCAAACAAATTCTGGCCCTGGGTGGCGAACTCCTGAAAGATGGGATCGAGCGTCTTGGGGTCCGCTGGATTCCAATACCAGGAGCAGCTCAATTGCGCATTCAGCGGATTGGCCGTCGCCATCGCATTGAAGATGGGGGTTTCGGTATTTCCGATGTACATGACCAGGCTGGCAAGATTCGGCGCCATGCCGAGAGCCTGCGTCATATCGAGGGTTTGTTCCGTATCGTCGCAATTGGGCTCGGTGCAGCTTGTTCTTGCGCCGCCCACGGAAAACAGCGTGATCGGGACATTAAGCGTTTGGTGAACGTTGGTGTAGTACGTGGTGAGATCGGCTAGATCGGTGCCAAGCAATTCAAACAAGCCAAGTGTCTGGCCTGCTCCGTTTAGCGATCCGGTACCGTAGTAGGCCGCGCGCATGTCGCTGCCAAGAAACGATGCGCCCGGACCGGAGCCAACCGAGGCGTTCGACTTAGCCAGGCTGTTTGTCCGGATCAGGTTGGGACGAGGGATCGAGAAATTATCGAGGCCGTCCACGTGCCATAGCTGGAAGGGCAGATCGACGGAAGGCTCGCGATCGGGGGCGTAGAACGTTCGATTTTCAGTGGGATGCTGATAGACACCCATCTTCACGTGAAAGGCTTTCTCAACGGAAGATACCGTTCCTTCGATGGAAACGACCATGCGATTGCGGGCGGTATCGCCAGTCACCCTGAAGCCGTTCGCTTTCGCGAAACTAAGAAGAGCGTCGTAATCTTCCTGGCTGGGTCCAAATCTGGCGGTAAATTCTTCTACAGTGAGGAAATGACGATAGGACGAGCTGGAAGGATCATAGAGTTCCTCGAGGAAGTTCTCGAGTTCCGGCTCGTGACGAAGGGCAAGCATGACGTCAAGATGCATGGTTTGATTCGCGGGAAGGCGGCCTAGCGATTGCGCTTCTCCGGTAACGACTACATCGCGCGTGTGGCGCGTTGGGAACGATTGCGACTGGGCGTAGCAGAAAAGGCTCGCGACCGAGATGATTGCGAGCGTGCGAAGCAAGAACACACTTGCTCTTCGAATCATGACTTCTCCTTTTTTGGTATCAACCGCCTGGAAGATGCTCCTAGCCCGGGGGACCAGAAACCAGAGAGCGAATCTGTTGCGCGAGTTTACACCGGATTCGCCACACGCGATAGTGTGAAAATAATTGCAGTTGCACGAGGCAAAACTAGCTCAACCAGTAGTGTTTGTGCGGGATGAAATCGGGACAGATGGGGAGTATGTCACGGTGAAAGGCGGTCAAAAGGCTGCGGGAAGAGTTCAATCGTCGGAAAATCCCGATCGCACGCGGAGCTCTCGGCCGCCGGATTTCCCAGGAAGCCGAAGGATAAACAAAAGCCCCGATCCTTGCGGATCGGGGCTGGTTTGAAATCTACAGCCTTGCGAAGCCGATTGTAATTACTGGCCGGTCGTACGCGCGTTGAACAACTGCCGGTAACTCAAGCTTTCGACGTCGCGGAACATCGGCGTTCCCGGCGGCAGGCCGGCGGGATTCGTGAAGTCCACGTCGAAAACATAGTTACGGGTCGGCGGATAGTACACCGAGTAAGTGCAGCATTTGAATACGCCCGTGTTGTAGGTGGAGTAGTAGAGGCTGACCAGCGAGCCTCCATAGTTCAGCGTGTTGTTGGACCAGTCTTCGAGGAAGTGCAGGAAGTTGTGGATCCCGCCGTCCGTGCCGAAGCCATAGTCGATGCTGCTGCCCCAGCTCGGGAAGGTGAAGGCCATGTTTTTCCCCGCCGCAATCGCCACCCGATAATAGGTGTCGTTAACAACCGCGCGATGGCCCGCCCATGGACCCGCGCTCGGAGCGTAGGTGATGTCCGCGTTGCTCCCGCTGCTGCCGATTCCAACCATGCTCGTTTCGTCGTTCCAATCGTTGGACAGAACCGTGGCCGTGTCCGCAATGACCGAGGCCGCGGAATGGTACGGAGCAGTCGAGTCCGGGCCCGGCGCGCCGGTCGAAGATTCTTTGGTGAAGAATGTGTCGGTGGATTTGCTGTTGTAATCGCCCTGAATGTAGACCGGGTTCTCCGACGCGACTGTGAAGCCGCCATGATAGACGACTCCGTTTGCGTCGGTGGTGAAGCCGGTGGTCATGGGCACGTTGCCGAGCGCGCCGTCGACTAACTTCAGGACATGGCGGGCGCCGCTGACCCAGTTTTTCCGCCCGGTGCTGCCGCAGCTCGCCATGCGCGGGCTGAAAGGATTATCCGGGCTGGCGGCCAGGATCTGCGTATTCTGGTTCGCTGCGCCGCCGATCAAGCCCGTGCTGTTGCTCATCGTGCCGGCCCACTGACCGAGGCCCAGGTTATTCGTGCCCCACATATCGAGCACGCCGTTTTGATTGACGTCTTCCGGAGAACCGGTGTGGCCGGCCGGGGCCGGTTCAAGTTTTCCGTCGGGCGCGCCGGTGGCGTTATCCCCGCCGGCATTGGCGTTGATTACGTCTTCCAGCCCCGATTCTCCCGTCTTATAGCCCGCAGTTGGGCTCGGGAGCATGCCGCGGCGATCGGAGAAATAGAGAACGTAGCCGTTCTGCGCGGCCGAAGTCACGCTCGTGCCGCTGGTGCCGATGTTGCCCAGCAGCCATTGATTCAGGTTGCCCACGTCGATTTCCACGGCATTCAGCAGGCCTTGGGTTGTGCAGCTGTTGTTGCCCTGGTCGCCCGCGCGTACTTCGCCTTCGCGCGCGTCGTAGAAGTTGATGGGATACCAGTTGAACATGCTGACGCTCTGTCCG
>JBAQJF010000005.1:0-97604 GCA_049300195.1 Terriglobales bacterium | reverse complement strand
CGCGTGCCCCGGCCACCAGCCAGAATCACGGGATAGAAATGTCCATTGGGCTTCACAGGCATTCAAAGCCTATCATCTCGGGCCAAAAAGCTTAAACCACAGAGGACAGAGAGTGACACAGAGATTCGTGGTTCCCTCCATGTATCTCTGTGTCCTCTGTGGTTGACGGGTTTACAGACGCGTGGCGGGCTCGGGCGTCGGTGTTCCAGGCACAAACGCTTTCAGAAACTCGACCGCCCATTGCGGCCGCACGGAAAACTCGCCCAGGCTAGCTGGAATCACCACCGCATCTCCCTTAGCAAGCGTGACGGGAGCCATTCCGGCAACGTCGACGATCCCGCAGCCCTCGACGGCCACAAGAATCTGCACCGAGTCCTTGCTCGACGCATCGCGAGTGGAGAATCTGTGCGGCGCCTTGAGTTCGAACAGGTCCACGCTGAAGTAAGGCGCGGCGATCATCGCCGACAAGCGGCCCCCGCCCCGATCAATTGTGACCGGCGCCGGACGGATAACTTTACCCGAGGCCACGTGCTCTTTAACCGAAGCGATGCCGCGTTCAAGGTGCAGAGGCCGCGGACGCCCGTAGTCATAAAGCCGATACGTAGTGTCCGACTGCTGCTGCGTTTCGACGATCACGGCCCCCGGCCCAAGCGTGTGCACGGTGCCTCCCGCAACGTAAATCATCTCTCCTTGGTAGACGTTCACCCAATTGAGTAACTCTTCCGCGCGCTTCTCGTGAATCGCCTGCTCGAATTGCGCGCGCGTGGCGCCTGATTTTAAGCCCAGCGCAATCTGCGCTCCCGGACGCGCATGGGCAACGTACCAGCATTCTGTCTTGCCCCACGGCTCGCCGAAGCTTTGCGCGGTTGCATCGTCAGGGTGTACCTGTACCGAAAGCTTCTCCTCCGGAAATAAAAACTTCAGCAGCAGAGGAAAACGCCCTGGATCGCGCGCCGCCGTGCCCACTAGCTCTGCTCCGAATTCTTTGCTCAAATCCGCGAGCCTCCGCTTCGCAAGCGGTCCGTTGGCGACCACGCCATCGTCGCCCGTGAGCCACGCCTCGCCAATTTTCTCGTTGAACTTGTGATTGGGATAAATCGGCGCGAGGTCAAACGTTCCCCACGGGCGCGGGTCGAACATGGGCGACATCAGGAATGGATAGAGACTTGTCATGGGTAGGCGTTTCTAGTACCAGATTGCGCACGATTGCGCGGGCAAAGGCGACAGCGCTACACGATGTCTATAGCGATCCAAAGTACTTCCGCATTCGCTCCAGCCCCTTATCGAGATTCTCCATGGTCGTCGCGTAAGAGAACCGCACGTGTTCAGTCGTCCCAAAGCCTTCCCCAGCGACGGTCGCCACATGCGCCTTATGAAGCAGTCCGTGCGCAACGTCAGCGCCGCAGGTGATCCCATTTTTCCCAAAGAATGCCGACACATTCGGATACGCGTAGAACGCACCCTCCGGCATCGTGCACTCGACCCCCGGAATCGCTCGCAGCCCCGCAATAATGTGATCGCGCAGCCGGATGTATTCCGCCCGCATGTCAGCCACGCACTGCTGCGAACCGGACAGTGCCGCTACGGCCGCCTTCTGCACAATCGAAGTCGGATTCGAAGTCGACTGGCTCTGCAATTTCTGCATGGCGCCGACAACCGCCGCGGGACCGAGCGTGTATCCGAGCCGCCATCCTGTCATGGCATAGGTTTTGGAAAGCGAGCCCACCACCAGGAACTGGTCGCGATATTCGTTTAGCTCGCCCACCGAGAAATTCTTCTCCGTGTAATTGAGATACACGTAGCATTCATCCGAGATCACCCAAATACCGCGCTCATGCGCGAGGCGCACAACCTCGGTCATATCCTCCGGGCTCATCACTGCGCCCGATGGATTCGACGGCGAATTCAGAATGATGAGCTTCGTCTTCGGCGTAACCAGCCGCGCCACCATCTGCGCCGTCACGCGGAAGCCCTGCGATTCGTCGGCTTTGAGCAGCACACACTTGCCGCCGGCGTAGTTCACCATGTCTTTGAACGAAACCCAGTAAGGCACAGGAAGAATCACTTCATCGCCGTGATCGACGAGCACCGAAATCGCGTTGAAGAGCGCATGCTTGCCACCGACGGAGGCGCATGTTTCCTCTCGCTTGTAAGCCGAGCCGAAGTCGGCGCCGTGGCGCTTGATGATCGCATCCTTCAATTCCGTCGTTCCGCCGACCGGCGTGTAGCGTGAAAAATTCCCGCTAATCGCGGCTATCGCCGCCTCTTTAATGTGCTCGGGTGTGGAGAAATGCGGCTCACCGGCAGTCGCGTCCACCACGTCGATGCCCTGCTGGCGCAGCTTGTCCGCTTCCGCTACCGCGGCCATAGTCGCCGAAGGTTCGATCCGGCCGATGCGTTCCGCTAGTTGGATGGGACGGGTCACGGCGCTTAGGACTGTGCTCATGATTTCTTTTTCCTCGACTTCGTTTTGCGTTCTTTGGTTTTCGGTTCTCGTGATCGCTCTGGAGTCCCGCGTTCGGCAGCGCGCGGTTCCGACCCATGCACGCCCGCATTGCTTTCACTGAACCTGTTCGCCACGTCCATTTTCTCACGCAGCTTCTGTACGACAAGGTCCGGCACCAGGCAATCGACCGGACCGCCGAGCTGCGCCACTTCACGAACCAGCCTCGAACTCAGGTACGAATATCTGGCCGCCGGCATCATGAACACCGTCTCCAGCCCCGGCTGTAGCTTGCGGTTCATCAGCGCCATCTGGAGTTCGTATTCGTAGTCGCTGATGGCGCGAATGCCGCGAAGAATCGCCTGCGCCTCGACGCGCAGCGCGTAGTCCACCGTAAGGCCATGAAAGGTATCGACCGATACATTGTCGAAGCCCCCAGTCATCGACTCGAGCATCTGCCGGCGTTCATTCACGCTGAAGAGCGGATCTTTTTCAGGATTGCGCAGGATGGCGACGATCAACTCGTCGAAAATTTTACTGCCACGCTCAATCAGATCGAGATGCCCGTTGGTGGGAGGATCGAACGACCCGGGATAGATTGCCTTGCGCTTCACGCGATCCTCGACGTGGAAAGCCTAGATTGTATGCGGGGGGAAAGAAGAATGGCAATCGACTTGAAGTGGGAGTAGGGGCACGGGCATGGCGCCCGTGCCTCCATTGGCAAAACTATCGCCGCGCCGCCGGCACCTTCCCCGCCTCCGCCGGTGCCGACATGGTCGCGACCTTCGTGTTCGCTGGAGCCGCCGCCTGCGGCGCCGCTACCGGAGCCACTGCCGGCACGAGCCCCAGCGCCTTGCGCACCTCGGCGTCGATCTTCGCCAGCGTGTCCTTATTCTCTTTCAGGAACGCCCGCGCATTCTCGCGGCCCTGCCCGATGCGCTCGCTCTTATAGCTGAACCACGAGCCCGATTTCTCCACGATGTTGTTGTTCACCGCGAGATCGAGCAGGTCACCCTCGCGCGAAATGCCTTCGCCATAAAGAATGTCAAACTCCGACTCGCGGAACGGCGCCGCCACTTTGTTCTTCACGATTTTCACGCGCGTGCGCGAGCCCACCACGATGTCGCCTTCTTTGATCGCCGCAATCCGCCGGATATCGATACGCACCGACGAATAAAATTTCAGCGCACGGCCGCCGGTGGTCGTCTCGGGATTGCCAAACATCACGCCAATCTTCTCGCGGATTTGATTAATAAAGATGAGGCAGGTCCGCGACTTCGAAACCGTCCCCGTCAGCTTGCGCAGCGCCTGCGACATCAGCCTCGCCTGTAGGCCCATATGGCTGTCGCCCATCTCGCCATCGAGTTCGGCCTTCGGTACAAGTGCCGCCACCGAGTCGACTACCAGCACATCAATCGCATTCGAGCGCACCAGCGCTTCCGTGATTTCAAGCGCCTGCTCGCCATAGTCCGGCTGCGAGACCAGCAAATTGTCGACGTCAACGCCCAGCTTCTTTGCATAACCCGGATCGAGCGCGTGCTCGGCATCCACAAACGCCGCCATGCCGCCATTCTTCTGCGCTTCGGCAATCACCTGCAAAGCAATGGTCGTTTTGCCCGACGACTCCGGCCCGAAAATCTCAATCACGCGCCCGCGCGGCACGCCCCCTACGCCGAGCGCCGCATCGAACGAGATCGCACCCGTCGAAATCACCGCGATCGGAACGATTGCCTCTTTCGATCCGAGCCGCATGATCGAGCCCTTGCCAAACTGCTTTTCAATCTGTGAAAACGCCAGTTCAATTGCCTTGCTGCGTTCGTCCGTCCTGCTCTCGGCCATGATGGCTGCTCCTGTTTTCTATTCTGAATTGCGGGTATAAAAAACCTTCGTCGCCTACATCCGACGTAGCCTACACCCGCGGGCTGGAGCGAAAAGTGTTGGCTGTCACATCAATTTCGGTCAGTTTAACATGAAGCGAATGAAAAGCGAATCTATAAATCGCTGCGGTTTATCGACTCGGCACGTGCCCGCTTTTAATATGCGGTCCACAAAACGCTATTTTTCATGCGCTAAACTGGAATGACGCCCAGACAATATCGCCGAGACAGTGTCTCCGAAACAGTGTCGCCGAAACAACGCGCATGCGCAAAGCCACCATTCTGTTTAATCCGAATTCCGGCCGCAAGGGCAAGAGCCGCGACCGCGAACTCGACATCGCCATCGGCATCCTTCAGTCAGCGGGAGTGCACACCGATCTCACCATCTGCCGTTCCAGCCAGGAAGCCACGATCCACGCGCGCTACGCGGTGGCCGCGGGCAGTGACACTGTTTTTGCCTGCGGCGGCGACGGCACCATCCACGACATTATTCAAGGCCTGGCAGGCACTCCGGTCGCGCTCGCCATTCTTCCGTTCGGCACCGCCAACGCGCTCGCCCACGATCTCCGGCTCCCATCTCGTCCGAGCGAGGCCGCGCGCGTCGCCGTGAATGGCACTGTTCGCCGCATTCCGCTGGGCCGCGTCGAGTACGAGGATTTGCAGGGCAAACGCGCAGCGCGTTATTTCACGGTCGCAGCCGGAATCGGCGTCGACGCCCATCTCTTCTACAAACTCACCGCAGATCTCAAGAACCGCTCGGGCATGGCCGCCTACTACCTGAAAGCCTGGCAACTTTGGGCGACCTATCGCATGCGCCGCTTCGAGGCCGAGTATTCCAACGGCACTGGCCACAAGCAGACCGCGCTCCTGACCGAACTTCTCGCCGTCCGCATCCGCTTCTTTGGAAACATTCTGCGCGAGTTAGTTCCAGGGGCTCATCTCGATTGTCCGGACCTGCGCGCGGTCATGTGTCATACAGACAGCCGCAACGCTTATCTGCAATATGTGGCGGGCGCGTTGCTGGGATGGCGGCGCAAAATCTCAGGGATTGACTTGGTCAGTTGCTCGGAGATCGCCTGCCACTTGCCCACGCAGGGCGATGCCGCCGAGCGCGTGTATGTCGAGGCCGATGGCGAACTTCTCGGCCGTCTGCCAGCGCGTATGTCGATCGAGCCGGATGTCTTGTCGCTGGTTGTTCCAGCGGCGGGAAGTTAGAACCGGACCAATCGCTTCGTCCAATGGTGGCTCCGAGTATGTTAAAACGGCGCATGGAAACGGCCCGCAGAATTACGGTCAAGATACCCGCCCGCCTTCTTGAAAAAGCCCAACGCGCTAGCGGTGCCGGCATCGCTCAGACAGTTCGCACCGGTCTCCAACTCGTAGCCGCATCCGAGACTTACGCCCGGCTCCGCCAGCTCCGGGGCAAGTTTATTTCACGAGGAAACTAGCCAATCTGAAAGCCGATCGATAATCGTGGGCAGGTGTCTTGAGATTTGGAATTTAACCTCCGACCTCGTACCTCGAACCTCCGCCCTCCAATCAGCTACACTCTCCACTTGGAACCCGTCACCCATTTTCTATTCGGCGCAAACATGGGCCGCGCTGGCCTGAACCGCAAAACCGCACTGGCCACCGCCACACTCACGCTTGCCGCCGAAGCCCCCGACCTCGATGTCTTCAGCCGCTTCGGCGGGTCGGCTTTCGCCCTGAATCACCATCGCGGCTTCACGCATTCGTTCCTGGGCATCCCAATCGTCGCCGCCGCGGTCGTCGCATTTATGTATGGAGTCTGGCGCATGCGCGGTCGCAAAACGCGTAACCCCAATCTTCCGCCGCGCTGGGGACTGCTTTTCGGCTATGCCTGCCTCGCCGGACTTAGCCATCTTCTGCTCGACTACACCAACAGCTATGGGATCCGTCCGTTTTGGCCGATCTCCGAGCGCTGGTATTCGTGGGACATCGTTTATATCTACGAGCCCGTCATGTGGGCCGTCCTGATTCTCGGCCTCATCGTGCCAGCGCTGTTTTCGCTTATCAACCAGGAGATCAGTTCCGGCCGCACCCGAGAAAAAGCCCCGCCCGGCCGCATCGCAGCGTCGCTCGCTCTGCTGGCCGTTTTCGCGCTCTGGGGATTGCGCGACTACCAGCATCGTCGCGCCCTGGCCGCCCTCGAGGCACGGACCTATCACGGCGTCGATGCCCTCCGCATCTCTGCCTACTCGTATCCAACCAATCCCTTTCTCTGGTACGCAGTTGCTGAAACGCCCGCCTTTTTCGCTACGATGGACGTAAATTCACTTACCCCCGAAGTCGACCCCGCAGGCGAAATGCAAATCCGCTACAAGCCCGAGGAGACTCCCGTAACTCTCGCCGCCAAACGCAGCTATCTCGGCCGCGTCTATCTGAGCTGGGCGCAATATCCGATCACGGAGACGGAAGAGCTCTCGCCCGGGCTCGCGAACGACCATGCCGCTTACCGCGTCCGCTTCATCGACCTCCGTTATACCTATCCCGGTCAAGGCACCCGGGCCCCGCTCGGAGGGAGTGTCTTGCTGACGAAGGATCTCAAAGTAGTCAGGGAGCAGATGGGTATGCGCGGCGGCGACAATGGCAACCCGCGCTGACATGAACGCAGCGACAGCGATTCGCCGCGGTTGTGGCGGCGTCCCGCCACCTCGACAGACAGGCTTCCCTTGACCAACTCCCGCCCCACGCGCAACAATCCTAATGTCGACGTTGTGAGGTGATCATGCTGGCCTATCTATTTGTCATATTCGCCATTGCCGTGCGCATGCCGTTCATGCCGCATCCCTGGAACTTCACGCCCGTAGCTGCCGCCCTGCTCTATTTCGGAGCGCGGGGCCCGCGCCGCCAGCTTTGGGTTCCCTTCGTCCTGCTCGCCGCCTCCGACATCGTGCTCACCAAGTTCGTTTATGCCTACCATTTCACGTGGGACGTGTACTTCACCTGGGCATGGTATGCCGCGATTCTGTGGCTAGGGACTAATCTCCGCGAGAACGCCAGCCTGCGTGAGACGAAAGATTGGTTCCGGGTGGGAGGCGCCGCAATCGGCGGCTCAGTTTCATTCTTTATCCTGAGCAATTTTGCCGTGTGGGCCTGCTGGCCGACTTACCCGAAGAGCTTTGCCGGACTGATGACCTGCTATGGCGCTGGCGTCCCGTTCTTCCGCCACACCCTCGCCGGCGACCTGCTCTTTTCCGCTGCGATGTTCGGCTTGCCCGCGCTGGCCGCTGCGCTCATGCATTCGGGCGAAGCGCACCGGGCTGCCGCCGCCTGATCGATCGAAATTTTCTTTGTCTCCAGCGCAGCTATCTTCATGCTGCGCTTTTTATTTTCGGCGACTTTCTGCGACTAACTCGCCGCCACGCCAGCCACCCACCTCCCAACATCGCCAGGGCGATCAGTAGTCCCAAATAGTGATGCGAGAACAGGTTGGTAGTCAGCGTAACCACTTCAGGCCCGAACCACAGCGTCAGCAAGGCCTCGATTAGAAAACGCACGAACCGCCCCGCAAAAATTGCCAGCAGAAAATGCCCGAAGTTCATCTCAAAGCCGGCCGCCGCCAGCACCACAATTTTGAAGGGAGTAGGCGGAGGCAGCATCGCGGGAAACATCAGCGCCCAGAATTCGTGCTTCTCGAACGAGGCGTGAATCTTTTCAAATTTTGCGGGGCCTAGTCGCTTGCGCAGCAATACCTCGCCGCCCGCATATCCGATCGCATACCAGACAGCGCTCCCCAGCGCCGATCCTACCGACGCCAGCAGCACATAAAGGAGGAATCGTTTGCGGTCGGTATATACGTAGCCGCAGAAGATAGCGTCCAGTGGCATCCCAAGAAACGACCCATCCACCGCCGCAAATGCCAGCATCCCCCAAGGCCCAAGCGGAGCAAGCGCATGCTTGATCCACTCCGCGTAAACCTGAAGAAAATGTTTGAGCTTGTTCAAAGAAATTTGTTCAACGAAGCGAGATCCAGCCGGTCACGATCAGTTTACGCGAATGGTTTTCGATCATCCGATGACCCGATTGCCCGATCACCCGATGTGGTCAGTCTTCCCCGCCACCAATTCCAGGGCATGCGGCAGCAGATCGACGACAGCCTCCAGCGATTCCACGGCGCCCGGCGGACTCCCCGGCAGATTCAGAATCAAGCTCGTCCCGTGAACTCCGCAAACCGCGCGGCTCAGTGCCGCAAAGCGAGTCTTACGCATGCCCTCGGCGCGCATCTGCTCGGCGATTCCTTCAATCAGCCGTTCGCACACCGCGCGCGTAGCTTCCGGCGTCACATCGCGCGGTGCGATTCCGGTGCCACCGGTCGTAACGACCAGGCGTACTGTAGCGCACAGTTCAACAAGTTTTTCTTGAATTACGTCGCGCTCGTCGCCCACGACGGCACGCCCCACGACCAGAAAACCGTGTCGTTCCAGCGCCTCCGCTACCGCCGGGCCGGAGAGGTCAACCTTTTCGCCGCGCGAACAAGAGTCGCTGACTGTGACCACGGCAGCACTCATTCCCCTGGCATCAGTCATCCTCTTAGGGTCAGCCATGGCGTCAGCTGTCGAGCAGGACATCTTCGCCCTCAGCATCGCTCTCCGCTGTGCCCTCGGCGCCACCACCTTCAACCGCATCGCGCTGAGCCTCATCGAGCAGCCGCAATCCCTCCATCAGCAGGCCTTGCGTATTCAGCGTAGTTGTCTCTTTGTCCGTGCTCTTTGCAAAATCGATCTGAAAGTTCCCATCCGTCCAGCGCAATACTTTGAAGACCGCCTCATCCCCCATCGTCGAACCGTAGGCGGCATGCTTGGCCTGACCCTGTGTGAAATAAATCTCACACTTGTCGTCGCCATTGGTCATCGTCAAAAGGCAGCTCTTTCGCCCCATCTCCAGCGACTGCACCAGATCAATCACGTTCATCTGCTCAAGACTGCCGCGCAACACGCCATCCGCCGTCTTCTGTTCCTTCGCCAGTTTCTCGAGCGCAATCCGGTCGACCACGCGCTTGATTCTACGCACCGCGTCTTTCAGAAAAAACGGCTTCTCGATGAGGTCTTCAACCCCCTCTTGAAGCGACAGTCGCTCGCTGATGTCTCCCTTGCTCGCCATCAGGAGCACCGCGATCGCCGCCGTCCCTGGCCGGCTCTTCAGCTTTTCGAGCAATTGCCGCCCATCCATCCCGGGCATGCGATAGTCGCTGATCAGGAGGTCCGGAACCTCTTCCACCGCCTTCAAAAGCGC
This sequence comes from Terriglobales bacterium, assembly GCA_049300195.1. GTDB lineage: Bacteria > Acidobacteriota > Terriglobia > Terriglobales > Acidobacteriaceae > Acidiflorens. Next base: position 88,028 of record JBAQJF010000005.1, on the reverse strand, counting down.
ATCCGCCGAATCGCTGGCCGTCGAGACTTCCGCCATCGGCACGAGCGCCTGCTGCAACAATCCCAGCACCATCGGGTTGTCATCCACCAGCAGGATTCTTACGTGACTCGGCATAGCAATCTACTTGCGCTGAACGCGTCTCCGGTAATCTCCACTCTTGCCGCCCGACTTCTTCTCCAGAACCACCTCGCGGATTTCGATCCCTTTATCGAGCGCCTTGCACATGTCATACACAGTGAGCGCCGCGACACTCGCCGCCACGAGCGCCTCCATCTCCACGCCCGTCACCGCCGTGGTCTTCACTTTTGAGCGGATAGCCACGCCATTTTCGCACACGCGTAGGGTCACAGCAATGTGAGTAAGGGGCACGGGATGGCACATTGGAATCAGCTCCGAAGTGCGCTTTGCCGCCATAATTCCCGCAGTTCGCGCCACTTCCAGCGGGTCGCCTTTAGGATTCGAAGGCAGCGTGCGCAGCACGTCCGCCGACATCAAAACTAGCGCCGAAGCCTCCGCCTCCCGCGCCGTGCGCGTCTTGGCCGACACGTCAACCATACGAGCGCGCCCGCTGGAATCGTAATGCGAAAGCTTCTTAGGCATTAATCACAGGGTACAGGAAGCCGCGGAGCGGCGAAAGAATACAGCCCGCCCTCGAAGCATCGCAGCATCAAACCAGCACCGAAACCATCTCCCCAGCCGGAATCCGCTCCCGATCCGGAGGAATCACCAGATAGCAATTTGCCCGCGCCAGAGCCGCGATGTCACCCGAACCCTGCCACGCTGCCAGTTCGACTTCCGAGTTTTCAAACTCGCCGGAAATCACCGCCGGCAGAAAGCGCGTCAAGCCAGTTTTAGTCCGCACCGCAGTCCTCAATCGCGCTTTAAGAAACACGAGCGGCTCAGGCCGCGCCCCGGCCAGCGCCGCAATCAGAGGCTGTACGAAAAGTTGAAACGTGACCATCGTAGAAACCGGATTCCCCGGCAACCCAAAAAAGTGGTGGCGTGGAACAATCCCGCGTGGCGCGGACACTCCTGTCCGCGTGCTGGCAGCCGAAACGCGGTCCGCGCGGACCAGAGTGTCCGCGCCACACAAGCAACTTCCAAAAACGACCGGCTTCCCCGGCTGAATCTTTGCCCCAGTGAAATAAAACTCCGCCCTAATCTCCCCAAGCACCCGCTCAACCAGGTCGAACTTACCCATCGAAACTCCGCCAGTAAGCAAAAGAAGATCGCATGACAACCCTTCTTCAATCAGCGCCCGCAACCGGCCCGGCTCATCCGGAGCGATTGGCAGGCGCACCGCCTCACCGCCCGCCTCTTCAACCTGCGCGGCCAGCGAATAAGAATTCGAATTCCGGATCTGCGCCGGCCCAGGAGTCGCGCCGACCTCCACCAGTTCGTCGCCCGTCGAAAGCACAGCCACCCGCGGCTTTCGAAATACCCGCACCCGGCCCTGGCCGACCGCCGCCGCAATCGCAATGAGCGAATGGTTCAACCTTCGCCCCGGCTCAACCAGCATTTGTCCCGCCCGCGCTTCCGCTCCGCGAGAAACAAAATTCTCGCCGCTCTGCACACCGCGTTGGATCTCGACGTCGTTGCCGGATGGAGCTGTGTACTCCACCATAACGACCGCGTCCGCACCCGCTGGCAACGGCGCACCAGTCATGATCGAAACAGCCTGCCCCGGTCCAACCGCGTAGCTTACGCCCGCGTCCCCGGCCTTGACCTCTCCAATCACCTCAAGCCGCGCCGGAACCCGCTCCACGTCGGCCGCACGCACCGCATAACCGTCGCGTGTAGCCCGCGGGAACGGAGGAAAGTCGCGGTCAGCCACCAGCGTCTCAGCCAAAACCCTTCCGCGCGATGAAAGAAGATCGAGCACTTCAATGTTGCCCGATTCGGACTTGTTCGATTTAACGGCACCGAGCCGCACCTTCGCGGCGTGCTCTTCCACAATCCGCCGTGCCTCTTCGAAACTCACAACCCCGGCCTTCGAAGCAGAGGAAGACATGCAGAAATCATACGCCGGGCGAGTTTCCATCCGCGGTCATGCCAGAAGAGCGCGGCACAACGGCCATTGCCAGCACCATCGAACTGGACGACAATGCTGGCGGAGCGATTGTGCAGACCAGATCAACCGGGACCACGGTAACAAGCGCGTCGGGCCCGCAAGCGAACGCGAACCAAGGATTTCAAAACGCCACGCGCATCCACAGAAGCTTCCTCGCTGCGTCTGAGAAGCGTGCGCTCATCTGGATGGCCGAGCGCATGCCGCGCTGGGTAAACTCCGACCATCTCACAGCCCTCGGCTTCGCCGCCCAGATCGCGACCGGAATCTGTTACGCGCTAGCCGGTCGCGACCGCCGCATGTTGATTGCAGCTATTGCCTGCCTGGCGATCAATTGGTTCGGCGATAGCCTGGACGGTACATTAGCCCGAGTCCGCCAACAGCAACGCCCACGCTACGGTTTTTACGTCGACCACATGGTCGATTCTATCGGCGCCACCGCCATGATGGGCGGCTTGGCGCTCTCCGGTTACATGGATCCGGTCATCGCGATCGGGCTGCTGATTGCGTTCCTGCTGCTCTCGATCCAGACCTATCTCGCAACCTACACCATCGGCGAATTTCATCTTTCGTTCTGGCGCTTCGGTCCGACCGAACTACGAATCCTGCTAGCGATCGGCAACCTCGCCCTGTTTCGCTGGGCGTGGGTGATCCACGGACGCTATCGGCTATTCGATATCGGCGGCGCGATCGGCCTCATAGGCATGTCGCTGATGCTGATCGTGCAGACCGCGAAGAACACTTTGCGCCTCTATCGCGAGGAACGAATCAAGTGAGCGGCGGACCTTCCGACGGATGGGCTGAACCCTCTGGCAAATCCACTAGGCATTTTCAGAAAGACTCCGCCCGGCAAAGTCTTCTCCGCTGGCTGAAATTCAACTTCGTTGGCGGAGTCGGAATCGTCGTTCAACTGGCAGCCCTGGCCTTGTTTCGATCTGCACTGCACCTGAACTATCTGCTCGCGACGGCGCTCGCGGTCGAAACCGCCGTCATCCACAACTTCCTCTGGCATGAGCGCTTCACCTGGAAGGACCGCCCATCAGCGCATCGCCTGCAATCGCTGGCAAGGTTCGCCAAGTTCAACGCCACGAACGGCGCTGTCTCGATCATCGGCAACCTGCTGATCATGCGAGCGCTCGTCGGCCAGTTCAACATGAACTACATGCTCGCCAACTTGGTTGCCATCACGATCTGCTCGCTCGCAAATTTCCTGCTCAGCGATTGGGTAGTCTTCGAACGCGAGAGGCCGCTCCCCTGATCCGCGTCGGAAAAACGTAGCCCAGTTACCACTCAGGCATTCCTTCCGTAACGTTTAGGGGGTTACGCCGCCGCCGAATCCGGGATATAATTTAGCCAGTCTTTATGCGCTTGAAAGACTCCATTTCGGGCATGTGCTGGATCGAAGGACGGGCCTGTCCTCGTCGCTATCTCTCCGTTCTCCCGTCGCACGTACGCGCCAATCTCTTCGGCAGCGACTAATTTCCGTTCTCCCAAAATGTTCTAAGGTTGCTCGAAGCTCGCGACTCGCGGCTCGAAGCATTTGGACCGGCGCTTAAATGCGTCACAGCACCCAATCTCCATCACGTACACAGCGACCAAATCAGGAGAACCAGCCATGACCACCAAAACCATGACCATCGGCCCGAAGATCCAAACCGCTCTTCCCGGTCCCAATGCCCGCCGCGTGCTAGCTGGCGACGAGAAATTCATTTCGCCTTCCTACACGCGCTCCTATCCACTGGTTGCCAAACGCGGCCGCGGCATCGTCGTCGAAGACGTGGACGGCAACGAATTTTTCGACTTCTCCGCTGGCATCGCCGTGACTTCCACCGGTCATTGCCATCCCGAAGTCGTCGCCGCCATTCAAAAGCAGGCGGCCGAACTCATCCACATGTCCGGCACCGACTTCTATTACGAAAGCATGGTCACGCTAGCCGAGCGCTTATCGAAGATCGCTCCCATGCCCGGCCCGCACAAAATTTACTACGGCAACTCCGGAGCCGAAGCCATCGAGTGCGCCTTGAAGCTCGCGCGCTATCACACCAAGCGCCAGCAAGTGATTGCGTTCCTGGGCGCATTCCACGGCCGCACCATGGGCGCGCTCTCGCTGACAGCGTCAAAGCCGCAGCAGAAGCGCCGTTTCTCACCGCTTGTCGCGGGCGTGACGCACGTTCGTTATCCCGACGTCTATCGCGGCGCCCTCAATGGCCAGAATGCCGAGGAGTTCGCCCTAAGCTGCGCGCGCTACATCGAAGAGAAATTATTCAAGACAATTCTCGCCCCCGAAGAAGTAGCCGCAATCTTTGTCGAGCCGATTCAGGGCGAAGGCGGATACGTTGTCGCTCCCACGGTCTTCATGCAGGAACTCCGTCGCATCTGCGACACGCACGGAATTCTGCTGGTAGTCGACGAAGTCCAAAGCGGCATCGGCCGCACCGGCAAGTGGTTTGCCGTCGAGCACACCGGCGTTCAGCCTGACATGGTTTGCATGGCCAAGGGCATCGCCTCCGGCATGCCGCTAGGCATCACCATGACCAGAGCCGAAATTATGGACTGGGTGCCCGGTTCGCACGCCTCAACCTTCGGCGGCAATCCGGTCTGCATCGCCGCCGCCCTGGCCACTCTCGACGTGATCGAAAGAGAAGGCCTGCTGCGCAATGCGCAGGAGGTCGGCAACCACATGATGAAGCGCATGGCCGATTGGCCAAAGAAGCATAAAATTGTCGGCGACATTCGCGGCCGCGGCCTGATGATCGGCGTCGACATAGTAAAAGACCAGACGAGCCGCGAATACGCCACCGCCGAGCGTGATCGCATCGTCGAGAATGCATTCGAGCGCGGGGTGCTTTTCCTAGGCTGCGGTCCGAGCACAGTTCGCATCGCGCCGGCTTTAATTGTGACCAAAGACGAAGCCGACGTCGCGGTTGATACGCTCGAAGAGTCGATTGCAGCAGTCGAGTCAAAACTCTAATCGGGCGGCCGCGGAGCGGTGATTGCAGCCCAGGGGCGCGACAGCTGTTAAAAAATGTCGCGCACCCACGAACGGCGCCTTTCAAGCGAGCACTATGTCGAACGGGATTGTCGAAGCGATTTACATTGCGACCGCCGCAACGGCGGCAACCAAGGCCGTCGACGCGGCCTTGGCAATTCCCGGCGTCGGCCTCGAGGGCGACCGCTACGCCCTCAAGCAAGGCACGTTCTACAAGCCTGAGCCCGACTACGAACTCACTCTGATCGAAGCCGAGGCAATTGAAGCCCTACGCCGTGATTACGACATCGAACTTTCCGGCGGGGACGCGCGCCGCAACATCGTCACACGAGGGGTGGCCCTCAATCATCTGGTCGGCAGGGAATTTACAATAGGCAAAGTGAGCATCCGCGGCATTCGTCTGTGCGAACCATGCGAACATCTCCAAAAACTGACGGGCAAGCCGCTAATCAAAGGCCTGCTCCATCGCGGAGGACTGCGCGCACAAATTCTCTCCGAAGGCACAATTCACGCAGGCGATACCGTAACGGCAGAGTAGGATTTAACCTCTGCAATCTGACCTCAAACCTCTGCAATCCTCCGAATGTACCGATCTCACCGTGACGGCCATCACCGTGGGCCCTCTCCGAGCTAGCTACGCTAAGCAATGCTCCCAGCCCGCTTCACGCAGACAACTCTCCGAGCCCTCGACTGGCTGAGTGAGAAGTTCCTGCCGCCCGACCAAACCGCCGAGCACCTCAAAACCGGCCGCCGCGGAGAAGAAGAAGCCTACTTCTACCTGCGACGCCGAGACTATACCATCATCGCACGCAACTACCGCTCACCCAACCATCGCGGCGAACTCGATCTGGTAGGCTGGGTTCGCGACAAAGATGGCCATGACGTCCTCTGCTTCATCGAGGTGAAAACCCGCACCAGTCGCGCCATCCAGCCCGCCGAAGCCGCCGTCGACCGCGACAAGGAAGACGACCTCCGCCGAGTCGCCTTCGACTTCCTGCGCCACTTGCCCGAATCGCACCGTCAGTCTCCCCAGCCCGCGCACCCATCGCAGCCCGCAATCGAGTTTCGCGGCGTGCAGTGTCGCGGCGACGTGCTGGCGGTATATTATGATCGCGGTTTCAGCCATCCCACGTTCGAGCTGTTCCAAAATGCGTTCTCCCTGTCGTACAATCGGGGACCTGAACGCCGCTACTGAAGCGATTTAGTACTCAAAGCGATTTAGGCTTGAAGCGATTTAGGATTCGAAAGGATTTCGTCATTGCCCGAATTAAGAAAAGACCCCATCGTAGGCCGATGGGTCATTATTTCCACCGACCGCGCCAAGCGCCCCACGGATTTCGCGCGTGAGTCCATAAAAATCAAAGGCGGCTTCTGCCCTTTCTGCTACGGCAACGAAAGCAAGACACCGCCGGAAATCCTCGCCTATCGCCCCAGTGTCAACGGCAACACCCCGCAGAAAGACGCTCCCGGCTGGACGGTCCGCGTAGTTCCCAACAAATTCCCCGCGCTCGGTATCGAAGGCAACCTCAACAAGCAAGCCGAAGGCATGTTCGACAAAATGAACGGCATCGGTGCCCACGAAGTCATCGTCGAAACGCCCGACCACAACATGACTCTCGCCCAGCTCCCATCCAAGCGCATCGAAGACGTACTCTGGGCCTTCCGCGACCGCATCCTCGACCTAAAAAAAGATCGCCGCTTCAAATACATCCTGCTCTTTAAAAATCACGGAGAAGCCGCCGGCGCATCGCTAGAGCACTCCCACTCTCAATTAATCGCGCTACCCATTCTGCCCTCCTACGTGGTCGAGGAACTGCAAGGCGCCAAGCAGTACTACATCTACAAAGAGCGCTGCGTCTTCTGCGACGCCATCCGCCAGGACCTCGAAAATGGCACCCGCATCGTTGCCGAGAACGAAGACTTTGTAACGCTCGCCCCCTACGCGCCGCGCTTCCCCTTCGAAACCTGGATTCTCCCCAAGCGCCACGAATCGGCCTTCGAAAATTCGTCCTCACACATGTTCGAAAATCTGGCCAAGGCGCTAAAACTCCTGCTGATGAAAGCCGACCGCGTCCTCGACAATCCGCCGTATAACCTGGTTGTGCATTCCTCGCCCGTGCAGGATCCCACCAACGAGCACTATCACTGGCACATCGAATTCATGCCGAAACTAACCAAGACCGCAGGCTTCGAATGGGGCACAGGCTTCTACATCAACCCCACGCCGCCAGAAGAAGCAGCAAAGTTTCTGCGCGAGGCCGGCGTGGAGGATGCGGTGCCGGGTGCGGTGATCACGCGGTAATGGAGGGCACGGACCTGCTGAAGTCGAAGCGACCTCGCCCGTGCGAGAAAGTCAGAGGAGACAGGGATTTTGTGGCAGGCCCCGAACGGGGTCAATGAGCGTAATGGAGATATTGCACCATCTACGCCCACAAGAGCGCCCCTTTGATGTTGTCCTACCGAAGCAGGCTTCACTAGGGAGCGACGATCACGGAATGCCGGCGACAAAAGCCTCGATCAACTGCCGTTGTATCTCGGCTGTCTCTGGTGTGGTCGGCGCAACAGGAGAGAACATTGTAACAACCACGTTCTGTATGCCTGGAATTTCGGGGCTTAGGTGTGAACAGGCTTCCAACAAAGTCCCATAATTTAAGAATTGCTTCCAGTACTCCGGCTTGACGTTTTCGAACACCGGGGACAGTGGTCCGGAATTCATCCTACGTACCATCTCGCAGAACTTTAGCCCGTCCACCAGTCCTTCTTTTGGGAAGAGATCATCGCCCAACCCAGCTTCAGAGAATACCTTGGCCACGCCGTTGCGGAACGCTGTTTGAGTTTCCGGAGTGTCGGATAGCCGAATGGATGTCATGGGCAATGGCATTCTCTTGTCGAAAAACCAATAAAATACGGTCGCGATTGCGATCAGCGTTCCGATGAGAAGGTGGAAAAATGCGACGACAATTACTAGAAGTATCCATGCAAGCCGCTTCGGTGTGAGTCTCATGTTTCTTCAGCCAAGTTATTTCGTGAGACCGAATGCCTTCTCGGACAAGGCAACAAGATCGCCCATTACGAAGATGTAACGCACCTGAGAAAATGGGAAGAAAAAAACCGGAGTTGTGAGCATCGCTCCGACGGGCTCCAGTAGGATATTGGTTGTTTCTTCGGGATACTCTACCCAGATTCCCGCCGACTCGACGGCGACCAGTTTGACTTTTTGGGCTTTGCCGGATTTCTTTTTTGGGCGGACTACTGGAGCGAGTAATTCAAGCACGATTTCATGGCCGACGAGGTCACTGAGTTGCGTCATTTTCGCTACGGCAGCAATTCTACCAGCGCGCATACTGGCATCGAGGCTTTCTAATTTCACTTGAGCCTTGGATTTTCGAGTCTATCTCGTCCACCTCGTCAACCCCCCAGCAAATCTCATCCCAGCCGCTCTTCAATAAGGGCCGCAAATTTCGGCACTTGCGCGAGATCTCGCAGTCTGGAGACGATGTTCTTACGAGGTTCGCCCCTCACAATAGCTTGCAGGTCTATCTTTTCGAGGACCAATGCTGAATTTGTATGGAACTGATGGATCAGGAAGTCATCGGAATGCAGCCGCAGGATTCCACATTGCTCCAGACACGCCTCTGAAAAATCTCCCTCGTTTGTAACTAACCATGGCGTTAGCATTACCCTCAATCTTCTTTCACTTTGTTCTGGTGTATACCCAATCCCACTGGAGCGCCGCCACAACCTCCGGAGAATTATCTTTTGTTGCGTCTATTGGCAACAACCTTGCACATTGACAGCGTGCCGGCATTCTTATTAAATCACTGCGCTCCCCCTCGAGCCGGCCCCGCTAGTTGCGATGTAACACCCCTTGAGACGCAAGACCCCTTGAGGCGAAACTCCCAAAGGAGGTTCGTGCTATGAATGCCACTCGTGGCGCCCTGATACTAGCCGTCATTTCTGCGCTGCTGCTGATTGCCGCTCGTCCCGTCCACGCTCAAACCGAAATCGTGCTCTACAACTTCTGTTCTCAGCCGAACTGTGCAGACGGAGAGGGCTCGGCGTCCAGCCTCACGCGCGATGCCGCGGGCAACTTCTACGGGACCACCGCCCTCGGCGGCACCAATATGGATGGTACGGTCTTTGAGCTCTCTCCAAACGGTCACGGCGGCTACGACGAGACGGTCTTATACAGCTTTTGTTCCCTGGCTAATTGCGCCGACGGCAATGACCCAACCTCTGCTCTGATTTTCGACAGTGCCGGAAATCTCTACGGCACGGCCTGCTCCGGTGGCGCGAACGGACAAGGCGTCCCCTCAGCATGCGGCGCTGGTTTTGACGGATATGGGGTCGTGTTTGAGCTGAGCCCCAAGCCGGGCGGCGCTTGCCCAAGCAGCAGCAACAGCGGTAACGATAACGCTTGGTGTGAAACCGTCCTCTACAGTTTCAAATCAACCCCCGACGGCGACTCTCCATTCTCCGGGCTCACCTTCGACTCTTCCGGCAACCTCTATGGCACAACCTACGGCGGCGGCAGCGGAATGGGGACGGCTTACGAGTTGTCCTCGAACGGCAAGGGCGGCTGGAGTGAGTTCGTGCTCTACAGCTTTTGCGCCCAGCCGAAGTGCGCCGACGGCGCCCACCCCGACGGGCAGATGCAAGCCGCAAACGGAAACTTCTACGCGACCACTGAAACTGGTGGCGCTTCCGCGGCTGGCACTGTGTTCGGACTAAGCCCCGAGCCTCACGGTGGTTGTCCAACTGGCAGCTTTACGGGTAACAGTTGGTGCGAGGCCATCCTTCACAACTTCGCGGGCCATCCGACCGACGGCGGCTATCCTTCTGGCACTCCCGCTCTCGACGGCGCCGGAAATCTCTATGGCACGACCGTGTATGGCGGTCACGGCAGGTGCAACGACGTTTACAAGGGGTGCGGCACAGTTTGGAAGGTGACACCTTCAGGTGGTGAGTATACGGAAGAGGTTCTTCATTCCTTCCAGTCCGGACCCGGGTTCTTCGGATGCTGCTTCGCCATTCAAGCCCCCGATCATCCCTTGCCCGGGCTCGCGCTCGATGCCTCCGGAAACCTCTTCGGCATGACCACCTACGGCGGCAGCCCCTCGTACTGTCAGGAAAAAGGCAAAAGAGACGATGTGCAAGGCTGCGGCGCGATGTTCGAACTAGTAAGACGTCCAAAAGGGACCAAATATACGACGGAGCTTCTTTGGATCTTCACCTTGGCGGATGGCTCTAATCCCCTGACCAGCCTGAGTTCGGACGGCGGCAATCTTTACGGAACCACCTACAACGGTGGCCTCGGCGATTTTTGCCCGTATCTCGAGGGTTGCGGGATCGCGTTCGAGTTCACTCCGTAGGTACGCAAGAGGTACTGCAAAGCCGCCACGTGTTTGTAACTGTGGCGATGCGCATGAGATATGCATGAGGAGCGGGATATGCGAGGCCTTCTGACGTTAGCCATACTCTCCACGCTACTGCTGGTTGCTCTTCCACCAGCGCACGCTCAACCCGAAACCGTGCTCTACAACTTCTGTTCTCAACCGAGCTGTACAGACGGTGAGAACCCCGCGTCCGGCCTCACACCCGACGGCGCAGGCAACTTCTACGGGACCACCCAACTGGGCGGCTCGAATTTGTATGGTACCGTCTATGAGCTTTCTCCCAACGGGGCCGGCGGCTACAACGAGACTGTCTTATACAGCTTTTGTTCCCTCCAGAGCTGCGCAGATGGGTCGTTTCCCTACTCTTATGTGATTTTCGACGCCCGCGGGAATCTCTATGGCACAACTTTCTACGGCGGGCTTCTCGCGTCGGGTCCTTATTCTGGATATGGCCTCGTGTTTGAGTTGAGCCCCAAGCCGCACGGCGGATGCCCAAGCGGCAGTAACAGTGGAAATGGCTGGTGCGAAACTGTCCTGTACAGCTTCACGTCAAACCCAGACGGCGCCTTCCCATTCTCCGGGCTTACCCTCGACGCGTCCGGCAACCTATATGGCACAACCTATGGCGGAGGCAGCGGAATGGGAACCGTTTACGAATTGTCCTCGAACGGCAAGGGCGGCTGGAGTGAGCAGGTTATTTACGATAGCGGGGGCTACGCTGGGTTAACCATAGACGGCTCCGGCAACCTCTACGGCGCCGACGACGCGGGAATGGGCCATGTTTTCGAGCTGTCACCAGACGGAAATGGTGGTTGGAACGCGATCGTCCTTCACTCCTTCAAGGCCGGCCGGACCGACGGGTCGATTCCTCAAGGGACTCCTGTCCTCGACGGCGCCGGAAATATCTATGGCACGACGTTTGAAGGCGGCGCCACAAGAGGCATGGGAACGGTTTGGAAGCTGACTCCTGGTCCACCCGGACAATCTACCCAGAACATTCTTCATAACTTCATTTGGAGTTATGGCTCCAATCCCAGAGCTGCCGTCGTGCTCGACTCATCCGGGAACATTTACGGCACGACAGCCTACGGTATCCACAAATCTCCCTGCTACGACGGGTGCGGCACCCTCTTCGAGCTGACTAATAACGGTTCCAACTACGAATGGATGTTGGTCTGGAATTTTAATGGTACGGACGGCGGCAACCCTGTGGACACCTTGATCCTCGACGGCGGCAATCTTTACGGAACGACCTACGGCGGTGGAAAATCCAGCTACTGTCCGGGCGCCGGTGGTTGCGGCGTTGTGATCGAAATGAATCCATCGGCTCGGGTGACGGCGACAACGATCACTTCGTCGCCAAATCCATCGACTTTCGGAGAACCAGTGACCTTTACAGCAGTAGTTACACCTCCGCCGCCGGATGGAGAACCGGTGACTTTCAAGACCGCGAAGGTATTGGGAACGGCGCCATTGAATGGCGGTACGGCAATGTTCACAACCTCGACGCTGCCCGTGGGCACGCCCCATGTCAAGGCGGTATACGGCGGTGACAAGCTCTTTGAAGCCAGCACATCGAAAGGAGTGAAGCAGGTGGTGCAGCGGTGACCACCGGGACTTCCCGTGCCCACTACCGGACATTGGCAATCCTTGCCAATCGTGTTATCGTGTCGTTGACGACGAATTTACTGACAGACCATGCCAACCCGTAACGTCAATCTAACCCGCGAACTCGACCGCTTCGTAGCCACCAAGGTTAAGAGTGGACGCTACGAAAACGCCAGCGAGGTCGTGCGCGCCGGCCTGCGGACCCTGGAGCGCGAAGAGCACCAGTACGAAGCGAAGCTCGCGGCGCTTCGTGCGGCCATCGACGAGGGCGACGCCAGCGGTATTGCCGAGGGCAATGTGTTCGGGCGTGTTCGTAAGGCCCTCAAGCTTCCGGTTTCCCGCTAATCCTTACCGCCGCCCGGGAGCGACTCTAGATGGCCAAGCTTCGATTCTCGCGTCGTGCCGAGGCCGACCTGCTGAGTATCGCCGAATACACCCTCCGTAAATGGGGTAAAGTTCAGGCAACCGACTACCTCGCCGAGCTTGAGACCTGTTGTCGAATGCTTGCCGCCAACCCATCGCTAGGCCGACGTTGCGACGACATCCGTCCAGGCTTGCATCGTCATGAGCAGGACAGGCATGTTCTGTTCTACCGGCAGGAGGGCGGCGGAATCCTGGTCTCCCGCATCCTTCATGAGCGGATGCTGCCAAACCGCCACGCCATCGACGACAGAGACGACGCCCAGTGAAATGAATCTTTGGACAAAACCTGAGGAGAGCCCGGACGTTTCTCGGTCTCTCTTTCGCCGCACGGCCGGTGTACTATGCCGCTTCACCAAATTTCGACTCAATGCATGCCCTGTCAACTTGACAAAATCCAGCCGCAGAAACCCCCTATGAAATGGAAAGCGAAGTAAGTCGAAACGAGTAAGTCCTTTCCTGCTAACATTTCGCTATAAGTGCCTCATTTTCAAACCCTGAACCAGAAATCCCCCCAACCCCAGCATTTTCATACGCCAACAGGGGACCAAAACAAGTTCAAAGAGGGACGCCATAACCCCGATAGTGAGCATCAAGCCAACGAAAAATCCCCGATTCGCCCACTTTCACGAAGCCTCGATAATGATATTTATTTTCGGCTTCGAGAATTCGTAGTTTCTTCGCCCGTTCATCGATGGATGTACGTACAATAAAGTCAAGTGTTCCACGTGGAACACATCACAAAAATAGCAGATTGGTCTCGCTGGGAAGGGCGAACAAAAATCCAAGCCAAAGTAAAAAGGACAGCCCGGAGCCCCCCAAGGCCGTCCTTATGATCCCTCCCGGTTAGAAGGGCAACTGACCCTAAGATAGCTTCAGGACGTTTCGGAAAGGTTGCGGTTTCGTGAAAATCCGGTAAATTCCGCTCCTCCCGCGTTCACAAATCGCAACTCGCAGTGGGCTCCCGCGTGGCTGTTAAGTCCTATCCTCTCTGCTATATTGAAGGAAATATCAGACCCACAATGCCGCGCAAAACCGAGCAATCCCTCAAGCTGCACAGGCGCGCCGAGCAGTTAATTCCCGGAGGCGTGAACTCGCCCGTCCGCGCCTTCCGCTCCGTGGGAGGCGATCCGCTCCACATCGTTCGCGGACAAGGCTCCCACATCTGGGACGCCGACGGCAACGAATACATCGACTACATCGGCTCCTGGGGACCGCTCATTCTAGGGCACGCCGCTCCCACCGTGATTGAAGCCGTGATCTCCGCCGCGCGCAGCGGCACCAGCTTCGGCGCCTCGACGCCGGCCGAAGCCGATTTGGCGGAGCTAGTGATCTCGGCCTTCCCGCACATGCAGAAGATCCGCTTCGTCAGTTCAGGCACCGAGGCGACCATGTCGGCGATCCGCCTCGCGCGCGCCTACACCAAGCGCAAATACATCGTGAAGTTCGAAGGCTGCTATCACGGACACGCCGACGCGCTGCTGGTGAAAGCCGGATCGGGCGTGGCCACGCTAGGAATCCCAGGATCGGCGGGCGTTCCCGAAGAGTTCACGCAGTTCACGCTCGCGCTGCCCTACAACGACACCGAGGCGCTCGAAGAGGCGTTCAAAAAGTACAAGCACCAGATCGCCTGCGTCATCGTCGAGCCAGTCGTCGGAAATATGGGCTGCGTTCCGCCCGGCCGCGGATACCTCGAAGCATTGCGCGCCATCACCTCGCAAGACAAAGCGCTGCTGATCTTTGACGAAGTGATGACCGGCTTTCGCTTGGCCTACGGCGGAGCGCAGGAACTCTACGCGATCCAGCCCGACCTGACGACGATGGGCAAGATCATCGGCGGAGGCTTGCCAGTCGGCGCTTATGGAGGGCCAAGCGAGATCATGGACATGGTCGCGCCGCTCGGACCGGTGTATCAGGCAGGGACGCTGTCGGGCAATCCGCTGGCGATGGCCGCAGGTTACGCAACGTTGCGCTATCTGCGCGAGCACAAAGACATCTATGCAAAGCTCGATAAGATGGCGGCTGAAGTGGTGGCAGGAGTGAATGCGGCCGCGAAAGACGCGGGTGTTTCGATGTGCCACAATCGAGTCGGGTCGATGTTCACGTGGTTTTTCGCGCCCGGACCTGTGACCGACTGGACATCAGCCGCCAAGAGCGACACCGAAGCCTTCGGACGCTTCTTCCGCTCGATGCTCGAAAGCGGGGTTTATCTGCCGCCTTCACAGTTCGAAGCCGCGTTCCTGGGCGCAGCGCACACTGAACAAGACGTTCAGCAGACGATCAAAGCAGCGAAGCAGGCATTTGCGATGGCGGCGGCGTAGGAAGAGCGGCGTTTAGATCGTGAAAAAGTCTAGTACTCAAATTAGTGAAGCCGCGCGCCTCCGCAGACTGGGACAGAGTCAGTCAATTGGGGGAGCTAACTACAAGGCATTCCTGTCGTTTCTGAGTGCCGCCAAGCTGGGCGACGAAGAGGCCCAGGTAGCAGTCGGTTATGGCTATGCCTATGGGATCTCCCGCAAGGCAAACGTGGATGAGGCCCTTCGCTGGTGGAAGCGCGCCTATAGGCAGGGCTCCTGGGCTGCTGCGTTCAATCTGGGGATGTTCTTTCGCGATGCGAAACAGTGGGAAAAGGCCCTGAAGTGGTTCGGGTGCGCCATACAAGCTGGCGATGACGACGGACTGGTCGAGATCGCTAAGATCCACCTTCGCTACGGAGGTGACCGGGCTGCGGGTCTCCACTATCTAAAGCTTGCAGTTGACTCGATAGACAAGCTCACAGAACCGGCGCGTCTGGAAACAGCACGCTTGCTCAAAGAGCAAAAGGCATTGTCCTCTGGCGATCTCCTGTACATGGAGGCAGATTTACTTGATGAGCGCGGGCGATTCGCTGAAGCCCTGCCCTTGCTGCTGAAGGGAGCTAAGGCTGGCGATACGAGCTGCCAGATCCTTCTCGGGAACTATCTTTCCGACGGCCGAAAGGGCATTCCGATTGACCGGAAGCGCGGTATCTACTGGTACAAGCAGGCTTATAAGCAAGGGAGCAGTACCGGGGCTTCGAATTTGGCGATCCACTATGTAAAGCAGGGAGATGTGGATGAGGCATACCGGTGGTTTGAGCTTGCTATAGAGTCAGGAGATAATGAATCCCACCTCGCACTTGCGAAGATATGGCTTTATGACCGCGAGAACAAGGCAAAGGCAATCAAGCATCTCAAAGCGGTGTTCCAAGGTAATCCCCGCGATGTGAGCGAGCTTAGCCGCGACGAGGCAAGGACAACGCTCAGGCGTCTGAGCGCGACGCGCAAATAGCAGAGCGGAAGCTGGCAACCCTACCCGACTGCCTGAGGCTGATGGCTGACAGCCCTCATCTCATCCACCGTCACAAACTCATATCCCTGCTCTTTGTACCGCCGGATCAGATTGTCCGTCGCAATCAAGGTCTGCGCGCGATCCGCGCCCATGGCGCGATGTCCGCCGTCGTGTAGAAGGATGATGTCGCCTCCGCCCTCGTGAATTCGACGCGAGACTTTGGCTTCGATCAGCGACGCGGCCGGCGCGTTCCAGTCATAGCCAGTAACATTCCACATTACCGTTTCGAGCCCAAGCTCGCGCGCAATGCGCAGAGTTGCAGGACGTCTCCCGCCAAATGGGGGACGGAACAAGTTGGAATGCGCTCCGATCGCGTCGTGTAACGTCTGGCGGCAATTCGTCAGCTCAGCACGCGTTTGCGCCGCCGACTGGAAGATGAGCAGCGGATGCGTGAAAGTATGATTGCCAATGACGTGTCCCGCGGCGGCGACGGCGCGCGCGATGTCGGGCCGCTCGCGCACGTAGCGCCCGATCATGAAGAATGTCGTATGAACATCGTGCTTTGCCAGAACGTCGAGCAACTTCAGAGTGTGAGGATCGTTCGGCCCATCATCGAAGGTCAGCGCGAGTTGCTTGCTTCCACGCGTTCCCGCGGCGAAGGTCCGCCCGAACCATTGCCCAGTTGGAGTCATGGACTGGTAGCCAGCCGCGCCAGCAGCGGCGGCCGCCGCGAGTCCGATGAGAGCGGGAAGCATGGAAGTAGTATTGCAGATTGTAGATTTCAGATTGCAGAAGTTAAATCAACCGTGCAAGCAAATCTCTCAGAGCCTTGGCTTTGACCTCTGCAATCTGAAATCTACAGTCTGCATTCGCCTTCCCAATTGCGCGTTCGCCCGAAGCAATATATTCTGCTCACGTCCTGCCATGGCCAAGCTTTTCGAGCTACCCCGTTACATCGCAGTCGAAGGTCCGATCCGAGTCGGCAAGAGCACGCTGGCGCGGGTTCTGGGAGAGCGGCTGGCCGCGCAACGCGTCATCGAACCCGAGGACAATCCTTTTCTCAAGGCCTTCTACGAGGGCGAGCCAGGCGCCGCGTTCCAGGCGCAGTTGTCATTCCTGATTCGCCGCTTCGAGCAGCTGCGCGTGCTTGATTTGGGACCGCGCTCGAATAAAACCGTGGTCGCCGACTACATTTTTGAAAAAGACAAGCTCTTCGCCTGCCTCAATCTCAATGATCAGGAGCTCGACACCTACAACCGCTATTTCAATTTCTTCCGCGAACAGGTGCCGACGCCCGACCTTGTGATCTATCTCCAGGCGACGCCCGAAGTGCTGAAAAAGCGGCTGAAGAAAAAGAACGCCACCAGCGAAAAATCGCTGAGCGAAGATTACCTGATGGAAGTGGTGAAGGCCTACGAGCACTTTTTCTTTCACTACACGCAATCGGATCTGCTGATCGTGAACACCAGCGAGATCGACTTCGTCGACCGCAACGAAGACCTGCAAGAGCTGCTGAAAAAGGTCTCGGCGCCGATTAAGGGCACGCAGTACTTCCTGCCGCTCGGGAGCGAGAACGCGGCGAGTGCGTAGGGTGGGAAGCAGAATATGAGGCTTAAGCAACACGAAGCTGCGTTCGAGAGGAAAATGGTGCAGGCAGAACAGATTATCTCTCGCTACAAGGACACGCTGCGCGCCTTGTTCGAGAATTCTACTTCTCATAGCGAGGCAGCGAATAAACAGATAGCGCCTTCCCGACCTTCTGAAACTCCGGATCGGCAGTGACGAGCCATGCCCCACGCTCGATCGCGAGTTCGGCGGCAAAAGCATCGGCGTAACCGAGAGCGTGTTTCTGCTTGATGGCGCCCGCCCGAGACGCGCGCTCCTGATCCGCTGGGATAACGACGATAGGAAGTTCTCGCAAGCGCGATTCGGTTTGCCATGCCGTGGCCTCGCCGTGGTGCCGCCATGAAACATAGAAAACTTCACCCCAATTTACCGCCGACATCAAGAGCGGCAAATCCAGGCGTACGGCTTCTGCCAAAAGGCGCTCAATCTTCCTCGCTGTGACCTCGCGGTCCTCGAAGAAACCGCTCAGCGCGTTGGCGTCGAGAACGTATCGCCGGGGCCTTCCGCGAGGGTGGCTAGCCATTATCTATCGATCCTCGCGTTCCCGCTCTCGTTCGCGTTCCGCAAAGAGTTCATCGAACATTGTTGGCTCCCCGGGCGCAGGCTTGAGGCATCCCCTAATCTGTCGGATGCGCTGGAGGCTCACTGGAGTCAAAATCAGCCTGCCATCATCCTTCGTCCACGTCGCAGGGGTACCTTGGGACAGCCCCAGTTGTTCCCGCAACTCAGCCGGAATCACTACTTGGCCCTTCGAGCTGATTTTCGTTCGATAACTGTTCATGCGCTTATCTTACCACATTGTAAGACATACGATATGGCGCCTTATGCTGCCTGAAGCATCGTATTCCGCACATCGCCCCTGGTGTCGAATTTGGCGGCAAAATCGTGCTCGACCACCAATTCTTTTGCAGCTACAATAAACCCAGCGTCACCCAAAGACGCAGCAGGCTCTATCCGCAACTGCGGAGGGGCACTGGAGGGCACGATGAGTCTCACGCCGATCGGCGGGATTGGTCCCAGCCGCAAGATCACCACCGCTACCATCCACGAAAAGAAGCTTCACCACGATCCCATTTCCTGCCTGACCGCTTACGACTACGCCACCGCGCGCCTGGTCGATGAGGCGGGCATTGACATCATCCTGGTTGGCGACTCGCTCGCCATGACTATGCTGGGCTACGAGAACACGCTCTCCGTCACCGTGGACGAGATGCTGCATCACGTGCGCGCGGTGCGGCGTGGCGTGAAGAACGGGCTGCTCATCGCCGACATGCCATACGGTTCGTATCACGCGACTGTCGAGGAGGCGATCCATAATGCGGCTCGCTTTGTGAAAGAGGCGGGGGCCGAGGCGGTCAAGATTGAAGGCGGCGAAAAGCGCGTGGATGTGATTCGCCGCGTGATTGATGCCGAGATTCCCGTCGCCGGGCACATTGGGCTGACGCCGCAATCGGTCAATGTGATGGGCGGTTACAAGGTGCAGGGCAAGACTCTGAATGCCATCGAGCAGCTCATGCGCGATGCGGTGGCGCTGGATCGCGCGGGCGTGGCCTGCATTTATCTTGAGGGCATTCCGCGCGAAGTGGCGGCGATGATTACGGCCGAAGTCGAGACGCCTACGATCGGAATCGGCGCGGGGCCGGACTGCGATGGGCAGGTGCTCGTCTTCCACGATCTGGTCAACTTGACGTTTGGCCACCCGGCGAAATTTGTGCGCCGTTACGGGGACGCGGCCGCACTGATTACTGAATCTGTGCTGGCCTTCAAGTCCGACGTCGCGGCGCACCAGTTTCCGAACGACAGCGAGTCCTACCATTTGCCGAAGGAGACGCAGGCGGCACTCGAAACCATACTTCACCGCAAACGCTCGATGCGGTAATAATCGTGATGTAACGTAATAACGGTCGGAGAGGATTTCCATGCGAGTCACCGTTCCGCGAGTTGGAAGGGCGCGAGTGCGCGTAGCTGTTTTTCGCGTACCCATTTTTCGCGCGGCTGTTTTTCGTCGAAGCAGTCTCCTGTTGGGCTTCGTGTCGCTCGCACTCATGGTTTCGTTGGTGGCCTGCCACAAGCCACCGCAACCCGCATCCGACGCCGATGCAACCACCAGGACAACCGGGCTGGAGTCGATTCCTCCTGGCGATCCATCGAAGTACCCGCATTTCGACGATATGCGCGGCTGGAAGAATCCCTATTTCGTGGTGCGCGAAGATGGAATTGGATTGGTCGACCTTTCCAATCGCGAGGTCCATATCCTGACTCCGGAACAGATTCCGGCGGAGCTGGTTTCACTGGGGTCGGACGCCTGGCCCTACGGACGCGTCGTGCTGGTCGCGGAAGCTGCACCCAAGAACCCGACCGACGCGGCCAAAGCCGAGATACGCAAGAACCGCGGGCTGCTTATGGGAACGCTGAAAGAACTCGACGTCGCGGTGCAAGAGGCTCCGTGAGCCGGAGTCTAATCGGAAACGTGATCAGGAAGAAGAGCAGCCGGTGAAGATCTGCGTCACGATTGCGGATGCGCGCGCTGCATGCCGCGCAATGCGCGGCCATTTCCAGCACCGCGATTCTCCGCCTTCCGAAGTGGCTAGCCTCACTCTCGGTATGGTGCCAACGATGGGCGCGTTGCACGCCGGGCATTTGTCGCTGGCGCGCGCCGCAAGGGAGCGCTGCAGCGTTGTAGCGGCTTCTATCTTCGTGAATCCCACTCAGTTTGGACCGTCGGAGGATTTTGGCAGGTATCCTCGGTCGTTTGAGAGCGATTGTGCCGCTCTCGAGAAAGAGGGCGTTGACATTGTCTTCGCGCCTACCGTTGAGGAAATGTACCCCAAGAGCGCGACGACGTGGGTCACCGTGGAAGGGCTGAGCGAGCGGCTCGACGGCCGCTCGCGGCCTGGCCATTTTCGCGGCGTCACGACGGTCGTGTCCAAGCTCTTTCACATCATTGAGCCGGACGCAGCGTTCTTCGGCCAGAAGGATGCCGCGCAACTGGCTGTAATACGCAGAATGGTGCATGATTTGAATTTTGCCGTGGAAATCGTGGGCTGCCCGATCGTTCGCGAGGCAGATGGGCTGGCCATGAGTTCGCGCAACGTTTACCTGCGCGCCGAAGAGCGGCTTCGCGCGCTTGTTCTGCATCGCTCTCTGGAGCGCGCGGAAAGGGAATTTCGTGCCGGCGAGA
This sequence comes from Terriglobales bacterium, assembly GCA_049300195.1. GTDB lineage: Bacteria > Acidobacteriota > Terriglobia > Terriglobales > Acidobacteriaceae > Acidiflorens. Next base: position 67,431 of record JBAQJF010000005.1, on the reverse strand, counting down.
CTAGCGCCAGCCTCCTTAGCAACGAAGCGCGGAAGGTAATTGCAGGGGAACCGCAAGTTCGTCTGGATTATCTTGAGATTGTCGATCCCGAGACCCTGGAGCCGGTCGAGCGCATCACGCAATCGGCGCTGGTTGCAGTCGCCGCTCACGTCGGGTCAACACGGCTGATCGACAATCTTGTGCTCACGCCTTAACGAGCGGCCGCAAGGGCACCGACACGAAGGGATTGCCCGCGATCAGATAACGCAGCGGCTCTTCTACCGACTTCATGATTCCGATACGCGGCCCGATGGCCACGCCGTGCACGCGATATCCATCGTCCGCAATTTGAAGGTCGGATTGCGAACTCACAAAACTCTTTCCGTTGTCGCGGGCACGGGTAACGGCGAGCGCTTCGCACATGCGGCCGGGTCCGGAAGAGATTTTTCGGAGCCATCGAAGGTCCTTGAGATTTTCCGGTCCGGAAACCTTCAATCCACGAGCGGAGGCCATTTCTTTTATCCCCGTCAACGGTTCGAGCGCGCGAAACAATACGCCGCCCGCCACGCCATCGGGCAGGCAGGAAACATTCAGGCAATAATAATTTCCGTAGATGAAGTAGACGTATGCGAAGCCAGGAGGACCAAACAAAACCGCATTCCGCGGCGTTTTCCCGGACGCCGAATGCGCGGCCCCATCGCCCTCACCCAGGTATGCTTCCGTTTCGACGATTCGTCCGGAGAGAATTCCACGCGGCGTTTTCCGGATCAGCACCTTGCCCAGCAGCGAGCGTGCCACCCGCCGCGGGTCGCGATTGAAGAAAGCCGAGGAGAGAGGTGTAAAGGGAGAAGGCATTTTCAAGGGCTGTGGCAGAGATCAAGTCGATTGCGGAGGTCAGAGGTCAGATTGCAGAGTGAAAAGCCTATTATTTTGGCGATGCGGTACGCCCGAACCGGTTTTACCTCTTCAATCTGACCTCTGATCTCTGCAATCTGGTTTCTACTTCTGACTTTTGAGATACTCCAGCACTTCCTCGGCGTGCCCTTCGGGCTTCACATTGTTGAAGATGTGTTTGATCTTGCCATCGGGGCCGATCACGAAGGTGGTACGCGCGATGCCCATCAGTTTGCGGCCGTACATGTTTTTCTCTTTCACCACGCCGAACTGGTTGGCAATTTTCTTGTCGGCATCGGCGAGCAGCATGAAGGGCAGGCTGAATTTGTCTTGAAACTTCTTCTGAGACGCGGCGGTATCGGCCGAGATTCCGGCCAGAATCGCGCCGGTTTTTTCGATCTTTTTATAGGTGTCGCGGAAGCCGCAAGCCTCTTTCGTGCAACCTGGTGTATCGGCTTTGGGATAGAAATAGAGGATAACTGTTTTGCCGCAAAAATCTTTTAAGGCAACCTCTTTGCCATTCTCGTCCGTCGTACGAAAGTCAGGGGCTTTATCATTGACTTGCATGGCTTCGATTTGCATGGTTTCTCTTTCTCCTCGCCGAACTTGTAGCCGAAAGCCTTTATATCGTATGCGGCTGGGGCCCGTCATCTGCATCGTCGCTCTTTTGGCAGCGAATGGGCTCGTCTCCCTTGGGCTAGCGACCGAATGCCACGCCCAGGAACTTGTGCAGCATCACGAGGGCAAGGACGCCGACAACGGCCCGCGCGCGCTCGGACTGGTTCAGATTACCGATAAAGGCAAGGCCCACATCGTTCCGATTGCCATCATGATGGGCGGCAAGTTCTACGACGCCGACTCTTACATGGCCGATCCCGTCCCGATGGCGCTCGATTTCGGAGTCGTGTATGAGGGATTCCGCGCCGGCGTTTCGCAGGGCCTTTTTACCATCACGCAACCGGGACAGCTGAATCATGAATGGATCGCCGAGGGAACATGGCTTCCCGAGGGGGCGAAGCCCAAGACGGACACGCACAAATATTCTCCTCCCGTGATTGATGAAGGCGGAAACGACGATCGCCCCGTGCTGCACCGACGACCGGGAGGGGAGGCCGATAAAGACGAATCAAAGCCCGCGGCGACACCGGCGACAGGCGCTCCTTCGTCTTCACCATCGCCGTCGTCCCCTTCGACCATCCCGAACTCCTCCACGCCACCGACGACCGGTTCCACGCCTTCCAACACTTCGTCTTCGACGACTTCTTCACCGCCATCGTCAACCGCGCGTTCGCCTGCGGCCAAGACATCCGATACTGCCAAAACGTCGGACGCCGCCGGCAGCAAGCCATCTGATTCGAGTGCCACGAAGGCATCAAACTCAACGGCAAGCACGGCATCTCCGTACGCGCAGCCGATCAACGATCCGAACCGGCCGATTTTGCGGCGAGGCAAGCCGGACGAGAATGCCCATCACGAGCCGTTTGTAAACTTCGACAATCCGGCCGAAGCGGCCGCCGCTTCGAAGCAGGCCGGCAAGGAAGCTACGGCCGCAAAAACCGCAGCAGCTTCTTCCGTAAGGACCATTGCCGCGATCTCGGATGCGGGGGGGCCCGACCCGCGGCCTTACACCTACGATTTGAAACCGGCGGAAGAGGCGATTTATCGCAACAAGATGCTGGAACTCGCGGGGCAGCAATTTCGGGCGAAATCGCAGCCGCAGGCGCCTTCAAAGTCTTCGGCGAGTGCGCGAAATGCCCGCAAGAAGACTGTTTCAGCGAAAACCGCCAAGCCCGACTTCGAGGATGTAAAACTGCGCATCTTCGATCTTTCGAATTCAAATGAGCCGGTGCTGGTGCTTTCCGCCAGAACGCCCGTGCCTCCCGCCAGCGCTTCGGGTGCGCAGGTTCCGCAGGAGATCACGCTAATCGCGCGCACCAATCTGGAAGGCGAACTGCAAAAGCTGTTTTTTGCGCAGACCGATTCGCGGCATCTCGACCTCTCTCCACGCATGGAACTGATCGATGCGGTGGACGCCGATGGGGATGGACGCGGGGAGCTGCTGTTCCGGCGCACGTTCGATTCCGGGAGCGCCTATGCAATTTATCGCGTAACGGCGGATGGTTTGTGGCCGCTCTGGGAGCCGGAGCCTTAGCAAAAGCTCGGCATCGAAGTCGTAAGGTTCCTTTGTGATGGTGGTTAACGCGCTTGCCCCGCTGAAAACGCTCAACCCCGGCCGCCCTCGTAATATCCCGCGCGCGTCTGCACTTCCATGTCTTTCTTTTTCACCTGCAAAACCACGCGGTGATAGCCTTCGCCGGCGGCATCTTTATCGGGCGTGAATCCCAGACTGTATTGTGTGCGCAGCTCATCGGCGATGTTGGTGTAGATATCGCCCACCAGCTGCTTCTTTGTTACCTCAAAGAATCGTCCGCCTGTTTCCTTCGAGATCCGCTCCAGAATTTTCTTGCCATCGACGTGGGGCTCCTCGGAACGGGGCTGCCTCCCGCCGCGCTGCCCGCCGCCGCCCGGATAACCGCCTCCGCCTCCACCGCCACCGGGCCATCCGCCGCCTCCGCCCGGATATCCGCCGCCGGGATAACCGCCCCTATGGCCCGGGGAACCGTTGTCGCGGCGTTGGTCGCGGTATTCGTGGCCTTTAAAGTAAATCGAGTACACGATCGTCTGCGAGCGGTTCGCCGCTTCAATCGCGCTCTCCAGGGAAGTCTTGCTGCCACGGTCCACGCCGTCAGAAAGAATAATTACCGCTTTACGTCCCGGCTGCTTCTTCATCAGTTCATTCGAGGCCAGATAAACCGCGTCATAAAGCTCGGTGCCGCCATGCCTCTGGCCGGAGCGTGAGCCGTCCGTGCTCGGATCGTTCGATCGGCTCTGTTCGTCGTCCGCCGTCTTCAGCAGATCGAGCGCCGCTTGGAGTTTCTCGCGCTTATGAGTCAAGTCCTGAAGCAACTCCACTTCATGATCAAAGTGAAGCACGAATGCCTTATCTTTTTCCTGCGTCAACATCTGATCCAGAAAGCTGTGGCTCGCGTTGCGCTCCTCATCCAGGACCTCGCGCTGGCTCATACTCGTATCGACCAGCAAACCGAGCGTGAGGGGTAAATTTGAATCGAGCGAAAAATACTTGATAGGCTGCGGACGACCGTCTTCCTGGAGCGTGAAGTCGTCTTTAGTCAGGTCCTTCACGATCGCCCCGTGCTTATCGCGCACGGTCACCGGCAGCGAGACGACGTTGACATCGACGCTAATGGTCGCAACCGAATCCTTCGATGACGGAGGCTCTTTGGCCGACGGCGCGGCGTCTTTCGCAGCCTGCGAATCGGCGGCCGGTGTCGATTGCCCAAATCCCGGCGGGAAGGCCAGCACGAAGCTCAGCGCAAACACCAGCGCCTGCGTCATCATTTTCGATAGCGTCATTTCCGACCGCATCGCGCGTCGCAGAGTCATTTCAGCCCCAAACACACGAGATCACCTCAATTAAAGTCTGGATAAGACAGTGGATGCGCGCCCGCCAACCTCTAGTTGCCAATCGTCCTGTAAATGATAGGTGTAAATGCACCGTCAACGGCAGTAAAACTTCGTAAAGCCTGACATCCAGCCGTTCCACCGATGCTAAATTAAAAGCAGTGCGATCGTCGCAAATCCATCGGAAGTCCAGACTTCTCGCGGCCTTGGTAGCGTCTCTGCTGGCGGCGCTTTTGCTTGCGATGACCCTGGCGTTCCCGCGTCCCGCCTCCGCGCAGGCCAAGTCCAGCCCACCCGATACCGCCATCGTTAAGGCCGTCGGAACCATCAAATCCGTTCAACCCGGCTCGATCACACTTGCCGCCGAGTCCGGCGGGGACGTAACCGCCACGCTGGCTCCGACAACGAAAATTCTGCGCGTTCCTCCCGGAGAAAAAGATCTTAAGAACGCAACCCCGCTCCAGCCGCAAGACCTTCAGGCCGGAGACCGCGTTTTCGTCCGCGGCCCTGCCGGTTCCGATACACATTCCATCGCCGCGCTGGCTGTCATCGTCATGAAGAAAGCCGATGTTTCAGCGGTGCACCAGCGCGAAGACGAAGACTGGCAAAAGCGCGGCGTCGGCGGCCTGGTGACGAACGTTGACGCAGCCGGCAGCACCATCACGATCGCGTCCGGCAGCCTCGGCGCCAGCCGAACCATTACTTTGCACGTTAGCAAAAATACCATCCTGCGCCGCTATGCTCCCGGCTCCGTGAAGTTCGACGATGCCAAGCCCGCGCCGCTGACCGAGATTAGAGTGGGCGACCAGCTTCGCGCCCGCGGCACGCGCAGCCCGGACGGCAACGAACTCACTGCCGAGGAAGTGGTCTCTGGATCGTTTCGCAACATCGCGGGAACCATCACCGCGATTGACACGGCCAACCACACCATCACAGTTCACGACCTGATCGCAAAAGGTCCGGTCGTGGTCAGAATCTCATCCGATTCGCAGATGAAGAAACTTCCGCTGGAGATGGCGCAACACGTCGCCATGCGCCTCAAAGGCGGCGTGCGGGGAGATGAAAGCCCGCAAACTGCGAGCGCTGCGGACTCGCAGCCGAGTTCCTCCTCTGACGGCCGAATGCGTCAGGGCGGCGGCGCGCAAGCCAGCGGCTGGGCCGGAGGCCAGGGTCGAGGCGGTCCTCCGGACGTGCAACGCATGTTGAGCCGCTTGCCGGACAGCTCGCTCGCCGACTTGCAAAAGGGCGAAGCCGTCATGATCGTCTCGACCTCCGGAGTGGATCGCGCAGGAAAATCCGGCGGCAACTCCAGCGAGGTCACAGCCATTACTTTGCTCGCCGGCGTCGAACCCATTCTCACCGCCGCGCCCAATCGCTCGGCATCGCTGCTTTCCCCGTGGTCGTTGAATACATCCGGTGGGGAGGGCGATTCCGCGCCGTAAGAATTATTTTCAATGAACAATCAACCTTCACATGGAAATCCGTTTCTCAAGAAGACTGGTGTGAAGGATACCGGTGTGCGCTTGAAGTATTTCGTTCTCTTAATTCTCGTCAGCGCCGCGCTCTGCCTCTCCGCGGCGGCCCAGTCCACAGGCACGCTCCACGGGCAAGTCTCCGATCCTTCAGGCGCCGTCGTTCCGAATGCGACGGTTGCTATTCTTCAATCGGGCGGCCCCACGCACTCGGCTAAGACGAACGATCGGGGCAGCTATGAAATTGGCAACCTGCCTCCTGGCCACTATACGGTTACGGCCAACGCGAACGGATTTAACGTTTTCGTTCAGAATGATGTGCAGGTGAAGGCGGGCCAGGTCTCGCAGTTCAATATTCCGCTCGAAATTCAGGTTGAGCGGCAAAAGGTCAACGTTGAGGAAGAAGGCCCGCGCGTCCAGGTCAACCCGCAAAATAATGCTAGCGCGGTCGTCCTGAGCGGCAAGGACCTCGAGGCCCTGCCCGACGATCCAGACGAATTACAGGCCGATCTCGAGGCCTTGGCCGGGCCCTCCGCCGGGCCCAACGGCGGCCAGCTTTACATCGATGGATTTACCGCCGGCCAGCTCCCGCCGAAGTCGTCCATTCGCGAAATCCGCATTAATCAGAATCCCTTCTCCGCCGAGTACGACAAGCTCGGCTACGGCCGCATCGAGATTTTTACCAAACCCGGCACCGACAAATTTCACGGACAATTCTCCATGGTCGGCAACGACTCGGCATTCAACTCTCGCAATCCGTTTCTCGGCGACGCCGAGCAGCAGCCCTACGATTCGGTCATGTACATGGGCAACCTCGGCGGGCCGATCAATAAAAAATCGTCGTTTTTCTTCGACGTGCAGCGCCGCAATATCGACGAAATCGCGATTGTCGACGCACAGGCACTCGGCCTGACGGAGAGTGTCCCGAATCCGCGTACGCGCACCAACCTCGGACCACGCATCGACTACCAGCTCACGCCTAACAATTCGATCACCGCGCGCTATCAGTACTACCGGGACACCTGGCAGAACGCCGGCGTTGGCGGCTTAGTGCTGCCCGAGGCCGGATACGACACGACCTCCACCGAACACACCTTGCAGCTGACAGACACGCAGATTATCGGTTCGAAGATAATCAACGAGACGCATTTTCAATATCTGCGCGACCATGACAATCAGAATCCGGTAAACACCGCGGTCGGCCTCAACGTGCTGGGCGCGTTTGTCGGCGGAGGCTCATCTGCGGGGACGCAAAACGACCATCAGGATCATTACGAACTCCAGAATTACACTTCAATCGCGACCGGCAAGCACTTTGTGAAGTTCGGCGGCCGCCTGCGCTCCGTGCATGACGTTAGTACTTCCGCGGCCGGATTCAACGGCACTTATACCTTCTCGTCGTACCAGGATTACATCGCCGGCACTCCAATGCCGAGCCAGCTTTCCATCAATGCGACTAACACGCCCGGCGATGCGGTCCCGACGCTGCACGTCAACTTGGTCGACGCTGGACTCTACATCCAGGATGATTGGAAATTGCGGCCGACTCTGACGCTCAGCGGTGGTCTCCGCTTTGAAACGCAGAATGCGATTCACGATCATGCCGACTGGGCGCCGCGCCTCGGCTTCGCCTGGGGCATTGGAGGCGGCGGGAAGACCGCTCCAAAAACCGTGCTGCGCGGCGGCTTCGGCCTGTTCTATGACCGTTTCAGCGAGGATGCAGTCCTGAACGCGGCTCGTTTGAACGGCGTCACCGAGCAACAGTACGTGATCACCAGCCCGATGTATATAGTCCCTCCTCCAGTTCCGACATCATCGTCAACGCCGCAAGCCATTTATCAGATCGCTCCCAATCTGCATGCGCCCTACATCATGCAAGGCGCGTTCAGCCTGGAGCGCCAGATCACAAAGTTTGCCAACGGCACTCTCACTTATCTGAATTCCCGCGGCGTGCACGGACTGATGTCGCTCATCCCCAACGCGCCCGACGTACCGGCCTATCCGTATGGGGTCGGTCAACCGCCAAACCCTTATATATTTCAATACGCCTCGGCGGGACTTTTCCGCCAGAATCAATTGATCGCAAGTTTCAACGTCCAGGCCGGAGCCAAAGTCTCTCTGCACGGTTTCTATTCTCTGAACTACGCCAACAGCGATCCAATCGGCTCATCGAGCGGCGGCTCGTTCAGCACAAATTTCCCGTCGGATCCGCATGACATCGCCATTGATTACGGCCGCGCCGCTTTTGCCATTCGCAACCGAATTTTCTTCGGTGGAACCGTCGCCCTGCCACGCGGTTTTCGTTTGAGCCCATTCCTCGTCTTCAACTCCGGACAGCCATACAATGTCACCGCCGGCATCGATCCCGCCCAGGACCTGCAGTTCAACGTGCGTCCTGCGTTTGCTCTAAATCCAACCGGCGCATGTGTCTCGCCGCTCAATTCATGCCATTACACGGTTCCGACGGCGCCCTACACTCCGATTCCAATTAACTATCTAACGGGACCGGATCTGTTTACGCTCAACCTGCACCTGTCAAAAACCTTCGGATTCGGCCCCGAAATTCATGGCGGCGCGGGACAGCAGGGAGGGTCGCCGAGCGGCCACAATCCCGTCGCACACGCCGGGGGCGGTGGCGTTGGCTTCGGTCGAGGACCGGGAGGAGGAGGGCATGGCGGGATCTTCGGCGCGGCCAGCACGAATCGCCGCTACAACCTCACCCTGAGCCTGAATGCAAGAAACGCGCTCAACAACGTGAATCCCGGAGTTCCCATCGGAGTCATTACGTCGACGGATTTCGGAAGATCGGTAAGCCTGGCCGGAGGACCATTTTCGAGCCCAGCCGCCAACCGAAAAATCGAGTTGCAAGCAGCCTTCAGCTTCTAAGACAAAATTTTCGGTAGAGACGGGGCTGCCCCGTTTCTCGCTGCGATCATGCGAGAGTCGCAGCTCGGGGCCCGCGGCTGTTCTTACGTCGAGTAATCCGCATTAATCCGCACGTACTCCGCGGTTAAGTCGGTGGTAAGAAATGTAATCGACTCGCCTCCGCGCCCGAGTTCCACACGAACATCGCACTCCGGCCGATCCAGCGCCCGATGCGCGCGGCGCTGATCAAAGGGCGACGCAACTCCGCCTCCACACACTTTTTGGCCGGCGATAAAAATACTCACGCGCGCCGGGTCAATCGCAAGTCTGCACCGTCCCACCGCCGCCAAAATTCTCCCCCAATTAGGATCGGCGCCCGCCCAGGCTGTCTTCACCAGCAGAGAATGCGCAATGGTCCGCGCGACAGTCGACGCCTCGGCTCTGCTCCGCGCTCCGGTTATGTGCAGCCGAATCACATGCTGCACGCCTTCGCCATCACTGACAATTTGTTCGGCCAGCGACTGGCAAACGCCGTTCAGTGCCGCGGAAAAGCCCTTCCTGACGCCAGCATCAGCGATGCGAACTCCGCTCGTCCCGCTCGCCAGCAGAAGCGCGGTATCGTTCGTCGAAGTGTCCCCATCAATCGAAATACAGTTCAACGATTCATCGCAGGCGTCCCGCAGAAGACCGCGCAGGTCGCGGGCGGTGGCCGCCAAGTCGGTAAAAATGTAAACCAGCATCGTCGCCAGTCGCGGATGAATCATTCCCGCACCCTTGGCGACGCCGAGTAGAGTCACTTTATTCGAAGCGCCTCGCGCCCGCGATCCAGCACCGGCCTGAACTCGAAATCGCGCCGACGCAATCTTCGGCCGCGTATCGGTAGTCATAATGGCGTGCGCAAAGTCGCGCGCGCGGCTCAAGCTCTGCGCCCGCATTTCAATCAACTCTGGCAATTTCGCGCGGATTTTGTCGTCCGGGAGTCGCACGCCAATAATGCCCGTCGAGGAAGGAAAGATTTCGGCCGCCGAAACGCCAAGAATTTTCGAGGCCTCGCGGCAAACTCGTTGGCAAGCCGAAATGCCGGCGCGTCCAGTTGCGCAATTCGCGTTGCCCGAATTCACAACTAGCGCGCGAACCCGCCCACCAGTCGCGGCAAGCGCCGCGCGCGCCACCTCAACCGGCGCGGCCACCACGCGATTCGTCGTAAAGAGCGCCGCAGCCGCAGCTCCGCCCGCCATCTCCACCAGCGCCAAATCCGGCCGGCCGCTGGCTTTTATGCCAGCCGCCAGCGCCGAAAAAGAAAATCCGCGCGGAAGCAAAATTGTTTCGGGAGAACGCCGCAGCTTCGGAGAACTCATGCCTGCTGAATCTTATACACCCAGTTGGCGGGTGGAGGCAGAATCGCAAACGCCGGCAGTTCTCCGCGAATCATCGCCACTTCATCGCAGTTCGCCAGGCGAGGACATTGAAAGCAGTCTTTGTGAATTTTGTCGGGGAGGTCGGTGTGCTGCGCCACCGTGAATCCCATCTGCGAAAAAAATTCCGGAATGCGCGTGAACAGGCACACGCAACTAACCTTGTGTCTTTCGGCTTGCGCCATCAGCGCCTTTACCAGCCGCCGCCCACCCCCGCCGCTCTGCCGCGAAGGATCGACCGTAATCGAGCGAATCTCCGCCAGGTGCACTCCATAAAGATGCAGCGCGCCGCATCCGATGATCTGTCCCGCGTCCTCCAGCACGAAAAAATCGCGCACGTTCTCGCAGATCTCCGCCAGCGTGCGCGGCAGGAGAGTGCCGTCGCCGGAATATTTTCTGATTAACACTTCAATGGCCTCGGCATCCGGAAGGATGGCCTCACGCGTGCGCATAAGCCGCCTCCTTCCGCCGGGTGCGGGCCAAATTCCGTTTAGGCTTTTTCGACAGCTCTTCAATTCCCGCGCTCAGCGCCCGATCTAGTGCGGCAATCAATGCATCTACATGCTTCTTCTGAATGATGTAAGGAGGCAAGAACCGCAGCACCTTTTCATGCGTGCGATTAATAATGATTCCCCCATCGAGCAGGCGTTTCAGCACGGCCTTGGCTAACTCAGGTGAATCAAGCTCCACTCCCCGCATTAATCCAGCCCCGCGCACATCCTGAATCGAGCTGTGCTTCCTGTCGAGCACTTCGAGCGCGGCGCCGAAATATTCGCCGGTCGCGACGACGTGCTTCAGCAATCGCTGCTCCTCGTGCAAAAATTCGATCGCCACCGCGCAAGCCAGCGGACCTCCGCCAAACGTCGTTCCATGCAGCCCGGGATGCATCGCCGCCGAAACGCGCTCAGTCGTGAGAATCGCGCCCAGGGGCAATCCCGCCGCCAGCGGCTTGGCGATCGTCACGAGATCGGGCAGCACACCATAATGCTGATAGGCAAAATGCTGCCCCGTGCGGCCCATTCCGCATTGAATTTCATCGAGCAAAAGCAACGCCCCATTCTGCGCGGTCAGCCGCCGGCCGAGTTCCAAGAATTCGCGCGTCACCGGCTGAATGCCGCCTTCGCCCTGAATCGTCTCCAGGCAAACCGCGCAGATGCTGTTATCAAACTTTCGCTCCAGGTCCGCGCAGTCGTTAAAGGTGACGAACTGCACGCCCGGCATCAGGGGAACAAACGGCGCGCGATATTTCTTTTGCCCCGTCATCGCCAGCGCGCCAAACGTGCGGCCGTGAAATGAATTCTCCATCGCCAGCACGCGCCGCTTCGCCTTGTGTCCATTTTGTTTGCTGGCCGCCGCCGCTTTCGTCTGAGCAAACACGCGCGCCAGCTTCAGGGCACCCTCAATCGCTTCGGTTCCGCTATTGCAGAAAAACACGCGATCCAAGCCCGATATTTCCGTCAGCTGGCGAGCCAGCTCCGCTTGAAACTCGTGATAGAAAAGATTCGAAGTATGGATCAGCCGCCCCGCCTGCCGCCTAATTACCTTTTGAATCGCCGGATGATTGTGCCCCAACGCATTCACGCCAATCCCGCTCAGAAAATCCAAATACTTTTTGCCGGTCGAATCCCACACGTATACGCCCTGCCCGCGCTCCAGCAGAACCGGTTGCCGCTCGTAGGTCGGCACGAGCAAATCTTTCTCCATCTGCGACACCGAAGCCAGATTCATGCCCTTAGCACCTCCGTGCCGCAATCGATGCGCGTGAAATAAAACTGCGGCAGCACGTCCACCTCCGCCGCCGGAAGAATTCGCACGCGCCCCACGCCGCGCTTCAGCGCCAGAATGCAGGCTTCGAGCTTCGGCATCATTCCTCCGCTGATCACCGCACCTTCAATCATTCCCGGAACGTCCGCAGTATTCAGCCGCGCCATCACCGATCCGTCGGCTTGCTTTACACCCGCGACGTCGGTCAGAAAAATCAGCGCGTCCGCCTGACACGCAATCGCGCAGGCTGCCGCCATCTGATCGGCATTCACGTTGTAATATTCTCCGTCGCCGCCCAGCGCGACCGAAGACAGCACCGGAATTCCGCCCTCTGTCCAAATCGCTCTGATCCAGCGCGGATCCGAAAAGCAAATCTCGCCGACAAATCCCAAATCGTGGTCCGCGTCTTGTTTTTTGCGTGCGCGAAACACCCCGCCATCGCCTCCGCACAAGCCGATCGCGGGCTGCCCCGCCGCCGCAATCGCCGCCACCAGGCTCTTGTTCACGATTCCTGCCAGCACCATCAACGCCACATCGCGCGTCTCGGCATCGGTCACCCGCAGCCCGTGCACGAATTCACTTTCTTTTCCCATCAGCTTCAACGTGCGCGTAAGCGCGCCGCCGCCGCCGTGCACGACAACAAGCTGGTGCCCATCCCGCGCCAACTGCACCACCGCCTGCGCGCATCTCTGAAGCGTCGGCTTGTGTTCGACCGCCGCCCCGCCGATTTTCACGACAATCTTCACTGCAATGCCTCGCTCTCATCCCATCCGTACATTAAATTCATGTTCTGCACTGCCTGCCCGGCCGCGCCCTTCAGCAAGTTGTCGAGGCATGACACCACGATCAGCCGCCTACCATCTTCAGCCAACGTGAAACCGACATCGCAATAATTGGTGTGCACCGAAAACTGAATTTCGGGCAAAGTCGCAGCGGGATAAACGCGCACCCAGCGCTTCTCGCCATAAAAATCCCCAAAGCAATCTTGAATTTCCGGCACCGCCGTCTCACGCTTCAGATGCACATAAATCGTCGACAGAATCCCGCGAGGAATCGGCAGCAGATGCGGGGTGAAAATCAACTGCCCCGCATCGATCCGCAGCTGCTCCAGAATTTCGCCCGTATGCCGGTGCCCAAACACCGAATACGCTGAAAAATTATCGGCCACGGAAACAAAATGCGTGCGCGCCGTCGGTTCTTTGCCCGCGCCCGACACGCCCGACTTCGAATCCGAAATAATTCCGCGCTCGCAATCCACCAGACCTGCCGAAACCAGCGGCGCAAGCCCGAGAATGACCGAAGTCGCATAGCATCCAGGATTTGCCACCAGCGCCGCATCCGCAATCGAGCCGGCGTTCAACTCCGGCAGCCCATACACCGCGCTGGCGTCGACCTTAGCCGCGTTCGTGGCGTCTGCGTCCTTGAAGCCATACACGGCGCGATGCTCAGCCAGTTTCAGCCGCCACGCGCCGCTCAGATCGACAACGCGCAGTCCGAGCTCCAATGCCTCTGGAACCAGTTCGCGCGAGACCCCATGCGGGGTCGCCAGGAATAGGAGATTCACTCCATGCTCCTGGAGCACATGCCACGAAAACGGGACTACTGTCGTATGGCCATTTCCGTCGCCATTGCCATTTCCTGAAACGCCTAAAAATTTCGCGCCGCCCTCGCCAGCCTGGGCGCTCCGCCGGAGCAGCAAAGGTTTTTCAAGCTGCGAATGCCGCCCCAGCAGGCGCACTAACTCCATCCCCGAATATCCGCTCGCGCCCAGCACTGCCGTCTTTAATTTCGCAGCCATCGACCCTGCTTCTTTGCCTCTTTGCCCCCAATCTGTACTAAGAGGCATAATTATCCATCATGATGCATAATTATTCATAGTATCGCCAGCTTAAGCGCCCCTGTCAAGCAAAACCACAAAGACCGGCACCCGCATAATTCCAATTAGAATCTTTTCGCAGGCACGCCGGTCCCCCCGCGTTTTTTGAAACGGCATTCTTGCGGGGAGATATACAGAAAAAAACGCGGACGGGCAGATTTCGAACACTTGCACCAGGTCGCCGAATCTGGTTGGTTTCGAGCCGCTGCTTGCGGGAAAGGTTGATCGAGGTCTCGACGATCTGAGGTCCGGGGGGGCGGGCGGATGCAGCAATGCCCGTTCTACGGTTTGACTTCGTACAGCGCCGTCATGCCCGCCTCCATGTGATCATCGATGTGGCAATGGAACATCCAGATTCCGGGATTGTCTGGAATCATGTCCACCGTGACCATCTGCGCGGGCTGAACCGACACGACATCCGTGCGCTTTCTTCCCTGAAGTACGACGTTGCCGTGCCAGTGCGGCGTGTGAAAGCTGAATGTCTCGCCGAGAGCCAGGAGATACCAGCGGACGCGCTCTCCTTGTTTCATGATCATCAGCGGTCCGGTTCCGTAGATATATCATTGTTCTTGAAGACGACACGGATCGTGTCACCGACCTCGGCGCGAAGAATCGGACCGAGAATTCCGGTGTGCTCCCCCTCCGGGGCGCGGGCTTTGAGGTGGGTGAATGTTTCGTCGGTGTATTCGCGGTAAAGCCATTAAAGATCCACGAGACTGACCAAAATCACTGTGGCTAATGGTTGAGCACTGGGTGTCTCCGTGCGGTTCCCACGTGTTCATTGGCCGGTACCTCCAAGCGCGATGGCTTGCGGGCTTCCAGGCGCGCTGTCCTTCAAGGTCAGCGACGCGCTTCGACTACCGGTTGCCTTCGGGGTAAATGTCACGCTGAAGGAGCAATCTGCGCCTGGAGCTAACGTCGCCGGAGCGAGAGGGCAGGTCGTACTCTCAGAGAAATCCTTTGCATTTGTTCCGACAATCTTCGGCTTGCTGATGCTCAATGGCGTTCCGCTCGGGTTGCCCATCGTGATCGTCCGCGGACTACTCTGAACGCCCACTTTCTGGCCGCCAAAGCCCACAGAGCTCGGGAAAATTCCAATGACGGGGAGATTAAGCAATAGGGACACTGAACCCGACTGGGCATTGGGCACAGCTAAATCCTGCCCGCCGTCCCCATTCAAATCGGCTTGTGCAAGCAGAACTGGGTAGAGACCAACCATGTAGTCCGCGCGTGTCTGGAAGGTTCCATCTCCATTGCCGAGGAGTATTGAGACCGTGCCAAAGCACGTAGATCCTGGATTCTCGCAACCGGTGTTAGTGACGGCTAAATCGAGATTTCCATCCGCATTGAAGTCACCGACGGCCAGACCCCACGGAAAGCCGCCGGTTGGGAAGTCGACGTGCGGCTGAAATGTACCGTCGCCATTTCCCATCAACACGGAGACGGTGTTTGCATTCAGACCGGTCACGGCCAGATCGGGCTTCCCGTCGTGATTGAAGTCACCAACAACGACTTGATAAGGAGTCGAGTTGGCGGGATACGCGACGGAAGGCTGAAACGTACCATCACCGTTTCCCAGTACGACGCTGACCGTGTCGTCACCAGCGTTGGCGGTCACGAGATCGAGTTTCCCGTCTAAATTGAAATCGGCGACTGCGACACCAAACGGATTTGCTCCAACACCATACTCGACATGAGGCGCGAAACCGCCTTTCCCATTTCCAAGCAAAACGGAAATGGTGGCGACTTCTCCGTCGGCGGCAACGAGGTCCAGATTACCGTCGCCGTTGAAATCGCCGGTGGCCGTTCCCTCGGGATAGATACCAGTGCTAACTCCTGAGGCAGGCTGAAAGGCGCCGTCGCTCTTGTCCAGTAGAAGGGAAACTTCATTTGACCCGGAGTCCGCGAGGACAAGGTCCGTCAATTGGTCGCCGTTGAAATCACCGACATTCACTTCCAGCGGGCCAAACGCCGTTGGGTAAACCACCGGAGCGGCGAACTTAGCCCCTCCTTTCCCGAGAAGGACGGACACTGCGTTGTTCTGGAACTCGGCTACCGCAAGATCGGGAATGTCGTTGCCATCGAAGTCTGCGATAGCCACGGAGGTTGGCAACGTTCCCTTGCCAATCGCAATATCGGTGCGGCTCTGAAATGTTCCTCTGCCGGCGCCTGCCAGCAGGGTTATCGTGTTCGAGCCCGAGTTCACAATGGCCAGATCAGGCCGTCCATCGCCGTTCAGGTCGGCAATCGCAACCGGTGTTGGGTAGAGACCTGTTCCATAAATCTTGCCGGGTTTAAACGTGCCATTCCCCTTGCCAAAGAGTACCGAAACTGTGTTGTCACTGTAATTCGCGGCCACGAGGTCAAGGTTCCCGTCGCCGTTGAGGTCCGCCGTTGCGAGTGAGAAGGGGCCGTTGCCGACTGGATAATCCACGTGAGCTTGAAACGTACCGTCTCCATTGCCGAGCAAGACGGAGACGCTGTTGCCATCGAACGTGACGGTCGCAAGGTCGAGTTTGTGATCGCCGTTGAAGTCTCCGGTTACTACGGCACTTGGTAAGCTGCCAACGGCATATTGCACCGGCGACTTGAAAGTCCCGTCCCCATTCCCCAGCAGGATCGCCAGTTGATCGGAGCCACCCGTTACCGCGAGATCTTGATTGCCGTCGCCGTTGAAGTCCCCGGCAACGACTCCATCGGCCAGATTGACCGCCGGATAGTTGATCGCCGGCTTGAACGTGCCATCCCCGTTGCCGAGGAGAACGGCGACCGAATCCGAAGAACCCACGCTCACCGCCAGATCGAGTTTGTTGTCATGGTTGAAATCGACAGCGACCAGGTACGCAAAAAAGCCGCCGCCTACCGAATACTGAACCTTGGGCTGAAAAGTGCCATCACCATTACCGAGAAAAATCGAAATCGTCCCGCCTTCCCAGTTTGCAACGGCCAAGTCAAGGTTATTGTCGCGGTTGAAGTCGCCGGTCACGATGTCTATCGGCCCAAAGCCAGCCGAATACTCGACAGGCGGTTGGTAGGTTCCGTCGGGATTGCCGAGGTAGATCGAAATCGTCCCCGCATCGTAATTGCTGATCGCGATGCTTTGGGGACCGCCGGTCTGAAATGCGCCGACCGCGATGCCATCAGGACCGGCGCCCGTGGCCAGGTCCATTCTGCCGAAGACATATCTGGCAGCGGCCGTCGGCGCGCCCGGCAACCGAACCGACTGCCGCGGGGACGTCTTTGCAATACCGTCGCGCGAGCGAGGATCGAGGCGTTCGGGCGACGATTGTACTTCCGGTGTGGCAGGGATTTGTTCGAGGTGTTGCCGAACTTGCTCGAGTCGTTGCTTGACCGGGTTGCGCGAGGATTCCGCGGAAGAAAGCGCACGAGCATTTTGCCCCGCCAGGACGGAGGTTAGGAAGAACAACGCAAGAGCATGGAAAACCAGAGTTCTAAGAAGGAATTCTTTGCGACGGCGCATGACAGTCCTCTTTCTGAAAGTGCGGTTTTAATCACTCCGGCAAAATCACTTCGCCAGGCAATACACGTACGGGTCGTTCGCGATCGAGAAGCCACGTCAGTATTTGTTAAAGTCAGTTGCCCGCATTCAAGGTCCCGTAATGCAAGCGGGGCGGTCAGATTGTCCTGCGCGCTGGACGGTATGCAAGCACGGGATCATGTGCCTTCCGGCCACGCAAAACGCCAGGCGATATCACTGAGCAACGTAATAGACGTACTGGTCGTTCTGTAAGGAGAATCCGGCTATGTCCGAATAAAAGTATTCCGGAATCCCACCGTTCGTCAGCGCCGTCATGTCTTCATACGTCCACGGCTGCCCTTTCGGTTTAAAAATCTGAAGCATATGAAAATTGGTGGTGTAACCCACATAGACCACATGGACCTCGTTGTGCGGAGGAGTCGTGAAAGCGGCCAAACCAAAGCTCTGTGGTCCGGGGGCCAACGACTTCTTCGACAGATCGGTTTTGGCCCACTTCTTGTTGTCAGTGGCAGCTAGCTGCATGATGTGGCCAACCGTGGACTCGTAAAAGACCAGCAGTTTTTTCGTGCCGGGAACTATCATGGCCTGCACGCCACTCCTCGAATCAGCCAGAGGGCTCTTGCTGAGCGCCGTCAAATCCTCGTCGGTCCAAATGGAGTTGTTGTACAGGAACTGGTGAATATGGCCGTTACTGGCAACAAAGTAGAGATACTGATAGTTAGCAATGTTGAATCCGCCCATCCGGCCCGGGGCACTCTCGCTCGTTGTGCCACCGGTAATGCTGGTTAAATCCTGATCCTGCCAACTGGTGCCGTTGTCGGAGTGAAGCTGATGGATGTGCAGGCTCCAGTCGGTGTAATAAACGTGCAAGGTGGGCGAAGTGGTGAAGGCAACCAGGGGCTCGGGTTGGGTATTTGGACCTCCCGTCAGTGCCGTCAGGTCGGTATCGGACCATCCAACGTTGTTGTAAAGCATTTGGTGTACATGCCCGGTGTTTCCTCCCAGGTAGTAGACGTACTGGTAATTTCCGACGGAAAAGCCGGCAACCTGGGCAGCGCCATATGCGCCACCGGATGCGCCCGATACGACGGTCAGATCCTGATCGGCCCAGCTTGTGCCGTTGAAGAACAGCTGGTGGACGTCGTAGCTGGCACTATGGTCGATGTAATAAACGTGGGTTTGATTATTAGGCGTCGTCAGAAAACTCACGATTCCCGTATACGGGCTCGCCGCCGCTCCATTGAGGTTCTGGTCCATCCAACTGGAGCCGTTGTATGAGAGTTGGTGGATCTGTTGCCCGTGAGCGCGCAGGGAAAAGATCATGAGAAATAACCCAATCAGGCAGAGTGAGAGGTGATGGACTGGTTTCTTTGATCGCTGCGTGGAATGACTGGGCATGTTGCCCTCCTTTTGAAATCGCATTAAGTTCTGGGGCGTCTGGCTTTAGGTTCGTCCCGTCTGTCTCGCCCCGGCATGGGCTGCCGTACGGCGAGCGTGAATGTGAATCAAAAGCCGACGACGGTCAATGAAACTGTTCTTTAAACCTGCTTTAACCAGCATGTCATTTAGATTGAGCGGGTTGGCGAGGCACTTTAACTGCCGGCAAGACTGCGCGGCATGGTAATATGACGGCACTTTGAGGGGGCAGTCTCGGGTGCCCGCAGATAAACTTCGTTATCGTTTTGGCCCGTTCGAACTTGATGCCAGGAACGGCGTTCTTTCCCGTAGCAGCAAGCAGATAAAATTGCAGGACTTGCCGTTTCGTCTCCTGGTCATGTTGGTCGAACAGCCGGGAGAAATCGTCTCGCGGGAGGACGTGTGCAAACGCCTATGGCCGGGCAATACCTTCGTCGATTTTGATCGCAGTCTGGGGGTCGCGGTCCGCAAGGTGCGCGAAGCGCTTAATGATGATGCCGAGGCGCCGCGATATCTGGAGACGATTCCGCGAAGAGGGTTCCGGTTTCTGGCGCCGGTCACGATCCGGGCAGACGATCCCCAGGATTCATCCAAGGGGATAGCACCGGGCACCGCGGAAACGGTTGGAGAAACCCGGAGCGCCCAGCCGCGTCTTAACCGCGTTCTCGTCATCGCCGGCATCGTGGTGCTGGTGGTGGGCGAGGGACTGTATACGCTCCGTTCGATACCTCGGCACTCTCCCTCCACGGCCGATGCTCGTGTAGCGCCGCCGGTTAGAGTGCGCCGTTCGGTGGCCGTGCTGGGCTTCCGCAATCTGCCGGGCCGGCGAGAGGACAATTGGCTTTCGGCCGCCTTCTCCGAAATGCTTAATACGGAACTCGCCGCCGGAGGCGAACTGCGCCTGGTTTCGGGCGAAGATGTGGCAAGAGCCAAGAGTGATCTTCCTCTCACGGAGGAAGACTCGCTAGCCAAAACCACTCTGGAACGATTGCGAACCGATCCGGGCGCGGATGTGGTCGTGCTTGGCTCGTACACGCTGCTGCCGGCCGAAGGAAAAAATAAAATCCGGCTCGACGTTCGTATGCAAGACACCGCTGCGGGAGAGACGATCGCCGAGGAAGCAATATCCGGCGATGAGAACGACCTGTTCGACCTGGCTTCGCAGGTAGGGAACAGGCTGCGCCACAGCTTGGGTCTGGAGCCGCTATCTTCGGAGATGGCGACCGCGACTCGGGCGGCGCTGCCGGCCAACGAAAACGCGGCCCGGCTGTATGCCGAGGGCCGGGCAAAACTATGGGCCTTCGATTTCGTCCAGGCCCGCGATTTGTTGACCAAGGCGATTGCCTCCGACCCGAACTACGCGCTGGCTCATTCGGCCTTGTCGGATGCGCTCTGGCACTCCGGCTATCAAGTCAAAGCGCGGGCCGAAGCGCAGCGCGCGTTGGAGCTTTCCAATCCGCTTTCAGAGGAGCAGCACCTGCTGGTCGAAGGGCAATATCGAAGAGCCATAGGAGACTGGCCGAAAGCGGTCGACGCCTATCGGGCCCTTTTTCATCTTTTCCCGGACAGTCTGGACTACGGGATACTCCTGGCATCTGCGCAGACTCACATCAAGCCGTCCGACTCTCTGGAGACCCTCACACTTCTTCGCCGCCTTCCTCCGCCACTCGGCCAGGATGCTCGCATCGATATGACGGAGGCCTCGGCCTTGGTCAATACCGACTTGAAGCAGGCGAGGGCCGCCGCGAATGAAGCAATCGCGAAGGCGAGCGCACAGGGATCGCACGTGATCGTGGCCAGGACCTATGGAATTCTCTGCCAGCAAGGACCGGCCATCGGGGGAACCGCCGAGGCTATGAGCGACTGTGAAAATGCGCTCGCAATGTCAATCGCCGCCAAAGATCGTAACGGCGAGGGGCTGATGCTCACCGACCTGGGGGTGATTTATTACCTGCGGGGCGATCTGGCTCGCTCTGAAGAAATGTTCCAACAGGCGGTCAAACGATTTCGGGAAGTGGGGAATCTGGATGATGCCGCCGGCGCGCTCAGCAACATTGCCGCTGCCCACCTGTTGGAAGGCGACTTGCCAGAAGCGAAGAAGTTGCTCGAAGAGTCGATTCCCGAATATCAGGCGGCAGATGACAAGGAAGGCATCGCGCTGAACCTGAATAACCTGGGAGATCTGGCGCGACAACGAGGCGATCTTCAGGTCGCGGAAACCACCTATGAGCAAGCCAAAGCCACCGCTCAGGAAATCGACGACAAGAGCGCCATCGCCTATATCCTCAACGGTCTGGGAGATTTGTATTTTGATCGAGGAGATCTGGCGGCGGCCCGGAAGTGTTACGAAGAATCGCTGGCACTGAGAGAACAAGTCGGAGAAAAGCAGTTTGCGGGTGAAACGCAGTTGGCTCTGGCTCACCTTTCTATTGAAGAGGGACACGCGACCGACGCTGAACAGACGGCGCGCGCATACAAGCAACAGTTTCACACAGAACAACAGGCCGATGACGAGCTCCAGGCGAGCCGAATTTTGATCGAGGCTCTTCTGGCGCAAGGCAAGATCGGCGAGGCGCAAAAGGAAGCGGACGGGTCAGCTTTTCTGGCCGCGAAATCACAGAGTATCTTCTCCCGGCTACAGTTTCAGCTGTCCTCGGCACGCGCGCTGCTTGCAGGGGAGCGTCCTGGCGCCGCGCGTCCACCACTCGAGCGCGTTTTGCGCGAGGCACGCGCGCATGGATTCGCCGGCATCGAATTAGAAGTGCGTCTGGCGCTCGCGCAACTGGCAAAGAAGACGGCAGGCGGCACCTCGGCGCAGGTGAGTCTATCTTCTTTAGAAGAATCGGCTCGGGCCAAAGGCTTCGGCCTTATTCTCCGCCATGCCCTCACTCTCAACGAACAACACGAGCGGTGAGTGATGCTCCGTCGAATCGATGTGTGAGAACCTCAAGGGAGGCCCGATTTTGCCCGTGGTCACCAGCCAGTTGCGAGCGGGTGTGGAATTGAACCTGCAATCTGCGTTACCGCGCGAGTCCAAGGTAGTTGCCGTAGCCAACGATGGCGGTTGAACCGACGAGAAGAAAAAGGGCAACGGTGAGAAGACGCATCGCAGGGGCGCCGGATCCCTTCCACTCTTTGAGTCCCAGTCCCCAAAGGGTACTGAAAATGATGATGCTGGCCATATGCAGCGTCCAGCTGGAAAATCCAAACCTGCCCATTTGCGTCTCGCCCATGGTGTAAAAAAAGAACTGGAAGTACCAGGTCGTTCCTGCAAGTGCGCAAAGTAGGTAGTTGGCGAGCATTGGCGCCGATTTCCGATCTTTCCTCTCTCGGGACGGAATATGCTCTACGACCTCGCGGCTGGGCGCGTCGATTGCCGTCTCAATAATGGTCTCTTTGAGGTCCGAGGAACCGCGAGTGGAATCGGATCTGAAATATTGATAGCCGGTCTTGTTGCGAATATTGAGAGCAATACACCAAACGACATTTGTGGTAAATCCCCCAACCAACACAACCACCAGGACTGGCAGGCCTTGCCAGAGAGCCGTCGTGCCATGCTTCAAGGTGATCGCCTTGATTGGAGCCCCCGCCGCCAGTCCGTAGGCAAAGCATGCGCTCATTACTCCCGACAAGATGGCGACGGCGATACCTTTTTTCAGGTCGAACTCTTTGATAACCGCTTTTTGCTGCGCGGGCGACATGGCGCGCTCTTTACAGATTCCCGCTAATCCGGCCGCGGAGATTCCAGCGAGACAGACAAAGATTCCGAGTAGGATGGTTTTCCCTGAGGTTGTTCCCAGGACCTCGCTCACAAAAACCCCTCGGAAAATAGGAGGCATCAGAGTACCCAAAGCGGCGCAGAGTCCAAGGACCACGGCCATACCTAAAGAGAGCCCGAGGTACCGCATGGTCAATCCAAAAGTAAGACCACCGACACCCCACAGCAGCCCAAAGAAGAAAGCCCAGAAGAGCGTCCGCGAAGGTGTCTCAGAAAGCACCGCGAGTAAGTCTCGGGTCATGAGGCTGCCGAGAAACCATGGAGCGATAATCCAGCTAAAAACTCCACCGACTAGCCAATAGGTCTCCCACGACCAGCGCCGGACGGCGCGGTAAGGCACATAGAAGCTGCCGGAAGCCAAGCCCCCTAACCAGTGAAAGCAGACCCCAAGCGCCGGATTTGCGACCATGCCGCTCCTTAGGACGCGAGAAGGTGAATTCTCAAAGGTGAAAGACTTCTTCCAACGGATCCATGGCGCGATCCGGCAAGAGTCCCTCCGGCTGCTCGAAGAAACCAGCCATTGCTCGCTGCCAGCGCTCGTTTACCTCCCGGGTCGCCATGCCTGCCCGGGCGCGATTGAAGTCGTCCGTCTCGAGGTATCCAACCAGAAGGCCGTCTGGTCTGAGAAACAGCGAATAGTTGTTCCACCCGGTTTCTCGCAATGCCGATAACATCTCCGGCCACACGGCACGGTGTCGGGCTTTGTATTCTTCCAGGCGGTTGCGTTTGACTTGTAGGACGAAACAAACACGCTGCAAATTAGGTCCTCCGAACTAGCGAAGTTTGGTCTGGCGGGAAGCGGCTAGGCATAGGAGGAGACGCTCTGTGAATTCCTGGACGAGCGTTCCCTGGTGATGCGCTCCAAATAACCGCTTTGGCGGAATGCCTCCATAGGATCCTTCGACACTCCTTTTGAGACTCGCCAGTCCTGAATCATTGGTCGGACGTCGGTTGCAAAAGCATCCTGCAACAACGATTCGGCCCGAACCAGGTCACAATTCTTCTGCGCCGCCGCGAGCGCCTGATCGTCGACCAGCACCGCCTTGGCGAAAAGTTCCTGCGCCATGGTTACGGTTTGGATCATCGCCTCGATTTTTCCCTTGAGGTTGTGGCTCTGGTCAATCATGTATGCGACGTCGGCCGTTTCGCCCGTTTCCCATTCGAAGTGGCGGATCTCGCGGAAGATGCGGAAGACTTGATAGGGATCGATGGACCCCAGGGTTAAGTCGTCGTCAGCGTAGCGGCGGTCGTTAAAGTGAAAACCTCCCAGCATTCCCTCCGATAAAAGCCAAGCCACGATTTGCTCAATGTTCTGCCCATAATAATGATGTCCGGTATCGACCAGGACTCGGGCCTGAGGACCCGCAGCACGCGCCAGCAACAGAGCCATACCCCAATCCGCAATATCGGTGTGGTAAAAAGCCGGCTCAAAAGGCTTGTATTCGATCAGGAGCCGCTGTCCGGGAGAGAGCGCGGAATGCGACTCGTTCAGAAGTTCTTTGAACCATTGCTTGCGCTGCCGGATATTCGCCGTTCCCGGGTAATTTGAGCCGTCCGCAAACCACATGGAAACATCTTTGCTGTTCACGCGTTTGGCAATTTCGATGCTGTCTTTCGTGTGCTGTAATGCACGCTGACGAACCGCAGCGTCTGGATTGCCGAATGAACCGAATTTGTATTCCTGGTTCTGGAAGAGATTTGGATTGATCGACCCGGGCCGAACGCCATGACGGTCGGCCACTTTCTTGATTTCTTCCGAGCTTTGCAGACCATCGGGACAGTCCCACACGACGTGCAAAGCTACGGTCGGGCAGATCCCAGTGAGAAGATGAACCTGTCCCGCGTCGCTCAGCTTTTCTTCGATCGTAGCCGCCGCCGCCGGTTGGATAAATTTTCCAAACCGAGTGCCGGTGTTGGCGAACCCCCAGGAGGGTAACTCTATGCGAAAGCGGTCCAACGCATTAACTACTTTTTCACGATTGCTGGTAGCCATTTGCGGCCTTCTGGTGAAAGTGGATTAAGCGATCTCATCCGACAACAATGCCCTAGCGATCTTCACAATATCTTCTCGCGATCCGCGATAGGCCCACAGTTGCGAGCGGTCTTCAATGTGGTTGAGCCCGGTGCCGCCGCCGATGGCGGGAACGTGATATTCCATTTCGCTGAACTCTCCCCAACGGCTGTTCACGCTGCACGCCTGCGTCGAATAGCCGAAATCCTCGGGCTCGGTCCAGGGCACATCGGAATATTCGCCCGACGGATTGACGAAGAAATTCCGAACGATGAGCGCATGCCTCTTGCCGGCGGGATAAATGTAGCCGATGCGACCGGTGGTGACGGCGGCGCGTACTCCGATCTTATGTTCGCCGGCGGCTCGCATCTTGAAGCGCGTCAGGCGGTCGCCGATTGCAAGTTCGTCGGCAGGAGTGTCTACCAGACCAAAGTAAATCCTGGGCTCGGCTTTGGAATAGGTGGGAATAAACAATTCCCCCCGATGCGGCATTTGCGTAAGACTCCAGAGGCCAACCAGGGGAACGCCGTCCGGGTTCGGGTCGAGAATCTTGAGCGAGGTAAGCAGAGTGTGGCCGGCATATTCAACCGCGCCCAGACGAATCTCGGTGTCGTAGCGCAAAGGATTCGGCGCCGCCGCGACCGATTTCGTGATCTCCAGCTCCAGCCGTTTTCGGGATCGAAAGGCATCGATGTGCAAACGGTTGGTGAGCTTTATTCCTTGAACGGTTTTCGTTAGTTCATAGTTGCCGGGGTCGAGACTGCGCGGTTGCCAATAGCCGGCGATATCGATGTTGGGAAACTTGGGGAAAAAGAACTCCACTTCCGGAGCGAGCCAGGTTCTGTCGCCGCCGGAATTTTGCCAGTCGTCGCTCGCGTAGTAGCTACGGGCCGATTCCGCGTTGTTCAGCGCGGAGTTTGTCCACAGGAAATTCTCTTCGCTGCCGGGCGCGAATACTCCGAGAATTCTGCCTCCGTAGGGCAAAATCAGCAGCCGGGTTCCGTCCTCGGTTTGATACAGTTCGACGGATTTGCCTACTGCTTTCAGAGTCGCGATCAAGTCTTGCAGCATTTATCCGCCACCTATACGCCCGGGATGTAACCTCTGCCAAAGGTATTGGTAGACTCTTGCCTGAAATCGGAGACCAGAGACATCAGCGCGGTGGTTCCTCCGTCGGCAACGATGGTCTGACCAACGATGAACGACGCGTCATCGGAACACAGGAAAGCGGCGAGCCTGGCGATGTCCAGTGGTTCACCGCAGCGCGCCACCGGAATTGCTTTGTAACCCGTTTCTGCCGCGATCTCGTTCGTGAAGCCGGGAATGCACTTGAAATAGTTCTCTACGGTGACCCACCCCGGGGCGATCGCATTCACACGAATGCCTCGATAGGCCAGTTCAACAGCCAGAGATCGCGTATACGCGATGATCGCTCCCTTGGTGGCGGCGTAAACCGAATGTTCCGGCACGCCCTGCAATCCGTGGACGGAGGACATGTTACAAATGACGCCCCCTCCTCGCTGCAACATGTCCTGTACTACTCTTTGTGTCAGGAAGTACTGTCCACGGAAGTTGATGTGAAACATCTTGTCGAATTGTTCGGGAGTAACTTTGAGGAAGGGGCGGTTCATGGTGACGCCGGCGTTGTTAACCAGACAATTCACCCCGCCCAGGAATTCGATGGCTCGATCGCCCAGCCGAGTAACCTGATCGAGGGAATCAAAGTCCGCCTGAAACGCGGTGGACTTGCGTCCCATGGATATCACTTCGTCGACGGCGGCCTTCACTCCGGAATCGCTTTGGACGTAATGGAATACCACATCGGCACCCTGCCGGGCAAACTCGAGCCCGATCTCGTGCCCGATCCCAGTGTCGGAGCCGGTAATGAGCGCTTTTTTTCCGTGTAATCTCAATTCGTGAGGCATGAGGACCAACCAGAAGGTGGATTTGGTAAATAGCCGCAGAAAGGCGAGGGCAATCCGCCCTTCCGCAGCATTACCATAGCACCCAAAAAAGATTCCTGCCGCCCAGCACACTCTAGGTTGCGAACGCCGATAGTGTCAACAACAATGTCAACCATTATGGAAAATGGGAGCGGTTGGCATCTGTCGGGCTAAGAGCTGATCATCCTGCAAAGCGCGGCTCATCCATGCCGGCGACACCCGGCTTCAGGCAAAACAAGTCTCCAGACTGCGGATGCTGGCGCTTATCTTCTTCGCTCAATCCCAAAGCAGCCGACGTGATGTAGAGTTCGTCCAGATGCTCGCCGCCAAACGCACAACTGGTGGGATTGGCTACGGGCAGCCGGTATTCGTGATCGACCTTGCCTTCAGGGTTATAACGAACCACCCTCCAGCCTCCGCAGTAGGCGCTCCAGACGAACCCTTCTGTGTCAACCGTCAATCCATCGGGTAATCCTCCCTCGGGAGACGTCTCCACAAAAATTCGGCGATTTGCGATCGTGCCGGATTCGGCGACGTAGTCATAGGCATAAATGGCATAGCGAAAGGAATCGGTGAAATACATGATCTTTCGATCGGGACTCCATCCGATCCCGTTCGACACGGTGATGTCTTTATCCACCAGGCGCCATGAATGATCGCCTTGAAGACAGAACAATTCGCCGTCCGGCCCCTTAGGGTTGTTGTCGTTCAAAGTGCCCACCCAAAACCGGCCCTTACTGTCTGTAGCAGCATCGTTGAAACGGATGCCGGCCCGGCCGGCAAGGGGATCCGAAAACGGCTCGAATGTCTTGCGCTGAATGTCCCAATTTGCCAGCCCGTTACCAGTGGCGGCAACGAATCCACCGGCCTTTCGTATGCCGAGCGCCATGACCGGCGTACCCGTGTCAAATACTTCGAGTCGCCGAGTTTGGGGCGAGAACCGGAGGATCTGATAGTCCCCTATGAAGTTCACCCAGTAGAGGAATCCCTCCTGCGAGTGCCAGACCGGGCCCTCCCCGATCACATTACGAATTTCGAGAACATGTTCGACTTCAGCCATAATAGGAAGCCTTCTTCCGCACTTCTCAGGCCGCGCTCCTCAGAACGGCGGATGCGGAGTATCAACGGAGTAACAAAATATGCTCAAGGCCGCTTGTTCTACTCCAGGCAACGCACACTCTACGTCGGTAGTGTAATTATTGTCAACAATAATGTTGACTGCAAAGAGCGTGTTCGGAGATAATGCGCGTCACGCTGCGCCCATGAAAATCACAGCCGTCGAAACCATCTATCTTACCCACGGAATTAATGTGCACGTCGGTGCCATTAACTACCTTTGGGTCCGAATCCATACGGATGAGGGACTGATCGGCCTGGGGGAGAGCTACCCGAACGCCGAAGCGGAGGCAGCCATTGTGCATTCGCGGCTGGCCGCCGTGCTTTTGGGAAAGGATCCCAGTGCTATCGACCGGTTGTGGGCGGATATGTTTCTCGCCGTTTCGTATAGCGGGTGGGCGGGAGCGGAAATGCGTGCCCTCAGCGCGGTCGATATTGCGCTGTGGGATTTGCTCGGCAAGGCCACGGGCCAGCCGATTTATAAGTTGCTGGGGGGCGCGTCCCGGCAATCCATACGAATCTATAACACCTGCTACGACCGAGTAGATTTCAACCGCGAGCCAGCGCGACTCGCCGGCGAACTTCTCAAGAGCAATATCAAGGCCATGAAAATCTGGCCCTTTGATCAGATCGCCAGGGAGAACGGCGGAAATCACATTTCGGCGGAGGAAATCCGGCGCGGAAGCGAACCTTTGCGACTGATCCGCGAAGAATTCGGCGACGCGATCGATGTGGCGATTGAGTTTCATGGCTTCTGGAACCTCCCCAGCGCAAAGAAAATCGCTGCCGCTCTGGAGCCCTACAAGCCGATGTGGCTGGAAGAGATGTTGCCGCAGGACAATCTGGCTGCCTACGCTGAGCTGGCGGATTCCACGAATATCCCGCTGTGCTTGAGCGAGCGGCTCCTGACGCGTTGGGGATTTCGCGAGCTTCTGGAAAACCGCGCCGCTTCGATCATCATGCCGGATGTTTCCTGGTGCGGGGGTATCTCGGAGGCCAAGAAGATCGCAACCATGGCTGAGACTTACTATCTTCCAATCGCACCGCACAATTGCGGCGGCCCTATCCTGCACTTTGCTACGGCGCACCTCTCGGCCAATGTCACTAACCTATACATTATGGAAAGCGTCCGCCGTCACTATAGCGAAGAATATGAAGGACTGGTTACTCAAAAACTCGTGGCCGGAGCGACTGGTGAGTTACCATTGCCGCCGGGGCCCGGTCTGGGGGTTGAGCTAAGTTCCGAGGTGCTCACGCGCAAGGACGCGACCGTAAGACGGTCTTCTCTGTAGTTATGGGCGGCTTGACCGCTGTTGCCTAAGTCTTAGGCCGCGGTCTCGGGTTCATCCGTCAGTATCGTCAGTAGAGTTCCCACCGGGACCTTCACGCCGAGTTCCACCTGGATCGGGCCGAGATAACCTTTTCCCATTGATTCGACTTCCATTTCAATCTTGTCCGTTTCCACGATAAATAGAGCTTCGCCCTTCTCCACAAACTCCCCGGGCTGCTTCAGCCAGCTGGATACAGAGCCCTCCTCCATGGTGAGGCCGAGTTGCGGCATGACAATTTTGTACGCCATCTCTAACACTTTCTCCTTGACTGTTTCATTACGTCGTGGACCTCGCGAATAATGCGATCGACCGTCGGAATCATCTGATTTTCGAGAACCGGGCTGAATGGATTTGGAACGGCCAATGAGCAAATCCGCTTCGGCGTCACCTGGAGTTCGTCGAAGCAGTCTTCCACCGCGATCGCGACAAGTTCACCTGCAAAACTACAGTACGAGGGCGATTCATCAATGACTACGAGCCTGCCCGTCTTTTTGATGGAGTTGGTGATCTTACGCCGATCGAGCGGAACGATCGTCCGGGGGTCAATCACTTCGGCCGAAATGCCTTCTTCCGCCAGTCGCGCTGCCGCCTTGGTAGCCAGGTCCACCATCCGGGACATCGCCACCATGGTCAGATCTTTGCCTTCGCGGATTATGCGCGCATCTCCGAAAGGGATCAGATATTCTTCTTCAGGCACTACGCCCTTGGTGTTGTAAAGCGACTTATGCTCGATCACCGCGACGGGCCCCGGATCCCGGAGGGCGGTTTTGAAAAGTCCCTTCAGGTCATAGGGTGTAGAAGGAAGAGCAACCTTTAGGCCGGGAGTATTTGCGAACCAGTTATAAAAGGTATGCGAGTGGTGAGCTCCCGCGCTGCGCACCGAACCCATGGCTCCCCGGATAACGACTGGAGCCTTGATCTTGCCATTCGACATGTAGGAGATGTTGGCAGCCTGCTGGACAATTTGAGTAATAGCTTCGAGAGCAAAATCAAGAAAGACTTCATCGACCACGGCACGCGTGCCAGCCATGGCGGCGCCAATTGCGGCGCCGGTGGCTCCAAGTTCGCAGATGCCGGTGTCGCGAAGCCGCTCATCGCCGAATTCCTTCCAAAGCCCGCGGGTTTGACGAAAGTTTCCGCCTCGCGGACCTATGCCTTGCCCGATATAGACGATACTGTTGTCTCTGCGCATCTCCTCGCGCAGAGCTTCCACTCCCGCATCTCCGTAGGTAATCACACGGCCTTGCTCTGACATTTCTTCTCCTCAGCTAAAACACATGCTCGTTAACGGTATCCGCCGATGGTTCAGGACTTTTTTCGGCAAACTCGACTGCGTCGTCGATAATTCGCTCTACCTCCTGATCGGCCGCCTGTAACTCGCTCTCACTAACACCCGAGTCGAGCAGCCGCTTACGAGCCAGTTTCACGGGATCCTGCTGTTTCCACTGCTGCACCTCCTCGCGCGTTCGATAATCCGTACCGGGATCGCCTTCGTGATGGCCGAAGTAACGATAGGTCTTACACTCGATCAAAGTGGGCCCGCCCTCCTGGCGGGCGCGTTGAATCGCTGCCTGTGCGGCTTCATGGACCGCTACGACATCCTGCCCGTCGACTTGTACTCCCAGCATTCCATAGGCTGCAGCGCGACTCGCCACGCTGGTATTCTTAGTGGCCCGCCGAAAGGCCATTTCTGTCGCGTATAAGTTGTTTTCGCACACATAGACGACCGGTAAGTTCCAAACTGCGCCGAGATTGACGGCCTCGTGAAATGAACCGCTGTTGACCGCGCCATCGCCAAAAAAGCAAACGACAACATG
Source organism: Terriglobales bacterium (assembly GCA_049300195.1). Classification (GTDB taxonomy): domain Bacteria; phylum Acidobacteriota; class Terriglobia; order Terriglobales; family Acidobacteriaceae; genus Acidiflorens. The sequence continues at coordinate 36,772 of JBAQJF010000005.1, read as the reverse complement.
GGACTTCTTTTTCAGCTTTGCGCTAAGGGCTGCACCCGTGGCCAATGGAATCGGAGCCCCCACGATTCCGTTCGTGCCCATAAATCCGTATTCAGGCGCGTAGAGGTGCATGCTTCCGCCGCGCCCCCCTGAACTGCCCGTTGCCTTGCCCCAAAGTTCGGCGAGAACAATTCTGGCAGGCACACCTTTCGCCAGCGCATGACCATGGCCGCGGTGCGTGCTGAAGATTAAGTCTTCTGGCCCCAGGTGGGAACATACGCCCACCGCGACTGCCTCTTCTCCCACATACAGGTGAACAAATCCGGGAAGCCTGCCATTACGATACAGTTCTTGAACTTTGAGTTCGAAGAGTCTCAGTTCGAGGACTTTCTTGTAATAGGTAAAAAGTAGTCCCTGCGAGATCTGCTCCGCCTGAACCCGTTCCGACATGATGAAGCCTCCCGAAATTATTGCGACAGCGGCAATTTCTGCGGCGCGTGTTCGCGCTGCGAGCGGTAAACAGCACTGAATAGTTCCACCACCCGACGTCCGGCTTCGGCATCGACCATCGGTCCTCGATCTTCCAAGACGGCATCGAGGAAGTCGGCCAGTTGCACCTGGTGATAGTGAGTCATTACGTTCCAGGGCCGAGACCGGTCTTCACGATTCCAAGCTTCGAGCTTGTTTTCTTCTCCCGGGACGGTCCAGATATCGTTGAAAGGGGGATCCATCTTTTCCGTGACGCCCGAGATGAAAGGGGAGCCGCTATCAGTCTCGGCTCCGACGGATGCCCCCGACGAGCCGTGAATGTGAATCTTTCCCCACAATCCGGGGCGCTGCGAGTTACTCAGGACAATCGAGCCCATTCCTCCGCTCTTAAAGCGGACGGAAGCGATTACCGTGTCGTCGACTTCTATCCCCGGATGGTTGTAGGTATCCCAATAACCGTGTAACTCGACGGCCGGACCCATGAACCAGCTCATTAAGTCGAGGTAATGCGGCGCCTGGCTGACGACCACGCCGCCCCCTTCGCCGGCCCAGGTGCCACGCCATGGATCGGAACGGTAATAGGCTGATTCGCGCCATCCGAGCATCGTGACAATCGCGAGCACCGGCTTGCCTAGCTTGCCGTCGTCGATCGCTTCCTTCATCCGGAGGACGGGTTCATACCAGCGGCGTTGACTGATTACACCTAACTTGGTTCCGGCAGCGCGCGCGGCCGCAATGGCACGGTCGCAAGAGGCCAGGTCGACGGCTAGAGGCTTCTCCGAGATTGCGTGTACACCCGCGGCGGCTGCTATCTCGACGGCTGCTGGATGCTGCGTGTGCTGCGTGCAGATCGACAGCACATTCACTTTTTCCTGGCTCAGCATTTTCGCTAGATCGGTGTAGGCATTGACGCGCAGGCTGGCTGCGAATGTTTGGGCACGCTCCGGAGAGATGTCGCACACCGCTACCAGCTGGGAGTTCGGGAGTGCCTGGTAAGCAAGGGCGTGAGTTCCCGCAACCTTCCCGCAGCCCACAATGGCCGTCCTGAGGCGAGTTGTTGTGCTGGTATTTTGCATGTGCTTTGCTTCACTTACTATTGAGGCCGCATACTTTGTGTCAGGGGATAGATGTGCCGTCGGACTCGCCGGGACGGTGACGCAATTCCACGAAAAACCCGAGTAACTTCTGTGTATCCAGAAGAGCCCAGCGCGTGCCGGGACGAATGCCGGTGCCGGCCTGAAGTACGGTTACGCCAGATTTCGCCAATTCCTCAATTACCGGATCGATGTCCGGAACCTCAAACAGAAGGTGGTGAATTCCACCGCCGGTTTGATCGAGAAAATCTTGGTAACCGTTGCGCCCTTCGAGCGGCTGAATCAGTTCGACCTCTACGTCGCCAAATTGGACGAATGCTTGCTTGATCCGTATGCGCTCTTCTATGCCGCGGTAGTAATACCTGGATTCAGCTCTATCGGGCCACTCCACAAAGCGAAAAGGTCCAACGCCAAACATGGAAGTCAGCAACTTTGTGGTGTGGTTCAGGTCGGCGACGACAATGCCAATCTGGACGAGCCGCTTGAGTTGTATTCCAGCCGGGAGGGTAACCGACAAACTCGATCGGATATTTTCCTCGAGAGTCATCGGGCCAGATAACCTCCGTCGACCGGCAGGATCACGCCGGTCACCATGGAAGATGCGTTCGACGCCAGGAACAAAGCCGGCCCGACGATCTCGTCGGGCTCGCCCACGCGGCCGAGGGGAATATTGGAGACCCAGGTCTGCATCAGCTTTTTGGGGTCGAATTGCGGATCGGCCATAACGTCTTTGAGCCCCGGCGTCATGAATTGGCACGGGGCAATGGCATTAACCCGGATTCCTCGATCCGCCCATTCCAGAGCAAGTTGCTTTGTCAAGGCGTTTACGCCGCCCTTACTTGCGCAGTACGCATTGGAGCCGCGGCCCACGCCCACCACGCCTGCAATCGATGAGAAATTGAGAATCACTCCGGCACCTTTCTTTAACATGACGCGCGCAGCCGCCTGGCAACATAGGAACGTGCCGCGCAGGTTGATGTCCAGGACCCTGTCCCATGTCTCAAGTGGGGTCGACTCGGCGGGATCATGCTGGGGAATACCGGCACAGTTCACCAAAATGTCGATGCCGCCGAACTCACTGACCGTGGCGTCCACCATGGCGGATATGTCTTTGGGGACCGCGACATTGGCCTGGAGCGCGATGGCGCGTCGGCCGATTGTTCTTACTCTTTCAGCCGTACGTCGCGGGTTCTCGATGGTGAGGTCGCAGGCTGCGATGTCACAGCCGAATTCCGCGAAACCTAATGCAATCGCCTCACCGAAGCCGACTCCAGCACCAGTGATCAGCGCCACACGCCCACTAAGATCAAACAGCTTTCGAATGGCAGTACTTTTCGTATCCATAATTCAAATCTCTAGTTCAAGTCTCTGGGGCATAACTCACTCCCGCTTAGCGATTTTTCCGGTTGCCGCAGCGCTTTCGAATAACAACATCTCCGATGTCCCAGCGGTTTCAAGTCGGACTGGAATACCCTCCGTCATTAGTTGAATACCGGATAATTCCACCGTCTCGGCGCTGTTCTCGAATGTCACCTTATAGGTGAGCGAAGCGTCGAGACCGCGAGGTACAAAATGGTAGATCGGGTCGTCGTGGTTCGAGGTTCGGAATAGAGTTGCTACACTTCGCTCTTTGTCCGGGCTGGCATATTCGAGTACAACCCAGGGCGACTCGCTGGTGTAAGGCGTCTGAGGCGTGTGATGGTAGACGACGCTATCGCGCAAAATCGGCCTCAACTCATTTTTATATAGAGCAACTCCCGTATGGATCTTGTCCCGCAAGATAGGATTCAATTCCGCCGGCGACGGCGCGATGCCCCGGAAGATAGGCAGAGACATTTGCACTTGCCGCAACTGCGAGTCGATGTCGCCGTCCCCCGCCAGATCGGGGACCTCGGTTCCGAACGTACGCAGCAGGATCTCGGGCGGAAGCACCCACGTCATGCCGTTCAATATCTTCACGCCCCTTGGCTCCCGCATCCAGTCGGAGAGTTCGGTGTTATCAAAGCGGCGGAGGATGCCCCAGTCCAGCCTGCCGCCGCCGCCGGCACAATTCTGAAAGATCACTTTGGGGAATTGCTGGCGCAGGTGATCGAAGATAGCGTAGAGATTTTCAACGTGGCGCCATCCTGAATTCTCGACGAAACCGTCGCGCACGTGATTCCCATCTTCCTCAACCGACATGTTGTAGTCGATTCGAAAAACGTCGAGGTCGTATTTCTTTATGATTCGGGCGATCTCCGATTCCATCCACTTCGCGACTACGGGATTGCCCACATCGAGATGGCGGCCATTGGCGAAGGGTTTGCCGTTACGGGTCAAAATCCAGTCCGGATGTTCTTTGCGCAACTTTGATGCGGCGCCGGCGGCCTCGATCTCAACCCAGAGGCCGAAACGCATACCTTTTTTGCGCGCATATTCACGGATTGGCTGAAGGTCATTAGGAAGCCAATCGCCCGCGTACCAGTCTCCGGTGTTGTCGTACCAGTGATTCGGCTCCGGCCCGTACCAGCCGGCATCGATGAAAAAGGTCTCGGCGCCGACATCCGCCGCCATGTCGATCTCACGATCAATACCGGCCTCGGTCTCGTGATCGACTATGTAGCCGCGATGGTTGGCCTCGACATCGAAGACATGTTCTGAAGGTGGGCGTGGCAGAACATCGCGGCGCACGTGATTCAAGAGCGCCTGCGTCACATGATCCAGATCCGACTTCATACACAGGATATGCGTTTCCGGCGTTTTGACTGTCTCGTCCGGTTCGAGCACCCGCAGGACGGGGTCAACGGAATCGGGTCCCATTTCAAAAAATAGCCGAGCCTCATTTACCGGCCTATCGATCGACTCCGAGCGATCAACCGGAGACCTTTCTACTTTGCTGGTGACTCGGATCTTCCAATTCGCGCTCCACCCCAATGAAGCTACAAACCACTCACCGGTCGCATTATTACGAGCGAAGAATGTCGGATGCCCCCAGCCGGACTTACCACGATCACCCGAGATAATCTTTGTTTCGTCCACCACGGGATCGAAGCGCCATGCCCCTTCATATCCCCATTTATCGTATTGCGCATAGCCAACGTCGTACACATCTTCAGAACCTGGAGGAAGTTTCTCCCCGAAGTTGGGAGTGTGCCAGAGTTGGCCCGCCCAAGGCGAAACATTCGAAATGGCCGTTGGCCGTTGGCCAATGTTCTTCACCTCCAGCCAGCGAACCATGACCGGGCCGCCGCTTAGCAGCGTCTGAATCTTGACTTGAATCGGGCGGACACTGCTTTCCAGTTCGACCGTGACCAGCAATCCGTCCGGATTGTGGACTTCAGATTGGTTGACGCCGATCCACTTCCACGTTCCCGAGAGTTCCTGGCCTTCCATTTCAAGTTTGAAGGCATCAACCGGCAGAGTGTCCATCTGCTGCCGTTCGGCATCAATCTGAATGTCTGCAACAATCTGCCCACTCGACTCCCAATAGCGGCTCACCCAGCGGCCATTGCGCAACTCTTCGTCGCAGACGGTAAGTCCGGAAGTAAAACGCACACCGGGGATCGCACCGGTGCGAACAAAGGCTGATCGCGACCCCCGCTCCGGCGGCACAGCAGCGCAGAGGAATGAGTGCAGGAGGAGGAAGGAGCAAAAGACTGTGCAAAGGCCGACGATCCGCGTCCAGTTGCGACTCTTGCAGGGCGTACGAATTAACCTACCAGGACATTTCATTGCGCCCCTTACTGGGTCGTGACCTTTCGCCGTATGTTAGCTTCACATCGCAACTTCATTGTTCTTTGCTGTAGGGGATTGCGGTTGGCAACAATCAGCGGAGCGATTCGATATACGCGTCGGATTATCTCCATAAATCCTGACCCGGAAGGCACGGAGATATCGTTCCAGGCTCTGCCGCCGATTCGATTAACGCCCGGCAGATATCCCGCGAAATACGGGCTGCTGCGGGAAGCCATCGAATCTCACGGGAACAATACTAGATTCTGATTCTTATCGTCAACACTTTTGTTGACATAAAACAAAAGAAGATTCTAAAAGGCTCTTACCGCCGCGGAAATCCCAGATGCTCGACTACCGAAGTCCTCTGTCTTCACCGGTAGTGAAAACCGAATCTGCGACGCTCCTAGACTAAGCCTGACCAGCGTAACTCAGAATTGCGATGGCTACTACGAGCAAGGCAACGCCCGCCATCATCGTCCTGATTGGGCGCGTGCCAGTACGGGCCCATTCGCCCGTCAGCGCTCCAAAAATAGTACTGGCTACGACGATGGAGGCGAGAAAGACAGGCCAGCCGATCGATGTGCCCAGCTCGCCCAGTTTCAATGTTGAGATACTGTACAGAATGATGCTGCCAAACCACAGGAGACCCATGCTGGCCGCCGCCAGCCAGTAGTACCAGGTGCCCGCCAAAAGAAGCGTGCCGACGCTGCCTTTCTTGCGCATCAGGATGTAACAGTAAATAACTCCCGGCAAGAAGCCCGCATAGAGACAAGGCAGCCATACCGCATTCGACATCATGGCCGGACTCGCACCGTGCTGCTGAGCTACACGCTGAATGCTCCCTCCAAATGCCAACCCCAGATTCAGCATTGAGCCCAGAATGCCCGACACAAACGCCAGCAGAAAGCCGCCAAGAAACCCCTTCCGAACGGTCGCGCTCTGCTGTTGAAGAGCGGCCTCCCTGCTCCTTCCGGCAAGTCCGCAAAGGGTCACGCCGGCGATAATCACGAACACGCCGAGGAAGATCAGGGCGCCTTGCCGGGTCATGACCAGGTCGAAGTGCTGAACCATCAGCGGAGTGAGGGCGCCGACGGCAGCCGAGGTCCCAAGACAGACCGCGAAGGTGATGGCCAGGCCCACACGAGTGAGGGCCAAGCCAAAGAACACCAGCGACACGCCCCAACTCGCCCCAAATACCACCATTTTTGCCAACGTTCCGCCCGAGACTGCCGCATAGGTGGACCACAGCCCCGGCACCGTGAGCAGCGCGATTATGGTGGGGACCACGGCGACGCCCAGAAAAGAAAAAGCAAACCATGAATGCTCCCATTCCCATTTCTTATTCAGTTTCATGGGAAGCGCATACGCGGCATTCATGATTGCGGCGCACAAAACCAGCAGGATTGCCTGGACGGTTTGGGGAGGCATGATCTCCTGACTGAATCTGAAGATTCCGGTTGAACCTATGGGCAGCACTCTCCGGCTTTAGCCGGGTGAGCTCAAACCGAGCCATTGAAGCATCAGTGAACTTTTATGTCAACAGGATTGATGACACGCGACAAATCGGGGGAGCACACGCTGATCGTCTCTCAATCGGAACCGAGATCGCTCGCCCAATCGTCTGGCGCAAATCCCGGGAAGGCGGGGACTTGCTCGAACGTGCGGGAATACAGCCCTTCGAAATATTTTTCTACTTCGCTTTCGATTTTGTCCAGCGGTGTTTTGAGCACCAGGCGGACATACAATTCATGATTGTCGCGCCGGTGTGCCAGCGGAATACGGGAGGAATATGCGCGCGCGATAATGAAGATGTAGGGATTCATGATCAGATTGAGGGTTCGATAAAGAAGCGGCTGGTTGGCTGCCTTCCAGATGGTGCGGTGTAATTCCATGTCCGCGTTAAAAAACTGTTCCTCATTGTTTTTGGCCGCGGCCGCCTTCAGCTTCTTCAGTGCCTGCCCCAGAAGTGGGGCGGGATCGTGGGACGGAATCTCCCTCATGTAACGCACGCAGAGGCCTTCGAGTTTGGCGCGCATGCGAAAGATCACATCGATTTCGGTTAGCGAAATGTCGCGGATGAATGTGCCGCGGCGCGAAGTGGTGACCACCAGGCCATCGCGCTCCAGGCGCAGGATGGCCTCGCGGACCGGCCCGCGGCTGACCTTCAATTCCCGAGCGAGATCTTCTTCGATGATGCGCTGCCGCGGCCGCAGCTTGCCGGCGTGAATGGCATGACGCAAATGGGCTTCAACCCGCTTGCTGGCGGAAATACCGCGGTCTGGTTTGGCAGAATGAGTTTTCGATGTTCGCATGTAAACTCGTCAATACTTATAAGCTGGATTACGGCTGAACACAAGCGTGACCGGCGGGACAGCTCGCGCGACATACTCGGCTCCCCACCGAAGCAACGTTCCCTGCCGACCAGAGGACCAAAATCTCTGTGGACACTTTACCATGCTGTCAACAATACAGGTGACACTACGGTTGTGAGTCGAAGCGCGGTCCAAGGGCCATGGGGAATAGCGTGGCAAGCGCGCACTTCCAGCTCGCATTGAGAATACGAAATTATGTAGACATTAGTGTTGACAATATTTGTCTTGACACTCGTCTCGACATGAGTTAACTTGCGCGACGGCATGAGAACTTGTAGCGCCTCGTCCGCACATTCCCGCACCATGGTGCAGCGAGCGCAAACTCCATGCGCCACAGTGCCCCAAACTGAAGGGGCCCATTCCCAATTGAAAGCGCAGTTATCCTAGGAGGTACACGATGAACTCTGCCGCACACCGTTTTCTAACCCTGATTTCAATTGTCTTGCTGTTGGGCGCCGCCGCTTTGCACGGACAAACCGCAGTGACCGGTGGTTTAACCGGGTACGTCGCGGATGCCTCCGGCGCCTTGATTTCCGGGGCAACCGTGGAAGCCATGAACACCGGCACGGGCGTTGCCGATAATGGCGTCACCAATAAAGACGGAGTGTACCGGTTTCCCAGTCTGATCCCGGGAACATATACGATAACCATCAAGAAGCAAGGGTTTGAGGAATTCAAAAGGGAAGCAGTCCGGATCGACGCCGGCACCGCAGTGCGCATCGACGCCTCTTTGCCCGTCGGCACTGTAACCAGCAACGTAGCGGTCACCGGCCAGGCTCCGATTCTTCAAACGGACAGCGCTGAAGTCAGCGAGACACTCGAAACCCAGCAGGTCGAGCAACTTCCCACTTTTGGCAGGAATATCAGTCGCTTGAATCTTTTGGCAGGCGGCGTGAGCATGCCCAGCGGCCAATTGGATCTTCACCCCGAAAACGCGGGCGAGGACTTTGATGTCAATATCAACGGCGCCTCTCCCAACAACAACGCCCATCTACTCGACGGCGTCGAAAACACCGAGGCCATTCAGGGGTATTCCCTGCTTGTGACTACCCAGGATTCAGTACAAGAAGTCAAGATGACGACCAGCAACTATGACGCCGAGTACGGAAGAGTTGGCGGCGGAGTCTTGCAGATCACCACCAAGTCAGGCACCAACGCTCTGCACGGGTCCTTGTTCGAGTACTATCGCAGCGCCGGTTTTTTTGCTGCCGACCACTTCAGCCAGCCTAATGGCGTACCCGGCAACCGCTGGAATCAGTTTGGCGGAAGTTTGGGTGGCGCAATCAAGAAGGACAAACTGTTTTTCTTCGCAGACTATCAGGGGATGCGGAACAATCTGCACACCTCCAGCCTCTACACGACTCCGATCGATGCATTCAAGGCTGGAGACTTCAGTTCGATTGCCGATGTCGATCCCATTTACGACCCCACAACCGGCAACCCGGATGGAAGCGGACGAGCGCAGATTTCGTGCGACGGCGTACTTAACGTGATTTGCCCAGGCCTGATCAGCAATGCTGCGACAAACCTGTTGGCGCTCTTGCCCGAGCCGAACTTCGGCCCCCCCGGAGCTACCGATAACAACTACCAGATCTCCCGGCCGGCGACCTTCGACCAGAATCAGGTCAATGGGCGCATCGACTATTTTGTCACTCCCAAGACGGTGGTTTTCGGAAAGTTCAGTTACTTTGGCGCGAAGTTTTTCACTGACAATGTGTTCGGACCCGTGGGGGGAGGCCCGCCGCTAGGCGGAGCGGTTAACTCGGGCAACTCGTTCGATCATGATAAGAGCGCGATGTTCGACTATCAGCACACGTTCTCTCCAAGCTTGCTGCAAGATTTCCGTTTTGCATTCTCGCGAATCTACATTCAAGAATTGCAACTGGATGCGGGTACCGATGAAGCGACTGCGGTGGGAATCCCGGACATTAACTTAGGCACTGTCTATACCTCGGGCTTGCCCCAACTGAATTTCAACTCCCCAATCGCCAATTTCGCAATGGGCGATTTCGGTTTGCCATTCTTCGAGACGGAGACCAACTTTCAATTCTTCGACAATTGGACAAAGACGGTGGGTCGCCACTCCTTTAAGTTCGGAGGTGAGGTTTCCAAGTTCTTCGGAATTCGAACAGACGTTAGCGGCCGTGGTCTCTTCAACTTTAACCAAGCTCTTACCCAGACCAATGAAGATTCGTGCCTCAGCCCGGCAGAAGGTACCTATTGCGGGTCCGGCTTGGCGGCGTTCGAACTCGGCCTTCCGAGCACATTCAATCGAGACATCACCCTGGTTCAGCCACAGGAAAAGCAATGGAAATATGGTTTTTACGGCCAGGATACCTGGCAGGTCACACCAATGCTCACTCTGACCTTGGGCCTCCGGTGGGACTATCTCAGCCCAATCTTCACTCCCAATGGACAGAGTGTGGGCAATATCAACCTGAACACGGATAACATTGAATTAACGAACCTGGCTGGCAAGTACGCGGGAGTGACAACGCCTAAGACGGAATTTTCTCCGCGATTGGGGCTGTCATATAGATTGCCGCATGAAACGGTACTTCGCGGCGGTTATGGTCGAAGCTACTTCCAAAACCCATACGGAGCGGCCTTTGGTACCCAAGGGGGCGGTTGGCCTATCAAGCAGAGTCAAACAGATGTTTCGGCCAATCCATTTCAACCATTGGATTACACCCTCGACGAAGGACCCGGCCTCCCTGCCATGCTTCCACCTTATCCGCCGAATGGCCTGATCTCATTTCTAGATGCCCCTGGCGGTTCCGAGTACTTTCCGGGCACGGGGACTTATCCGCATAGCTACTCGGATACCTACAACGTTTCATTGGAGCATGCGTTCCCACGCGAACTAACTTTAACGGTCGCGTATGTTGGGAACATAGGCCGTCACCTGTGGGATAACGTTGATGTGAATGCCCCAGTTCCCGGCCCGGGCGACTTCAATCCACGGCGTCCATATTTCGCCAACTATGGCTGGGGCGTAGAGGAATATCAGCGGAACAACCGTCTCCCCGGGTACCCGGAACTAAGAAGTAATTACAATTCGTTGCAGATTCGGTTAGACAAGCGCTTCCGTCAAGGGGTGTTTATAACCAGTAACTTTACCTGGGCTAAGTCGCTGGACGAAGGAACCTTTGGTCCCACGAATATTTTTAACTTTGCCAGCAACTACGGGAATTCGAGCTTCGCGCGGCCCTGGAGCTTTATCAGCGCGGCAAACTGGAATCTGCCATTCGGCCGTGGCCGCGCATATGGAAGCGATCTTAGTCCCGCGGCGAATGCCATTATCGGGGGCTGGACACTCAGCGGAATTTTCAACTTCGAGGGCGGAAATTACTTCACGCCCTCTTTGGCAAACAACTCAACGCTGAATTCCGTGATTGCATTAAGGCCCGATCGCATTGGCAGCGGAAAAGTTTCGAATCCCAATCGTAACGAGTGGTTCAATCCGGCGGATTTTACCGTGCCCGCCTTATACACTTATGGCAACTCCGGTCGTGACATACTGCTGGGACCAGGTTTCGGATCGGTCGATCTGTCGCTGGCAAAAGCTTTTTCGATTACCGAACGGATGAAGTTGGAATTTCGCTGGGATGCTTTCAATGCGTTCAATCGAGAGAATCTCGGCTCTCCCAACTCCAATGTCGACCAGAGCACAGCCGGACAAATCACGAGCATCGTCGACTTCAGACGCCGCATGCAGATTGGAGCACATCTCACGTTCTAGTCTTTTCCTTCCCCGTCAACAACGGGCTTGCCCCGGCTCCTCGCCGGGGCAAGTTCTGTTAGCAGGTTTCAACTTATGGGTCTGTACGAACTGAACACCCCGGTCCCCACTTTCGGAGTTTGATCGTTTCCCATACTAGACTTAAGAGTCTTGAGGTCCATCTAATGAGAACATTCCTGATCATGGTATGCCTGATCTGCTGCGTGGAAACTTACGCAACTTGCCAGGTATCGATTACCAAATCGGAAGCCGGCTGGGAGTTGACCAATGGATCTCTTCATGTCGAATTGGTGCGATCGTCCGGCACGGTGGTCATGAAATCGCTGCGCCGCGAAGGTGGCGGCGAGTGGGCGGTCGCGGGCACGCCGCTGGTGACATCGCCCGACAAAGCCGCCACTGCATACCGCTACACCAAAGACACCATTTCCGATTTATCCAAAGGCGGCAGGCAACTCTCCCTGCACTTTCAGTCTGATGCCGGCGGCCTCCTTTCGCTCGAGTTGAAGCTGTACCCAACCGGCGCCGTGATCCAAACGGCCATTCAGGTGGAGAATCGCGGTCAGCATGTTTTGCGGCTTGAACCTCGAATTGATCCACTGTTTTTGACCCTGAAAAATCCCGCGAAGGGTCTTAAGCCTTATTCCTCCATGAAGGGCCAGCACGGATTTTATGCAGTCCCGGGTGGTCAGCCGAAGCGCGACTTTAACGACTGGCTGGTGCTCGAAAATGAAGACGCGGGGGAATCGATGCTGGTCGGCGGTGAACCTGGTCTTGGCGTGTTGGGCTGGAAGGCTGACGTCATGGCATCTGCTGCGGGCACTGTAGTCCGAGCAGGGACCGTCCTAATAAAGGATAAGAAGACCGGCCCGGCGGCGACCTTCGAGCTAGCTCCGGGCGAAATGGTGGAAACGCCGCTCACTTTCTTCGCACTAGCCAAGGGCGACAGCGACAACGCCGGCAATGAAACATTTCGCTATCTGAAACAGTATGTATTCCAGGCGCCCTTGCCGAATTCTCCCCTGGTGACGTATTGCATATGGCTTACAGAAAAGAACAGTGAAGAAGTTCTCCTGAAAGAACTTGCGCTGGCGAAGAGAGTGGGGTTCGACGTTTTTTACCATGATGCAACCTGGTACGAAGGCGCTTCGGTTGTTCCGGGCATGAACGATTGGACCTCCGGGCTAGGCAGTTACCAGGAGGACAAAGAGAAGTTTCCCCACGGTCTCGCGGCTTTGTCAGATGCGGTTCATGCCATGGGTTTGAAATTCGGGCTGTGGGTGGACCCGGGGAACGTGGATGCGGCGCGGGTTGCGTCGGGCGAGATTCCGCAGGATTGGCTGGCAATGATTGATGGCAAGACGCTCGGCGGCTCGCATCCTTCGCTCGCTCCCACCAAGCAACTGTGCTTGGGCGATCCCAAAGTGGTTGCATGGATCGAGAAGCAACTTGGAGACATCATCGAAAAGTGGCATCTCGATTGGATTAAATGGGATCCGTCGGCAACTGTAAGTTACGAATGCAATCGTACCGACCACGGTCATGGAAAGACCGACGGCGCCTATGCAGCTTATCGCGGGCGCCTGGAGATCATGCGCTATCTGCTCAAGCGGTTTCCAAACCTGTCGGGTTTCGAGTGTGATCCATCTCTCGAATTCTCTCGTACTAATCCCGGCCCTCAGAGCCTTCTGCCGGGCGGATATACCAACGAATTCATTACCGGCCCGATGCTCAGTCCGAATGTTTGGGGTTCGCTCGCAACCATCGGACAGGGCGAAGCAGGCAGAGAAAATCTTTCGGCTCGCTGGTATAGCGCCTCCGCGCTCGACTACTACTTCCGCAAGAAATTCATGCATGGAGTGACCTTCGGCAACATTAACGGTATGTCGTCGCAGTTCCTTTCCGCGGCTCCTCCCGGTTTTGTCGAGGCATTGGAGCGCAACCTGTTATTTTTCAAACAGTATCGCCATCTTTTGTTAGAAGACGTGTATCACCCCAAAGTTGAAGCTGCCGGCTGGAGTTCTATCCAATATATAAAGGAAGATTCCAGCGAGTCGGTGGTCTACATCTTTCGGGATAAGTCTGAAGTCGCCGATACCAAGGTTCATCTGCGCGGATTGGATGCGAAGGCAAAATACAGGGTGACCAGTCTGAACGACCGGCCCGGACGAGATCGAGAGATGAGCGGAGAGAGTTTACTGAATGGCATTTCGGTCCATCTTCCGGACAAGTGGCTGGCCATCGGCGATGGGGCTATAAAAGAATTCGCAGACCAGCAGCTTTACGGCTCGGACATTTTGCTTCTTCGGCGTTTGCCCTGATCTTGGTTACACTAATCCAATCATGTTCGTGTCAAGCACTGAAATAGCGGCGCTAGCACTCAGCCGCGCACGTGACTGAGCCGCTCGGCGCAAATCGCGTCCTCGATTCGAAGCCCGGCCTTGCCCGAAAACTTGGCTTGTTCGACGCGACCATGCTGGTCATGGGTGGCATCGTGGGCTCGGGAATATTTATCAATCCCTACGTAGTTGCACAGCAGGTACACACACCGGCCCTCATCCTTGGAGCGTGGATTTTCGGCGGCGTGATTGGAATCGGCGGCGCGTTCATATGGGCGGAGTTGGCGGCCACCTTGCCGGAAGTTGGAGGCCAGTACGCCTACCTGCGTGAGGCCTTCCACCCCGCCGTCGCTTTCCTCTATGGATGGGTGTTGCTGCTCGTCATACAGACCGGAGGCATGGCGGCGGTATCAATCACCTTTGCCCGTTACTTTGTCGAGTTCACCGGCTCGCAGGCTCCGGACTGGATCATCGCAACCATAGCGCTTGGCACTCTTACGCTGATCAACTGTCTGGGGGTGAAAACCGGCGGGCGCACGCAGAGTGTCTTCATGGTGCTGAAAATCATCGCCATCGCTGGCATGGTGATAGCTGGTGCGGCATTGGGCGGCAGGCACTTTACCGTAACCACCGCCGCGGAACGGCACACGTCGCTCACCTCGTTCGGCGCGGCTATGGTGCCGGTATTATTCGCCTATGGAGGATGGCAGACCGCCAACTTTCTGGCGGCGGAAGTGAAAGAGCCGAAGAAGAATCTGCCTCGAGGACTACTGCTCGGGGTCCTGGGCGTGGTGATACTGTACCTCGCGGTGAACTGGGTATGCCTGCGTTCTCTCGGGCCGCAGACGCTGGCTGCCACCGGCACGCCGGCCACAGCTGTGATGCGGCTCGCGCTGGGGCAGAGAGGCGCTACGTTCATCGCCGCTGCAATCGCGATCTCAACTCTGGGATTCTTGAGCCAGTCGATCTTGACCGCTCCTCGCGTGTATTTTGCGATGGCGGATGATGGCCTGTTTTTTCGCGCCGTGGCGTGGCTCGATCCACGCACGCGTGTACCCGTGGTTGCGATCGTCTTGCAGAGCGTGTGGACCATCGTCATCGCGTTGTCGGGCCGCTATGAGCAGATATTGAATTACGTCATCTCAATGGACTTCTTATTCTTTGGGTTGACGGCCACCACGATCTTCGTATTTCGCAGACGGGCTGCGCGTGGCGAAATGAGGGCAAGTGACGGTTATCGTGTTCCCGGACATCCCGTGACTACGGCATTGTTCGCCGCGATATGCTGGTGGGTAGTTGGGAACACGATCTACCGCTATCCGCAGAATAGCCTGGTTGGCTTTGCATTATTACTGGCGGGCGTTCCGGTGTACTGGTTTTGGAGCCGGCGGGCATCGGCGCGCTCCGCTAATTCTTAGTTGAATATTGTTCGACCAATTTTCTGCCGCGGGAGAAGTTCGACATGAATAGTTTGCGATCGGAGGCAGCCTCACGCTATCTGGCCTGGGCCAAGTTGCACTCGAACGCGCGCTTCAATATGGCATCCAGCGGCGTTTTGGACTATCCCCTGGCGGAGTTACCCGTGCGCATCGAAGATCTTGAGATCGGCGGCACGGGCCCATACGGATTCAAACCCCTGATGGAGCGCCTGGCCGCGAAAGCGAGCGTGGCCGAAGAGTGCGTTGTCTATACGCACGGCACGTCGATGGCAAACTATATTGCGCTGACGGCGCTGGTGCATCGGGGCGACGAGGTGTTGATTGAGCGGCCTACGTACGATCCGCTGTTGACGATCTTGGATCACATTGGGGCGAAGATCTCTCGCTTTGATCGCCGTCCGGAAAAAGGATTTCGGCTTGGATTGGGAGAACTCGAGCGCAAGCTTACGCCGCAAACGCGCCTCGTGATTCTTTGTAACCTGCACAACCCAAGCGGCGCCCTCACAGATGACAGAACCATGCAGCAGGTAGGTGAGATGGCCGCCCGCGTAGGAGCGCGCGTGCTGGTGGACGAGGTATATCTCGAAACCTTATTTGACCAGCCATGGCGGTCTGCATTTCATCTTGGACCGAACTTCGTGATCACCAGCAGCTTAACCAAAGCATACGGACTCAGTGGCATTCGTTGCGGTTGGATACTCGCTCAGCCGGACCTGGTTCAGCGTATGTGGCAGATCGTGGACTTCACGTACGGGAGCCCGGTGCATCCAGCCGAACTCCTGGCCGTAATTGCCCTCGACAACCTGAACCGTGTGCGTGATCGCGCCCGTGCCCTGCTGGAGTCAAACCGTTCGATGGTAAATGAGTTCCTGGCGAAGCATCCGCAACTCGATTGTGAGCCGAGCCGCTTCGGCACGACGGTGTTTCCCCGGCTTAAGGTGGGCAATGCCGAGGCATTTGTTAAAATATTGCGTAAACAGTTCGAGACCAGCGTCGTGCCCGGAGACTTTTTCGAGCAGCCCCAGCACTTTCGAATGGGATTTTGCGGAGCCACCGAGACCGTTCGCGGCGGATTGGAACGTCTCGGCGCCGCCCTCAGCGCTTTCCAGCCAGCGTCCCGCTAAGCGTTCGCCGCCGCTTACTGAGCTGCATACGAGTCGTGAAAGACAATCACTGGATCCCAAACAATCGGATCGGCGCGGTTCTCGCCGTTGTGCTTCACAATAAATCGAATCTTATCGCCCGCCGTCACGTGAAGGTTCGCGACGACATAGTTGGTCGGTTTGTCATAATCCGGGAAGACCTCGGCCCACCCCGAAGCTGGCCATACCTGAATAGAGTTTTGAAGAATTCTTACAAAACACGAGGCCTTATTCTCGGCGCTGGGATCCTTGCGGATCGAACCAGAGGTACTGATCACGCCAGACACCGGAGCAGTGAACGTGCGCGAGAGATCATATGCAGCGGATGGCTGCATCCAAACCCTTCCAATCCGGCCCAGCCCTGATCCAGTCCATCGGCCCTCGTAGCCGCCTTTATCCCACACTAACTCGTGGTAAATGCCATCCTCCACCATTTCCTCGTAAACCCAGTATTCGCTGGATTGGTTGGGCGAGAAATCTCCGAGAGCCTCGTAGGTCTGAGGTTCCCCGCTCGCTTTTTGTGCAGTTACAAATGGACTGTGGTTGCCGTCGCCATCCACCGCGGCTACCTCAAAGCGGACGTCTATCTCGTTGCGGGCGGAGTCGGAGTGATCGAAGAAAAATGCTCCTTTCGCGGCCTTTCCGATAAGCCGTCCGTTCTTATGAATTTCGTAGTATGAAATCCAGTTGTTGTCGTGGCTCGGAGACCACGAAACTTCGATGCCCTCGACACCGAGATTTGTTCCTATCCGCTTGGTCACGTTGGCGGGCGAACCGGGAGGAACGTGATCTGTTCCTGACCCTGGATAGTTGGGTAAGTTCAGAAATATCAGCTCCCCGCCGGCAATTTTGTCGAGACTGATTCCATCGGACATCAGGTGCGAGCCAGTCTTATGAAGACGCACGCCAGCGATACTTGCTCGTACGTCATAAGCCGCACCAGGTTGAAGGCCTCGTGGGTAAATCACCACAGGCTTTGCGGAGATATCAAGCCTGACGGGCTGCGTCAAACGAACATATTTAAATCCCATCGCGTCGGGATAAATTCGGCTCATATCAAGTTCTGCCCTCGCGAGGACCTTGTTGTCATCGGCCCGCACAAGCGATAGCGTGTAAGCGCCATGGTTGTTTCCGGGATCGAATTGGCCTAACTGCGTGATGGTCATGGGCGCGTCCAGTTGGATGGCCATCCCGAAGAACTGGTCGGACACCTTCCGCTCCGCTCCCGACTTCACGATCTTAGTAACTAGCGACTCGTCTCCTCCGCCGATCTGATACTTAACATTCACGGGCCCGAATTCTTGGCCCGGAACGCCGTAATAGCGGAATGCCCCGTCCACCGGATCTTCATAAATACCCGTTTCGAGGCTGGCAGCGGAAGTCGTCGTCACTACGTTCATCTCGCCCGCGCCGCCGCGATACTGGTCCGCTAAACCTGGGGATGCAGACTTCACCGGCCGGCTGATCACATAATAAAGAGAACCATGCTTAGCGTGTTTTGTAAGAATGACGCCCTTCGAGCTATCTCGATTCATTCTCTGGAAGTACCAGACTGCGTCATCGTTCTCGACCTTGGGACGAAACACATGGCTCCAGCGCCCCGCAACACCTTGTGCGACAAGATAGTGATAGATATCCCAGTCTTTCCGAATCGACTCGACATCGGGGCCATCTCCTGGATCTCGATACCATGTCGGATCCATTGCCAGGTGCGTGCGGTCGGTCGAAGAGTTGTAATAAGTATGATCGAAGTCGACAACGTTGTGCAGTTTGTCGGGAGGAAGTAGAAGCGAAGTGTAGTAAGGACTATAAGGACCAGCTCCCCCATCGGTATATTCACCCGACTCGGCCAGTCGAGCGAGGTCATAACTGATCCAGCGCCCACCGCCGTCGCAGGCGTCGATGCCGCTTTGTGGGTGGTCCTTCTTAAATCGCTCCAGCAAGCCGCGGAAGTTTTGATCGGCAGCCAGGGCGTCGGTGTCGTTTGCGCTGGCTGCGGGAGCGATGTCGTAACGCCATTGATAGTTTCCCCAGTCTTTAACGCTCTTATCCAGCAATTGCCTTTGCCAATCAACGGTTCCCGGAATCGACTGTTCCAGTGTCTCCTGGCCCGGGATCAACCAGTTCGGGTGGTGCTGCGCAACTTTAGATTCCGGCGTGGCCAGAAACGTCGGATACCACAGCACCCACTTCATATCATGTTTGCGCAGGTAATCGGTGGTCCGCTTCCAATCAGGTGCGTTCCACGTGCCCCACTTGTCGTACCATCCAGCATCGTCCCACAGAATATCCGTACCCGTTTCGCGTAGAAGATCAACGTAACGAAGATCAAGCGCCAGGCGTCTTCCCCAGTTGTCGGCGCTCGGAGTTCCTCCTTCACCGACCCACGGACCGGGCCAATCGACTGCCCACCGGGTTTTGGCGAAGTAATCAGGGTTAGTGAATTCCCATAAGTAGGCATACTGCCAATCGAGTAACTGATTCCCGAGTTCATCCACTCCCCCGGAGAACGTCGCCAGGAATGTCTTTGGTGTTTCAAGCCGCGCGCCGGGGATTAGGTCTTTCTCGAAGCCGGCCAATTCCAGGCTTATGCCGAACGGCGCTCCCTCCTGGCCGCCGATCCTGAAGCGCCAGTGCCCAAGATAATCCCAACCTATGGCGACGCCTTCGGCAGAGTTGTGATCGAGCAGAAACACCAGAGGCAGGAAACTGCTGTAATTGCCGGGTTGGACGCCTCCATTGGAATCGAGTGTCCGCGTATATGTTGCACTCATGGGTTCAGTCTTGAGCAATTGACTGCCGTTGTAGTTACCTCCGCCGGTCAGGTAGTTAAATTGGAGATCCTGCGCCATCGAGCCCAGTACGCGGGTGTGCAGGAATTCCACGTGGCTGATTCGCACAGGCTTGTGAGATATGTTCTCGAGCGTCAGCCACTCTCGAATTACCGAGGTTCCGGGATAGACCACATAGTGTTTCGTGGCTCGTAGACTAGCCGATTCAAGCTCGATGTCAAGTTGGAGTTCACCTTGCGCTAGCTGAACGGCATGTTCGCCGACAAGTGTCCACTGCCAATCGGAAGCACTCACGTCTTCATCGCGCGCCGAAAACCGGATTTCCGCTGGAGGACTTCCCGCATCCAGATACTCACGTCCGGTCAACTTGTTGCGCAGCGAAACCAGTTCGAGGTGGCCACCATCGAACCGAATCCTTCTCTCGACGCGGGAGGTACCAATGATCCATTCATTACCCTCGCGGCGCACATAGCCGTCTGCGCTCTGGAGATTGGTCTGCGCAAGCAACAGAGGAGTCGTCGCACATAGAAGAATGGTTAATTGAATTATAAGTACGCCAAAAATTGAAATTGGGCCCGGCTTCTTGCGCACTTTCAAATGCTGCCTCCATCGGCAATTGAGACGTTTCGAAGAGGTTCAGTCGCGACCCGGCCATTTTGCCAGCGGCCAGCGGGTTGACTCCTCGATTTCGAGCAAACGGTTGTACTTTGCCAGGCGCTCGGACTGCCGGATCGATCCGTTCTTAAACTGATCCGGCCGCCATCCCACCGCCAAATCTGCTGCCCAGTTGTCTTCCGTTTCCCCGCTTCGAACGCTCAGGGTAACCGCCCAGCCCGCTGCCCGCGCTTGCTCGTAGGCCCGGAGTGCCTCGGTCAGTGTTCCAATCTGATTCACTTTCAGCAGCAGAGCATCGCAGGCATTCGTTTTGATCGCTCGATCGATGCGGGCAGGGTTTGTGCATAAAAGATCGTCTCCCAGCGTCAGCGCTCGTCCTGCGATTGCGCGGCGAAGCTCGGGCCAGTTGTCCCAATCGTCTTCCGCCAATCCGTCTTCGACGCTCAAGATCGGGTAGCGATCCAGCCATCCCGCAATTTCCTGGATCATGCCAGCGCTATCGAGGATCTCGCCATCGAGATGGTACCTGCCATCCTGGTAGAAATGGGTGGAGGCGACATCGATCCCGAGAAAGACGGCCTTGCCGGGTGTATAGCCCGCCCGCTGGATCGCTGCCACTGCCAGACTCAACATCTCTTCGGCAGACTTACAGGGAGGGGCCAATCCACCTTCGTCCGCAGTAAGAAGGCGCATCCCATACTTTTTCAGAATAAGGTCAGCCGCCGCCTGATAAATATCAAACGCCGAAACCAATGTTTCATCGATGGTTCGAGCGGACATCGGAATGATCAAGACATCCTGCACCGATACCTGCTGCCCCGCGTGTTTTCCGCCACTGAAGAGATTGATGGTCAGCCGAGGCAGAGTATTCGCGGAAGCGTTCCGCATGTCGGCGAAATGTTGGTAGAGAGGAACGCCACGCGACAGCGCACACGCTCGCGCGAAGGCAACGGAAACGGCCAGAATTGCATTCGCGCCGATGCGCGACTTGGTTGCTGTACCGTCAAGCGCGACCATCGCGTTGTCGAGTTCAGCCTGGTCCGCAAACGCACGGCCAACCAGCGCGCCGCTGAGTTCTCCGCCAATGTTTGCTGCCGCGCGACGGCAACCTAACCCTCGGTATCGCTTCGCATCACCATCGCGCAGTTCGAAAGCCTCTGCCGTTCCGGTCGACGCCCCCGACGGCACGGAGGCGGAAGCGCTGGCTTCATCTTCGAGAACGCAGGTTGCAAGAACCGTCGGTCGGCCGCGGCTGTCAAGGATCTCGCGGCCAGAAAGTCGCTTAATTGTGGGCATAGGCCTCAATTTTGTAGATAAACATCTCGATCAGATCTGGGACCTTGGTTGCCGGCTTCTGAATCAGGGCGAGGATTGTCTCTCGTTGTCGCACCACCTCGGCCGGCGTCAGATACTCCAGCGGCGATTTTCCCGCCACCCGCGCCAGCAAGCATCCGAGCGTATGGCGTACGACCCGCGCCTCCAGCTCCTTGGCCCAGTTCAGCTGATGAATTCCTTCCCAATACACCTGCCAGAACAACTCCGCGGCGCTAGCAAGGCGGTAGCGCTCTCTGGGCTGGTGATGCGCCTTGCTGAGAAAATGCGTTAAGGCAAAACCGACGTCGAAAGCAGGATCCCCGAAGTGAACTACTTCGTAATCGAGCAGGATCAATTTGTTCTTATAGATGAGCGTATTCTTCGGACTGAAATCGCCGTGAACCAGGCTGTCTTTGCGATGCAGTGTTTCACGTGCCAGCGCGGTAAGAAACGGGCAGGCTTCCGCGATGTTCTGGGCAGCGTAAAGGTAATAAGGTTCCAGCCGAAGATTCTCGAAGTAAGTCGTGTCCAAAAATGCGCTGCGAACTTCCGGCCCCCACTCCGACGACCGGCCGTGAATTGCTCCGAGGAGCAAACCGAATTGCTCAAAGTGATCTGAAATGATCCGCCCCGAAAGTAAGACGGACTTCCAATTCTCGTGCTCCTCCGGGATCGCTTCCATCGCCATCAGGTGATTCGGCATGTCTTCGAAGATGAAAACCGGAGTTGTGCCGGGCGGGGCCAACCGATTCAGACAGCGGAGAGCTTTGGCTTCAACTCCAATCCTCTCAGGACTGCTGAACCAATCTACATTGACTCGCAACTTTGCCAGCGCCTGCTTCAGAACCCATCCTCTGCCGTCGGCCCACGCCACCTTAACCGTTCGGTTCGAAACTCCGCCTTGCAGGTTCTTGAACGAAACCAGCTCTCCCAACTTAATGCAGCCACGCGTCGTCAGATAGTCGCGAAGCGCGTCGAAATCTTCGATGTCAAACTGCATTGATGAATCAGTCCTGGGTGAGATTCGCCCGCATCACTTGGTGCTGCCCCTTTTTGCGAGTAGTACCACACGGGCAAACAGACCCGTCGTGTCGCCGGAATTCGTCTTGTTCTTGCCATAGCCCACAGCAAATGTGACGATGTCGTCAGCTTTCATTTCGATTTGACCTGAATACGCCGCCTTGGGGCTCGCCCCCTGCACCTTGCGGAACGCGGGGTCTCCTCCGTAGCCATCGATGTCGGCGTCAAAGAGGGACTTGCCATTGTGCAGCACATGTACGTCGGTCGTAGACCATACATGGACACCTTCGAATCGAGCGCTTACCTTGTAGGTGCCGGACACCGGCGCCACGAAGCGAACCAGACTGTATTGGCCGCTATTACTCGCCTCCATGGCGACCTCGCCGCCGCGCACGACCCAGCCATTGGGTGAAGGCCAAGCTTGCGACTGCTGCGTGGTGTTATAAGCGACGTAGGGGTAGTAACCCGGGCCCGGCCCGCTGCTGGCCTCCGGATGCCAGAACCCGATCGGGCTGCCCCCGTCGCTATACTTGTCGAGTCGAAATTGGTCAGCGGCAAGGGAGTTGGTAGCGGAATAGCCGTATTGCCAAACCTTGTTGGGGTTTTTCTGAAGAGAAAAATCGGTGGCCAGGTCGAAAGTCGTTTGCCCTTGCGCCACCAGGGCAAGAAACATGACAACGACTGCGGTTCGGATCATCCTGACTCCTTGGTAAACCCGGTATTATGTCAACAATAGTGTTGACAGGCAACAATGGCTCAAATAGCCTACCACAGGCGATGGCACGAATCATCAGCATAAGCGCGCATCGCGCCGGAGCGGAGAGCCAGGCACTATTGATTTCGTGATCGTTCGGGAAAATAAAAGATGAGCGGACGACTTACAGGGAAAATCGCCTTCCTCACAGCAGCCGGACAGGGCATTGGACGAGCCACCGCCCTCGCCTTTGCGGACGAGGGAGCCGTGGTATGGGCGACGGACGTCAATGAGCAGGCACTGGCGGCCTTGAGCCGTGAGCGGCCAGGCATTCGAACTCGCCGGCTGGATGTATTGAAAGCGCAAGACATCGCCGATTGCGCCCCTGAAGTCGGGACCATCGATATCCTCTTTAACTGCGCCGGCTACGTTCACCACGGAACTATTCTCGATTGTTTGGAAAAAGACTGGGACTTGTCGTTCGATGTCAACGTCAAGTCTATGTACCTCACCTGCCGCGCCTTTCTGCCGGACATGCTGAAAGCCGGGAAGGGGAACATCATTAATATGTCGTCGGCCGCGTCCAGCATCAAGGCAGCGCCGAACCGGTTTGTCTACGCAACCACGAAAGCCGCAGTGATTGGCCTGACGAAAGCAATCGCCGCTGACTTCATTCGCTCTGGCATTCGTTGCAATGCGATCTGTCCCGGGACAGTGCAGTCGCCTTCTCTGGAGCAACGCATTGCGGCGCAGGGCAAGCATGGCAATTTCGATGTCGAGAAGGTTCGGTCCGAATTCGTAGCCAGACAGCCCATGGGTCGCATCGGTAGTCCGGAAGAAATTGCTGCGCTGGCTGTTTATCTGGCCTCTGACGAATCCAGCTATACTACGGGCCAAATCCACATTATTGACGGCGGCTTTAGCCTCTAGCGCCAGAGTACCTGAGAGAAAGAATGAAATTGCTGCGCTACGGTCAGTCGGATGCTGAGAAACCCGCCATCTTGAGAGCAGATGGCAGGATCCATGATCTATCGGGAATCATTCCTGACCTCGCAAATGACTTCCTGCTCCCCGAGTCGATTGAGAAACTGCGCCACACCGACGTCTCGCTCCTGCCGGTAGTTCAAGGGCAGCCTCGAATCGGACCCTGCGTGGGCAATGTGGGGAAGTTCATCTGCATCGGTTTGAACTATTCAGATCACGCCAAGGAAGCCGGGATGGCGGTGCCCATCGAGCCGGTCATCTTCATGAAGGCAACATCATCAATATGTGGTCCCAACGATGACATCGTGATCCCGCGCGGATCGAAGAAAACGGATTGGGAGGTTGAACTCGGCGTGGTCATCGGCAAGCCGGGCAAGTACATCGAAGAAGGAGATGCGCTTTCGCACGTCGCCGGCTATTGCGTAATCAACGATATCTCCGAACGTGCGTTTCAAATGGAGGGCACCGGCCAGTGGGTGAAAGGCAAGAGCGCGGATACTTTTGGCCCGATCGGCCCGTGGCTGGTCACTCCCGACGAAGTTCCCGATCCCCAAAATTTAGGCATGTGGCTCGAGGTCGACGGTCATCGCTATCAGAATGGATCGACGCGAACCATGGTTTTCGGGGTGGCATATCTGATCAGCTATGTGAGCCGGTTTATGAGCTTGCAATCGGGCGATATCATCTCAACCGGCACGCCGCCCGGAGTCGGCTTCGCACTGAAACCGCCCGTCTTTTTGCGCCCCGGTAACCGCATGCAACTGGGCATTGACGGGCTTGGGCAACAGAACCAGAAGGTCGTTGCCGACTAGCTGATTTTCTTGTAGGGCTAGCGGATTTTCTTGTAGAGGATAATCGCCGTGCTTCTCTTCGTCGCGATCTCGACGCGCAGCCCAGATTGCATCAGGTCTTTTCCCGAAATTCTCTCCGGCGTGCTCGCGTCGAGATTGGTGATCTCGTAGGTCGCTGCTGGATCAAGCCCTCGCAAGACCAGATTCTCCATGCTCTCCGCATTCTCGTCGCGACGGAATGCCTGAATCATTCCATCCCCGAATTCCGGACGATTGAACTGCCAGGCTGCCCATTCAAACGCGGCGCTGAGCTCCTTGCTCGGATCTGTGCTGCAATCGGAATTCAGGCTGCAAGGGAATAAAGGATAGTAGTCTCCGTAGTAATAAGGCCGCGCGACTTTAAGCTCCGCGACCATCTTGCGCATCCAGTCATAGGGAAAATTATCGGGTATAAAGCTACCGACCTGGTTCGGATAGCCGGCGCCGTTGAAAAGCGCGAAACCCAGGCCGGGGGCGAACCCGCTCCGGAAGTGGTAGGTGTCGTGCGCTCGAATCTGAAGGATTGTCCCAAAATGCGGCCGCCAGTAGGCGAGTCCTTCCGTACTTACTTGAGCCCCAACCGGATCCGCATCCGGCGACACCGGATAATCCGCCCGGCTCAGGTCCACAGCTCGTGAAATCGTCTCCAGGTCTCCACGCTGAACAATATCAAGCATGAGTTGCGGATGCCGCTGCCGCAAGCCATCCCAAAATGCCAACAGACCTTCCGCGTAACGTATTTGAGTGATGCCCTGACGGTCAGGCGTATCCGCTTGCGTCCAGAAAGGCGCGAGAGCAAAGTTGCAGTCTTGCCGGTAAATGTCGATGCCTTGCTCGTCGATGATTCGCGATATCCAATCGATCATGTATTGGCGGGCGACAGGATTGCCGAAATCAAACATCCGAAACTTCACCAATGGTCGTTTGGTGCTTCCTTCAAAGTGAGTGGTGACTTCCCCAATAAACCAATCGGGGTGCTCGATCGTCAGCGGCGTTCCCACGACCGCCCGTTCGGGCTCAAACCACAGCAGGAATTTCATTCCGTTCGCGTGGGCGGCATCGCTGATGGGCTTGAGACCGTCGGGATGGGGAACCCGATTAACCCGCCAGTTTCCCGCATGCAAAAACCAATCCTCTCTTCCAAATACCTGAAACTCCTCCACCGGCCGGTCCGTGCCATACCAGCCTGCGTCCATCCATAAGTTTTCAAATCCGATTTTTTCCTTGCTGACCTGATCAATCAGGCGGATGGCAGTGGACGTCTTCATCCCGCCCCACACAGTAAAGGAGACAGGCAGAACAACTGGCTTCCCGTCGTAGTGCGGCGTGTGATATTTCAGGATGTAGCGGCGCAAGACGTTGTGCGCGTCGAGATCGTCGCCGTCCCAGGGCAGCAGCAGCACTTCCGGCGTTCGGATCTCCTCGCCGGGATGCAGCGAAAGATGCATCGCGCCCATGCCGGCCGAGACCGCAATCGCCGCTTCAGTTGGACGCGAAAAGTTGATGGCCCACGTGCCCGGCCAGCCCAGGGCGCCGATCAGCCCGTGCCCCGCCGTCTGAATATCGAAGAAAGGTATTGTCTCGACCGTCTTGCCGCCGCTCGTGCTTGAGATTTCAAAGGACTCGAGTTGATTCAGAGGTTTTTTCTGGAGCGCGTACGTATCCATAACGCCGCAACCCTTGGAATAAAGAATCGTTGGGATGCCCTCGCCGGTTACCGGAAATGAAACGTTGAGCGCCTCAACGTACTCCAGTATCGGCGCGTCGACCTTACCATCGTTCTTGAAATACGCTGTCCACTCCACCACGGGAGAGTCCGCAAACTCGAGCGCCTGTACGCGCACTTGCAACCCCGTCTTCGGATCTTTCCACATGACAAGATGTTCCGTGCGGCCGTCGTCGAGTTGCCGGGTCTCAATTTTCTTCGGCCAGGCTTTCAGCAACGCGCTCGACCCTTGCCGGTTATATGCGAACGAGATTGGCGGTTGCGCGGCATCGCTCAGCAGGTGTTCGTTCAGCCATTGGTTCGGATGGGGCGCGTCGCCTTGCTTGCCCAAAGCCGCGGCCGTGACACAATTTGCTAAGCAGAAGCCGAGAATTGCCAGGGAAAAGGCCAATCCTCCTGTCAGAATTCTTCTCCGGGATCGCATCCTCGACTTCAGCATATTCATTTCGATTTGTTCTCCTAACGCAGCGACAGGTTATTGGCTCGTTTGCAGTATGTCAACACGATTGTTAACATTAACACGTTTCATTTCGCGCGAATGCCGAACCGCTCCACAAACTCATTCGGCGGAGAGGATCGCCCAATCCATGTCCGACGAAAAGCGCACGTATCGCTCCGCCGCCTGGTTTGCCAAAACAGATAAAGACGGTTTTGTGCACCGCAGCTGGATGCGCAACCAGGGTTTGCCCGATTACGTTTTTGATGGGCGGCCGGTCATCGGCATCTGCAACACCTGGTCGGAACTCACGCCCTGCAACGCCCACTTTCGCGAAATTGCCGAACATGTAAAACGGGGCGTGTGGGAAGCGGGCGGGCTCCCGCTCGAATTTCCCGTGACGTCGCTGGGCGAAACGAACATGCGTCCCACCGCGATGCTCTTCCGCAATCTGGTGAGCATGGACGTCGAAGAATCGATCCGGGCGAATCCCATCGACGGAGTCGTCCTGCTCTGCGGATGCGACAAAACAACGCCGTCCCTGGTCATGGGCGCGGCCAGTTGCGATGTCCCGGCCTTGGTCGTTTCCGGCGGACCGATGCTCAACGGCAAATACCGCGGCCGCGAAATAGGTTCGGGAACAGACGTCTTCCGCTTCAACGAAGAACTGAAAGCCGGCGCTCTGAGCCCCCAGGATTTCCGTGAGGCCGAGGCTTGCATGTCGCGCTCCGCGGGTCACTGTATGACGATGGGAACAGCCTCCACCATGGCCTGCATGGTTGAAGCTCTCGGTCTCGCGCTCCCGCAGAATGCGGCCATTCCAGCAGTGGATTCTCGGCGTTATGCTCTCGCTCATGCGGCCGGCCGGCGGATTGTCGAGATGGTGCGCGAGGATCTGCGAATCTCCCACATTCTGACACGGCATGCATTTGAAAATGCGATCGTGGTAAACGGGGCGGTTGGCGGTTCGACCAACGCTGTTATCCACTTGCTCGCCATCGCCGGGCGCATTGGGATGAAAGTTACCCTCGAGGATTGGGATCGCCTGGGCCGCAACGTACCCACCTTGGTAGATTTGATGCCCTCCGGCCGTTTTCTCATGGAGGATTTTTACTATGCCGGCGGGTTGCCAGCGGTCATTTGTGCTCTGGGCCAGCGCAACCTGATTCATCGCGACGCTGGAACGATCAATGGCAAGACGATCTGGGAGAACTGCCAGTCCTCTCCCAACTGGAACGCGGAAGTAATTCGTCCGCTTGATAAACCACTGGTCGAGCACGGCGGCATCGCGGTGCTGCGCGGTAACCTCGCGCCCGACGGCGCCGTGCTCAAGCCTTCCGCCGCTTCGCCGCATCTTATGCGCCATCGCGGCCGGGCCATCGTCTTCGAAAATATCGAACACTATAAGGAGCGGGTCGACGATCCCGACCTTGACGTTGACGAGAACTGCATTCTTGTATTGAAGAACTGCGGACCGAAGGGTTATCCCGGAATGGCCGAAGTCGGCAATATGAGTCTCCCCGCAAAGCTGCTGAAGCGCGGCATCACCGATATGGTGCGCATTTCAGATGCGCGCATGAGCGGCACGGCCTACGGGACGGTGGTACTGCACGTTTGTCCCGAAGCGGCGGTCGGAGGAAATCTTGCTCTGGTGCAAGACGGCGACTTCATAGAATTAGACGTGGACTCCCGGCGTCTCCACCTGGAGGTTTCGCCAGAAGATTTAGAACAACGGCGCATGCAGTGGAAGCCTCCCGCGAACCCGATGAAAGGCGGGTACCAACAGCTCTACGTTGAGCGGGTGACGCAAGCGAACTTGGGCGCGGATCTGGACTTCCTGACGGGCTGCCGCGGCGCGGATATTCCCCGCGAGTCGCACTGAAGCGCTTTTCTTAGCGCGCGATGCGCGCCGAACCACCGCGCATCACGGCCTCGACCTCGGAGAGAGTGGCCGTGCTGGTATCTCCCGGCGTAGTCATCGCCAATGCGCCGTGCGCAACCCCGCACCGGACAGCCCACTCCGCGTCTTTCCCTGCGAGCAAGCCAAAGATCAAACCGGAGGCAAACGAATCGCCGCCGCCAACCCGGTCCAGGATTTCAAGTGGCCGTTGTGGAACGTGAATAGTCTTCCCTTCGTATAAGGCAATCGCACCCCAGTCATTCCTCGTGGCCGTGTGTGCGGTACGCAGCGTGGTGGCAACCAGTTTGAGATTTGGATAAAGCTCGACGACGCGATGCAGCATCGATTCATAATTGGCCGCCGGCAGTCGGCTGAAGTCGTCACTCACGCCTTCGATTTCAACTCCGAGCGTTGCCGAAAAATCCTCTTCGTTGCCGAAGAGAACATCCACCGTCGATACCATTTCGCGATTCACTTCCTGCGCTTTCGCCTTGCCGCCAATTCCTTTCCATAGCGACTCCCGATAGTTGAGGTCGTAGGAAACCACCGTTCCCGCGGCCCGCGCGGCCTGAATGGCGGCCCGTGCTACGGCCGAAGAGGAAGAAGACAGTGCGGCAAAAATTCCGCCCGTATGTAGCCAGCGGGCACCATTTGCTGTAAAAACCTGTTGCCAGTCAAAATCGCCCGGTTGGCTGTTTGCAATCGCCGTATTCCCGCGGTCTGAGCAGCCCACGGCCGAGCGCACCCCGAATCCGCGCTCCGTAAAATTGAGGCCGTTGCGAACCGTTCTGCCAATTCCGTCATAAGGCACCCATCGGATCAGCGATGTGTCGACCCCTCCCTGAAGGATCAAATCCTCGAGCAGTTGGCCGATTGGATTTTTGGCGAATGCCGTAATGACGGCGGCGCGCATGCCGAAGGATCGCCTGAGGCCGCGAGCAACGTTATATTCTCCCCCGCCCTCCCAAGCGCGAAAGCTTCGCGCCGTATGGATGCGATCCTCGCCCGGATCGAGTCGCAGCATCACTTCGCCAAGGCTCACGCAATCCCACCTGCAACTGTCGGTTGCTTTCAATACGATTGAAGTCATCGCGGTATTTTAGACGGTTTACGCGCCGATCGCTGACTCGCGATAAGCGACGGTCAACGGTCGAGAAAACTGTCAGCGTATAATCGCCCGAAAGAAAATTCAATTTATGTCGATCACAATCGCAAAGACGGAAGTCCTGAGGAGAATCGTCTCCTCCGGCCTGGTGGCCGTGATCCGGGCCGACAATCCCGAGCAAGCCGCCGGCATTGCGGAGGCCTGCGGACTCGGCGAGGTAGCCGCCCTGGAAATTACTTTCACCGTGCCCGGTGCAAGCGGAGTCATCGCGCATCTCGCGAAGAATGCTTCTCCTAAAATTTTGCTTGGCGCTGGCACGGTTCTCGATCCCGAAACCGCGCGCATCGCCATTCTCGCGGGCGCTCAATTTGTGGTCAGTCCGTCCCTCAATCCCGAGACGGCCCGTCTCTGCAATCGCTATCAGGTGCCCTACATGCCCGGAGCGGCAACAATTCGCGAAGTGGTGGAAGCGATGGAGTGTGGCGCCGACATCGTAAAGGTTTTTCCGGGCGAGATACTCGGCCCCGCGTTCGTCAAGGCGGTCAAAGGCCCGCTCCCGCAAGCGCAACTCATGCCGACCGGTGGCGTCGGCCTCGACAACATCTCCGACTGGATCAAAGCCGGATCGGTCGCTGTGGGAGTAGGCGGCAACCTCACGGCCGGGGCGAAGACCGGCGATTTCGCATCCATTACGCGGATTGCCAAGCAGTTTGTGGAAAAAATCAGACAAGCGCGCGAGCGATGAGTGAGGCTCGCAAGTGAACCCTCACGTTAAAGATGTTTGCCGGGAACTGTCAGGGCTTCAGAGTAAGGTTACTCTAGCGAGAATTCGTACTCGCAGCTTCGCCGGGACAAGATGTGAACCTGTCGAATATTTGCAATCTGGTGTAGCATCCACTGCACGAGGTTCACCCATGGCAACGATCTCAACCTCACAGCGAAGTGGCGTAACCACAGTGGCCCACCAGCCGCAAGCAGCCAACGGTCTGGCAATCGTGCGCCTGACGATCGGCGCGATGTTCGTGTGGGTCTTTTTCGAGAATCTGGGAAAAGGCCTTTATACGCCGGCGGGCTACGCTGGCCTGATCAATTACTACATCAAGGCGAGCCACTCCCCAGCCGCCTGGAAGGCCGTGATGGGACTGGCAGCAAACCATGCCGCGGTGGCTGCCCCCTTGCAGGGCGTGACCGAGATCTCTCTCGGTATCCTGCTCGTCATCGGTCTGCTTACGCGCCCCGCCGCATTGGTGGCTTTTCTGTATCTCGGCAGCCTTTGGATTTCGGAGTGGGGCACCTCATGGATCTGGGAACTGCTGGTTCCGGTGCTCGCATCGCTCGGGCTCGCTATCGGGCGCGCCGGCCGCAGATGGGGCGTTGACGCGTGGCTGGCGGAGCGGTGGCCATCTTCTCCTTGGTGGTGATGGGGGTGGTGATTGGGCCAGAGTCACTTGAATCACGATCCCGTGCGCGTTTCCGTCATCATTCCAACCCATAACGAAGCGCAGGCGATTGAGCGCGTTTTGGCGGATCTCCCCTCCGATCTCACGACGGAGGTCATCGTTGTCGACAGTAACTCGAATGACGGGACGCGCGAGATCGCCGCAAGAATGGGGGCGCGCGTCGTCGAGGAACCCCGCCGCGGCTATGGACGAGCGTGCCTCACCGGTCTGGCCGCGGCAAATTCCCCTGATGTGGTGGTGTTCCTGGATGGCGACTACAGCGATCGGCCGTCGGAACTGCCGATTCTCTTAGCGCCAATCGTCGAGGGACGTGCGGATATTACGCTCGGTTCGCGTCTCGGAAAGCGGAGCATCCACGGGGCGTTGCCCTGGCACCAGGCGTTTGGTAATCGTCTCGCGGCTTGGCTGATCGGGCTTCTGTATGGACTCGACATCACCGATCTAGGCCCATTTCGTGCGGGCCGCGCCGAAGTGTTGCGCGCGCTTGGGCTGGAAGAAACGACCTATGGCTGGGCGGTTGAGATGATCCTCAAAGGTGCGCTGGCCGGATTCCGTGTGATCGAAGTCCCGGTCAGCTACCACCCGCGTATCGGAAAATCGAAGATCAGCGGTACGCTTAAGGGCACGGTCGGCGCCGGCTGGTTCATTCTCAGCTTGATCGTGCGCTACTATTTCCGGCGGCGAAAAGCTGGGACGCCACGGCCAGCATAGGTCCGCGTCAAATTTTATGAAATCTTCAAGCAAGACCTTGCTGGGTTCGTCAGGTTGTGACCGCGTGCTGGTAATCATGGCGAAAGCGCCGAGGCCGGGTACAGTGAAGACTCGCCTTACTCCCCGCCTTTCTCCCCAGGCCGTCACCGCTTTCTACATCTGCCTGCTGGAAGACACGCTGGCGATGGCGCGGTCTTTGAAATTGAAATTGCGCGACGTGAAAGTTGCCATCATGTGCCCAGCCTCGGACGTAAACGAACTGGCGCTGTTGGCAGGCAAAAAAGTGAGTGTAGTTGCGCAAACAGGTGATGGTCTCGCCGCCGGCCTCACCTCGGTGTTCGCTAACTTCGCGGAAGGCCAGAAACGGCGCACCATCGCCTTCAACAGCGACAGCCCACACCTGCCGCCTTCGGTTCTCGAAGACGCATTCGAAACGCTGGCCGCACATGACGTAGTCGTTGGACCCACCCACGACGGAGGCTACTATCTCGTCGGGGCAAACGCATCACATCCCACGCTTTTCGCAGGTGACGGAATGGGCACGAGCAGTGCGCTGGAGAGACTCTTATCGCGCGCACGAACTCTTGAGCTTTCCGTAGGGCTCGCAGCTCCTTTTTACGATATCGATGTCGTTGACGACCTGACTCGGCTGGCGGCGGAGTTACGGCTGGCTCCGGCCAGGGCGCCCCGCACGGCGGCGTGGCTTAAAGAGTGGGAGCTAGCGGCGGCAAATTCCCAGAAAAACTCCCAGACGGGCACGGGAGAATTGCAATAGTGAGAATTGCAATAGTGAAGATCCCCCCCACGTGGAGAGTGTGCATACTCGGCGTCATGTTGTGCGTGGCGCTAACGATCTGCTCACGCCACTTCGCCGACCGGGGTGGACCGTACTTCATGGCCTCGTTGATGCTCGCCGGCCTCGTGTATCTCCTGGCCATCCGTGAGTTATTTTCCACGCCATTACTTCCGAAGCGCGTCGTCGTCATCGGGCTCGCGTTGGCTGCTCTGTGGCATGTTCCATTTCTATTGATGCAGCCGGGAGCGGACGATGACATTCATCGCTATCTTTGGGATGGCCGTGTGCAGCGGCTCGGCTATAACCCATATCTGGTCGTGCCCAGCGATCCTGCGCTCGCAGCGTTGCACACGCCCGAGACCCGCACCCTGAACAACCCGAATCTACAGAGCCCGTATCCAGCGGGCGCAGAGCTTTTCTTTCGCGCCGTGACCGCGATTCATGAATCCGTCTTCACTTTGAAAGTTGCTTTCGTACTTTGCGATCTGGCCATCGTTCTCCTTTTGCTGGATATCCTGCGTCGCAGCGGGCAGGGAGCGCACTGGGTTCTCGCCTATGCGTGGAACCCGCTGCTGGCGATCGAAGTGGCAGGCAGCGGCCACATCGATATCGTCGGAGTGCTATTGCTGTTGGTGTCTTTCGCCGCGCTGGGACGGCGCTGGCGCGCGCTTGCCGCGTTGGCCTTTGGGCTGGCCGTTGCCGTGAAATTGCTACCGATCGTGCTGCTGCCTCTCTACTGGAAGCGCGTGCGGATCCGCGACGCCGCACTGTCGGTCGTAGTGGTCGGGCTCCTTTATCTGCCATTTCTAAACCACGGGCGGATTCCGATCGGCTCGCTCGGCACTTATGTGCGGAGTTTCCGCTTTAACGATCCAGTGTTCGCAACGCTCGAGCGCATTACCGCCCCCCAGCTTGTAGTTGGGTTGGCAGTGCTCGCCGGTCTTCTATCCGCAATCTGGCTGAGAAGAAAGTCCCCCGAATTGTCTTCGGATGCTTTTGCCTGGCCGATGGCCGCGTCGCTTTTATGCGCACCGGTCATTTATCCGTGGTATCTGCTCTGGCTGCTTGCTTTCGTCCGCTCTGCCTCGACGCTGCCGATCATCATCTGGACCGTGAGCATCATCCCCACCTACTACGTGTGGCAT
This sequence comes from Terriglobales bacterium, assembly GCA_049300195.1. Classification (GTDB taxonomy): domain Bacteria; phylum Acidobacteriota; class Terriglobia; order Terriglobales; family Acidobacteriaceae; genus Acidiflorens. Next base: position 2,937 of record JBAQJF010000005.1, on the reverse strand, counting down.
TTGCGCGCGCTCGGGCGTCCGTGGCTGGTTCCTGCTTGGATTATGTTGTTGGAATACGGATGCGTGGCAGCGGCGGCCGCGATTGTCGCACTGCGCCGGCCCGCACAATCGGCGGCACGCTCCGCAGGCTAGATGCCTCTCGCACATGCCGGCGAATTTGCATAGCAAAACGCGCGGTGCCCGCCTCATCGGTAGACAAAGCAAAATCCGCCGCCCAGTGCGGTATAATTTGCGGCCAACCGAGCAAAAGCTGTGAATCGATGCACTGGTTAAGGGTCGTGTGGGGAGCCTGATGATCTCGAAGCTTTTGCCCAGGGTTCAAACGAGCACTGCGTTCAATTCACAGGGGAGTTCCTCCATGACAAAATCCAGCCGTGCAACCATGATCTCTCTTACGACGATCCGTCTAACGACGACCCGCCTAACCACGATCCTTCTTCTATCTTGCGGGATGATGATCTTCGCCACCGCCTCCTGGGCGCAGAATCGCCCGCCCATTCTCGAAGAAATTGCCAAGACTTACGGTCTCGATTCCTATCCGCAAATCGAGGCCATCCGCTACACCTGGAACGGCGAAATCACCGGACTCTTCAAGGCCTCTCACGTGTGGGAGTGGGAGCCCAAAACCGGCAAGGTCTCCTTCGAAACCACCGGTAAAGATGGCAAGCCTGTAAAAGTCACCTACATGCGCTCCGAGCTGAGCAGCCAGCCCGACAACGTGAAGACCCAAGTCGAACCGGCCTTCGTCAACGACAACTATTGGCTGTTGTTCCCCTTCCACGCCTACTGGGACACCAGCGCCACCGTAACCGATGAAGGTATGAAAAAACTCCCGGCAGGCGCCGGCTCCGCCGAGCTGGTCCAAGTCAAGTATCCCGCCGAAGCGGGCGGCTACACTCCCGGCGACACCTGGGAACTCTACGTCGGCAAAGACCACCGCGTCGAGTATCTCGTCTTCCATCACGGCGGAGACAAAAAGCCAAGCCTCGTCAAAGCATCGTGGACAGGCTACAAAAAAGCCGGTCCTCTACTAGTCTCAACCGAGCACCGCGGCACCGCCGACGGCAAGCCCCTGCACATCTCCATCACGAACGTGGCAGTCAAGCTGACGGGCTCAGATACCTGGATGGAAGCGAAGTAAGAGCAGCAAGTAGGCGATGCAAGTAGACGACGGAGGAGTGCCCGACTCAGCCCGGCTGGTAGGGGTCGAATCCGGCTGGGAAGGGCACGACTTCAGTCGCGCCGCAAAGCCCACCGAAAACTTGCGGCTTCAGCCGCTGGGGGCCAGTTACTGCTTGCAATATGAACCCAGTGCCCCAAGTTGGCGCCCGTTTTTTGGGCGCTAACCTGGCTTTAGATAATCGATTGCACGGTGCCCATTCAGGCCCGTTCTTGGCTTGAGTTGGAGGCGCTCACCGCAAATGAACAACCTGTTTTAGTACATTCCGTTGTACTCAAGCGTAACCTTTTTCGACTTCTTGGCAGCCACTGTATCCACGTAGGCGATGGCCATCGACGCGTAACCGGCATTCACCAGAGGCACATTCACCGCGCCTCCAGCAAAGTTACACGGATTCGGTGGCCCTCCCCCAAATTCAGTCCACACGTACGTGTTCATGAATCCAAACTGCGGCATACCCTGATTTTGCAGCATCAATCCAAACCCAAACTGGTCAACCGGGGTGCTCGCATTCCAGGCGAATGCTCGATCGTGGGTCGAACTATAGTTCCAATTTGTCGCATTAACACCCACCCAACGCGTAAGGTATGCAACCCGGGCCACCTTTGTATTATTCTTGAGCGACATTACAAGGTTAACTGCGGGCGTCGTCTTGTCCGCGGTAAATGTTTGAGTCAAAGTCCACACCCCATCGTTCGTTGTTCGAGCGATCTTCACACTCGTAGCCGACTGACTGAGAATAGTCGAGGTCCCCCAATTCGTGCCTCCATTGGAGTTGTTTTCAAAATCCGAATACGCCATAGGCGGGCTTTCGTTACACAGCCCATAACCTTCGAACCCCTCCTGCTTTCCTCCATCCCCATAGTACGATCCGATAACTTGAAAATTATTGGACATCTCAAGGTAGACCAGGTTGCCGTTGGACGACACGCAAAATTGCAGGTTGGGATCGCCCGGGCCCGAAGCGAACGTGAATGTGCAGTCCGGTTCCTCCGCCCAGCTAGGGAGCGCACAACAAACGAGCACCAGGAGTACCCCGGTCAGAGCCATCTTGCGGAACATAGAGGTTCCCTCCATCCGATTCGTGATTCGCGACAGCGGAAAGGGGCGCGTCGTTCATACCGCCCGGCGGCCTAAAAAATCTGCCCGCCATATTACAACAACTCGATATTGTTTGAAACGGACCTGGGCAGATTTCTTCCCAGCCCGATTAGACAACCGCGTCGGCTCCCTGTTGCCAAGTAAACTTGGTGCTCTCAAGCCCGCTTTTTGGCGTGTGGACGCCGACTCGGGAATCCCGCCTGCAAGAAACGACACCATCCCATACAAATCCCTTGACTTAAACACCCTACCCTCCAAGACTTGAGGAGAAATCGAGAAGACATCGATCCCGCTCCCGCCCAGGCGGAAGCAAGGCAAGTTCTTTAAAAACAAGATTTTGCGAGGGCGGTCCGTCGTAAGATACTGATTCTAAAGACCAGCCACGATTCGCATCAAACCTCAGGCTCAAAAACACTAAAATTAAGACCGTAACTCACATGCGCTCAAGATCTTACGTGTAAGTCACTATTTATCAGTATTTTGCGAGCCAAAAAACGAGAAATTGTCGAAAACGTAACTTAACTCAAACTCAGCAAAGGACTTGCAAGCAATAAGTTCAAGTCTATATTTTTGAAGACTTTGCGAGCCAACCTAGTCTAAGTGTATGATTCCATTGGATCGAGGTTAGAGGGGGGTAGGGGCCCCTACCTCGCGAT
>JBAQJF010000004.1:0-1554 GCA_049300195.1 Terriglobales bacterium | reverse complement strand
TAATAAAGGTTCGGCCGCCCCTGTCGCAGATAGGTCATTTTTGGCAGACCCGGCGGGTCGGCTTGATTAAGTGCGTGTCCCAACGTCCGTTTTCAAGGAGATAGTGTTGCAAAACTCGAGCGATCTTTGTGGTTGAGCAGGCTTTTCTGTTTTTGGTCAGGTGCCCTCGCTCTACGCTGAGGGCATCTGATGGTGTTACCCGCTGCTGACATCCAGCTACGCCGCACAGGTGAGTGCGGCTGATGGCGGCGGGCGGCAGAGGAACTTGACGAGGCGCCGCAGGTTCTGGGCGGTTGCAGTCAGTAGCACCTCATCTTTAGCCCCACTTAAGCCTCGCAGTCGAAGCCGGTCGAGCTTGAGGATGCGCTTCATGTGAGCAAAGCACGTCTCGACCTTTTTGCGCTCCCGACGCGATTGTTCGTAAGCCTCGGTCTTCGTCAATGCGCGGGCGACATCGCGAGCTTCCTCATGGACACGCGGGGAATCTGCCGCATAGGCGTGTTGGGGGAGCACCGCATTTTGAGCGCGCAGACATCGCAGTCGCGCTTTGCGGCACGATAGCGAAGCGTATGGCCGTCGATGACTGTTCCGGTGGTGTGCAACAGCTTCCCACCTGGGCAGGTATAGACGTTGCGCTCCCGGTCGAAGATAAAATCGGCGCGGCTGAGGGTGCCATCGGAGCGTGCCGACTTGTCCCAGACCGGGATGTGCGGGGCTATCTTGCGGTCCACCAACCACTTGAGCAGCCTGACTGCACCATAAGCAGTGTCGGCTGCGAGCCGCTGTGGTCGAAGCTGAAAGCGCCGCCCGACCCGGTCCAGCATGGTCCTGGTAATGGCGATCTCTACAATCCGGTTGGCGCGCGTGCCCTCGGCGTCGACGATGATCCCGGCTTTGTTGTCGATGAGATAGTTGGCGTCGTAAGCAAAAAATGGATCGGTGTTCTTCCTCGCAACCCATGCCGCCTGCGGATCGGTCAGCGACACTTCTTTAGGAGGCTTGCGTCTGCTGCCCCCATCGAATTTGTCGTCATCTTCGCTGTTCTCCCCACGGTTTTGGGCGGCATCTAAAGCCGCCAGATACTCGCGAACGGCGCGGGACGCTTCCTCTGGCTTCGGCCAACCAATCGGCTGATCGCCAGGCATCCGCTTCTTCTTGTCCACGTCCGCCCTGATCAGGCTCGCATCGATCGAAAAACCCTCGCCGCCAACCAGGCCAGCGGCAATGCACTTCGCCACGACGTTCTCAAATACCCGGTGTAACGCGTCGCTCTGGCGAAAGCGCTCATGCCGGGCACGGCTGAACACCGAATGGTCGGGTATCCCGTCCTCGGTGCCGAGCTTGCAAAACCACCGATATGCCAGATTGACCTGCACTTCAGAGCACAGCTGCCGCTCCGAGCGAATCGCAAACACGTATCCCACAATCAGCATCCGGATCATCAAGACCGGATCAATCGAAGGCCGACCTGTGTGCGAGTAATAGGGCGCAAGCTCCTTGTGCACCCAATCCAGATCGAGAACGCCGTCGATCTGCCTGACCAAATGATCTGCC
>JBAQJF010000003.1:0-7684 GCA_049300195.1 Terriglobales bacterium | reverse complement strand
CCTCGGACTTGCGCGTATCCCGTCATGGAGCGAAGGGGCATGAAGATCAGCTCTCAGCCGTCAGCTATCAGCTATCAGTTCTCAATTCTAACGACCGCAACGCAAGTCGTTCCGCATCGGGCGGCTTCTCCTACGTGTTGACTACTCTTGGCACATCGGGTTCGGCGAATTGCAATTCATAGAGCCGGCGATAGGTGCCAAGCTTTTGAATCAGCTCCTCGTGCGCGCCGCTTTCGTTGATCGTGCCGTTTTCGATCACCACGATGCGATCGGCGCGGCGCACCGTCGAAAGCCGGTGGGCGATCACAAACACAGTACGCCCACTCATTAAATTTTGCAGTGCCGCCTGCACCAGAGCCTCCGATTCGCTGTCGAGCGCGGAGGTCGCTTCGTCGAGGATCAGGATGGGAGCGTTCTTCAGGATGGCGCGCGCAATCGCGATGCGCTGGCGCTCGCCGCCGGAAAGACGGACGCCGCGCTCGCCGATCAGGGTCTCGTAGCCGTCGGGCAGAGCGGAAATGAATTCATAGGCGTGGGCCGCGCGGGCTGCATCTTCAACCTGTTTCGCCGAGACGTGCGGCTGGCCGTAGGCGATATTGTTGCGGAGCGTATCGTTGAAGAGCACCGTTTCCTGGGTGACGATGGCGATTTGCGAACGGAGCGAGGCTAGCGTCACGTCGCGAACGTCGTTATCGTCGATCAGGATACGGCCGCCGGTTACGTCGAAAAAGCGTGGGATGAGGTGGACGAGCGTGCTCTTGCCCGCGCCGCTCGATCCAACGACAGCGAGGACTTCACCGGGCTTAACTTCGAGGTCGATTCCGTGGAGCACGTCGCGAGAGTCATCCGCGTTGTCGTAGGAGAACGCCACATCCTCGAATCTGACGCTGTGTGAAAATTTGCCGAGGCGTTTTGCGCCCGCCTTTTCGCGGACTTCGTCTTCCATATCCATGAAGCGGAATATTTCCGATGACGCGCCGACCGCCTGCTGAAAATTGTTGTTGAACAGAGCGAATTTTCGCACCGGCTCGTAGAGCTTGAAAACGGCAATGATGAAGGCCAGGAAAGTACCTTCTCTGAAGACGTGGTGATTGATTTGATTGCGGCCGAGCAGCAACAGAAGCGCGATCGCGACCGAGCCGAGAATATCCATTAAAGGCGAGCTGATGGCAAAGGCCGCGACCAGCCGGAGGTTGGCGCGGAAAAGGCGGCGCGCGGCGGCGCGGAAGCGCTGCATCTCCCAGTGCTCCATGCTGAAAGCCTTCACGATGCGATTGCCGGTGATGGTTTCGTGCAGGATATTTTGAATTTCGGCCAGCTTGTCCTGGCCGCCGCGCGTGGTGGTGCGGACCTGACGTCCGATCCTGCGAGACGAGTACAGAATTATCGGCAGGAACAGTAGCAACACCCAGGCTAGTTTTCCTCCGAGAAGGATGACGACTGCGGCGGTAAAAATAAAGGTGAAGAATTGTTGAAGGAATTCGGAGAGAACCGTCGACATCGCAAACTGGACGCGCTCGATGTCATTGATGATGGTCGAGAGCAGCGTTCCCGTCGTGTGCTTGGAGAAAAACGCCGCCGACCGGCGCAGGAAAGCGTTGTAGAGATCGTCGCGCAGGTCGGTGATCATGCCATAGCCCGCGTAATTCACGAGGTAGGTTCCGACATAATCGAAAACTCCCTTGAGCACGGTGGCGCCTACGAGTGCGAAGGCTACGGCGGTCCACGGATTTTGGAAGTGCGACGGGATGATCTGTTGCAAATTAAGCGCGCGGTTCGTTCCCGGCACCTTGAACAACTGAAGATTCTGGCCTTGCGAGAGCGGGTTGAGGACGCTATCGAAGATCGGACCGATCAGGAGAAGGCGGAACGCCTCCAGCAACCCGACCAGCGCCATCAGAATCACCGACGCCAGAAAAGGCAACGAATACGGCAGGAGATAGCGCAGCACTCGGGCTAATTGACGGGGCTTGGCCGGTGCTTCCGGGGTGGGCGCGGCCGCCAGTGTGGTAGTTGCCATGCGGGTAAGGGATAATTTTACATGCGGTTCTGGGGTTTGGCTCTTCGGCCATCGACCCCCCACCGCACGGGCGGTCCCGAAAAGAGGACAAAGACACTAAATTACCGTGGGCTATCCCGGTGCGAGATCTTGACTTTATAGCCCGCTTTGCGCAGACGCTTGCCTACCTCTTCGGCAATCATGACGGAGCGGTGTTGCCCTCCTGTACAGCCGAAGCTGATGGTCAGGTAACTCTTGCCCTCGTGAATATAGTGCGGCAGCAAATATACAAGCAGTTCTGAAATGCGGCTGATGAACTCTTTGGTTTGCGGAAAGGAGCGGATGTATTTGGCGACCCGCGGATGGCGTCCGGTCAGCGGACGAAATTCGGGAACGAAGTGGGGGTTCGGGAGGAAGCGGACGTCGAACATCAGATCGGCGTCGTCGGGCACGCCGTGTTTGAATCCGAAGCTGACGCAGGAGACGAGCATCTTCTGCTCTGTTCCCGAAGCGTGCTGGAAGCTGTCCGTGAGGTGCGCCCGCAGTTCGTGTACGTTGAACTTCGACGTGTCGATGACCAGGTCGGCGATGGCGCGAATGGCGCGCAGGTGGCGGCGTTCGGTCGTGAGCGAAGACCGCACGGTGGTGCTCGTTCCGAGCGGATGCGGGCGGCGCGTCTCGCTGAAGCGGCGCAGCAGAACTGGATCGCTCGCTTCGAGGTAGATGACACGGGTGGGAATCATCCGCTTGACGGACTTCAGGATCGCGGGGAGCTTTTCGAGTTGGGTTCCTTCGCGCACATCGACGACGAGCGCAGTGCGGGGAATTTCGGCCGACTGAAGGGCCAGTTCGGCAAAGCGCGGGATGAGTTCGACCGGCAGGTTGTCAACGCAGTAGTAGCCGAGATCTTCGAAGGCTTTGAGGGCCGAGGCCTTTCCGGATCCGCTCATGCCGGTGATGATGACTAACTCGGAGCCTATGCGATGCTTAGTCATGCGACGCGCGGGCTCGCGATCGCTGGCTCGGCGGTTGTGCTTGCCGGCCGCGGACGGTGTCTTACGTTGGGCACGGGACGCCATGAGCGGAATCTTAGCATCTTGCAAGGACGGGAAAGGCTACGAAGGAGGTTCGCAGGGGCGACGGCGAAATACGAAATCATGTTCGCGGATGGTCCGTTAGAACTCGCCTTCGACGACCGCGGTCGCGACCGGTACCAGCTTCCTGGCCGGCGTCGTGGTGATTACTATGACGCTCACCAGGACGCACAGAGTTCCAAGAATCGTGCGTGGGCCCAGGCTTTCTCCGCCCAGGAAATATCCGACCAGCACAGCTACCACCGGATTTACATATGCGTAGGTCCCGACTTTGGTCGGCGATTCGTGATGAATGAGCCATACATAAGCGGTGAACGCTATGATGGAGCCAGCGACAATCAGATAAAGCAAAGCCAGCCACGCTCCGCGGGAGACGGCTGCCGGATGAAAATTACGAAACTCCCCGAGCGCAGCCGCCGCCAGGGCCAGGAGCAATCCTCCAGAGAGCATCTGCACTCCCGAACTCATGACCTTGGACGATGGCAGCGGCAGCTTGCGTGATAGTCCGGCCGCCAGCGACCAACTGATCGCAGAAACGATGAGCGCGATGGCGCCCGATCTGTCGATGGCCGCGCCGCCGACGTTCAGCGAGTTGCTCACCAGCACCGCCACTCCCGCGATTCCGATCAGGAGCGAGAGTGTGAGGCGAATGGTGAGCCGCTGCGTCCGCAGAAGAATGATTTCCGAGAGCGCCATGAATACTGGAATCGTGGCCATCATGACCGCGGCAATGCCCGAAGGGACGCGCTGCTCGGCCCAGAAAAGCAGGCCATAATCCAAAACAAAGATGAGAACCGCAAGCAGGAACGCGGATGTCCACTCCCGCCTGCTGGGCGAGCGCTCGCCGTGAGCCAACATCCAAAGGTAAAGAACAAGTCCCGCGACCAGAAAGCGCATGGCTGCGAGAAGGAAGGGAGGAACTTCGCGGACGCCGACGCGAATCGCCAGAAATGTCGATCCCCAGACAAAATAAATGATCGCGAAAGCGAGCAGAGTTTTCCACTTCGCGGGATGGGATTTGGATTCCATGCCAGTTTCCTATGAATCTACCAATTCTTATCGGTTTTTATTCTTATCGATCTTTCGTCTTTCCAATTCTTGCCTTCCCACCACGGCATTCCGACGTAATCAATGCCCACAGAAAATACTTGCCACATCACGACACTTGCCGGAATACTCGGTAGGAAGGCCTCGCATCTAAACCACGAACACCAGGCGATTAATATTTAAACGGATGCATCAGCCGGTTGCTTCGAATGCAAAAGTTTTGGAATGGTATCGATTGCGGAACCCCGGCGGTTGCGGCCTTGACCGTCGTCCTGCTGGTCGCCTTTGCGAATGCCACTGACGACGCGCAAACCGCGCAATCCACGCCTTCCGTTGACACCATCGTGCAGAATCTTATGGCTGCGAATGCGCGCCGCGCGGCGCGTTTGACCGGTTATCGCAGTAAGCGAACCTATAAGTTGGACTATTCCGGCATTTTCGGCGGACAAGCCGAGATGCAGGTCGAGGCCACCTATCGGGCTCCGAGCGACAAGACCTTCAAAGTCCTCTCCGAGACCGGATCGAAGCTGCTGATCAAGCACGTTCTTTTGAAGTTGCTGGAGAGCGAAGAGGAGGCTCAGGAAGAGCGCAACCGCAAAGCACTCGAGATCAGCCCTGCGAACTATGAATTCAAGCTGGAGACGACCGAGCACACACCGGCGGGCGATTTCTATGTGCTTGAAGTGAAGCCCAGGAAGAAGACCAAGTACGTCTATAGCGGCAAAATCTGGGTGGACGCACGCGACTTCGCGGTGACCCGCATGGCGGGCACTCCCGCGAGCAATCCTTCATTCTGGGTCAGCCACGTCGATATCCAATACCAATGGTCGAAGATCGATGGCTTCTGGCTACCATTTCACAACTACTCGGTGACGAACGTCCGGTTCGGCGGCCGGGCCGTGCTCAATATCAACTACTCGGACTATGAGGTCACGACCGGGAAACAAGCGGCGGGCGCGGAAGGGGCTGACAGGAATCCGACCCTGCCGGACCCATCATCGGTCAGCGTAGAGTCGCATTAATCCGCGAGCCAACGGCACTTCTCCGGCTAACTTCTACATGATTCCCCTATTACGGGCGTAATCCGGCCGCCCCGAATATCTACCTTTGGTCGCGTCCGACCGAGATACGCTGGAGCGTGGGAAAGCCCTCTCTTTCGGGGCTACAGAGGTCATGGGAAACCCTCGCGGCAAGCTCCTAGGGAGATATGAGATCGTGGCCGAAGTGGGCCGCGGCGCGATGGGCTCCGTCTACAAGGCCCGCGATCCTAAAATCGACCGGTTTGTGGCGATCAAGACGGTTCTGCTGCACCAGAGCGTCATCCATGAGCAGCAGGAATTTCGCCGTCGTTTTTTCATTGAGGCGCAAGCCGCCGGCCGCTTACTCCATCCGGGCATCGTTGCGGTGTTTGATGTTGGCGAAGAGCCGGAAACCTCCGATCCCTACATTGTCATGGAGTACATCGAAGGCCAAACCCTGCGCGAAGTGCTTGCCCATAATGGCAAGAAACTGCCGCTGAACGATGCGCTGCGAATCACTCAGGAACTCGCCGAGGCGCTCGACTACGCGCACGCGCAGGGCGTGGTCCACCGTGACATCAAGCCTGCGAATGTTTTGATCACAAAAGACGGGCAAGCCAAGATCAGCGACTTTGGAATTGCGCAACTCGACCTGACACACATGACTTTGCCGGGCCGGGTGCTTGGAACTCCCGCTTACATGTCTCCCGAGCAATTGGAGGGCGAACAGGTGGATGGGCGCTCGGACCTGTTTTCGCTGGGCGCGATCCTCTATTCGGCAGTGACCGGATACCGTCCGTTTCAGGGAAATAGCGCGACGACCGTGTGTTTCAAAGTGGCGAATCGTGAGCCGCTCCAGGCGACTTCGCTGGCGCCCGAATTGCCGCATGAACTGGATGCCGTGATTGCTCGCGCACTGGCGAAAGATCCTACTGAGCGTTACCAGCGGGGGAAGGAATTCGCCGAGGATCTGCGGAAATTGCGCGAGCAGGCACCCGCGCCCAAGGCAACGACATTATGGTTTTCGCCACCGGCCGGCGGCCGAACCTGGATTGACGGGAAGACAATCGTCGGGAAGGCAAAGCGCGAAGCGTCATCGGGGTCACCGGCTCAGGTCGCGCCCCCCCAGGCCGCACCCGGAAAGATTGCGGCCGCAAAGAACATACAGTCGCCGCTGCGGGCCGCGCCGCGAGGGAATTCCAGCTTCGGTTCGATGCTCTCGTCGTGGCGGGTGCAGACCGCTATTGGCATTCCTCTCTTTGTGGCGGCCATTGTGGTGAGTTTGTTTGCCTGGCGGGAAATGCGCGTTCAGAATCCTGCGCGCAGGAATGTTGCCAAAGCCGTGGATCGAGCCGGCGCCTCCGGGGGCCTTCAGGAGAACGCCGAGAAACCAGCAAGAGGCACAAGCGCGGCCGACGTTCCTGAATCTCATATCGACGTTGGGGACCAGCCTCATGCTCAGGATAGCCCGGGGCAGGAGATTGCGAGTGGCACGATTCCACCGTCGCGTGCCGGTCAAGCCGGTCCTGACAGCCACGCTTCCGCTACCGCTAGAGTCTCGCCTCCGAAGAGAACTCGGAGGTCTTCCGGATCCGGCATTGCGAAAGGTGCAGCGTTAAAGTCGGTCGCTTCCAAAAGCGGGGCGAACGCCGGAACGCCATCCTCCGGAAGTAAGGCTGCCGGCAAGTCCAGCATCGATGCGACCCAACCGGTCGTTACCCCTGCGGCCGTCGCGGTTGCCGACTCGAATGTGGAGATTCAGATCGAGAGCCGTTTTCCGGACGCCACGTTGAAGATTTGGATCGATGACAAATTGGCGTATTGGCATCCCCTGCATGATCGCAAGAGGCGCCTGCTTCTGCTGGGAGGTGCAAGCAAAGAAACGCTGACGCTGCCGGTCTCCTCCGGCACTCATGCGGTGCGCATCGAAGTTCGATCGGCCGCCGAGCAATACGACGAAACGAAGACAGTGGATGGCGACTTTCTCAGCGGTGGGGATAGAAGCCTGTCCGTCAGTTTCGACAAGCATTCAAAAGAGATGCGAGTGACGCTCGCTAACCGGTAGTCGGAAGCAAGAACTAAGCGGTTCCATTCGCTTGCAACGCTCCTCCGCGGCAGAGCCGCGCTCATTTTTTTGCCTTCGCCGCGCAGCTTTTGAGACAAATTGTCTTGAGACAAGTCCGGTCGACTAGGCGCGCTGTTACCGAGCAGGAAGCGCGGAGCGGGTCAGGCCTCTCCGAAACAGCCGCAACCGTTTCGCCGCCGTTGGCGTCCCGCACGCGCAAATCGATCCTCGGATCGACCTTGCGACTCCATAGCGAATCGCTCGGCGATTTTCCGCGAGCCCAGCAGACGGCGGCAGCCGCCGCTGACGCGGCGTCCCGTCAAGGCAGCCAAATCCTCATGCCCAGGCGAAGGGACACGAGGCATGGGATTGGGACCATCTGGGCCAACTTGACGGCGCCGAGGGTGCCGCGATTGGATTCTCCCGCGTACACACTTAATGTCCATTAGACTCAAAAGAG
>JBAQJF010000002.1:0-9986 GCA_049300195.1 Terriglobales bacterium | reverse complement strand
GTTGTCAGGCCATAGCGGCGCATCACTTTTTCGAGGGGGATGGTCTTAGTGCGCCCCGAGCGAATGTCCGCCAGACGCTTCTCGGCGACGTAGATGTCTTCCAAATCTTCCAGATGTTGAAGAATGGCTTCGCGGGCATAGTAGGTCTTGGTGCGGCCGGTGCGCTTGGCGAGGCGGTCGAGACGCTTTTCGATGGTTGCGGGAAGGCGGATGGCGAGCATGGATTTCCTCTTGCTATACAATTATAGCATTTCATATGAGCGCCCTATCCGACAACCTGGCTAGGCTTTTCAGGTGGTTGGAGGGTATCGAACTGCTCCCTCCCTCGGAAGAGGTACGCATCCTCGAAGTTAGTCCGGACATCCTTCGGGCTGGACGGCCCACGGGCTGTGGACATGACGACGTTGTCGTACTGCTTCTCGATTTCCGTTCGCGAGTTCAGGAAAACAGGCGACGTCAGGTGAAGGTCATTGATCAAGTGCTTGCGGGCATCGGTGAGGAATCGCGACGCAGAGCGCGTCTCCGCGTTTCACGCGATCAGCTACGAAAGCCGTCGGACTACGACTCCAGATTCGATGAATTGCTGAAGGAAGGTTTCTCGTGGCTCAACATGTCGTGCTACGGAGTCTATGATGGGTTCGTGATCGTTGCAATCGAAGTTCCCTACCGCGAAAGGGGAACGCTCCGCCCGGGAATCGTCACGCCTGTAAACTTTTCAGGTCCATCGGCCTCGGTAAGTTCGCGTGGCTGGAATGTTGAAGAACTTTTATTAGTGGAATAGGAAATTGCGAGATTTATGACCTTCTCAAACATCGTCCTCGAAAAGAAAAACTCCATCGCCTACGTCACTGTTAACCGGCCCAAGGTGCTCAACGCGCTCAACATGGCTACCATGGAGGAGCTGCGGGCGGCGTTTCATGACATTAAGAATGATGACGGCATCCGGGTTGTGATTCTGACGGGCTCGGGCGAAAAGGCGTTTGTCGCGGGCGCGGATATCAGTGAACTCGCCGTACAGGACGCTGTGATGGGCAAGAAGTATGCGCATCGTGGGCAGAGCGTGCTCAATTTGATCGAAAACCTCGGGAAGCCGGTGATTGCGTGCATTAATGGATTTGCGCTCGGTGGCGGATGCGAACTGGCTCTCGCATGCACGATGCGGCTTGCCAGCGACAACGCGAAGCTCGGTCAGCCGGAGGTAAAGCTCGGAATTATTCCGGGATATGGCGGGTCACAGCGGTTGCCGCGGTTGGTCGGCAAGGGGCTGGCGATGCAGCATATTCTGGCGGGCGAGATGATTTCGGCGCAGGAGGCGTATCGGATTGGCCTCGTGAACGAAGTGACGGCGGCGGCCGAGTTGATTCCGCGGGCGGAGGCAATTGCGGCGAAGATTATTGCGAACGCTCCGCTGGCCGTGCAGTACGCGATGGAGGCCGTTAATAAAGGCATGGAGATGACGCTGGCCGAAGGGTTGTTTCTGGAGGCGTCGCTGTTTGGGGTTTGCTGCGCCACGGAGGATAAGAAGGAAGGGACGGCGGCATTCTTGGAGAAACGGGCTGCGGCGTTTAAGGGCAAGTAAATTATCGGATCATCGTCTGATCGGGCCATCGGGTCATTGAAGGTCAAGCGCAAATCCACCACAGAGACACAGAGTCACGGAGAAGAAAATCAAATTGAAGATAGAAGCTCCGCCCGAGCCGGCGGTGCCGGCGCTTGAAGGCTCACTCGACGCCACCGGCAAGCGGTTCGCGATCGTGGTCTCGCGATTCAATGCCTTCATCACGGAGCGGCTGCTGCTCAGCGCCTGCGACGGGCTGCTGCGCTCGGGAGCGAACAGGAAAGATGTTAACGTGGTTCGCGTTCCTGGGGCGTTTGAAATTCCCTCTGCGGCGCGCACGCTTGCTCAAACCGAGAAATATGACGCCATCATCTGCATCGGTTGCTTGCTGCGCGGCGACACTGCGCATTATGACGTCATCGTCAACGAGGTTACGCGTGGCATCGGCCAGTCGGCGCAGGAGACAGGCGTGCCCCATGCGTTTTGCGTGTTGACTTGCGACACTTTGGAGCAGGCCATTGACCGCGCCGGGTTGAAGATGGGGAACAAGGGATTCGAGGCCGCGCTGGCGGCGGTGGAGATGGCGAATCTGAAGTCAGCCATCAGCCGTCAGCCATCAGCCGTCAGGAAAGGCAAGGCTCGCCGCGCGCCCAAGAAGCGACCTCGCAAATAGTTCTTTCCTCGCTTCGGTCTCTATAAGTGTCTTGTAGACTGTTGTCGTCTGGCAGCGGTTGGTGTTCCTGACGGCTGACGGCTGATGGCTAACGGCTCCCATGGGCACCCGCCGCAAATCTCGCGAACTGGTTTTGCAGATGCTTTTTCAAGCCGACATGGGGAAGCAGACGCCGGAGCTCGTGCGCTCGACATTCTGGGCGACCCGCACTGACATCGACCAGGAGGCTCGCGGCTTCGCCGAGGATTTGTTTCGCGTGGCGAGTGACCGCCTGGTCGAGATCGACGGACTCATCGGCAAGCACGCGCAACACTGGAAGATGGAGCGCATGGCGGCTGTCGATCGCAATGTGCTGCGCGGGGCCGTGGCCGAATTGCTGGCTTATCCGGGAACGCCGCGCGCGATTGTGATCAACGAGGCGATCGAGATTGCGCGCAAGTTTTCTACGCCCGAGTCGGTGACCTTTATTAATGGTGTATTGGATAGTGTCGGCAAAGAGATTGGCGCGTAGGGCGCTGCGGCGACGTTTGACCGAGCAACGCTCGTTTCTGGTCAACGGATTATTTTCTTTCGCCCCTTCTGGGGCTACCGTTTGTCCTCGATTTTCATCCGCGGCTCGCGCCGTGAGCTGCATTCTTTCGCCGCTCCGCGGCTCTGCAATGTTGTGGAGTTCTCAGGCGGTAATCCCTGATCTCGAACCCGTGATCTGGAACCTCTGACCTCGAACCTCAAACCTGATCTTCTTCCCTCAGTTCGGCTTGATGGCTACCAGATCTGACACACAGAGGGCTTGGTCTCCGCCCAGGTTATTGCACATGTTGTTGGTGGTGTTGTTGATGTAGGGGACTTGCTGATAGTCGCCCAGCCCCTGAGTGCTCACAACGTGTACTGAACCAGCCAGGCAGGCCTGCGTCGGGTCGTTGTTCTGGAACTGATCGCAAGCGGCCACATAGACCTGGCTGCCGTCGCTGTTGGCCGACGCGGCGTAAGGAAAGATGTTGGAATAACCCAGGCGCTCCAGGTGAACCGCGGTGGTGGTGCCGCTGGCGACGTTAAAGACCAGCACCGCCGGGATATTTTGACCGACCACGATGAACTCGCTGCCGTCTCCCACCAGGCGCGCATATAGAGGAACGAATTTTCCCTGGCCGAGATTGTAGGTGGCTCCCGCGCTGAGGAAAGGCAAGGGTGGGTTGGGAGGAGCGATGGGAACGTTGCACATGAATTGATTCTGGGAATTGGGAGTCTGGGTAAAGTTCGCCGTGAAAACCTGGAGGTTGGGTGGTTCGAGGACGAAAACATTCTGGCTTATGTACCCGTCGGTTGAAGGCAGATTCGGCGAAGGGAAAACCTCAAGAGGGACGCCGGCTGTTCCAATGCTCCCAAGTTCCGTGCTGGGCACACCCGGCGTCGAACAAGTCGAGAATGCCGAAATCGTTCCCGCCCCGCCCGACGAGCCGATCACGTAGGCAAAGCTGCCGTCGGCGGAAAATGCGGCGCACGTAAAAATCGCGCAGTCGGTGCTCTGCGAGGGAAGCGTGACCTGCGCGAGCGCATCGACCGTCGAGTAAACGTACAGGCTTCCGCCCCGGGTCAGGATAAAAATCTTGGACTGGTCGTTCGAGAATGCGGCTGAAGTCGCAACATCCGGGCTGCTCTTGCCTCCGGTGCCGGGCAGAACGAGATCGGTCACGCCGCTGCTTCCGCTGGCCGGGGCGGAGTTGTAGAGGTACACCTGCGGGGTCGGAGAAACATCGTCCGAGACGACAACCTGTTTGCCATCGTTGGAAATCGCCAGCACCTTGCCGCACAAGGAAACATTGCATGGGCTTGTGGAGGGAGAAACATCTGTGACCGTGGGGTTCGCGGAGACATCCAGGTACATCAGGCCCTCTTCGCTCCCGATGTACAGCCGCGATCCGGCTTGATAGTTGAACTTGATGGAATTGGGAGTCCGTGACGCGAATGCCGTAGCTGTGATGGGATTGCTGGTGGTTGAGGGTGTGATCTGGAATAGGACGCTGGTGCAGCCCGAGACATCCGCACACTGGTCGGTAGCCGCCCAAGCCACGTAGTTAACCGGCTGGGTGCCGGCCGCGACGTCGATGGAGATCACGCCAAAGCCCTGCAAACCAGTGGGCAGCGGACCGTCGCTTGCATAGACAGGCAGTCCGGGCACGACTCCAATGTTGCAGGTCGGGGGCGTGCAGGAGACGCTGACATTCGCTCCGCCAATATTGTTGCGCGAGGTTGCGTTATTGGTGCCGGTCGAGTTGTTGGGAGTGCCAAAGGAGACGACTTCGGGGTTATCCGTGCTCCAGGTCAGCGGAGCTTTGCTCAGAGTGTACCCCAGGGTGTCGACGGCGGTAGCGTCAATGGCCACGTTAGTTCCGCTGTTAACCGTGACCGAATCGCCTTCGAGTCCCTCGGCACGCACCCGGATGTACTGCACCAGGCAGGTAGTAATCTGCGTCGGATTGCTGCTGGTTCCAGAGACCAACGCGTAAAGCTGCGTGATGCCCGGATTGCCGCCGGTAATTTGAACATCGTTGAGCACGTTGGGCTGATCTGGGGGAAGATAGGTGGCTGCCGTAAGCACACCGGTATTGGTCGATTGCCAGGTCAACTGGCCGACGGTACTGGTTATGTCGATGCCATCGTGGTAGGCGAGGCCCTGATAGAGCCAGGTTTGGCCGTTCGAGCAGCAAGGTCCCGTTTGATAGCAGGAGGTGGAAGTCGGCGTGGTTTGAAGTTCCGAGACCTGGAGACTGTCCACGTGCTGATGCACGTAAACGGTGGTGGGCGGGCTGCTGACTCCGTCGACTACGGCGGTCACAATAGCGACTCCTGGTTGGCCGGCCGTGCAAATCGCCACGGCGGCGTCCCATGTTCCGGCGCATCCGTTGCCATTGCTCGCGACCGAGAGCGGTGCGGGATTGCTTCCACCGGCCGGTACGGAGACTAAGAACTGAGTGGCACCCACAATGATGCCTCCGCCGGCATTTCTGGCGGTGGCAGAGAAGACCTGCGTGGCTCCGACATCCATTGAAAAATTAGCGCTTGGGCTAAGAGTGACACTCGACACTCCCTGGCCACCGGGGTTCGGGGTGTTCTTGCCGAGGCAAGCTGTGAGGGCTAAGGCGAACGAGATCGCCACTATTAATAAGAAGACGGTAACGCAACGACGCATGAACCCTCCCCGCGTTCCGTGTCCGGAGGCGAGTGAAATGTTGGCTGGAAAACTGCCAGTGTAGAAGGTCATAGGTGTATTGAGCAAGAGCGGTGAAGCAGGTCACGGGTCACAGGCCACTGGTCATAGGGGTTTGTGCACAAAAATCAATGCTACGAACTTGTCCAACTGGACTCAATGACTATGATCACTCGATTGCTGGAGACCTGTGACCGGTGACCCGTGACCGGTGACCTCTTTTCTTCGATGCATCGTCGAGTGGTTGACGATGTGCTGACGAGTTGTTATTATCTTAAGGTTCCGCGAGTAAAGTCTGGCTTGCCTGTAGACGGCTGTCTCGTCCGATGCGCAACCTGCGTTGAAGATGAGCTCCGGGGTAGTTCTGGCTGAGCTTTAAAGATACACCGGCTCGATCGAACGTGAGATCGGGACGCCCTCGCTGAAAAGTCCTGCGAAAACCTTGGCGCCCAAGTGGAATGGGATCACGCGAGGCTATGTGGGACAAGCAGACGAAACGGAGCGCCTCCGAACCTTGGACTATTAAGGATAGGCGTGGCGTCACCGTCGTCGGCGATTTAGTACGGGAAACCGAAAATTTCTCACCGTCCGGCATTTCAGTAAAAAGCCATGCGGGAGAGTATGGCTGGGCGCATCAGCCTGTGCCAGAAGCGAGATGAGGGAAGCCCTCGTCTCTGCGGAAATTTGTGCGGTAGACGCGGCCTGCCGCGTCTGGGAGTGGCGAGAGTGCCAACTTTTAATCAGCTGGTGAAATTCGGAAGAACTAGCCCGCGCTATAAGACGGCGAGTCCGGCGTTGCAATCGTGTCCGCAGAAGCGCGGGGTTTGCACGCGCGTGTACACGCAGACGCCGAAGAAGCCGAACTCGGCGCTGCGGAAAGTGGCGCGCGTTCGCCTGACCAACGGAATTGAAGTGACGACCTACATTCCAGGCGTCGGCCACAACCTCCAGGAGCACTCGATTGTGCTCATCCGCGGCGGCCGTGTCAAGGATTTGCCGGGCGTGCGCTATCACGTGGTGCGCGGGACGCTCGATGCGACTGGCGTCGCGGGACGGAACCAGGGGCGCTCGAAGTACGGGACGAAGCGCGCGAAGAAAGCATAGGACGCGAAGCAAGAAACATTTTCGAAATCAAAGCTGAGAGCTGAGAAGCATGCCGAGAAAAGGACATACCCCGAAACGGACGGTCGAGGCTGATCCGATCTATGGATCGGACCTGGTGACGAAGTTCATCAACTCGATGATGTGGCAGGGCAAGAAGTCGACGGCCGAGAACATCTTTTATAAGTCGCTCACCAAGTTGCAGGAAAAGGGCGGCGACGAGCCTTTGAAGCTGTTCACCAAAGCGGTCGAGAACGCGAAGCCGCTGCTCGAAGTGAAGACGCGGCGCGTCGGCGGCGCGAACTATCAGGTGCCGATCGAAGTTGCGCCCGACCGGCGGACGGCGCTGGCGATCCGCTGGATCGTGAGCTATGCGCGCGGCCGCGGCGAAAAAGGAATGATCGACAAGTTGACGAATGAGTTGCTCGACGCCGCGAACGGAAAAGGCGCTGCCATCAAGAAGAAGGAAGATGTGCATCGCATGGCGGAAGCGAACAAGGCGTTCGCGCATTACAGGTGGTAGAGATTTTGTAATTTGGTAATCGGGTAATTTTGCAATTTTTAGAACCCGCGGCAGCAGTCGCCGTTAAATTACCAAATTACCCGATTACAAAATTACGAAATAAGCGGTCAGAGCCCAGAAAGAGTAAAGAAGTCGTGCCCAGAACAGTCCCGTTAGAACGTTGCAGGAACATCGGCATCATGGCCCACATCGATGCCGGTAAGACCACGACGACGGAGCGCATCCTGTTTTATACGGGAAAGACGCACCGTATCGGCGAGGTCCACGAGGGCACGGCCATCATGGACTGGATGGAGCAGGAGCAGGAGCGCGGCATCACCATCACCTCCGCCGCTACGACCTGCACCTGGCGCGACATTCGCATCAATATTATCGATACGCCCGGCCACGTGGATTTTACGGCTGAGGTCGAACGCTCGCTGCGCGTGCTCGATGGCGCGGTCGCGGTGTTTGACGCTGTGCATGGCGTGCAGCCGCAGTCGGAAAAAGTCTGGCGCCAGGCCGATAAGTACGGCGTGCCGCGAATTTGTTTTATTAACAAGATCGATAAGATGGGCGCCGATTTCGAGCATGCCGTCGATACCCTCCGCAAGCGCCTCAACGCAAAGCCGGTCGCGATTCAGATTCCCATCGGACAAGAAGACAAATTTCGCGGCGTCATCGATCTGGTCGAGATGAAGTCGATCATCTGGGAAGATGAATCTATCGGCGCGGAATATCTGACGGGGCCGATTCCGCCTGAGTTGCAGAAAAAAGCGGAGGCGTTCCACACCCAACTGGTCGAAACCGTTGCCGAAAACGACGACGAGATTCTGCACAAATTTCTGGAAGGCGAAGCGATTTCGGCCGACGAACTGAAGGCGTCGCTGCGCAAATCGACGATCGCGCTCAAGCTTTTTCCGGTGGTCGTGGGAACGGCGTTTAAGAATAAAGGTATACAGCCGCTGCTCGACGCGGTGGTCGATTACCTGCCTTCGCCGCTCGATACGCCCGAAACACACGGCGTCGATCCCGAAAACGGCAAAGAGCTTACGCGCAAAGCTGACGACAAAGAACCGTTCTCGGCGCTGGCGTTCAAAATTATGGCCGACCCGTTTGTCGGCCAGTTGACATTTATTCGCGTGTACTCCGGGCAGTTGAAGTCGGGCGAGTCGGTCATGAACTCGCGCACCCAGCGGCACGAGCGCATTGGCCGCCTGCTCAAGATGCACGCCAACAAGCGCGAAGACATTCAGGAAATTCTGGCGGGCGATATCTGCGCGGTCGTGGGACTGAAGAATGTCGGCACGGGCGACACGATTTGCGACGAGAAGCATCCGATCACGCTGGAGTCGATTTCGTTTGCAGTGCCGGTGATTGCGGTTGCGGTCGAGCCGAAGACAAAAGCCGACCAGGAAAAGATGGGCATGGCGCTTGCCAAGCTGGCCCAGGAAGATCCTACCTTTAAAGTTCACACCGATCCCGACAGCGGACAGACCATCATCAGCGGCATGGGCGAGTTGCACCTCGAGATCATTGTCGACCGCATGATGCGCGAATACAAAGTCGAAGCGAATGTCGGCAAGCCGCAGGTCGCGTATCGCGAGACCATTCGCAAGCACGCCGAAGCCGAAGGCAAGTACATTCGCCAGACCGGTGGGCGCGGCCAGTACGGACACGCCAAGATTTATCTCGATCCGAACGAGCCGGGCAAGGGTTACGAGTTCATCAACGACATCGTTGGCGGCACGGTGCCGAAGGAATACATCAAGCCGATCGACCAGGGCATGCAGGAAGCGATGGAAGGCGGAGTTCTCGCCGGCTATCCCATGGTCGATATCAAGGCGACGCTTTACGACGGCAGTTATCACGATGTCGATTCGAACGAAATGGCGTTCAAGATTGCCGGTTCGATGGCGTTCAAAGAAGCCGCGCGCAAGGCGAGCCCGGTGATTCTCGAGCCCGTGATGGCAGTCGAAGTGGTAACGCCGGAAGATTTTGCGGGCGCGATCATGGGCGACCTAAGTTCGCGCCGCGGACGCATTGAAGGCATGGAGCATCGTGCCGGTTCACAGGTGATCAAGGCGATCGTGCCGCTGGCGGAGATGTTTGGTTATGCGACGCATATGCGTTCGTCGACGCAGGGGCGCGCCGAATACTCGATGCATTTCGCGCGCTATGAAGAAGCCCCGAGGTCAGTGGCGGAGGAGATTATCGCCAAGACGCAGGGGAAGACGACTACGAAGTGACCGCGTTTTGCGGGCGTGAGCGAAGCGGGAGCCCGCAGCGGGCATCCCGAGCGTAAGCGAGGGATCTGGATTTTAAGCTAAAGGCTAGGAGCTAAGAGCTGAGTTATGGCGAAAGAAAAATTTGACCGCAATAAGCCGCACTGCAACGTGGGGACGATTGGTCACATCGATCACGGCAAGACGACGTTGACGGCGGCGATCACCAAGGTTTTGCAGAAGCACAATCCGAAGATCGTGTTCCGGTCGTTCGATTCGATCGACAACGCTCCGGAAGAGAAGGCGCGTGGAATCACCATCGCGACGGCGCACGTCGAGTATGAGACGGCGAACCGGCACTATGCGCACGTCGATTGTCCGGGCCACGCGGATTACATCAAGAACATGATTACGGGCGCGGCGCAGATGGATGGAGCGATTCTGGTTGTGGCTGCGACCGACGGTCCAATGCCGCAGACGCGCGAGCACGTGCTCCTGGCTCGTCAGGTCGGTGTGCCGTATATCGTCGTCGCGCTGAACAAGTGCGATGCGGTGGACGATCCCGAGTTGCTCGACCTGGTTGAGCTTGAAGTACGTGAACTCTTGAAGAGCTACAAGTTCCCGGGCGACGATGTGCCGGTGGTGCGGCTGTCGGCTTTAGGGGCTTTGAATGGCGAAGAAAAGTGGGAGAAGCAGATTGACGCTCTGATGGAGGCGGT
>JBAQJF010000001.1:0-1797 GCA_049300195.1 Terriglobales bacterium | reverse complement strand
ATTGGTTGCCCGCCGTCCAAGGCAACCATAATCACCTGGTACGTCTCTTCCAGAACCTGTTGAGCAACGCACTGAAATATCGGAGCCTGCGCGCCGTCAAGATTCACGTCACTGCCGCGCGGCGCGGGTCGGACTGGCTTATCCAGATCAAAGACAACGGTGTGGGCATCGCGCCGGAGAACCAGGACCGCATCTTCTCACCTTTCACGCGTCTCGTAAATCACGAGATTCCGGGCACGGGTCTCGGCCTGGCGGTGTGCAAGCAGATCCTTGAAGGGATGTCGGGTTCGATCTGGGTAGAGTCGGAACTCGGGGTGGGAACAACCTTCTGTTTCACGATACCGGGGGAGCCAAAGGGGCGCCTGATCCCCATGATCGCTCAGGGCGCAAGCGCGTCTGAGCATGTCTTGCCTGCCCGGAAAAATCAAAGATGACGCGAGAAGGATACGGGGAAGCGTTTCACAAAGGGTTCGCGCGCACGATTCGTTTTCTGCAGTCTCGCGGGGCATCCTGCGATCGAGCGGAAGAGGTCGCCCAGGCGGCATGGACCAAGGGCTGGGAGCGGCTTACTCAATTGCGCGACGATCGGTTGGTGGGACCCTGGGTGAACGCCATTGCTTTCAATGAATTGCGCCAGGCAATTCGCCGGGATGCGTTTGAGGCGCCTCTCAAGGAAGTGTCGGGGCAAATCGGAGTGGACTGCGCGGCCATCGATGCGGCCAGTATCGTCAAAAGATGTCATCCACGCGAGGAGGTCCTCTTCAAACATTTGTTGCATGACTTCACAACGGGAGAACTTGCTGCCTCTCTCGGAGCCAGTAGGACCGCGATTCGGATCCGGCTCCTGCGCGCCCGCCGCCTGGTGCGCCACCGAATCGGACTTGCATGATGAGCGGCGAACTAAAGTAACGATATAGAGTCGCACGGCGGCCAGTGGTCAGAACTGGGTGAGTCCGGGTCGGCCGCGACAAACCTAGCGTTTCTTCCGACGGCCGAGGCCTCTCGATTGTTCGGATTGAGGCCCGGCTCGCTCTCTGATCCACCGCAACCACAGGTCGGCTCGAAGCCGTGCATGTTCGGGTGTCAGTCCATAGCGATCCTGCGGTTTACCGACAAGATGCTCGCGCCAGGTGTTTTCGATCTGATTCCGTTTCATTTCGATATTTTCACCTCACACCGGAAGAAGCTTACGCTAATGGAGGCACAACGCCAGATTCGTCGACGCCGTCCAGCACCACCATCTCCTGGACTCCGGCTTGGAACCCAAGGCAGAACATCAGCATTAATCCGCCCAGAATCAATACGATGGTCGCAATCGACATGAGCGGCACGAATAGGAAGAAGGCGGCGGTGCTACCCAAGAACAGGGTCGCAGAAGAGACAAGAAGAAACCGTTGTTTCATGCCTTCGATAGAGCACACGTGATGCCATCGTGGCTATCGCGTGTTTTGAGTCAGGCCGTTTTGCAGTTTTACGATCCTCACAGATCACCGGTCATCCCCGACGATATGGCCGAGCTGCTGCAGCGCATGCCTCGTCCCCTCGCGCATCAGGGTTTAAACCAGCGTGTTGGCCAGCTTCTCAAGCGGCTCCTGGATGGCGTTGACCCGGATCAGTTCATTTGGCTCGGCCATCCGAGATTAGTGATGCAACTCGCCTTTTAGGCGGTTCTCGTCCCGCGGCTGATTCGAGAGCTGCCGACAATCCTTGTCAACGGTCCGGTCGGCTTCGCCCCCACCCCAGCGTTTCGAGTCAACTTCCGGACTGCGTTGATCGCGAGTAGCTATTGGATGAGAC